>NZ_JBRYHT010000007.1:0-228268 GCF_053309355.1 Citrobacter freundii complex sp. 2025EL-00176 | reverse complement strand
CGGAATTGGTAGACGCGCTAGCTTCAGGTGTTAGTGTCCTTTCGGACGTGGGGGTTCAAGTCCCCCCCCTCGCACCATAATCCACGTTGATATTGCTCGCACTGGGCGAAGGTGGCGGAATTGGTAGACGCGCTAGCTTCAGGTGTTAGTGTCCTTTCGGACGTGGGGGTTCAAGTCCCCCCCCTCGCACCAACGAGGCGATATCAAAAAAATAAGATGACTGTGCGAAGGTGGCGGAATTGGTAGACGCGCTAGCTTCAGGTGTTAGTGTCCTTAGGATGTGGGGGTTCGAGTCCCCCCCCTCGCACCAATTATCTTATTTCCCTCTCGCTTTTTCCCCGTTTTGCTTATCCCTGATTCCAGTTCATCATTACCAGCACAATGCCGCCGATCAGCGCCGCACATGAAGGTAACAGAACAAAATGCCGTAAGCGCTTGTGGTATAGCATGAGCGAAGTCAGTAGTAATCCTAATACAATCATTACCTTCCATACATAGACTGACAGATCGGTAAATGCCATCCCGGCAATGAGTATCCCCGGCAACAGAACTCCCCATCCACTGCCCAGCGTACGTTGCAACATGGTTCCACCTACGACATTGATAATGATAACCAATATCATATGATATATTTTCTCATTTGTCAGCTGGGAGGCACTATCAATTATATGAGTTTTACTTAACGATTGATGACATGAATAACCTAAGGTGATAAATTGCTCGCCGGTTAACGCTTCAACTAAAAATAAAGACCTCAGCGAATGATACCCCGTTCGTTATTTGTTTTATTTACCAACCCATCTTCGTATATTACAGATAACTAACAATATTTACCTATGACAGTACAATCCTGGCGAACTCTGCGCACTAAAAAATATCAACTTTCTTTGCGTTTGTTTCTGCTTCTCAACGCAGTCTCCGCGCTGTTTACGCTTTTTTTCCCACTTTTTGCCGTTAAAGCCCTATCAGTACCGGCTCTGCTGATACTGATCACCAGTACGCTGCTGCTTATATGGCATGGGAAATACACGGATAAAAAAATTAATCTCCCTTTTATTTCAATTGTTTTTGGCTTGTTATGGGCATTCCATATTTTCCAAAAATATTCCACGCTCGGTCATAATGACTATTATTTTCTGTTAATCGCACTGCTCAGCGTACTGTTTATTGGATCTATTGCTTTTGCCAATAATATCATCGCGTTTACGCTGCATTCTCTCCCCTCCGTCGCCGTCTGTTTATGGCTTAGCGGCAACGAGCATGGTTTACGAATTTTCTATTTTATGGCGTTACCGATGGCCGGGATCGCTATCCAGCATGTGATACAAAAGCGCTACGATGGTTTCGCCCAGCAGTTAATGTACAAACTGCTGGAGGAACGGGAAACGCTCAACGGACTCAGCATGCTTGACCCGCTTACTGGTTTATATAACCGCCGGGGGCTGCAACACAGACTCGATACGCTGTTGGCGCTGAGCAACTCGAAGCACTACGTGCTGTTATTAGATATCGACCACTTCAAAGCCTATAACGATCATTACGGGCATATGATGGGCGATCAGGCGCTGATCCGCGTCTCAGCCGCCATTCGTGATTCTGTACGATCCCGGGACGTGGTGGCGCGATTCGGCGGCGAAGAATTCATGGTTTTGCTGACCGCGATCGATCCGCAGCAGGCACAGGCTGCCGCCGAGCGTATTCGCCAGAAAGTGTATGACCTTAAAATACCCCACATGTTTAACGAAAGCGTGGCAACCAACGTGACCGTCAGTATCGGTATTGCGCCGCTGGTAGAGCAGGATATTGAGGCCGCTATCGCCAGAGCGGATAAAGCTCTGTATGAGGCCAAGAATCTTGGACGTAACAACACGCTGGTCAGCGATGAGCTGCGGGTAAACCGCCCTTCACTCTGAGCTATCTGTGCGGTGGCGCCCGACATCGCGACAAAGATCTTGCCATCGTGCATCGCCGACTATAGGATTGGCAATCATTATCATTTAGATTAACATCCTTACATAGCCATGGCTTATCGTTCCGCACCGATCGTTGAAGATGTTATCTGGCGTAGCCACCTCCCAGCAAAGATGCCCTCGCTGGCTGCTGCTGTACGCGAAACGATAGCCAAAACCCGTGAGCACCTGCTGGACTTCATTCGTCTTGACGAAACTCCCGTACCGGGTGCGATGACGCTACATGAATGGACGCAACCGGCGACGCTCAGTTCGCTGTTGGCCGTTTATTCAGACCATATCTATCGCAACCAGCCCACGCTAACACGCGAAAATAAGCCGCTGATTTCTCTCTGGGCGCAATGGTATATCGGTCTGATGATGCCCCCGCTCATGGTAGCCCTGCTAACGCAAAAAGAGGCCATCGACGTCTCACCTGAACACATGCGCGTTGAGTTTCACGAAACGGGCCGTGCCGCCTGCTTCTGGATTGATGTCCACCAGGATCACCAGACTACAGCCCTGTCGCCTCAACAACGCATGGAAACGCTGATTCTCTCGGCACTAACGCCGGTTGTGCAAGCGCTGGAAGCCACAGGCGAGATCAACGCCAAGCTTATCTGGAGCAATACCGGCTATTTAATTCACTGGTATTTAACGGAGATGAAGCCGTTGTTAGGTGAAGAGCTGCTGAACACGCTGCGCCAAACCTGCTTTTTTGAGAAACAACTCTCCTGCGGTCAGGATAATCCGTTGTGGCGTACCGTTGTTCCACGCGAAGGACTACTGGTGCGCAGAACCTGCTGCCAGCGTTACCGCCTGCCCGACGTTCAGCAATGCGGTGACTGTACGCTGAAATAAGCGAGGCGCCGCAGCCCCTCGCCAACAAATTATGCAACCTGCTGATTTTCCTCTTCTATACGCTGTGCTTCTTCTTTTTCCTGCGCCAGGAGCTGCTTTTCATAGACCTTAAAGAATGGGAAGTAGATAACAGCAGACACTAACGCCAGCAGGACGACCAGGATGGCCGCACGATAATCCCAGCCTAACGCCCATGCCGCGCCAACCGGTGCCGGGGCCGTCCAGGGAACGACGGAAATCACCCGACCAATTAAATCCAGCTTCATCGTCGCCCATGCCAGCACCGCATTCACCATCGGGGCCAGCAGGAACGGGATAAAGAACACCGGGTTCATAACAATCGGCGTACCGAAAATCACCGGTTCGTTAATATTGAAAATGCTGGGGACCACGCTCAAACGCCCAATCGAGCGTAAATGAGCCGAACGGCTGCGCAGATAGCAAATCACCAACCCCATCGTCGCGCCGGACCCACCAACTACGATGAAAAACGTCCAGAATGCTTCCATAAAGATATGAGGCAAAGGTGCGCCCTGTGCCAGCGCCGACTGGTTCATTCCGAGATTGGTTAGCCAGAACATTTGCAGCATCCCTGACACAATCGCCGCGCCATGGATCCCAGCAAACCACAGTAGATGACCGATCAGCACGGCCAGTAGTATCGCCGGGAGAGAATCAGCGGCAGATACCAGTGGTTTGAAGATGGCCATAATGGCCTGCGGGATCAGCATGTCAAACTGCGACTGTATCACCAGGCTCAGAGGGTACAGCGTTAGCACCACCACCAGCACCGGGATCAGCAGATCGAAGGAGTTTTTGATCATTGGCGGCACCTGATCGGGTAAACGGATACCGATGTTGTGCGCTTTAAGGAAACGCATCATTTCAACACAGTAAATCGCCACCAGGATAGCGGTGAAAATCCCCGTCCCACCCAAGCTATCAACGGGCATCGCGCCTTTGGTTTTCGGCGCGGCAATCAGCAAAAAAGCCATGATGGACAACATCGCGCACATAAACGGATCTAACTGATGCGACTTCACATAGTGCTTACCCAGGTTATAAGCGATAGCCGCACATATGTAGACCGACATGATCCCCATCGTCATATCAAACGGAGTGAGGATTTGACCTTCAAACTGTTTTGCCATATCCAGCCATGCGCGGGCAAATCCCCATGTTGTATCAGGAGAAAATGGCGGGTAGGCAAAAACCAGCAGAAATGAGCCTACAATCATAAAGGGCATAGCCGAAATAAAACCATCACGAATAGCCATCACGTGACGTTGCGAAGAGATACGCCCGGCGACAGGGCTGACATAATTTTCAACAAAGCGGAAAATCACATTAAACACAGTATGATTAGTAGACATAGCCGCTCTCCCGTTGCGCAAAACCCTGCCGCCATGCCGGCATCAACACTACCACGTAAAGCCCATTACACTTTTTCGCAACCGTGCCGGGAAGAACACCAGCACTACTGCATTTTGAGTTAAGTTTCATAGATGGCTCTTATTATGTGATACAGAGGAAGTGACAACTTCAGTATTAATCGTCATTTCAACAATCTGCAACCGGTTACTGTAACCGGTTTCTTTGATTGTGAAGACGATCGAAAAACTGCCAATGTTGCTATATTGTTACAATAAAATATTTACAGTGAGGTGAGCCCTATGACAAATTACGCCATGCGGTTTTCTGCTGTGCGGAGCTGCCTGTAGGCACCATGGAGAGAAGAATGAGTTTGCAATCAGTACGCCAATTTTTGGCGCAGCATGCCCCAGATATTGAGATCATCGAATTAGACCAGAGCACGGCAACCGTCGAGCTGGCAGCAAAAGCCCACAATGTCGAACCCGGTCAGATCGCGAAAACCCTTTCGCTAAAGGTGAAGAACGACATCATCCTGGTCGTCGCCAAAGGCGATGCTCGGCTGGATAATAAAAAGCTAAAGAGTACGTTCGGTGCCAAAGCCCGAATGCTGAGTAGTGATGAGGTAGTGAATGCGACGGGTCATCCCGTTGGCGGCGTTTGTCCTTTCGGGCTGGAAACACCGATATCGGTTTATTGCGATGTCTCTCTGAAGCACTATGCTGAAGTGCTGCCTGCGGCAGGAGCCATTCACAGCGCGGTTCGCATCACACCAGAAAGGATGGCTGAGATAACTTCAGCCACCTGGGTTGATGTGTGTCAGTGATGTTTCACGCCCCAGCCCAGTGAATGAACCCGACACAAAATACGTCTACGTTGACCGTCACGACGCCGCTTGTAGAAAGGGTGTCGGTTCACCTGCGCGCAGATACAGCAGGATGTCGGCAGCATCCAGTAGCCCGGCATCTGAGCTCACGCCCAGCTTGGACATTACGTTAAATTTATGCGCCCGAATGGTTTTAATATTCCGTTCAAGCTGAACGGCAATCTGCGGCATCGAATAGCCATTCGACATAAAACGCAGAATTTCTCGTTCTGTAGGGCTAAGCACACGGCTTTGATTGATAAACCAATGGTTTTTCGCGCTTTCGGTTACCTGAGTAGGGCAATTCAATGCCGTAAATAGTGCGTCCTGCAACACAGTTAACGAAGAAGCTTTGCTAACAACCCCATCTAACGGCAACGGTGACAGAGAGCCAATTAAACGCGCCTCAGCATCGTCATCGGCAATCACCACACGCCTGATGCGAGGGAAATTTATCGCCATCTCCGTCAGATAGGCGAGTCCTGCTCTGCGATCGGTTCTGATAGCAGAAAGAGAAAAAATAACTGCCGAAAATGACATTTTTAACATCGCTTGACTAAAAGCAAGCTGATTCGAAAAGAGATGAAGTGTGTATTGGTCACCCGGCATGGTATTGAATAAACTCTCAATACCCACGCGACTCATCGCACATTTTTCTATAAGCGCGACGTTTCTTTTAATGCTTCTGCTTTCCATTCCGTGGTCTCTCCATATACTGAAGGTAAATTCAGTTCTCGCGATCCTTGAGAACTGTTTATCCATGCGTACATCTCTGCATTGCTATGTATTGATAAGCGACGCATGGCGCTGTTCTTTTGGGCGCTGATGGTTTTATTACTTTTCTTAAGCAACGACGCAATCTGGTTAATTCCCCAGCCTTTTCCCAGGAGTCTTAGCACTTTCCTCTCCGAGAGAGTAAGTACAATTGAGCGGACGCTATGGTCAGCCAACTCTGGCATTACGGGCGGAGACAGCAGTGACTTGCTAATTCTCTCTGCACGGGTATTTCCCGCGTGAATTACATTCACTAAACTTTCAATCGGCTCTGCATCAGATAACAGCGAACTGATCGGGCACATCAGCAGTTCGATGGCGAGAGGGTAAAAAATACGAGATACAAGAAATACCCAATGAATATCACGGTATTGAGATAATAAAGAATAATATTGTTCGCAGACTGAGCGAGGATGATTGCAATCTGCTGATAAATCAGCAATCACCAAATCAGCGCACCGTAACTGCAACAATGTCAGTTCTTCAACGGAACGACAGTAAGTCAATTCGTAATCAGCGAACTGCCCTTGCATTACACCTTTTAGCCCAGTTTGCACGATCGGTAATTTACTAATAATAATTGCGTTTTTGCAGCGTCCTGGCAACATATCCCCTCCACATTCACCAGTCCGTATTCGCACTTATTAAAAGCTTCCTGATAAATTAAACATATTAATTAACAGAAAACCCCTAAACAATAGACGAGGTGAATTGTTTATCCTTGGATTTTATTCAAATATTAAAGTAATGGCGCTATAATCCCAATAGCGTCAAACTATTGAACCGTTATTACAAAATTACGCACAAATACATTCTATGTACAATTAAAAGAACTACAATAGAACATTAGCATTGCTTACATATTTGCCATCCTGATAAATAACACCACCTTTTCATGTAGCACTGTATTTATTGATAAGCAGATAAGGTAGGTAAGCGACTACGACATGCGTCTTTTTTCAACGCAAAGATTGATCTTGCCAGAGCCAATTGGCTCGTGCTTCATGATAAAAAGAAGGCATTCACCATTCAATGAGATCCTTTTCAGTCAGAGCGAGCCATGCAAACAGAGCAGTCGTCACAGCGAACGGTTACACGGTTATGTATACAATGTGGGCTTTTTTTACTCCAGCATGGCGCAGAAAGCGCGCTGGTTGACGAGCTATCCACTCGCCTCGGCCTGGCGCTTGGCATGGATAGCGTAGAAAGCGCCATCTCCTCCAACGCAATTGTCCTGACCACCATCAAAGATGGGCAATGCCTGACCTCGACCCGAAAAAATCACGATCGCGGCATCAACATGCACGTCGTGACGGAAGTGCAGCACATCGTTATTTTAGCGGAGCACAAACTGCTGGATATAAAAGGCGTTGAGAAGCGCTTTAGCCAAATTAAGCCGCTACGCTATCCAAGATGGCTGGTTGCATTGATGGTTGGTTTGTCCTGCGCCTGCTTTTGTAAGCTCAATAACGGCGGATGGGACGGCGCGGTGATCACCTTTTTCGCCAGCATGGTAGCGATGTATATTCGCCAGATTCTGGCGTCCCGGCATTTGCACCCGCAAATCAACTTTTGCATCACCGCTTTTGTGGCGACCACGATATCCGGCCTGTTGCTGACGCTGCCGACCTTTAATCACACCCCAACCATCGCCATGGCTGCCAGCGTGCTCTTGCTGGTTCCGGGTTTTCCGTTGATCAACTCTGTCGCGGATATGTTTAAGGGACACATTAACACCGGGCTGGCTCGCTGGGCCATTGCGAGTCTGCTAACGCTGGCGACCTGCATTGGGGTGGTTATGTCGATGACCTTATGGGGGCTGCGCGGATGGGCGTGATCGATTTCATTCTGGCGCTGATGCAGGACATGATCCTGTCGGCGATTCCGGCGCTAGGCTTTGCCATGGTGTTTAACGTCCCGCACCGAGCGCTTCCCTGGTGTGCGTTACTCGGCGCGCTGGGCCACGGTTCACGAATGGTGATGATGAGCGCCGGATTTAATATTGAATGGTCAACCTTTATGGCCTCGCTGCTGATTGGCTGCATTGGGATCCAGTGGTCGCGCTGGTATCTGGCGCATCCAAAAGTCTTCACCGTCGCGGCTGTTATCCCCATGTTTCCCGGGATCTCCGCCTACACCGCCATGATCTCTGCGGTAAAAATCGGCCATTTCGGCTATAGCGAAGCGCTGATGATTACCCTGTTAACCAATTTCCTGAAAGCCTCATCAATTGTCGGTGCGCTCTCTATCGGCTTATCCGTACCAGGCTTATGGCTGTATCGCAAACGACCGCGCGTCTAGCGCGGTAATTTCTTAGCACATCGCGGAGGGGGAATCTCCCCCTCATCTGCTGCTCTCCTGGTTCTCTGTGTTACTATAAAAGCAGTCCCTTCTCAGTTGTTGTTCAGTTTTGAGAAACATTATGCCCTGCAAAATTTTGACGCCGGACGTCATCAGCATTGACGCCTTACTACACGATCACCACGCGGTACTGGCAAAGTCTGCGGGTGGCGCCGTAGCGGTATTCGCCAACAATGCGCCAGCGTTTTACGCGCTGACGCCTGCGCGACTGGCTCAGTTGTTGGCGCTTGAAGAGAAGCTGTCACGTCCAGGAAGCGATGTGACATTGGATGCGCAATTTTATGAAGAGCCGCAAGCTGCGCCCGTTGCTGTGCCAATGGGGAAATTTGCGATGTACGCTGACTGGCAGCCCGATGCCGACTTTCAGCGACAGGCCGCTCTGTGGGGCGTGGCGTTAAGAGAGCCGGTCACCGCCGAGGAACTGGCCTCATTCGTCGCCTACTGGCAGGCCGAAGGCAAAGTCTTTCACCATATTCAGTGGCAGCAAAAACTGGCGCGTAGCATCCAGATTGGCCGGGCCAGCAATGGCGGGATGCCAAAGCGCGATGTGAACAGTGTCAGCGAACCTGACAGCCATATTCCACCAGGTTTTAGAGGATAACGATGAAAAACGTTGGCGATCTGATGAAACGTCTGCAAAAAATGATGCCGCCCAATGTCGAGCCTGCCTTTAAAACAGGCGAAGAACTACTGGCATGGCAAAAAGAGCAAGGTGAAATTCGTGCCGCAGCCCTGGCCCGCGAAAACCGGGCCATGAAAATGCAGCGCACATTCAACCGCTCCGGTATCCGTCCGCTGCACCAAAACTGTTCGTTCGATAACTATCGGGTGGAATGCGAAGGTCAGATGAACGCCCTGAGCAAAGCCCGCCAGTACGTTGATGAGTTTGACGGCAACATCGCCAGCTTTATTTTCTCGGGCAAACCCGGCACCGGCAAAAATCATCTGGCGGCAGCCATCTGCAACGAACTGCTGCTCCGCGGTAAGTCGGTACTGATCATCACCGTGGCTGATATCATGTCGGCGATGAAAGAAACCTTTAGTAACCGTGAAACCAGCGAAGAACAGTTGCTCAACGATCTTAGCAATGTGGATCTGCTGGTGATCGATGAGATCGGCATGCAGACCGAATCGCGCTATGAAAAAGTGATCATCAATCAGATTGTCGATCGCCGCTCGTCATCAAAACGACCGACCGGTATGTTAACCAACAGCAATATGGATGAAATGAACAAACTGCTGGGTGAGCGCGTGATGGATCGCATGCGTCTCGGTAACAGCCTGTGGGTGATTTTTAACTGGGAAAGCTACCGGAGCCGGGTAACAGGCAAAGAGTATTAACGTATTAGGACCACTCCTAAGACTGCCAGCGCTATACTGCGCTGAAAAGGCATAACACGAGTTGCATATAATGATGAAAACAACCAAACGTCTGCTGTGCTGTGCGCTTGCCGCCAGTACACTCATCTCCACCAGCGTTTTTGCCGCCTCCTGGCAGGACTCGCTCTCCAGTGCGGCCAGCGAACTGAGCAAACAAAGCTCCGGCTCGCAGGGCAGCTCGTCGCTCTCTTCCCTGACCAGCCTACTGAATGGCAGCAATCAATCACTGACCTCAAGCAGCATGAATAACGCCGCCGGGATCCTGGAATATTGCGCCAAACAGAAACTGGCCTCGGTCACCGACACGCAAAACGTCAAAAACCAGGTGCTGGATAAACTCGGCCTCAGTGCCCCAGAGCAGAAACAAGATACCAACTACATGGACGGCATTCAGGGTCTGCTCAATGCCAAAGATGGCCAACAGCTGGATCTGAACACGATAGGTAATAGCTCACTGGCGAAACAGGTAAAAACCAAGGCCTGCGATCTGGTGTTAAAACAGGGCATAAACTTCATTTCCTGAGGCATGAAATGCCGCGCGTCACCTGCGCGGCATCCCCCTATTCCTGCCGATACGTACCGCCATCACGAAAGCCGCAATCCCCCGCAAAAAAACGCGCATATCTAAACCAATTCTGAATAACAACGTAATTTAATGTCACTACAATTGCAGCAATATAACAACGCTATTACATTGTTCTCTCACCAAATGATTAGCCTGCCAGGCATGTGCCCGGTTTACTGAGGATCGACCGTGTCAGAATTAATCTCCATCACTCTGTTTCTCGCTTCAGTGCTGATTTATGCCTGGAAAGCGGGTCGCAATACCTGGTGGTTTGCCGCCACGTTAACGGTGCTGGGGATTTTTATCGTCTTGAATATCACACTGTATGCCAGTGACTATTTCACCGGCGATGGGATCAACGACGCGGTGCTTTATACTCTGACCAACAGCCTGACCGGCGCAGGTATCGGGAAATATATTCTGCCTGGCGTCGGAATTGCGCTGGCGCTGACGACCGTCTTCGTCGCCCTCGGCTGGATCCTTCGCCGCCGTCGCCATCACCCGCATCACGTGGGTTACAGCCTGCTTGCCCTGCTGCTGGCGCTGGCCTCCGTTGACGCCAGCCCGGCGTTTCACCAGATAACTGAACTGGTGAAATCTCAGTCACGCGATGGCGATCCGGATTTCCTGACCTATTATAAAGAGCCGTCGAAAACCATCCCTAATCCGAAGCTGAACCTGGTGTATATCTACGGCGAAAGCCTCGAACGCACCTACTTTAATAACGATGCGTTCCCGGATCTGACCCCAGAACTCGGCGCGTTGAAAAACGACGGCATGGATTTCAGCAATACCATGCAGCTACCGGGGACGGATTACACCATCGCTGGTATGGTCGCTTCGCAATGTGGCATCCCGCTGTTTGCGCCATTTGAAGGCAACGCCTCGGCATCGGTTTCCAGCTTTTTCCCCAACAATATCTGTCTCGGCGATATTCTGAAAAACTCCGGCTACCAAAACTACTTTGTGCAGGGGGCCAACCTGCGCTTTGCCGGGAAGGATGTGTTCCTGAAATCTCACGGGTTTGATCATCTGTACGGCGCAGAAGAGTTAAAAAGCGTGGTGGCGGATCCCGCATATCGTAACGACTGGGGCTTTTACGATGACACCGTGCTGGACGAAGCATGGAAAAAATTTGAAGAGCTATCGCGTTCAGGTCAACGTTTTTCGCTGTTTACCCTGACCGTGGATACCCATCATCCGGATGGATTTATCTCACGTAGCTGTAAGCGCAAACGTTATGACATCGAGGGTAAGGCCAATCAGTCCTTCAGCGCGGTGAGCTGCAGCCAGGAAAACATCGCTGAATTTATCAATAAAATCAAAGCATCCCCGTGGTTTAAAGATACCGTAATCGTGGTTTCTTCCGATCATTTGGCGATGAACAACACCGCATGGAAGTATCTGAACAAGCAGGATCGTAACAACCTGTTCTTTGTGCTGCGCGGCGACCAGCCGCAACAGGATACGCTGGCGGTGAAACGTAACACGATGGATAACGGCGCAACGGTGCTGGATATCCTGGGCGGCGATAACTTTATCGGCCTTGGCCGCAGCAGTTTGTCGAGCGAATCCGTGTCGGAAGTGTTCCTCAACATCAAAGAAAAAATGCTGGCGTGGAAACCCGATATCATCCGATTGTGGAATTTCCCGAAAGAGATGAAAGAGTTCACCGTCGATCAGGACAAAAATATGATCGCTTTCTCCGGCAGCCATTTCCGCCTGCCGCTGCTGCTGCGCGTATCGGATAAACGCGTCGAGCCGCTACCAGAAAGCGAATACTCGGCCCCGCTGCGCTTCCAGTTGGCTGATTTCGCGCCGCGCGATAACTTTGTCTGGGTAGATCGCTGCTATAAAATGGCACAGCTGTGGGCGCCGGAGTTGGCGCTTTCAACCGACTGGTGCGTCTCACAGGGGCAACTGGGCGGACAACAAATCGTGCAGCACGTTGACAAAGCCAAATGGAAAAGCAAAACCGTCTTTAAAGACACGGTGATCGACATGGAGCGCTACAAAGGAAACGTCGACACGCTGAAGATTGTCGATAACGATATTCGCTACAAGGCAGACAGCTTCATCTTTAACGTGGCGGGCGCGCCGGAAGAGGTGAAACAATTTAGCGGTATTTCACGCCCCGAATCCTGGGGGCGCTGGTCCAATGCGCAGCTCAGTGAAGCAGTAAAAATCGAATACAAAGCGCCATTGCCGAAAAAATTCGATCTGGTCATCACCGCCAAAGCCTATGGCGACAACGCCAATCGTCCAATCCCCGTGCGCGTTGGCAACGAGGAACAGACGCTGGTGTTAAGCCATGATATCAGCACCACCACTTTGCATTTTGATAACCCGGCGGATGCCGATACGCTGGTCATTATCCCACCCGATCCGGTTGCTACTAACGAGGGCAATATTCTCGGCCACTCGCCGCGTAAGCTGGGGATCGGGATGGTGGAAATAAAAGTGGTGGCAGCTCAGGGTTAAAAAAACAGCGCCCAACACTACCCCGGGCGCTGCATGGCAACCTTATTCCAGACTGTTCACCACCTGACGCATACCCTGCACCAGAATCATTTCCAGGTTGGCCGTCACCTGCTCAGCAAGGCCTGGCAACAACGTCAGATCTTCCCCCCAGTGCGCTGCATCGCCGAGAACCGTATCCACCAGCTCGCGCAGCGTCAGGTCATTGCCGACTCGCGGCCACAGGCTGGCATACAGATTTATCCACTGCTCGTCGTCCTGCAATGGATAGCCTTCCCCGGCCCGTTCGCCGCGATAAAACGCCAACAGCGCGGCCAGAGCAAAGGTTAAACGCACAGGCCAGCGTCCATTTTGCTGACCTGCCAGCAACTGCGGCAATATACGGGTGCGGAATTTGGTCATGCCGTTAAGCGCGATGGAAAGCAACTGGTGGCGAATGTAGGGGTTCTGAAAACGCCCGCTCACCGCGCCAGCAAACTCCCGCAATTCATCTGCCGGGAGATCCAACACAGGAATGATTTCCTCCCCAATCGCTCGCTCAACAAAATGGCGGACATCCGCATCCTGCATCGCTTCGCCAACGGTCTCCAGCCCGCACAGCCAGGCAACCGGCACCAGCGCCGTATGCGCGCCGTTCAGAATCGCGACCTTACGTTCCTTGTACGGCTTGATATCGCTCACCACCCGGATATTCAGCGGGCATTGCGCCAGTTTTAACTCTTCAGACAGCCATGCCGGTCCCTGGATCACGAACAGATAAAAGTGTTCCGCGGTATCGAGAAACGCATCGTGATAGCCCAACCTTGCTTCAAGCGCAGCGGCTTCTTCGCGCGGATAACCAGTAACAATGCGGTCGACCAGCGTGGAACAGAAGGTGTTCGCCGTTTCCACCCAATCGGCAAACGCCGGAGGAAGCTGCCACTCCTGTGCATACTGCAGCACCAGCGTTTTGAGCGCCTCACCGTTATAGTCGATCAGTTCGCAAGGGATAATCACCCAGCCCTTATCCACCGCCCCCACAAAATGGTTGAAGCGCTCCAGCAGCAGTCGCGTCAGTTTGGCCGGAAAACTCACCGGCGGGGCATCATCCACACGGTCCGCCGCGTGATAGCTAATCCCGGCTTCAGTGGTATTCGAAAACACAAAGCGGATATCCGCATTGTGCGCTAACGCCAGATAGCCGGCGAAATCCTGATACGGATTGATTTCGTTATTCACCGAACGAATCAGCCGCGCCTCGCTTACCGCCTCGCCCTGCTCGTTCAACCCACGAATTAGCGTGGTATACAGCCCATCCTGAGCGTTGAGCGACGGCGGAAAATCGGTATTAATCGGGCGAACAATAGTCACGCCAGCATTGAGATCCGTTTTCTCGTTAAGGATATCCAGTTGCCAGTCGACAAACGCCCGCAGGAAATTACCTTCACCAAACTGGATTACGCGCGTTGGGTAGCTGGCCCCCGGAAAATCACGTCGATTCAATGTCTTCATCACACTTATCCTCTCAGAACGTGATCACGCCTTTAATCAGTTCCCGGTTGTTAATCACGTCCCGCTCGTAAATCTCTGCAAGCTGGGCAAACGCGTAACGGTGCGTAAGCATCATGTCAGCAGTCAGTTTGCCTGCCGACATCAAGCGTCCCACCTTGGCAAAATCTTCCGGGGTCGCGTTGCGACTGCCCATCATGGTGGTCTCTTTTTTATGGAACTCAGGATCGGAGAACTGTAAATCGCCTTTGAACAGCCCAACGAAAACGATGCTGCCGCCATGGCGAATCAAATTCACCGTGTTGTTCATCGCATGCTGATTCCCCGTGGCATCAATGACCTTTTGCGCCAGCGAGCCGCCAAACTGAGCGCGCAATTGCGCATCAAAATCCTCAGCGGACGGATCGATAACCGGAAGACCCAGTCGGGAAACCACATGCTCCCGGCGCGCGGGGCTGGTATCCGCCACCACCACCTGTGCGCCATCGGCTTTGGCAATCGCCGCCGCGCCCAGACCAATCGGACCGGCACCGACCACCAGCACCTGCTCACCCGGCGCTACCGCCGCCCGGCGTACCGCATGTGCGCTGATGGCATAAGGCTCAATCAACGCCGCCGCCTGCGGGTCAATGCCCTGCGCATCCAGCAGGTTGGTCACCGGTACGGACAAGTATTCGCTGAAGCCGCCATCCTGGTGCACGCCAATCACTGAAATCTTCTCGCAGCAGTTGGTGCGCCCGCTCAGGCATGCCGGACACTGCTGACAAGCCACGTAAGGAATAACCGCCACCTGCTGGCCATTTTTCAGATTTTGTATATTTTTGCCCAGCCCGACAATTTCCCCACATATTTCATGGCCTAATACACGTGGATAGCTGAAAAAAGGTTGATTGCCGCCCCAGGCATGAATATCGGTGCCACAAATCCCCACCGACTTAATTTTTATTAATGCCTCCCCCTCACCCGGAATAGGTATTTCACGCTCTTTCCAGACTAATTTTTTAGGTTCCTGGCAAATCAACGTATTCATCGTAGACATGATTCTGCTCTCCTGTTTTTTTGTTGCCTCAGATATCAACGAAAATAAAAAAACCGGAGAAAGCGGAAACGCAATCTGTGAATCTCAGCGCATAAAAATGTTTTAAATCGGGTTTTAATAGCCAAAAAGGAGACGCCATGAGCCGTTCACAAAACTTACGCCACAATGTGATTAACCAAATCATCGATGATATGGCGCGGGGTCATATCCCTTCCCCCCTTCCGTCGCAAAGCGCGCTGGCCGAGATGTACAACATCAGTCGCACCACCGTGCGCCATATGCTGAGCCACTTAGGCGAATGCGGCGTACTGACGCAGGTCGGCAGCCACTATGTCATCGTGCGTAAACCCGATCATGACGACGGTTTTGCCTGCACCACCGCCTCCATGACCGAGCAAAACCGGATCTTCGAGCAGGCTTTTTTCACCATGATCAACCAGCGCCAACTGCGCGCAGGCGAGAGTTTCTCTGAACTGCAACTTGCCAGAGCGGCGGGCGTCAGTCCGGTAGTCGTGCGGGAATATCTTTTAAAATTCGAGCGTTATAACCTGATTAAAAACGAAAAACGCGGTCAGTGGAGTATGAAGCAGTTCGATCAAGCCTATGCAGAGCAGCTGTTTGAATTGAGAGAGATGTTGGAAACCCATTCTTTGCAGCATTTCCTCAACCTGCCCGATGATGACCCGCGCTGGCTGCAGGCCAAAACGCTGCTGGAGCGCCATCGCATCCTGCGCGACAGCATCGGCAGCAGCTTTCGTATGTTCTCGCAGTTAGACCGTGAGTTTCATGCTTTACTGCTCTCCGCTGCCGACAATATATTTTTTAATCAATCACTTGAAATCATCTCCGTGATTTTCCACTTCCACTATCAGTGGGATGAAAGCGATCTTAAACAGCGCAATATCATTGCCATCGATGAGCATATGACCATCCTCAGCGCGTTGATCTGCCGCAGCGACCTGGATGCCACCCTGGCGCTATGTAACCATTTGAATTCAGCCAAACAATCGATGATTCGCTCCATTAATCAAACTCGCGCCGTCACTCATTAAGTACCGATAAAAAACAGCAAACCATTACCGGGAGCACGATTTTATAAAAATATAAACGCCTGAAAAATACCTCTTGCCTATGCTCACGCTAAGTCGACTGCATTAAAAACTTTTGTGAGCGGTGATGAGTAAATTGATTCATCACTGGTATTTTTTCAATACTGCACAGCCCGCTGCTGTGTGAAAATAAATTATTGAGGTTCAGGAGTCCGGCGTGGAAAAAAATAATATTACCCTCGACCCGAGTTCTTCGTTTGACACGTCGTCATCGGCGGATATTAATGTTCCGCCTGAGGGCATGGTACAACGCAGTAGCCGAATTAAACGTATTCAGACCACAGCAATGATTTTATTATTTTTTGCTGCGGTGATTAATTACCTCGACCGTAGTTCATTATCGGTCGCCAACTTAACAATTCGGGAAGAACTGGGGCTGAGCGCCACGCAAATCGGCGTCCTGCTGTCGGTCTTCTCTCTCGCTTACGGTATTGCACAACTGCCCTGCGGCCCGCTGCTGGATCGCAAGGGCCCGCGCATTATGTTAGGACTCGGGATGTTCTTCTGGTCGCTGTTTCAGGCGATGTCCGGGATGGTACACAGCTTCACTCAGTTTGTGCTGGTGCGTATTGGCATGGGGATCGGCGAAGCGCCCATGAACCCATGCGGCGTAAAGGTTATCAACGACTGGTTTAACATCAAAGAGCGCGGTCGCCCAATGGGGTTATTTAACGCCGCCTCAACCATCGGTGTTGCCATTAGCCCGCCGATTCTGGCTGCTATGATGCTGGTTATGGGCTGGCGCTGGATGTTTATCACCATCGGCGTGCTGGGCATTTTCCTCGCCATCGGCTGGTACATGTTGTACCGCAACCGCGAACAGATTGCGCTGAGCGCCACTGAACAGGCTTACCTGAACGCCGGCAGCGTCAATGCCCGCCGCGATCCGCTGAGCTTCGCCGAATGGCGCAGCCTGTTCCGCAACCGTACCATGTGGGGCATGATGCTGGGCTTTAGCGGCATCAACTACACCGCATGGTTATACCTGGCCTGGCTGCCGGGCTACCTGCAGACCTCCTACAACCTGGATTTAAAAAGCACCGGATTAATGGCGGCCATTCCATTCCTGTTTGGCGCAGCTGGCATGTTGATTAATGGTTTTGTTACCGACTGGTTGGTAAAAGGTGGCATGGCGCCAATCAAGAGCCGTAAGATTTGTATTATTGCCGGGATGTTCTGCTCTGCAGCGTTTACCTTCGTGGTACCACAGGCGACAACCTCAATGGCCGCGGTGTTACTGATCGGTATGGCGCTGTTCTGTATCCACTTCGCCGGCACCTCCTGCTGGGGCTTGATCCACGTCGCTGTCGCCTCACGTATGACCGCCTCCGTAGGCAGTATCCAGAACTTTGCCAGTTTTATCTGCGCGTCCTTCGCGCCGATCGTTACCGGCTTTATTGTGGATACCACCAACTCTTTCCGCCTGGCGCTGATCATCTGCGGTTGCGTCACCATGGTGGGCGCCCTCGCCTATATCTTCCTGGTGCGCCAGCCCATCAGCGATCCGCGTAACGATTAATCTCCAGATGCCCGATAACACCGCGCTTATCGGGCATGTTATGCTCCTCGTATGAACATTACCTTGCGCGCCACTACTCTGGCAGATACTGCTGCTCTTCCCGCCATCGAACGATCTGCGGGGCAACGTTTTTTACTCCTCCCCGAACTGGCGTGGATTGCTGACGACCAGATTATATCGGCTGCTCAGCATCGGGCATTTGCCGCCGCAGGCATGAGCTGGCTGGCGCAGGTCGATGAGCGTCCGGTCGGTTTTTTGGTTGCCGAAACGCTGGGGTAATCGCTGTTTATTGCTGAACTGTCGCTGCATTTGGAGTGGCAAGGAAAAGGAATTGGCCGCAGATTGATTGGCTATGTTGCCGAACAGGCGCGTGAGAAAGGTTTTACGTCGCTTACGCTGACCACCTTCCGCAATGTGCCGTGGAATGCGCCATTGTACGCACGGCTGGGGTTTGAAATGCTGGCTGACGAGACGCTTCCCGCAACGCTGCGCCAGCAAAGAGAAGTGGAAGCGGCGCACGGTCTGGCGTTTGAGTCACGCTGCGCCATGCGCCTGATGCTGCGTTAATTGCCCGACGGCGGCTACGCCTTATCGGGCCTGGGTAACGTTTCCCGTAGGCCGGACAAGCGACAGCGCCATCCGGCATTGCAGGCTTAGAACGTTTCCCAGTTATCCCCGGCATCGGTTACCGCTGCTTTACGCGGCTGGACCGTTGAAACCGGTTTAGCGGCGGCAACGTCACGCGCGCGCTGCTGGTCATGCTGAATACGGAACACGGCAACGGCCTGGGTCAGACGGCTGGCCTGCTCTTCCAGCGCCGCTGCGGCGGCGGCGGATTCTTCCACCAGCGAGGCGTTCTGCTGCGTCACGCGATCCATCTCTGCAACGGCCAGACCAACCTGGTCGATACCGCGGCTCTGCTCATCAGAGGCGGAGGCAATTTCACCCATGATATCGGTCACGCGGGTCACCGCATTGACGATCTCATCCATGGTTTCACCGGCGCTTTCCACAAGCGTTGAACCCACATCCACACGGCTGACCGAGTCTTCAATCAGGCTCTTGATCTCGCGCGCGGCCTGCGCACTACGCTGGGCCAGGTTACGAACTTCGCCCGCAACCACCGCAAAACCACGCCCCTGTTCGCCCGCACGTGCGGCTTCTACCGCGGCGTTGAGCGCCAGAATGTTGGTCTGGAAGGCAATGCCGTCGATAACGCTGATAATATCGGCGATTTTCTGTGAACTGGAAGCAATGTCGCGCATGGTTTGCACCACGTTATCGACCACTTTACCGCCTTTCTGCGCGGTTTCCGAAGCGCTCAGCGCCAGATGGCTGGCCTGACGCGCGTTTTCGGCGTTCTGCTTCACGGTCGCCGTCAGTTGTTCCATGCTGGCCGCAGTTTCTTCCAGGGAAGCCGCCTGCTGCTCGGTACGCGAGGAGAGATCGTTGTTGCCCATCGCAATCTCGCTGGCACCGCTGTAAATCGCGTTGGCGCCGTTACGCACGTCACCCACGGTGTTCATCAGTTCACCCTGCATGTGGCGCAGGCTTTCCGCCAGCTGTCCAATCTCGTTGGAACCTTCCACCTCAATACGCTTCACCAAATCACCGCTGGCGATATGACGAATGCTTTCAATCAGGCGGTTCATCGGAGAGATCAGCGTCAGTTTGATACCAAACCAAACTGCAACGATAGCGGCCAGCACAGTAATCAGTACGCATGCCAGCACCCACATCGCCTGGCTATAGGAACCGTTATTGTCCTCGACCGCGATGTCATACAGGCGATCGTTCTGCTGCATGTAACTCATGTACTGCTTCTCAAAACCGTCCTGATAACTCTGCGTCGGTTGATCAAAGAATGCGTTGATCTTGCCGTCACCCAGTAACTGGATCAGCTCCGCCAGCGCACCGTGATAGATGTCATAGGTGCGGTTGATCTCCTGGAACGCGGCTTCGCTTTGGCGCGGATCGCGCGGGAGCGACTCGTAAATCGCCCAGTTTTTCTCGGTCAGCTTCAGGGCATTGCTCGCCACCTGCATCAGTTCTGCAACGGTCGCGCCGCTGCCGATATTGCTCTGATCCATCATGTAGCGAATGCCCGCCCGGTTCAGGGTGTTACGCGTTTGCAGCAGCTCAACCCAGGTAGCGTTCAGCGCAGACTGCTGCTGGCGAATGGTTTGCAGAACGGTAAAGTTCTCTTTGTCATTCTTCAGTGAGTTAAAAAACAAGCCGCCTGAGGCAAGCTGTAAAAGGCCAAATAGCGCCAATACCAGCAGTAAGCTGGTAACAATCTTCATTC
The DNA here is from genome assembly GCF_053309355.1 of Citrobacter freundii complex sp. 2025EL-00176. Classification (NCBI taxonomy): domain Bacteria; kingdom Pseudomonadati; phylum Pseudomonadota; class Gammaproteobacteria; order Enterobacterales; family Enterobacteriaceae; genus Citrobacter; species Citrobacter freundii complex sp. 2025EL-00176. The sequence goes on along the minus strand of NZ_JBRYHT010000007.1, from coordinate 208,204 downwards.
GTTTTAACATGTTTTCTCTTTCCGCTAGACAGATACTCTGGTTTTCGGCCTGGAAAGAGAAAACTTTATGGTGCCGCCAATTGCTACATAATTATCGTTTCCGCATTAAATAACGTTCCCTATGACAAATTACGTAAAAAATTACTCGTTCCTTTGCACCTTAGGTGTAGGATTCCCATTTTTAAGGAAAGGATGCTTGTATGTTGAATCGCGATTTTGATCACCTATCCACCCTCGCTCACCACTTTTTTGAACGTGAAGATATTCGCCAAAAACTTAATATCATCGATCAGTACAACATCTCCGGTTGGGAAGTCTGGATGCAGATAGAATTTGCCAATCTTTTAGCTTCGACGGGTCATGAATGGTGGCGTGAACAAACTCTCGCTTGCGATCTGCGGAAAAATCCACAGCGTTTGTCTGTGCGTGCAGATTTTTTGTTGCGGAAAAAAGGCTGGACGCAGGACAGCTACATTGCACTTGAACTCAAGCAAAACCAGGATCCGACAAGCTGCATCAGAAATATGATTGCTGATTTGGTTAAAAGCGCCAAAATCAAACGTTCAGAATTAGAGCTGCGTAGCTTCTGGACGCTCGGGGTAACACCCCGCATAGACAAAGAGCGCCTCGATGAACTTATTGACCACTATCTGGATGAAAAATATTACCTGACTAAATCACGTAAGAAACATGTGTTGTTAAGAGACATCGAACAAACGCCTTACTGCTATATCGTAATCTAAGTATCTCAGTCAGATACTTTATCAGTGGGGAAACACGGCATATAGGCAGCCGAACACTATAATGCCGTGATCTCAATCACATAAATTCCCCCATTCCCCCTCATTGCTTACCGCTCACTGACACTTGAGACCGCTTAAGCTGACATACAACCGCTCACTTATTTACCTTACTTTACGCGCGTAATTCTCTGGCAAGATCCTCCCAACATAGCAGTCAATTTACCTCCTCAAACACAAGATCAAACCCACGCGGCTTCGGCCAATTATTAATTAGATACCAGGTTTTACTATGGATACGAAAAAGATATTCAAGCACATACCCTGGGTGATTCTCGGAATCATCGGTGCATTCTGCCTCTCGGTAGTGGCATTACGTCGGGGTGAGCACATTAGTGCCCTGTGGATCGTGGTCGCCTCAGTTTCTGTTTATCTGGTGGCCTATCGTTACTACAGTCTGTACATCGCCCAGAAAGTGATGAAACTTGACCCGACGCGCGCCACGCCGGCGGTCATTAACAATGATGGTCTGAACTACGTTCCGACTAACCGTAACGTATTGTTTGGCCACCACTTTGCCGCTATCGCAGGTGCAGGTCCGCTGGTTGGACCGGTACTGGCCGCGCAGATGGGCTACCTGCCCGGTACGCTATGGCTGCTGGCAGGCGTCGTGCTGGCCGGTGCGGTACAGGACTTCATGGTGCTGTTTATCTCTTCCCGCCGTAACGGTGCATCTCTGGGCGAGATGATCAAAGAAGAGATGGGCCCAATCCCGGGAACCATTGCCCTGTTCGGCTGCTTCTTAATCATGATCATCATCCTGGCGGTACTGGCGCTGATCGTGGTGAAAGCGCTGGCGGAAAGCCCGTGGGGTGTGTTCACCGTCTGCTCAACCGTACCGATTGCGCTATTCATGGGGATCTACATGCGATTCCTGCGCCCGGGACGTGTGGGTGAAGTGTCGGTGATTGGTATTGTGCTGCTGGTTGCCTCTATCTACTTCGGCGGCGTGATTGCGCACGACCCGTACTGGGGCCCGGCACTGACCTTTAAAGACACCACCATTACCTTTACCCTGATCGGTTACGCGTTTATCTCTGCGCTGCTGCCGGTATGGCTGATCCTCGCCCCGCGCGACTATCTGGCGACCTTCCTGAAAATCGGCGTTATCGTCGGTCTGGCGGTGGGGATTGTTATCCTCAACCCGGAACTGAAAATGCCGGCGATGACGCAGTACGTTGATGGTACTGGCCCGCTGTGGAAAGGCGCTCTGTTCCCGTTCCTGTTCATCACCATCGCCTGTGGTGCGGTATCTGGCTTCCACGCGCTGATTGCTTCCGGTACCACGCCGAAGCTGCTGGCTTGTGAAACCGACGCACGTTTCATTGGCTATGGTGCAATGCTGATGGAATCCTTCGTGGCGATTATGGCGCTGGTTGCCGCTTCCATCATCGAACCGGGTCTGTACTTCGCGATGAACACCCCGCCTGCGGGCCTTGGCATCACCATGCCGAACCTGCATGAAATGAGCGGCGAGAACGCACCGCTGATTATGGCGCAGCTGAAAGATGTCACCGCACATGCGGCGGCGACCGTCAGCTCCTGGGGCTTCGTGATTTCGCCTGAGCAGATCCTGCAGACCGCGAAAGACATCGGTGAACCGTCCGTTCTGAACCGCGCAGGTGGCGCACCAACGCTGGCTGTGGGTATCGCGCACGTGTTCCACAAAGTGCTGCCGATGGCTGATATGGGCTTCTGGTACCACTTCGGTATTCTGTTCGAAGCGCTGTTCATCCTGACCGCACTGGATGCCGGTACCCGTTCTGGCCGCTTTATGCTGCAGGATTTACTGGGTAACTTCGTCCCGTTCCTGAAGAAAACCGACTCTCTGGTGGCGGGCATCATCGGTACTGCGGGCTGCGTAGGCCTGTGGGGCTACCTGCTGTATCAAGGCGTTGTTGACCCACTGGGCGGCGTGAAGAGCCTGTGGCCGCTGTTTGGTATCTCTAACCAGATGCTGGCTGCCGTGGCGCTGGTTCTCGGCACCGTGGTGCTGGTTAAAATGCAACGCACCAAGTACATCTGGGTTACCGTGGTTCCGGCAGTCTGGCTGCTGATCTGCACCACCTGGGCGCTGGGTCTGAAACTGTTCAGCACCAACCCGCAGATGGAAGGCTTCTTCTTTATGGCGAATCAGTACAAAGAGAAGATTGCCAACGGCGGCGAACTGACCGCGCAGCAGATTGCCAACATGAACCATATCGTCATCAACAACTACACCAACGCAGGTCTGAGTATTCTGTTCCTGGTGGTGGTATACAGCATCATTTTCTACGGGTTCCGTACCTGGCAGAAAGCCCGCGCCATCAACGGTCGCTCTGATAAAGAGACGCCGTATGTACCGGTGCCGGAAGGCGGCGTGAAGACCTCTTCACACCACTAAGATGTATTCAGCCCCGCTCCGGCGGGGCTTTTCGCTTATCAGGATTGTTTATGTTTGGTACTTTAGGGCAAGCTAAAAAATATCTCGGTCAGGCGGCGAAGATGCTGATTGGCATTCCGGACTACGACAACTACGTCGAGCACATGAAGACCAACCATCCCGATAAGCCGTACATGACCTATGAAGAATTCTTCCGCGAGCGCCAGGAAGCCCGCTACGGTAGCGGCGGAAGCAGTTGCTGTTAGAAGGAGAAGTGAATGACCCCGATTGCAGTTACCCTACTCACCGGTTTTCTTGGCGCAGGTAAAACCACCCTGCTACGCCATATTCTCAACGAGCAGCACGGTTACAAGATTGCCGTTATCGAAAACGAATTCGGCGAAGTCTCGGTGGACGATCAGCTGATTGGCGACCGCGCCACGCAGATCAAAACCCTGACCAACGGCTGCATTTGCTGTACCCGCTCCAGTGAGCTGGAAGATGCGCTGTTAGATCTGCTCGACAACCTCGACAAAGGCACCATCAATTTTGACCGTCTGGTGATCGAGTGCACCGGCATGGCCGACCCCGGCCCGATTATCCAGACCTTTTTCTCCCATGAAACGATTTGCGAACGCTACCTGCTGGACGGCGTAATTGCGCTGGTTGACGCGGTGCATGCTGACGAGCAGATGAACCAGTTCACCATCGCCCAGTCGCAGGTCGGCTATGCTGACCGCATCCTGCTGACCAAAACCGACGTCGCTGGTGTTAGCGAGAAATTGCGTGATCGCCTGGCGCGCATCAACGCCCGTGCGCCGATTTACACCGTCACGCATGGCGATATCGACCTTTCGCTGCTGTTCGATACCAACGGTTTTATGCTGGAAGAGAACGTGGTCAGTGCCAAACCGCGCTTCCACTTTATCGCCGACAAGCAAAACGATATCTCCTCGATCGTCGTCGAGCTGGATTACCCGGTGAACATCAGCGACGTGTCGCGAGTGATGGAAAACCTGCTGCTGGAATCCGCCGAGAAGCTGCTGCGCTACAAAGGCATGCTGTGGATTGAAGGCGAGCCAAACCGCCTGCTGTTCCAGGGCGTCCAGCGCCTGTACAGCGCCGACTGGGACCGCCCGTGGGGCGACGAAACGCCGCACAGCCTGCTGGTATTTATTGGCATTAACCTGCCGGAAGACGAGATCAGAGCCGCGTTTGCGGGATTGAAGAAGTAGATTTTTGTAGGCCGGATAAGGCGCAGCAGCCATCCGGCACGGCCGTTTTCATTCCGATAAGTGATTCATCCCATGGAATTTTTCACCTGGTATGGCAAGCTATTGCCATTGCACTCATTAAGGGACCGACGTGAAAAATTACAAAGTGATTACCCCGCTTTTTCCGACCTATGCCCAGGTAAAAGCGATGATGAAAGCCATTTCAGGCTACTCCCTGAAATCGGTGCGCAGCATGATTACCGCCATCTTTGAACAAACCGGTACCCCGCAAAACCCGGTCGACTGGTCAGAACCTGATTTATGGATCAACGAGCGCTTAAGCGGTGAGGATGCCGAAATTGCGCTACGTATCTGGCAAACCGACAATCATATTCTAAACCCACGCCACAGCTACGGCTGCTACCTGTTCCTCAACTACCCGCTGTTTGAACTGATGGCAAGCACCCCCGATGACATCTGGGCACCGACCGCTCGTGGCGAACGTTTTCTGCAAGACGACGATGAAACGCTGCGCTGGCTGGACGACCAGGAAGGGCTGATACAACTGCTGGAACTGCTTGCCGGTCGTGAAATGTCGCGCCGTGGGGATCTGCTACCAGAATGGCTGGCGTTTTTGCATCAGCATTCTAAATTTGCCTCCGACCGCTCGGCAAAAAGCACACTCTACGCACGACTGTATAACCTGATTGACCGCCAGCTGGCGACCAGAGAAGGAATGAGCTACCGCATTACTGACGCTGGTCGCCAGTGGCTGACACAAGCGCTGCCAACCAAAAAGGCGGACCCGCGTAAGGCGCTGCTCGATGCGGTAAAACGCTACAACGAGCAGCAAAAAGAGGTGCTGCGCGAGCAGCTCTCCACCATGAACCCCTACAAGTTTGAGCATCTGGTGGCGCAGCTTCTTGAAGCGATGGGCTATGAAGAAGTTGAAGTCACCAAAGCCTCTGGCGATAAAGGCGTGGACGTGATTGGTAAGGTACAGGTGGGCATCACCACCATTACCGAAGTGGTGCAGGTGAAGCGGATGCAAAATACCATTACTCGGCCATACATCGATCAGTTGCGCGGCGCGCTGCCTTATCACAAAGCCATTCGCGGCACGCTGATCACCACTGGCAAGTTTGCTGCCAAATGCCCGGAAGCGGCGCTGTTTCCGGGAGCCGCCCCGATCACGCTGATTGACGGCGATCGCCTGCTGGAAATGTTGATTGAAAATAACGTTGGGATTCGACGTAGCAATGCGGTCGAGCTGCTGGATGTCGATTTGCAACTGTTTGATGAGCTGGAGATTGAGTAATAAGCATGAAAGGTCGCGGCCAGTAAGGTCGCGTCCTCTTCTTCTCCGCACTCATACAACAGCATAATCTACAAATTACCCATCACTCCCATTCTTTAGCCTTTTTAAAGTGTTACACACAACATCCTGCCCTTATAACGCTTGATAAAAAAACGTGCAGCGTTATGATTTTGGAAGACATCTCGCAAAACGAACCTTTTCACCCTTTGCAGTTTCAGCAATATGCTGCGGGTGATCGCTGCAAGGAGCTCAATCTTTGACAACCGCTAGCCCAACTCAGCCAACAAATTTTGATTTCCTGGCAGAATACGATCCGCTATTGGTTCAAATTACCGCCACCGCAGAACGGCTATTCTCCAGCGATCCCAATACCACGCTAATGAAGCTACGCCAGTTTGGTGAAGCGCTGGCGCAAAATATTGCTGCCCGGTTGAATATTAGTCGGGAAGATAATCCAAACCAGCAGGAGTTGCTCTACAGGTTGGACAGGGTATTACAGTTTGATCCTGCGATTCGCCAGTTATTTCATACGCTGAGAATTGAAGGTAATAAAGCGACACATCAGTTCCAGACCCGTCACCGTGAAGCGATGGATGCGCTGAAAGTCGCCCGTGCGCTGGCAATCTGGTTCCATCAGACATTTGGTAATGCAGGTAGTCAGTTTAATCCTGGCCCTTTTGTTCCGCCGCATGACCCGAGTGAACAGCTCAATAAATCCCAATCTGCCATCGAACAGCTCAAACAAACCTTATTGGCAGCGAACCAAAAGCTGGAATCCAGCGAACAGCTTCAGAATTTACTTAAACAGCAAAAAGAAGAATATGAACAGCTGGCTCACGAAATGGATATTGAGGCCAGAGAACAACAGCAATTGCTGGAAATGAGCCAGCAGGATCTGCAAACGCTCCAGCAAAATTATGAAGCGAAGCTTGCCACCTTGCAGGCGCAGCTTGCCCAGCAAACACAGCAAGCCATTACGGCCCAGCGCAAGGAGTTTGGCCGCAAGTCCAGCTATGCCCGCAAGCACATCATTACCGAAGAACTGACGCGGATCCTGATTGACCAGCAGCTCAATGAATGGGGCTGGCTGGCAGATACTCAGGAAATCACCTGGAAAAAAGGCTCCCGCCCAGAAAAAGGGGTCAACAAAGCCATTGCGGAATGGCCGACCTTTGCCGATGACGAACATGGCAGAGCAGATTACGTTCTTTTCTGCGGGCTCACACCCGTCGCAACCGTTGAAGCGAAAAGAAAAAACGAAAATGTGGCCGGGAAAATCCCCCAGGCCGAACGCTACAGCAAAGGTTTTCAGTTTGACGCATCCATGATCCCCGCCTGGTCTGAAGAAGGGCGCGTCAAAGGCTGGGAAGATGGTGTGAATAGCGTTTATCAAATTCCTTTTGTGTTTTCTTGCAACGGTCGACCTTATATCAAACAGTCCGCCGAACATTCCGGCACGTGGTTCCGAGATGTTCGCTCGCCTGACAATACCCGCTATCCGCTGGAAAGCTTCATCACGCCCGAAGGCCTGATGGACCGCCTGCATCGTAGCCGGGCGGAAGCAGAAGCCAAATTGCATCAAGAGCCGTTTAGCTATCTTGGCCTGCGTGATTACCAGGTCAACGCAGTTAAGGCCGTCGAGTCCGCGCTGGAACAGGGCTCGCGTGAAGCATTATTGGCCATGGCAACCGGGACGGGCAAAACACGTACCATTATTGGCTTAATCTACCGATTCCTGAAGGCCGAACGCTTTAAACGGATCCTCTTTCTCGTCGACCGCTCTGCGCTGGGCGAACAGGCGCAGGATGCCTTTAAAGAGGCTTCGCTGGAACAGAACCAGACACTCTCGCAAATCTACAATGTCGCCGAACTGGGCGATATGGCGGCAGAAGCAGAAACCCGCGTACAGGTTGCCACTGTGCAATCCATGGTTAGCCGCATCTATCGTTCCGGCACACCGCCTGCGGTAGATACCTACGACTGTATCATCATCGACGAAGCGCACCGTGGTTACACGCTGGATCAGGAGATGACCGAGGGCGAACTCTCAATCCGTGATAACACCCAATATCTCTCCAGCTATCGTCGGGTGCTCGACTATTTTGACGCCGTAAAAATCGGCCTGACCGCCACCCCGGCTAAACACACCAGCGAGATTTTTGGTCACCCTGTATATGTTTACTCTTACCGGGAAGCGGTGGCGGAAGACTGGCTGATTGACCACGAACCGCCGGTTCGCTATGAAACCCAGCTCAGCAAATACGGCATTCACTTTGAGGCAGGCGACACCGTCAGCGCCGTGGATGCAGAAACAGGGGAAGTCGATACCAGCGAACTGGAAGACGAGCTGAATTTCGACGTCGATGCCTTCAACCGTAAAGTCATCACCGAAGATTTTAACCGGGTGATCTGCGAAGAGCTGGCGAAAGAGATCGATCCTTCCGGCGATGAAAAAACGCTGATTTTCTGCGCCACGGACGCCCACGCAGATATGGTTAAGCGCCTGCTCGATGAGGCCATGGGCGCGGTCAACCCCGACTTTAATCAGGCCGCGATTGAGAAGATCACCGGCAAGAGCGATCAGGTCAGCAAGCTTATCAAACGCTTTAAAAACGAACGCTACCCCAGCATTGGCATCACCGTAGATCTGTTAACCACCGGCATTGACGTTCCGGCGATCACCCATCTGGTGTTCCTGCGGCGGGTGAAATCGCGCATTCTGTACGAGCAGATGATCGGTCGCGCCACCCGTCGCTGCGACGATATCGGCAAAACCGTCTTCTGGATCCACGATCCGGTGGATATCTACGCCACGCTTCAGGATGTGAACACCATGAAGCCGCTGGTGAAAAACGCGGGCGTCAGCATCGAGCAACTGGTTGAAGAGCTATCGAGTGACGATGTGCTGGAAACGGCGCTGAACAATCCAGGCGATAGCCCAACGGAAACCCAGGCGGATAGCTTACTCAATCAGCTCAGCCAGAAAATTATGCGCGTCCTGCGTAAGGCGGAGAAAAAGGCCGAAAAACGCCCGGAAGTCCGCCAAAAACTCAATGAACTGGAAGAGCTCTGGGGCGTGGAGCCAAAACAGTTGCACCAGCACCTGCATAAGCTTGGCCCGCAGCAAGCCTCGGCGTTTCTCAAGCAGCATCGCAATCTGATCCGCCAGTTAAGCGACGTCGGCACCTTGCTGGGCAGCGAGTACCGCCCGGTGATTTCAGACCATGATGATGAGCTCATCAGCAAAGAGCAGACCTATGGGCGCTACCAGAAACCCGCCGACTACCTGCAAAGCTTCAACGAGTTTATCTCCACACAAATCAACCAGTCCGCGGCGCTGTCGGTGGTGATTAACCGTCCACGCGACCTGACGCGTGAGCAGCTAAAAGAGATCCGGCTTTTGCTGGATGAAGCAGGCTACAGCGAGGCCAGCCTGCGCTCGGCGGTGCGAACCCAAAGCAGCCAGGATATCGCCGCCACCATCATTGGGCATATTCGCCAGGCCGCGCTCGGTGAACCGCTTATTCCGTTCGAGGAACGCGTGAAGCTGGCGCTGGACAAAATCTATGCCCAGCATAGCTGGAGTAAAGTACAGAAACGCTGGCTGGAGCGGCTGGCAAAACAGCTGGTGCATGAAGTGGTGCTGGATAAAAACTTCGTTAACCACCTGTTCTCCGCTGACGGCGGGACGAAGAAGCTCAACAGCCTACTGGATAACCAACTGGACACCATTCTCGATCAGATGAGCGATGCATTGTGGGCACCAAAATCCGCCTGATCGTGATACCCTTCCCCATCATTTTTGACAGACAGGCCGGGTAACCGGCCTCAACCGGAATAGCTATGAGTAACAACGAAATCGTTCAGAAACTCTGGAATCTTTGTGACGTCCTGCGTGACGATGGCATCAACTACAGCGATTACGTCACCGAGCTGGTATTACTGTTGTTTATCAAGATGGTGCACGAGAACACCGAAGCGGAAACGCTGGATAAACACATCCTGCCAGAAGGGTGCCGCTGGAGCGATTTAAACAGCAAATCCGGCCTTAACCTGCTGAACGACTACAAACAAATTCTGCTGAAGCTCTCTACCGGTAAAGACGCCGAAGGCAAGCTGGTCCACGCCGACCCACTGATCACCGCAATTTATGCCGACGCGCAAACTCGCCTGCGCGAGCCGCGCCACCTGGAGCAGTTGATCCGCTCGCTGGATCAGATCGACTGGTTCAGCGCGCAGAAAGACGGTCTGGGCGACCTGTATGAAGGGCTGCTGGAAAAAAACGCCGGTGAAACCAAGTCCGGTGCCGGGCAGTATTTTACCCCGCGTGCGCTGATCAACAGCATGGTGCGCTGCATCAAACCGCAGCCGGGCGAAGTGATTCAGGATCCTGCCGCCGGTACTGCGGGCTTTTTGATTGCCGCCGATCAGTACATCAAGGCCAACACCGACGATCTGTACGATCTGTCGGATAAAGAGCGCGTGTTCCAGAAGAATAAAGCCTTTATCGGCGTTGAGCTGGTGCCATCTACCCGCCGTCTGGCGTTGATGAACTGCCTACTGCACGGGATGGAAGGCGACGAAAAAGGCGTGGTGCATCAGGGCAACGCGCTGGGCATGGTCGGGCAGTCACTGGCGAAAGCCGATATCATTTTAGCTAACCCACCGTTTGGTACCTCTAAAGGTGGGGAAGCCAGTATTACCCGCGACGACCTTACCTACAGCACCAGCAATAAACAGCTGGCATTTTTGCAGCATATTTACCGCAACCTGAAGCCGGGCGGTCGTGCTGCCGTTGTGCTGCCTGATAACGTGCTGTTCGAAGCCGGGGTCGGTGCCGACGTGCGTCGCGACCTGATGAACAAATGCAATCTGCACACTATTCTGCGTTTGCCGACCGGGATCTTCTACGCGCAGGGCGTGAAAACCAACGTGCTGTTTTTCACCAAGGGCACCGACGCCGATAAATACCAGGAAGAGAACTGCACCGAAAACGTCTGGGTGTATGACCTGCGTACCAATATGCCGAGCTTCGGCAAGCGCACGCCGTTTACCGAGCAGCATCTCAAGCCGTTTGAAGAGGTATTTGGCGACGATCCGCACGGCAACAGTCCACGCAGCGAAGGCGAGTGGAGCTTTAACGCCAGTGAGATTGACGTGGCCGACAGTGCAGAGAATCAGGACACCGAGCAACACCTGACCACCAGCCGCTGGCGCTGCTTCAGCCGCGAGTGGATCCGCACGGCGAAATCCGATTCACTGGATATCTCCTGGCTGAAGGATAAGGACAGCATCGACGCCGGCAGCCTGCCGGAGCCGGACGTGCTAGCGGCAGAAGCGATGGGCGAGCTGGTGCAGGCGCTGGGCGAGCTGGATGCGCTGATGCGTGAGCTGGGGGCCGGCGATGAGGCGGATGCGCAGCGCCAGTTGCTGAATGAAGCGCTTGGTGAGGTGAAGGCATGAGTGGGGGGAAATTGCCAGAGGGGTGGCTCGAAATACATTTAGAAAATGTTGTTGAAATACTAGATTCGATGCGTATCCCTGTTAACAATAGAGAGAGACAGGAGCGTATTGAAGGAAAAGATTGTAGTAAATTATACCCTTATTATGGTGCTACAGGTGAAGTCGGTAAAATTGATGATTTTATCTTTGACGAAGAGCTTGTTGCACTAGGGGAGGATGGTGTTCCATTTTTCGATGGGCAAAAAAATAAAGCATACATGCTTTATGGAAAAACATGGGTGAATAATCATGCTCATGTATTGAAAGCGATTCAAGGGCTAAGTCATAATAAATTTCTTTGTTATTTTCTCAATCAATTTGATTACCGCAACTATGTCAACGGAGGAACTCGTTTAAAACTAACGCAAGCAAATATGCGGAATATTCCGGTTATTTTGGCCTCTTTTTCAGAACAAAAAATAATCACCGAAAAACTCGATACGCTGCTGGTGCAGGTAGACAGTACCAAAGCACGTCTTGAGAAAATCCCGCAAATCCTGAAACGTTTTCGTCAGGCGGTGCTGACTGCAGTAGTAAATGGAAAATCAGTAAATGAAAACACTTTAACAACTCTCGGGAATGTCGCTAAAAATATAAAATATGGAACATCTAAGAAGTGTTCTGAAACGCAGGGAAGTACAGCCGTATTGCGAATCCCTAACATCGGACCTGGTTATATAATTAACAACAATCTTAAATATGCCGATTTTGATCAGAAGGAATTAGCAACTCTAACATTGAAAGAGGGAGATTTACTTTTAATCCGATCCAATGGCAGTGTTGATTTGGTCGGCAAAGTCGCGGTAATTTCGGAAAATGATACGGAATATTTATATGCAGGATATCTTATTCGAGTAAGACTGAATAAAGAAAGAGCTGTGCCAAAGTATATTTCTTATTGCCTACAAAGTCCCCAATTACGACAAATAATTGAGAATATTGCACGTTCAACCTCTGGTGTGAATAACATAAATAGCAAAGAACTGGCCTCTCTGGAAATACCACTTCCCCCACTCCCAGAACAAGCCGAAATCGTCCGACGCGTCGAACAACTCTTCGCCTACGCCGACACCATTGAAAAGCAGGTTAACAACGCCCTGACCCGCGTCAACAGCCTCACCCAGTCAATCCTGGCGAAGGCCTTCCGCGGCGAGCTGACCGCCCAGTGGCGTGCTGAAAACCCTGATCTCATCAGCGGTGAAAACAGCGCTGCCGCCCTGCTGGAAAAAATCAAGGCCGAACGCGCCGCCAGCGACGGTAAAAAAACGTCGCGTAAAAAGTCCTGATCGTTATTTCAAGCGCATCTGACCGGTGCGCTTTTTATTATTTTTCCGTATCCATAACCGTCAAAAATATATCCAGTCTTTTCCTGTTCATTCCCATTACAGTCTATTTTCAGCTGGACTTTCCTTCTATTCCCTGATGATATGTACAGGTATTTTTCGCGAGACGCCCGTGGTGCAACACGAGCGTCTCGCTAATCACAATTACTATTTTAGGAGAATAGCCATCATGACTACCCCGCATTCTATTGCAGAATTCACCGATCCAGAAGTCTCCCCGGCAAATAATCGTCTGGGTACCGTCACTTATGCGAGTCGTTATCCGGATTACACGCATGTTCCGGCAATTATTATGAAAGGCCAGTGGCTGGAAGCGGCTGGTTTCGCCACCGGCTGCAAATTCGATGTCAGAGTGATGCCAAGCTGCATTGTGCTGACGACAAAGCTGCCGGAGCCGGAAGAACCCGCGTTATTACAGTCGCTGCGTCGGGTATGCAAGCTGTCCGCGCGTAAACAACAGCAGGTGCAGGAGTTTATCGACGTGATTTCAGCCAAGACACGCAGACAGGGATAACTTCTCAGATGCCAGACGGCGCTCAGGAGTATAAGCGCCGTGTATTGATTGCATTACGACTCAGGGTTACATCATTTTATCCAGAGCCATTTACTCAAGACCCTAAGCGATAATCCCAATCATCAGAGTGGACTATATTCCCATCATGATAGTGCCAGGTAATCTTCTTGTAGCGGAACTGGGCAAGTTCAAGATGGGTCTGTTTTTCGTAATAAGGATCTTTAACATCGTGCATTAGTGAAAAAATCGTAACGACTTTCACAGCTTCCAGGGTTATCGTGAAATAGACCTCTTCCTGACCAGCATCATTTATTCGATAGAGATCAATAGCCGCTTTCCTTAATGTTTCTCCGGTACTTAATGCTTTATACAAAAGCACACTAGAAGCATCAATTTCCTTTTCAATTAAAAATGGACGATGTTGACGTTTACTCAACACCCTTCCATTATGCAAGTCAGAGTTGTAACTCACATTATGATACAAACCTAAAACCTCGATCTGATTTTCACGGTCTTTTACCATCACACTACCTTTGATAACATTACCAGTATCATCGATTAGTGACATATATCCAGGGATAGCCATTTATAAATCCTTATTAAATGGAACAGAATTTTCGACAGTATTGATCATAACCGCAATACACCGTTTCCCTTCTGCCGTTTTGATCTTATACATTTCCCTGATGGAATTAACAAATAGCTTATTCATTTCTTCTTCTGACTCAGGGAAAGAGGCAAATGCACATATCTGCTCAATAGTCAGCAATGGTCTCTTATCGTTGAGAATAGCCAGAACACCGGCGGGGTTATGTGGAATGGCTTCAGATACCGCCCCCTGCAAATCTTCCGCAGTACTGGCATCAACTCCGGGTTCCAAAGCACTTGCCACCGTTAACCAGTCATTATTACCTTTGCTAATTTCAGGAATAATATGGTTCCACCATTCTGATTCATTGTCATTATAAAGTGTGTGTACAACAGCATTTGCTCCTTTTTCATTTATCATCTGCAGAAGCTGAGGTGCAGTATGCTCTGCAGCGCAGGAGGCACCCGAAAGCATAAATAGAAAGAAGATAATAATAAATTTCATTATCTTACCACCAAAATTGTATCACCCGAATCGTAAATGGTTTGGCGCTTATCTTGTCCATTCATAATGATACACCCTGCAGATGCCGTTCCCGGTGGCTGCCCTTTTTTATCGCCATGAATTTCGAAATGATCTCTGCCAAAAGTATTGGTCCCTGCAATAGGTTCAAGGATGATAGCGGAGGGGCTTTTGTGATTATTCCATCCTGCAATAAAATAAATACCTCGAGGAATGGGGCCCTTGTTACGTATGTGTTCACAGTTCGGTTTATCCTTTGATTCACCGGCACCACTGTAGCAATAAGCAATTAACTCACCGTTATGGCTCAATATACCTGTCGATACTTTATATTCCCATGTCATGTGATTTATCCCCTTTAACATATAATAATCACACTTATCATATTTAATCGTAAAATTAAATTTGTTCATAAGGTCACAATTATTAAAATTCAGAATATTTATAATTTATATATTTTTATTTCTCGAACAAATAAACTATATTCTGAATAATTAGATAAAGATGAAGCAGCAGGCAATCTGAATTGCCCGGTGACGCGATGTGACCGGGCCTGAAAATCCCGCTCCTTGTAGGCCGGATAAGGCGCAGCCGCCATCCGGCATTCCCCCCACTCACTCGGTGATCACAAACCGTGTCGCGGCAAAGCAGTTCAACACCCGGTGCACCAGGAAGACCATTGTCAGCGTTGCCACCAGCGCGACGGTGACGGAGGTGATACGGTACAGATCGCTGAACACCAGGTCCTGATCCGGGTGCAGGTTCTGGCCGAACATAATGCCGATGGTGGTGATACTGGCAAACCCCACGCCCGCGCCGACTTTTTCCATGACGTGCAGACGGGCGCTGAATGCCAGCCCGAGACCGATCAGCGGCATCATCAGCACCATATGGTTGCTGAAATCATAGATAAGCAGCTGCACCAGCAGAATATACAGACAGGCCAGCACCACGCCGACTACACGCCAGATCGAGCTGATCACCGCCCCGCGATAGTGCATCGGGAACAGGATCAGAATGCCTGCCATCAGCGCCGACAGCGAATCACTCAAATCGCAGATCTGGAAGACCACAAAAATCATCGTCGCCACCGTACCGGAAAGCAGCGACTCGTGGCGAACCCGGGCGGCATCTTTTTCAATGCGCGGCGGCGGCTGGCGGGGTTCCACGTCCGGGATCAGATAATGCAGCAGCGCGCTCAGCGCCACCGCCATGACGCAGGCTTCCATATTGGAAAACATCAGCGTATGCCAGTTGGTGGTCGGGTAGCTCATAAAGTTGAGCATCGTGCTCTGGCACACCACGCCCATCGAACCGAGCAGAAACAGTGGCCCTTTGCTCATAAAACGAAAACGCATCACGTACAGGCCAAACACCACCAGCGTCATAATCAGCGGCCACTGTGAGAGATAACCAACGATTAGCACCATTTCAACGCAGTTTACCGCCGCGCTGAACACAAACTGTTTTGCCACATGGCGGTTGAATACCGGCACCAGCGACAGCAACATCAGCGGATAAACCACAAAGAACACGCCGTACTGCACGTTGTAGAAGGTTGAGATGCTCAGCGCGATTGTCCCGGCAACGGAGATACGCAGGGTCTGGCGAAAATCATTGGCGGTGTAGACAATATTCCCGTGCGGCGTAAAGACGTGAGCCAGCGTGTTAATAGACATAATGCAACCAGCTGACGAGGTGGATCTGCGCCCCGGCAAAGGTGCGGGCGAACATCCCCTCGCTGTTATACAGCTGTACCGTGGCGCGCGCCCCGGTCGGTAACGGCATGTCGAGCGGTTCGTTCAGCGCGACGTGAATACGCATACGCTGGGCATCGCGCACCCAACGGGTGGACTGTTCCGGCTGCGACAGCTGGCCGTTAACCTGCTCCTGACCCGCCAGAATACCGGCATCGCTGCTGGTAACGCGGGCAGAGAAAACCTTGCCCGGCAAAGCGTCGAACACCACGGCGGCATCGGTATCCACGCGAGTGTGGCGCAGGCTTTTCTCGCGAAAGTCGGCCACGATATCGGTCTGATGGCTGACCAGCGCCAGGAGCGGCGTGGCGGCGGTGGCGTAAAGTCCGGGGCTAAGCTGCAGGTTACTCACCGTGCCGTCGGTCTGGGCATACACTTTGCTCCAGCCAAGGTTCAGTTGCGCCTCTTCCAGCGCGTTACGGTATTTTTGCAGCGTTACGTTGCGCTTGTCATCGCGCTCGCCACGCTGGATTAACAGGTTCTGAATACTGGCGTTGAGCGCCGCCACCGACTGCTCGCTGGTCTGCCAGGCGGTGCGCACCTTGTCGAGATCGGATTGCGACACATTCTGCATGGCACTCAGGCGTTGATAGCGGTCAAAGGTGGTCTTATCGTTGCGGGCGTTGAATTGCGCGGTGCGCAGATTAGCGCGCGCTGAGGCGATCTGCGCATCCAGCTGTTGGTTGCTCAGCTTCGCCTGCTCAAGGGCAATTTGCGCCGCCTCGACCTTATTGATAAACGGCGTTGGATCCAGTTCGTACAGCAAATCGCCCTTTTTCACCTGGCTATTGTTATGTACATGCACCTGCGAGACGTAGCCGGAAACGCGTGAGGAAACAGGCGTTACCACGCGCATCACCGTGGAGTCCGGCGTCAGCGGGATCCAGATATCGGCAACGATAAACCAGGCGAATATTACCAGGAAAGCGGCAATACTCACCCTTACCCAACGGGCAAATTTTTGTTCTGGGGTCATCATAGTTTTTTAGTGTTGATTGTCTTCTTCGCGGATTGTCCGCAAATTACAGGCGAGTTGATTTAACGTCGTGCTAAAGGCGGCAAGCTCCGCTTCAGGAATGGTACAGGTGACGCGATGTTGGTATGTCTCAATCACCCGGTTAAGTTCTTCAAGCCTTGAGCGGCCTTGTGCGGTCAGCGTTAACAGTCGGATGCGTTTGTCATAAGGCGATATGGAACGCAGCAGATAGCCCTGCTTTTCCAGTAGCGTGAGGGTGCGCATCAGCGGCGGCAGTTCAATGCCCTGCACCTCCGCCAGCTCACTGACCGAGACGTTATCTCCCAGTTGATACAGCTGCATCAATACCGTCCAGCTTGACTGCGTCAGGCCTGTATCGGTGATGGCAGCATCAATAATGGCCCGCCACTGGCGCACCACCATCGCCATGCGCATCCCCATCGGACGGCGGGCAAACAGTTCATCTTCACTCATGTTTCTTTTTCCTCATCGCTGAGAAGAAAATAATACTTATCAGGGTAAGTATCAAGAAACAGGCTATCAACAAGCATGAATTGATAAATACCGTGAATACAAAAGAGGCCGGATGCGCTAACACCCGGCCTCTGTCGATAGAAAATAATTACTCCACCTGATCGCGTCGCAGCCCAACATCCCGCAGCCGCTCATCGCTCATCTGTTGCAACAGGCGCCGCGTTTGCGCCCGTAGCCGCCATGCTTTGTATGCCCGCCAGATCAATACAAACCCAATAAACGGCTGCTTTGCTTTATTCTCGTGAAATTCCATACGTAACCTCCCCGCCTTGCCAGAGGCTTTATCTTCACGGATTTGGGCCTGAACAATACAGACTCACAAAGTACTTTTATTTAACATACAGATTGGTTAAAAAGAGTTCTGATTCGCTTTTTTCACGCCAATCTGTACTGGTTTTTTAATCTGTATGGTACCCATGAGGGATACAGCATGACGCGTTACCAACATCTGGCCAATCTGCTGGCCGAACGCATTGAGCAGGGGCTGTATCGCCATGGCGAAAAATTGCCTTCGGTGCGCAGCCTGAGTCAGGAGCATGGGGTCAGTATCAGCACCGTCCAGCAGGCCTATCAGACGCTGGAACAATTACAGCTGATCACGCCACAGCCGCGCTCCGGTTATTTTGTCGCGCCACAAAAAGCACAACCGCCGGTGCCGCCGATGTCGCGCCCGGTACAGCGTCCGGTCGAGATAACCCAGTGGGATCAGGTGCTGGACATGCTGGCAGGTCATGCGGACAAATCGATAATCCCTTTTAGCAGTGGCGTGCCCGATATCAATCAACCCAGCCTGAAGCCGCTGTGGCGCGAGCTAAGCCGCGTGGCGCAGCATAATCTCAAGGCGGTTCTGGGCTACGATGAATTACCTGGCTGTCGGGAATTGCGTCAACAGATTGCCCGGCTCATGCTGGACGGCGGTTCGGTCGTCAATGCGGATGATATTGTGATCACTAACGGCAGCCAGAGTGGAATGTCGCTGGCGCTGCTAACGGTATGCCAGCCTGGCGATATTGTCGCCGTTGAATCTCCCGCCTATTACGGCACCATGCAGCTGCTACGCGGATTAGGGATCAAAGTTATTGAGATCCCGACCGATCCAGATACCGGAATCAGCATTGAAGCGCTGGAACTGGCGCTGGATCAGTGGCCGATTAAAGGGGTGATCCTGGTTCCTAACTGCAACAATCCGCTCGGCTTTATTATGCCGGATGCGCGTAAACGGGCCGTGCTCGCCCTCGCCCAGCAGCACGATATTGTTATTTTTGAAGATGATGTGTACGGAGAGCTTGCCACAGAATATCCCCGTCCGCGCACAATACACTCCTGGGACAGCGACGGCCGCGTAATACTCTGCAGTTCATTTACCAAATCCGTGGCGCCGGGATTGCGCGTCGGTTGGGTTATTCCCGGTCGTTATCACGATAAATTTCTGCATATGAAATATGCCGTCATCGGCACTAACGTTCCTGCTACGCAGTTGGCGGCCGCCGCCTTCGTGCGCGAGGGGCATTATCATCGTCATGTTCGCCGTATGCGTCAGATCTACCAGCGGAATATGGAGATCTACACCTGTTGGGTACGGGAATACTTTCCCTGTGGGATCTGCGTCACCCGGCCAAAAGGCGGCTTTATGCTATGGGTTGAATTACCACCGCAGGTCGATATGGTCTGCGTTGCCAAACAGCTCTGTCGCCTGAAAATCCAGGTCGCGCCTGGCTCGCTATTCTCCGCATCCGGTAAATATCGCAACTGCGTACGCATCAATTGCGCGTTGCCGCCAAACGAGAAGCATCGGGAAGTCATGCAAAAGCTCGGCGAGGCGGTAAAGGTGGCGATAGAGTAAATCGGTACACCCGGCTTCGCCTTTGTCTAATGGCTTAACCCCTGAATATCTTCAGCGGAAAGTCGGGTAATTTTTTGTACCGTGCTGATATCGATGCCGTCTGCCAGCATGGTGCGGGCAATACGGAGCGCCTCAGTTCGTTGCCCCTCTATCAGCCCTTCCTGTTTACCTTCCTGTTTACCTTCTTGTTTACCTTCCTGCTGACCTTTGAGCCATCCTTTTTGAAAACCTGCCTCATGCAATCTGTCCGCGATCGTCATCAAATGCTCCTTATGCTGCGGTGCACGTTCAGCGACCCCACGAATAAACTCGCTGAATCGAGGTGCATCGCCAGTTTGCAAAATATAATTAAACAGCGTCTTTATCTGGCTGTCATTAGTCAGTCCAGTAAGTAGCAGGGAAACAATTTGTTCAACAAGCCCCATAAGATCGCGCTGACGGATGTGTTTTTGAATTAACTCCAGCAGTGCCATACGCCGATGCTGCACAATTTCATCATCCGGTATGACTGTAATATCCACCAATGGAAACGCCACAGTATACAGCTGACGCGCCAACTTCGGGTTCGCAAACTCATCAAGCCAGCACAGCGACCAGGGGTATGGGCTTTTAGCGCCGTGATAAAACAGCATCGGCACCACCAGCGGCAATTGCTGGTGCCCGGCATCTAAGTGTTTCTGCATGGCCGCTACCGCATAGCGCATCAACCGGAACGCCATATGCGCATCCGGTGTGCTCTGGTGTTCAATCACAACATAAATATACCCATCGCCTTCCGTCGTTTTCACCGACCAAAGCACGTCGGAGTAGGACGCGCGTAAATTCTCTTCAATGAAACTATCGGACTCGAGTTTTAGCGTCTGAAGATCGCAAAGTTCGCGTAGCGAAGCGGGAAGATGTATTTGCAGAAAATCCCGTGCGGTCTCAGGGTGACGTAAAAACGTTTTAAAGACTGCATCATGCGGGGTAGAAGTCGTTGCTTTACTCATGGCGATCCATCACCTGGGAATAAGATGCCGTGACTGTAGCGCTGGCAAGACGCACCCTCACCTGCAAATTTCTCTCTTTGCGAGGCGATTTCAGAGATAAAAACGTCCCTTTGTAACGTCTGCATTTGTCTGGAACGCGTCCCGCAGAATCGCAACACCAATACACATTCCCGCTTTTTCAACGCACGCCCTGTGCTATAACAAATCATCACTTTCATGGAGGGCACGATGTGACGCACACTCGGGATATTCCACAATCGTTCTGGCGTGACGCGCAGTTGCCGTGGCTGGAGCTACGCAGCACCTGGCGTAGTCATCAAGCCTATAAACGTCATCATCATTCTCAGCTCTCGATTGGGGCGATTCTTGAGGGTGAGACGTGCTGCCAGTGCGATGGCAAAGAATACCTCCTGAACTCAGGCGATCTCATTGTGATCCCATCGCTGTCACCTCACAGCTGTAACCCCGTGAATGGGCGGTTTCGCAGTTACCATATGCTCTATCTTGATGCCCAGTGGTGCCTGGACCATCTGCCTGAGCTGAGCAGCAATCAGCAACTTTACCCACGCAATCCTGTTATCCGCGATCCGCAATTATTCCAGCGTTATTTGCGCCTCGTGGCGCTCATGCAGCGCAAACAAACGACACAGATAACCGATGCCGCGCAGGCACTGCTGCGCTCGCTGCCGTTGCAATCAGTAAAAGCGGAACACCTTAGCCCAACCAGCGCATATCTACGTGAACGGCTGCAGTCCAGTTTGGTTGCGCCTCCCTCGCTGGACGAGCTGGCGTATGAATGCCGCATGCGTAAAGAGACGCTGATCCGTAACTTTAAGCAGGACACCGGCCTGACGCCGGGGAGTTATCTGAATATCCTGAGAGTTGACTATGCCCGCCAACGGCTGCGTGCGGGGGACGAAATTGCGGATGTCGGCTACCAGAGCGGGTTTGCCGACCAGAGCCATTTCCATCGCACCTTTGTGCGCTACACCGCGGCCACACCGCGTCAATACGCATTAGGACAGTCAATATCAGACAATAATTAGCGCGGCGTCAGGCGTAGGGTGAACTCGGATTCCGTATCTGAGGTCACTATGTCGCTGCTTTCCTTACTTTTTCCGTCTGCTTTTCCCGCGCTGGCGCTGGCGCATTTTGTCGCACTCCTCAGCCCGGGTCCGGACTTCTTTTTACTGGTCGGCTATGCCGTACGTTACCGGATGCGCGGCAGTGCCGGGCTGTGCGTGGGGATCGCCCTCGGCAACGGGCTGTATATCATGCTGGCGATTATCGGTTGGGGGATCCTGCGCCAGCTTCCTCTGCTGTTTACGGTTATTGAGCTGTTAGGCGCGCTCTATTTATTGTGGATTGGCAGCCTGTTGATACGCAGCCGCCCGCAAACGCTGACCGGAGCAGACGCCCAGTCTACCTGTCCAGGGTTTGGCAAACAGTTGCTGCTGGGGTTAGCTTCGTCACTACTCAACCCTAAAAATGCGTTGTTTTATCTGGCGCTAATGACCGCTCTGCTCGGCCCGTCGGTGACGTTGCTACAACAAAGCGTGAGCGGGATATGGATGACCAGCGTGGTGCTGTTCTGGGATTTGCTGATCGTGATGTTCATCGGTTTACCGCAGATCCAGCGACGGTTAACCAGCGGGATAGTGTGGGTAGAACGTATCGCCGGAGGCGTACTGGTCATCTTCGGTTGTGCCATCGCGCTGCGGTTTTTACAGCGCATCGTACTCTGATTAACGTGGCGATTTTCTGCAAATAAACCGGATAAACTCGTTTAATTAATATCCAATCCGCATTACACTGCGGATGGTTACTACCCGTTCAACTTACTCTTCCTGAGGTGCGATGTGCTGATTGTTACCTGTAATCGTTACGCTTTCTGACCCCGCGTTAGTGAGCGTTTCTCCTGTTTGCGCTTCACGCAGACAGCGTTTTTGATTACATGAAATTCAGTACATTTGCAGTCTGCTTTTATTCTGTTATCGGTCTGACGTCTCAAAGACGGTATTGAATTTCGCTATTCCCGTTGAGGGTTTTCTCCCGACAAGGAGCTGTTTTATGCAACGGATTCTCGCGTTTTTCTCCCAACGCGCTACGACGCTATTTTTTCCTATTGCGTTGATTTTGTATGATTTCGCCGCCTATCTGTCGACGGACTTGATCCAGCCCGGCATCATTAATGTCGTCCGCGATTTCAATGCCGATGTCAGCCTGGCGCCCGCGGCGGTCAGCCTCTATCTGGCGGGTGGCATGGCGCTACAATGGCTGTTAGGGCCGCTTTCCGACCGGATTGGCCGCCGTCCGGTACTGATTGCGGGAGCGCTAATTTTTACGCTCGCCTGCGCTGCCACATTGTTCACCACCTCGATGACGCAATTTCTGGTCGCCCGTTTTGTGCAGGGCACCAGCATCTGTTTTATCGCCACCGTTGGCTATGTCACGGTGCAGGAGGCATTTGGGCAAACAAAAGCCATTAAGCTAATGGCGGTAATCACCTCTATTGTGCTGGTTGCACCGGTTATCGGCCCGCTTTCAGGAGCGGCGCTGATGCACTTTGTGCACTGGAAGATCTTGTTTGCCATTATCGCCGTCATGGGGCTTATCGCACTCATTGGACTCACGTTAGCGATGCCAGAAACCGTCCAGCGTGGCGCGGTACCGTTCAGTGCGCGCAGTGTTGTGCGTGATTTCCGCGACGTTTTCCGCAACCGGATATTCCTCTTCGGCGCAGCCACGCTGTCGTTGAGCTATATCCCGATGATGAGTTGGGTGGCAGTCTCACCGGTGATCCTCATTGATGCTGGCGGCATGACCACATCCCAGTTTGCCTGGGCGCAGGCGCCGGTATTTGGCGCAGTGATCGTCGCCAATATGGTGGTCGTGCGCTTTGTGAAGGATCCGACCCGGCCACGCTTTATCTGGCGAGCGGTGCCCATTCAGTTGAGCGGGTTGGCGGTACTGATTGCTGGCAATTTACTGTGGCCGCACGTGTGGTTGTGGTCAGTGCTGGGGACCAGCCTGTATGCGTTTGGCATTGGGATGATCTTCCCAACGTTATTCCGCTTTACGCTGTTTTCCAACAACTTACCGAAGGGTACGGTTTCCGCATCGTTGAATATGGTGATCCTGACGGTGATGGCGGTTTCTGTCGAAATTGGGCGTTGGTTATGGTTTAACGGCGGCAGGATTTCGTTTCATCTGTTAGCGGTGGTGGCAGGTATTGCCGTCGTGTTCACGCTGGCAGGCTTACTGAAGCGCGTACGTCAGCATGCGGCAACCGCGTTAGTCACAGAGAGTTAACCTTCTATGAACCGCCCCCATTCGCGAACACTGGTTTTGTGTTTAGCGGTTGGGGGCAATCCATCATAGTGCATCTACTTTTAATCATCTGACGAGAGATAACGGAACTTCCGCATCGGGTTCATGCGTGATCCGATTGCGCAGATCGCGACGAATCATTTCAATGACCCAAAACCAGAAAATATGCCCAATAATTTCCGACACATATTCATCAAATGGTAGCTGAGACAAGGGCGGCGAAAGATGAAGTGCGGGAATGAAAATTCCATGAACCGCCACCGTCACGATTAAACCTGCCAGTACCCCCTGCCAAAGTTTAACTTTTGGAAAAATTTCAGCGGCAACGCAATACCCAACCGCAAACACCAATGAAAATATGATGTGCGTGACCATAACCGGATTAATCACATGTTCAGAAAAGGTATAGACCGTTTGCGTGGGGTCAATCCCTAAATAGTCTCTGAGAAAAAGGTACGGGGGATTAAACTCATTTCTTCCCAGAGAAAATGTCCTGGGAGGAAGAGGAACTTCGGCCCCCCACTTAACAAATGCAGAAAGTACGCCAGAAACGATGCCGACTAATACGGCAACGCCATAATGTCGGCGTTCAGTTGGTGTCCTCGTGAATAAATCTTTCAGCTTCATAACTCTTCATCCCTTAGATGCCATAACACTTATAACCAGTGGCTATGCTACCCAGGAGGGATGCTAAAAATTGTGACAAAGATTACTTTTGATAAAAAATGATCTTAAATGACTTTTTATGAGTCAATTTGATTGTAAATATAACGTCATCGCGACTATCGTACAGGCGTTTTATCCGGCCTACTGGGTTACGTAGGCCGGATAAGCATCAGCGCCATCCGGCAGCGCGTGTATTAGCTCAGGCGATGCGCGCAAACCCCGCTTCCAGATCGGCAATCAGATCGTCAACATCTTCCAGACCAATATGCACCCTGACCAGCGTGCCGCTGAAATCAACCTCTCCGGCCGGGCGAATGCTGTTCAGCTCTTCCGGTTGATTCGCCAGAATGAGTGACTCAAATCCGCCCCACGAATAGGCCATATGGAACAGTGAGAAGTTATCGAGGAAATTCGCCATCTGCTCGTCGGTCAGCCTCTTTTTCAGCACAAATGAGAACAGGCCTGAGCTTCCGGCAAAGTCACGTTGAAAATACTCGTGCCCCGGACATTCCGCCAATGCAGGATGATTCACCCGCGCTACTTCCGGCCTTGCCGACAGCCAGCGGGCAATGTGAATACTGCTCTCCTGATGCTGCTTCAGACGTACCGCCAGCGTACGTAATCCGCGGCTACCGTTGTAGGCTGTGTCGGCATCCAGCGTTTGCCCCATCAGATAGGAGTTCTCACGCAAACGGTCCCAGCAGCGGGCGTTAGACACCGCCGTTCCCAGCATGCCATCCGAATGACCTATGGTGTACTTGGTTCCTGCCTGAATGGAAATATCCACCCCGAAATCCAGTGCTTTGAAGAGAACGCCCGCCGCCCAGGTATTGTCGATCATAATGACAATTTCCGGATTCACCGCGCGGATAGCCTTCACCATTCCCGGCACATCCTGGACTTCCATCGTGATAGAACTTGGCGATTCGAGGAACACCACCTTCGTCTCCGGACGCAGAAGATCAACGATACCAGCACCAATTAACGGATCGTAATACGTTGTTTCCACATTAAATTTACTCAGGATCTTATTACAAAAATCCTGGGTTGGCTCGTAGGCCGCGCCCGTCATCAAAATATGATCGCCGCTTTGGACGAACGCCAGAATCGCATTGGTCACCGCTGCTGCTCCACACGGATACAGCGCGCAGCCGACACCGCCTTCCAGCTCACTCATGGCTTTCTGGAAGGCAAAATGCGTATAGGTTCCGCGACGACCATAAAACAGTTCACCGTTCGCCCGGTTGGCGGTGGCAAATTTCTTATCCTTCACGGTATCGAACACCAGCGAAGAGGCGCGTTGGATCACCGGATTCACCGCTCCCTGGGTATAGCGTTTGTCGCGACCAGCAACGACCAGATGCGTTTCAAGCTTCATAGCGTCTTTCATAACTTCTCCTGTTCTTAATCCGTGTGAAAACCTATACCACCGCAGCAGTAGAGTTTATTTCAGTGTTGGTCTGCTTTTTTCCAGCGAACCGTTCGACAATCTGTGCCGCGTTCAAATCATGGATCACGTTAATCAGCGTCGCGGGCGCATCGGTAATGGTGCCCAGTACCACCAGCATCGGGATCGTTTCCATCGGCAGACCCAACGTGGTGACGATAAAGATCTCGCCAAGGAACGCCCCGCCCGGCACGCCGCCGACGATAATGGCGGAGAGCACCGCAATCAGCATCGTCAGGAAGAAGGTTTCAGTGGTGAACTCCATACCCAGCACGGAATAGATAAAGACAATTTTCAGTGCGGCTATCATTGCCACACCGCCTTTATTCAGGTTCACCAGCAGCGGAATAGAGACATCAACGATTTCCGGATTGATTCCCATCGCTTTACCGGCGCGCAGCGTCACCGGCAGCGTACCCAGCGAAGAACAGGTCCCCAGCGCGGTCGCAGAGGGTTCAATCGCGTTACGCCAAAAGGCTTTCACCGCCGGAATACCACCGCCAATATACGAATAGAGAATAGAGCCAAGAACAAAGTAGACTAGCGTAGCAACCATAAACAGGCCAATGGCGCGGGCAAAGGTTAACAGCAGAGCAGAGTCCTGGCTGGCCATGGTGGCGGCGAAATAACAACCCAGACCAATCGGCGCCACCTTCATGATGATTGAGACGATCTTCATGATCACCGTGTTGGCATCCTCCAGCAGTGAAGCAATGCGTTTCCCTGCCTGATCCGACTGGCCAATCGCCACACCAGCAATGATCGCCATCACGATCAGCGCCAGGATATTGGACTTAGAAAACAGTCCAATAAAGTCGCTGGTGGTAATCATGCTAACAAAATCCATCTTGCCGCTACCCGCCTGTACGGACTGCGAGAGATCGATAGTGACGCCCTGCGCCGGGTTATACCAGAGCGCCAGCGCGACGATCCCGGCCGCCGGAATAAAGGCCATCGCGATCGAAACAATAAAGATAATCGCCATAATGCGCCCCAGCCTTTTCAGGTCGGTCATACTGGCGATCGAAGACATGACGCTGATCCCCACCAGCGGCACAATAATCATAAATAACAAGTTTAAGAATATCTGACCTATTGGTTGAAGCTTACTTGCCAACGATGGGGCATATATACCTAATAAGCCGCCAATCACCAGAGCAACTAATAAAATAATCGACGATCTGTAGGGTTCGAGTCGTGACCACATAATCGGTACCTTTAGAATAATAATTAATGAGATTAAATTCACACTGTGATGAGTTTCCGTTGCGCCTCCTTTTATTTTGTGACGTAACTCACCTAAGTTGTTATTTTTTCATTTTGCCAGCAAGTTGTTGCCTGTGATTCAATAGTTGCATGTTTAAAAGCCGAATGTAACGGCCTGGTCGTACCGTTTTTGCAAATCACTTGTGAATTAAAGGAAACTATGAGTACGCCGATTTCACTCAAGCATCTGGAATTTTTTACGAAAATCGTCAATTGCGGGGGCCTGTCAGAAGCCGCGGCGCAGCTCAACGTCTCGCCGTCTGCGGTCAGTAAAAGCCTGGCCGCGATGGAAGACACGCTGGGGACGACGTTAATTAAACGCACCACCCGCAGTATTACCCTGACCGACGCCGGGCAATATCTCTTCAACCGCGCGAATAAGCTTTTGAAAGAATTCGATGAAACGCTGAATACTACTTCAGGCTATTACCACAGCCCGCAGGGTGAATTACGGATAACCTGCTCAATTGCGTTTGGCTATTCCCGACTGGTGAACCTGGTGGATAAATATCGCGCTCAGTTCCCGGATGTGAATTTGTATATCGATCTCAACGATAACTTCGTGAATCTGAACGAAACGGATTTCGACATCGCTCTGCACATTTCTACCGCGCCGCCGCAGAACTATGCCATGCGCAAGCTGGTGCCTGTCCGCTGGGCGTACTGCGCCTCACCCGGCTACCTTGCCAAAAAAGGCATGCCCCAGCGCCGAAGCGATCTGGTCCACCATGATTGCCTGGTGTATCCGGGTCTCACGCCAGTGTTAAAAGTGGCTGATGAACAGGATCGTCTGCATCAGCTCAAACTCCATATGCCGATCCAGGCCAATAGCAGTCTGGTATTACTGAAGTCGGTACTGGAAGATCAGGGCGTGGCGTACTTGCCGACCTACCTGATTGGCGATCATATTCAAAAAGAAGAGATAACGCCGTTGATGCTCGACGGCACTATTACCTGTGAAACCCACGCCCTGTATGCGCTCTATTTTCCCAGTAAGTACAGCAACCCCAAGGTACGATCGTTTATCGATTTTCTGGTAGCGGAACTCGGTCCCTTACCCGCCTGGGATAACTGGATCCCGGAGTAAGGTCTGGCCGCCTAAAAATGGGGGCCGCACCACATTTTTTGCGCGATCCTGTCGTCTGGCTCTATTCTTAAGCCTATGAATAAAATTGCTGAACTCAAACGCGCCAAGCGACTGGCGCTCTCATTGCTGCTGATTGCCGCCGCCACTTTCGTTATCACGCTGTTTCTGCCGCCTAACTTTTGGGTGCTCGGAATCAAAGCGATCGCCGAAGCGGCGATGGTCGGCGCACTGGCGGACTGGTTTGCCGTGGTGGCGCTTTTTCGCCGGGTGCCGATCCCGTTCATCTCGCAACATACGGCGATTATCCCGCGCAATAAGGATCGGATCGGGGAAAATCTCGGTCAGTTTGTGCAGGAAAAATTTCTCGACACCCAGTCCCTGGTCGCGCTGATCCGCCGCCATGAACCGGCGCTATTGATCGGGAACTGGTTCAGCCAGCCGGAAAACGCCCGGCGTATTGGCCAGCACCTGCTGCAAATAATGAGCGGTTTTCTCGAACTGACCGATGACGCCCGCATTCAGCGACTGATCAAGCGGGCGGTGCACAAGGCCATCGATAAGGTTGATCTCTCTGAAACCAGCGCATTGATGCTGGAAAGCATGACCAAAAACAATCGCCATCAGGTACTGCTCGACACGCTGATCGCCCAACTTATCTCTCTGCTGCAACGCGACAGCTCGCGGGCGTTTATCGCCCGGCAGATCGTGCACTGGCTGGAGACCGAACATCCGCTGAAAGCGAAGATCCTGCCGACCGAATGGCTGGGCGAGCACAGCGCCGAGCTGGTTTCTGATGCCGTTAACTCCTTGCTGGATGACATCAGCCACGATCGCGCCCATCAGATCCGCCACGCCTTCGATCGCGCGACGTTTAAGCTCATCGATAAGCTCAAACACGATCCGGAAATGGCCGTGCGAGCGGAAAGCCTCAAAAGCTATCTGAAAGAAGACGAAGCCTTCAACCGTTATCTTGGCGAGCTGTGGGCAGACCTGCGTCAGTGGCTGAAATCCGATATCAACGCCGAGGATTCGCGCGTGAAGCAGCGCATTGCTAATGCCGGGCAGTGGTTCGGCGAAACGCTGGTTGCCGACAGCGCCCTGCGCGCTTCATTGAATGGACATCTGGAGCAGGCCGCGCATAAGGTTGCGCCAGAGTTCGCCACCTTCCTGACGCGCCACATTAGCGACACGGTGAAAAGCTGGGATGCGCGCGATATGTCACAGCAAATTGAGCTAAACATTGGCAAAGATTTGCAGTT
Source organism: Citrobacter freundii complex sp. 2025EL-00176 (assembly GCF_053309355.1). NCBI lineage: Bacteria > Pseudomonadati > Pseudomonadota > Gammaproteobacteria > Enterobacterales > Enterobacteriaceae > Citrobacter > Citrobacter freundii complex sp. 2025EL-00176. The sequence goes on along the minus strand of NZ_JBRYHT010000007.1, from coordinate 178,886 downwards.
TATTCGCGTCAACGGCACGCTGGTCGGCGGTTCTATTGGGCTGCTGTTATATCTACTGTCGCAAATTCCTTCCCTGCTAACGCTGGCGAATCTTTAAGGGGACCACCTCGCTGGTGATGCCACTCGCCCGTCAACTTAGCGTGCCACGCAATATTAATCTGCTGGGCCTGGTCACCCTGACATACGGTATCGGACAAATTCTCGGACCGCTATTAACCAGCCTGTTAGGAAGCGGCGCTCAGGCCATAATTAGTGCCACGCTGTGTGGTGCCATTGCGTTGTTTATTGCTGCGATTATCAGCCTCACGCAATTATATAAACAGCGTATCAGCACCTCTAAATGACGAACAAAATACCCGCCAGGAAATTTATAATTCACCACCGTTAATTTATAAACTCACTTTAAAATGCGTAAAAATGGACATATTAACGCAACATCAACACCATTTCAGAAAACGCACATATCCTGGTTTAAAAAACTCACTCGGGTTAATAATCCTGATCGGTTTAATGTGCCCGTTTAAACGCGGGAAAATGTAAAAAAGGCGTCTTACAAAAGACGCCTTTTACATATTATCACAACAAATTAGAACTGATAGGTCAGACCCGCAACAACCTGGTTGTCACCGTCAGCGCCATCAAGCAGGTTAATTTTATAACCTACATCAGCGACCATATTTTTGTTGAAGTAGTAGTCCGTACCCAGCGCCACATATTCGGTCAGGTCATTATTATTGTTGTCACGCGCATGGACGTAAGCCACGTTCGGACGCAGACCAAAATCAAACACATACGCAGCCATCGCTTCAAAGTGCTCAGCTTTGTCCGCATCCTGAATCAGGTTGTGGGACTCACCGTACATCGTCGCTACATAGATGGCGTTAGCATCATACTTCAGGCCAGCGCCCCAAAACTCTGCGTTTTTGCCATCCCAACCATTCTGTTTCTGCTGAGCAGTCACAGAACTGGTGGTGTAGGCCGCAATCGCAGACACGCCGGAATCGGCGATATTGTCGTAGCCCAGGGAGAAGCCGTAGCCATTGCCGTGCTGTTTCGTCGGATCCTTATCGGTATCATCCTGACCCTGATACTGCGCGCCCAGGCTCAGGCCATCAACGGCACCAAACAGATTTTTGGTGCGGAGTGTTGCAACGCCAGAAGTGCGTGTAGTAAGGAAGCGGTCAGTATTTTCATAGGAGTCACCGCCGAACTCTGAAAGAGTGTCAGTGTAAGCTCCCACGTCGTAAGCGATACCGTAGTTACGACCGTAGTCAAAGCTAACGTCATGGCCGTAATCCAGACCAGCAAACGCCAGACGTGTATTAACACCATTCTGAGAACCTTCTGCTTTAGAGGCATCAAACTGACTTTCAAACTGGCCATAGCCAGTCAGTTGATCGTTGATTTGAGTCTCACCGCGAAAACCCAGACGTGCGTAGGTACCATCAGCATCGGTGCCGTCAGTCCAGGAGTGGACTGCTTTCACTTTGCCGTACAAATCAAGTTTGTTGCCATCTTTATTATAAATTTCCGCTGCCTGAGCGGAAGTGATGCCTAATGCCATCACTGCTAATACCACTGCTGACTTTTTCATATTTTTACTCACTTTTAATTGTGAATTTTGCTATCAACTTTGTTATGAAGGCAGAAAGTCCTCATAAAAAAGCCCCCTGAATACCAAGGGGAGAAATCAATAACACACCAATAAAGGCAATAATGAAGTGGCAATAAATAATTCACTACTCAGATTTCATTTAAAATCTGGAATAAGGTCAACCAGGTTTACTCTTGATTCTCGCGCTGGTTAATAGAACGATGTAGCATTAACGCCTCAGCGATAATATCTTGTTTACTTTTTCGCGTTTCAAATGCCAGCGTTCGGACATATTCCCACAGAGAAGTATCAACGCGGGCACTTAAAAGAACCATATCTTTAGATCGGGTACCCCTGGCTTTTCGGATATCGGGATAATCTCGAGAAGGCATCGTCATCATCTCCTGAACGCAATAAGACGCTTATGGCGATGAAATATGCAGTCAGTGTAAAAACATGTCAACGGTAAAAAACACTCGCACTCGTAATAAAACTGTTAATAAATCACAGTAAAATGGAACGCTATTTCAAGTGAAAGATAACTTGTTTATAGAATAATGTGTAATTTTAACTTTACATATTTCCATTTTTATTCATTTGATTAAAACGCATGAAGCATTGACAAAACTTAGCACACCAAATCAAAACATCATTACGACCAATAAGTTACGTACCGTTATTAATGTCTACTTTTACGCAAACTGCTTGTTTTTATGTACTGTTATGCAAAGCGGTCCTACCCAAACCACTACGGGAATCACTTTGATTCTCACTTAATGCTGGCCTGTTTTGTCTAAAAATAAGCACGAAAAGGTAAAAATAAGGTAAATAACTCATTTTTTTGCATGCAAAATTAAGTTATTTTTAATTGATATAAATCAATTTACGCCGAGTAAGGGCGGCGAAAAAATCTCAGCTGAGATGTCAGACATAATTATTTACGTCAAATTCAGTACGAGAAAAGGGGAATTATCACGAGGGAAAATACCACACGGACCGAAGCTGCCCGTGTGGCTGAAGAAGGAAAATCAGGCGTTAACTTTATCCAGCGGCCAGGACTCGAACAGATAGCCATCAAAGTCGATATCATCGACATTTGAAAATTCCAACAAACGTTGTTTGACGTTTTCCAGATGCTGCCACATTGCCAGCTTGGCCGCGCGGGCGTCCTTTTTAATTAACGCCGCCAGGATCTGCTTGTGGTCGACCATCCACTCTTTACGGTAATGAGTATCATCGAGGTGGCTATGAAGCTGGATCCACATCGGGTTGTTCTCACGCCACTGCCATGACTGGCGAAACAGCTCCACCAGCATGCTGTTATGCGTGGCTTCAGCAATCGCCAGATGAAACTGCATGTCACCGCTTTCTGAGCCATTCGGTTCGCTGGAGGCCAGTTCACGCTCTTCCAGTTGCAACGCCTGACGCATTTTAACGATGTCTTCGCGAGTGGCCTGCAGCGCGGCAAATTCAGCGATGTTGCTTTCCAGCAACTGGCGTGCCTGCAGCAGTTCAAACGGACCGGCATCGTTGCAGTGATTTGCATCGGGACTGTCGATACTCTGCGCATCCGCATTGTCGAGCACGTAGATTCCGGCACCGCGACGCACGTCCACCAGTCCTTTAATTTCCAGCATGATTAATGCTTCACGTACCACCGTGCGAGTGACATTAAGCATCTCAGCGATTTCACGCTCCGGCGGCAAACGCTCACCGGGCTGGTACGGCGTCTGGACAATCAGATCGCGGATCATGGCACCCACTTCCTGGTAGGGTCTTTGTTGAGAAGTGTTCGATTTCATCGTGTTATGTCCGTCAGAAGCGTGTAATCAGATACGGTGACCAAGTATCGAACTATAGCATTTGCGGCAAGTCAAAAACAGAAAACGGGTCAACCAAATCAGTATTTTGATTGACCCGTCATAGTTCGGGGAATTAAGCGTCAGCGCTTAGCGCGGCAACACACTCACGCGCGCCCAGCTCACACAGTTGTTGATACATGGCGATAACCGTCTCAACAAAGTCGGCGTTTTCCGCCAAATCATGGCCAAAAATCCCGCTCAGCCCCAGCAGCGCCGTCACGCGTTCAGCTCCCTGGTACTGTTGGTTAATACGCTGGAATTCAGCCAGCATGGGGTCAACTACATCGATGGCCTGCCCCTGCTCATCCACGCCGTGGGTATAACGCATCCAGCCCGCAACGCCAAGCGCCAGGTGACGCCAGTCGCTGCCGTTTTGCAAATGCAAACGTACCGGATCAAGCAGGCGCTGCGGCAGTTTCTGGCTGCCATCCATCGCAATCTGCCAGGTGCGGTGGCGCAGAGACGGGTTGCTAAAACGCTCGATCAGCAGTGTCGCGTAGGCGTTGAGATCGGTGCCTTCCGGCATCGCCAGCGTCGGCGCCTGTTCCTGCATCATCAGTGCAAACGTCGCTTTGCGGTACGCGGGATTCGTCATGGTATCGGCGATGGTTTCATACCCGCCAAGATAGCCCAGATACGCGAGGAAAGAGTGGCTGCCGTTGAGCATACGCAATTTCATCATTTCAAACGGCACCACATCGGCAACGAACTGCGCGCCGACTTTATCCCAGTCCGGACGACCGTTGACGAAATTGTCTTCAATCACCCACTGACGGAACGGCTCACAGGCGATAGCACACGGATCGTAAACGCCCAACTGGTCGGCAATTTCCTGCAACGTTTCTGGCGTCGCTGCCGGAACAATGCGGTCTACCATGGTGCATGGGAAAGTGGCATTAGCTGCAATCCACTCCGCCAACTGCGGGTCGCGCGCCTGCGCCAGGCCCAGCACCGCGACTTTCGCCACATGACCATTTTCACGTACGTTATCGCAGGACATCACGGTAAAGGCCGCCAGCCCCTGCTCGCGACGCAGATACAGCGCCTGTACGATGTACCCAATCGCTGATTTCGGCGCAGTCGGATTCGCCAGGTCGTGCTTAATCAGTGGGTTATTGAGATCTAACTGACCGCTGGCAGCATCGGTGCAGTACCCTTTTTCCGTGACCGTCAGCGAGACAATCGCCGTCTGCGGGCGCGCCATGGCCTGTAAAATACCATCGCAACCGTCAAGATCCGGGTGCAGCGCTTCTTTCATTGAGCCAATCACTTTCAGTACGGTGTTGTCCGCGCCCTTTTCCGCCACGGTATACAACAGTTGCTGCTTGCGTAGGTTTTCAATCAGCACGCAGTCGTTACCCGGCATCAGGTTAACTTCACAGATACCCCAATCGCTGTTGGTGGTTTCTAAGAGATGGTGGGTGTACAGCGCCTGATGCGCGCGGTGAAAAGCCCCGCATCCCAGGTGAACAATACGGGATTGCAGGCGAGAACTGTCCCACGCCGGACGCGCAACCGGCAGGTTGCTACTGGCAATTGTCGTTGTCATCGTGAACTCCAGAAGCCGTTGGAATACCAACGGAAGAGAAAAGGAAAAAGCCGGTCAGACCGGTGACCGGCAAATCTGCTTTAACGGCTGAAGAAAGCGCGCTGGATAGCCATTTCAACACCGCGCACTTCCGCCAGCCCTTTCAGGCGACCAATCGCGGAGTAGCCTGGGTTGGTTTTCTTTTTCAGATCGTCAAGCATCTGGTGACCGTGATCCGGTCGCATCGGGATCAGATCTTCTTTGCCCTCGGCTTTACGACGTTGCTCTTCTTCGACGATCGCTTTCACCACTTCGTACATGTCAACGTCGCCGTTAAGATGCGCCGCTTCATGGAAGGTTTTCGGGTTATCTTCACGTAGCGTGGAGCGCAGATGGGTGAAGTAAATGCGCGGACCAAACTGTTTGATCATGTCAACCAGATCGTTGTCCGCACGGACGCCATAGGAGCCAGTGCACATGGTAAAACCATTCGCCATGCTGCTGACCGTATCCACCATCCACTGCATATCTTCCACGGTGGAAACAATACGCGGCAGGCCGAGGATCGGGCGCGGCGGATCGTCCGGGTGGACCGCCATACGCACACCCACTTCTTCTGCCACCGGAATGATCGCTTTCAGGAAGACAGCAAAATTCTCGCGCAGCGCAGCTTTATCGATATCTTTGTAACGCTCAAGATGCTGACGGAACTGATCGAGGGTATAGCCTTCTTCCGCGCCCGGCAGACCGGCGATGATATTGCGGGTCAAACGCGCTTTGTCTTCATCGCTCATGGTGGTGAAGCGTTCATTCGCCTGAATAATTTCTTCGGCGGTGTAGTCCGCTTCCGCGCCCGGACGTTTAAGGATATGCAGCTCAAAGGCGGCAAATTCAATCTGGTCAAAACGCAGCGCTTTGGAGCCGTCCGGCAGTACGTATTCCAGATCGGTACGGGTCCAGTCGAGAACCGGCATAAAGTTGTAGCACACGGTACGAATGCCGCACTGGGCCAGGTTACGCAGGCTCTGCTGGTAATTGGCGATCCACTGCAGATAGTTGCCAGAACGAGTTTTAATGTCTTCGTGGATCGGCACGCTTTCGACGACCGACCAGACCAGGCCCGCCTGCTCGACAATCGCTTTGCGCTTTAGGATCTCATCAACCGTCCACACTTCCCCGTTCGGGATATGGTGCAAGGCGGTGACAACGCCCGCGGCACCCGCCTGACGCACATCCGCTAAGGTGACCGGATCGTTAGGGCCATACCAGCGCCATGTCTGTTCCATGTTTTATTCCTCGTTTACGTTATGGACTCGACGATATGGCGCATAAATTCCTCCTTTTGGTATTACATGTCAACCTCAACGCCAAAATTGGTTAACCAAATCACACTGAAAGGCGTTGAGATCCTATGTATGGCGCAAAAATACACGGTGAATATGTAAACATGTAACGCAATGTGACATCTATCGCATCAATGGTTAACCAATATATGTAACATCTCAACCAAAATCATAATGGTTCAACCAAAAGAAGGTAGACGTTTTATGCACGTTCTCAATATTCTGTGGGTCGTATTCGGCATCGGTCTGATGCTGGTACTTAATCTAAGATTCAAAATAAACTCGATGGTCGCCCTGCTGCTGGCGGCACTCTCGGTCGGTATGCTGGCGGGTATGGATTTAATGGAGCTGCTGCACACCATGAAATCCGGTTTCGGCAGTACGCTGGGAGAGCTGGCGATTATCGTGGTATTCGGGGCGGTCATCGGTAAGCTGATGGTTGATTCCGGGGCGGCGCATCAGATTGCCCATACGCTGCTGGCGCGCCTCGGCCTGCGCTATGTGCAGCTGTCGGTGATCATTATTGGTCTGATCTTCGGCCTGGCGATGTTCTATGAAGTGGCGTTTATTATGCTGGCGCCGCTGGTGATCGTCATTGCTGCGGAAGCGAAGATCCCGTTCCTCAAGCTGGCGATTCCCGCCGTTGCCGCCGCCACCACCGCTCACTCCCTGTTCCCACCGCAGCCTGGCCCGGTAGCGCTGGTTAACGCCTACGGCGCTGACATGGGCATGGTCTACATCTACGGTATTCTGGTAACCATTCCGAGCGTGATCTGCGCCGGACTTATCCTGCCGAAGTTCCTCGGCAACCTCGATCGTCCGACGCCGTCATTCATGAAAGCCGACGTCCCGGTTGACCAGAACAATCTGCCGTCATTCGGTGTGTCTATTCTGGTGCCGCTGATCCCGGCGATCATCATGATCTCCACCACCATCGCCAACATCTGGCTGGTGAAAGGGACGCAAGCGTGGGAAGTGGTCAACTTCCTTGGCTCTTCACCGATCGCGATGTTCATCGCCATGGTTGTCGCCTTCGTGCTGTTTGGTACGGCGCGTGGTCACGATATGCAATGGGTCATGAACGCCTTTGAAAACGCGGTGAAAAGTATCGCTATGGTGATCCTGATCATCGGCGCGGGCGGCGTACTGAAGCAGACCATCATCGATACCGGCATTGGCGATACCATCGGCATGTTGATGTCGCACGGCAATATTTCTCCGTACATCATGGCGTGGTTGATAACCGTGCTGATTCGTCTGGCAACCGGTCAGGGCGTGGTTTCAGCCATGACGGCGGCGGGAATTATCAGCGCAGCCATCCTCGACCCGGCAACCGGTCAACTGGTGGGCGTCGATCCGGCGTTACTGGTGCTGGCAACCGCGGCAGGCTCCAACACCCTGACCCACATCAACGATGCCTCGTTCTGGCTGTTCAAAGGCTACTTTGACCTGTCGGTGAAGGATACGCTGAAAACCTGGGGTCTGCTGGAGCTGGTGAACTCCGTGGTGGGCCTGATAATCGTGTTGATCATCAGCATGATTGCATAACGTATGTCCCGCTCTGGCCAGTCGCGCCAGAGCGGTTTTCCATCCTGTCTTAGCAATCCTCAATAATCAGATACACCGCCTTCACCGGGCCATGCACCCCAACCACCTTGATAAGCTCAATATCCGCAGTCGAACTGGGTCCACTGATAATGTTAATGCACGACGGCATCCGCTCACCGGCCTGCGCTTTCTGATGCAGTTTTTCTGCCAGTTGCGCTACGCGCGGCAGGATGGTGCTTTTACGCAGCACGAAAATCGACGACTCCGGCAACAGGCTCAGGGAACGCCCGCGCTCCGGTGCGGAAAACAGCACTACGCCGCCGGACTCGGTCAGGCCATACTCGGCATAGACCACGCCCACTTTCGCCTGCTCGGCCTGGGTAATATTGTCGCTACCGCGAGCCGGGTCCCAGACCACGGCGTTGCATGCCTGCTGCAAGCGTTCAGTGATGCCCAGTTCCACCAGGCGACTGTCGCCGCTCAGTACCACCGGTTGCGGCCCTAGCTCCTCGCACAGGCGTAACGCCGCTTCTGCGGCCTGGTCCTCGCGGGTCAGTTCGCAGCGGGCCAGCATCACCTCGCTGGCAAACTGGATAAACGCCTCGCAGCGCTGCTCGGGGCTCAGTTCGGTCAGGCGCTCGTTGGCATAGTTGTTAACCGGCGCGGCATCCGCTTGCGGTTCAATACGCAGCGGGCGACCCAGCGCCTGGGCGACGGTATTTAAAAATGCGGTACGGTTATCCATTCTTTTTCTCCTGCGCCTGATGTTTCTTAAACCAGCTGCGGAAACTCTCGCCGTCAGCATCAGGCAGATCGCGCGCCTCCATCCAGTCACCAATCGCGCCAACCTTAAGCGGCGTTTTACCGCCATTGATAAACCAGCTCGCCGCATGGGCTCCGGCCATCATACCGACCTTCCACAGTCCTGGATGGCTGTTGGCATAAGCGAACATTTTGATCGCCCGTCGCTCGGCTTTCGGTGTAATGCCCTCCTCGGCCATCACCCGGCGATGGCGCAGGATCAGTTTTGACAGCGGAATCCGCACCGGACAGACGCTGTCGCAGGCCGTGCAGAGCGAACAGGCGTACGGCAGATCTTTGAAATCTTTATAGCCACCGAGCAGCGGAGAGATCACCGCACCGATGGGACCTGGATAGATGGAGCCATAGCCGTGACCACCGATATGACGATACGCCGGACAGGTGTTCATACAGGCTCCGCAGCGGATGCAGCGCAGCACATCACGAAACGCTGAGCCCAGCACCTGCGAGCGCCCGTTATCGACAATCACCAGATGAAATTCTTCCGGTCCGTCAACGTTTTCCGCCTCGCGCGGGCCGGTCAGCCAGGTGTTGTAGCCCGTCAGACGTGCGCCCACGGCGCTGCGCGCCAGCATCGTGATCAGCACATCCACATCGGCAAACGTCGGTGCGATACGCTCCATACCCATCACCGCAATATGCGTTTTCGGCAGCGTGGTGCACATGCGCGCGTTGCCTTCGTTGGTCACCAGACACACCGAGCCGGTTTCCGCCACGGCAAAGTTGCAGCCGGTAATGCCGATTTCAGCACTGAGGAAATCCTCGCGGATCTTCTGGCGAATGAATAAGGTCATGGCTTCCGGTGTTTCCGGGCCGTCGTAACCCAGACGTTCGTTCAGCACACGGCGGATCTGATAGCGATCTTTATGAATAGCCGGGACCACGACATGCGAAGGCGGATCCTGATCCAATTGCAGGATGTACTCGCCAAGATCGGTTTCGATCACCTGAATTCCGGCATCCTGCAGCACATGGTTGACGCCGATCTCTTCGGTCACCATCGACTTGGACTTCACCACCTTCTTCGCATTTTTATTCTGCGCGACCTGCAGAATGTAGCGGGTGGCCTCTTCTTTGGTTTTGGCGAAATAGACGTGCCCGCCGTTTTGCGTCACTTTCTCGGAGAGTTGATACAGGTAAGCGTCGAGATTGCTCAGAACGTGATCGCGGATCTGACTGGCACGATCGCGCCAGTCTTCCCAGTGGCCTAACTCATCGACCATTTTTTGTCGATTCGCGCCGATACGCTCCTGCGCATTAGCCACGGCTTTGCGCATGATTGGGTCTTCAATCTGCTGACGAATGCGCAGTTTAAATTCTACATCGCTGGTTTTTATCGACATTTCTTTCCCCTCAGCGGCTCATCAGCACTTCAGCAATATGCATAACTTTGACCGGCTGACCTTCCCGTTGCAGTCGACCGCCAATGTTCAGCAGGCAGCTGACGTCTGCGCCAATCAAATATTCCGGCTTCGCATCCATCAGGTGAAAAACTTTCTCTTTCACCATCTCGCCGGATATTTCAGCCATTTTGACCGAGAATGTTCCGCCAAAGCCGCAGCAGGTGTCCTGATCGGCAAACGTCAGCAGCTCCAGCCCGCGCACGTTTTTCAACAGAGTGAGCGGCTCTTCCTTCACACCCAGCTTGCGGGTCAGGCTACAGGAGGGGTGATATACGGCGCGGCCCTGCAGACTGGCGCCGACATCCACCACGCCCAGTTTGTTGACGATAAAGGAGGTGAGATCCTGCATACGCGCGGCAACGTTCTCAGCACGGATAGCCCACTCAGGTTCATCGGCCAGATAGGTCGGGTAGCTTTTTACCGCATAGGTGCAGGAGCCAGCCGGAGAGATAATTGGATCGTCGTTGTCTTCCAGCGCGGCGATCAGGTTTTTCATTCCGGGGATCGCTTCTTTGATGTAACCGCTGTTGATGGCTGGCTGACCGCAACACCCTTGCTTCTCGGGGAAATTCACGCGGCAACCCAGTTTTTCCAGCAGCAATACGGAGTCTCGTGCCATCCGTGATTTCAGTGCGTCACCAATGCAGGTGACAAAGAAATTTACATTCACAATAACTACTCCATTGCTTCATTTCTGTTTATTGCGCTTGATAGTGCTGTATCAAGCAAAGGTTCAATCGCCTTTCACGCCCGGTTTTTCTGTTTGCTCGTTTTACTAATGCCCGGGTTCATGGTGGTGCTCAGATCGTTTTCCGTTGATGGCGACTCTCCGCCTCTTATATCAGGACAATCGTAAATGTCTGCATTTTCATTTGTATGACAAAACAAAATAATCCTCTAATCGACTGGTACATGCAATAGCCAGGTTTATTTATTTCGGCATCGCTCACATTTTTATATTTAAAACCACAGCATTTTGAACACCTTAAAAATAGTTTCAGGAGATAACTATTCTCGTCACTACCATTATCAAAGAGGTTGTTAAATAACTACTTATAAGTATTTCGCTTGCTCTTAAGTATATTTACCTGGCGATATATTTTAATTAAAAGATTACAATAGTTACAAAACCACAAATCATAATTACTTTATTTACTGAAGCGATTCAGTTTACAGCTTTTATTAATCCAGCCATGTAGCCTCCCCACCATAAATATAAATCAGGTTTAATGAACCAATCGGGAATAGCAATGAACGAATATTTTATGTTTGCCCTGGCACTCTCTCCGTTACTACTGATGGTATTTTTAATATTAAAACTGAAAATGCCCATCCATTATTCCGTGCTAATCTCTTTAGTTTTCACCGCCGCGCTATCGGCACTATTCTGGGAAATGCCTATACAGAATCTGAAAGCCGCAATAGGCTATGGCGCAGTGAAGGGATTATGGCCGATCGTGATAGTGATCCTCGGCGCCATCTTCAGTTATAACGTCATGCAGGCGACCAAAGCGCTGGATATTCTGCGCGATATTCTCGCCAGCATTAGCGAAGATAAGCGTATTCAGGTGCTGCTGATTTCATGGTGCTTTGGTGGATTTCTTGAAGCTGCAGCGGGTTATGGTACGGCGGTCGCCATTCCGATCGGTATTCTTATTGCGCTCGGATTCAATCCGCTGAAGGCGGCGATCGCCTCTCTGGTGGCAAATACCGTTCCCACCGCATTCGGCGCGGTCGGGATACCGGTTTCTATTCTGGCGGAACAGGTTAATCTGCCGGTTTATACTTTAGGCGGAACCATTATTTTGCAGCTGGCGCTGTTTAATATCCTGCTGCCGTTTGTCATTGTCTGCATAATTGGCGGCGGCCTGAAAGCCATTCGCGGCGTATTTCTGATCACGCTGATTTGCGGCATCACCACGCTGGTTCCGCAATATTATGTCGCTGTCCATCTTGGCGCGGAATTGCCCGCCTTTGCCGGGAGCCTGGTCAGCCTGCTTGCCGTGGCGATGGTCAGCCGCCTGCGCAAAGGGAAAACCGATCCCGAATGGCGCATTGAGGTCAGCCATACCCGCGAAACCACGCCGCGCTCGGCAAAAGTGTTGTTCCGCGTGGGCTCTATCTATCTGTTTATTTTTGTTTTTATCCTGCTGTGTTCGCCGCTGTTCCCGACGATAAAAGCTGCGGCGTCCCAACTGGCCTCGGTGCTGCATTTCACGTTGGCTGACGGTAAAACGCTGGCGCTGAAAGTTGAATGGGTGACCACACCGGGGATGCTGATCATCTTTGCGACCATTATCGGCGGTTTTATTCAGGGGGCATCGGCACGTGGGATGCTGGAAGTGTTTATCAAAACCATTTTCCAGCTTAAAAATTCCATAGTGGCGATTATGGCGATCGTCGCGCTGGCCACGGTGATGGATCTCAGCGGAATTATTTCCACGCTGGCCCAGTCGATTGTCGATCTGACCGGCAGCTCATACGTCTTCCTCGCCCCGGTGATTGGCGCGCTGGGCACGTTTGTGACCGGCAGCGATACCAACTCGAACATTCTGTTCGGTAAGCTGCAAACTATTGCCGCCAGCAAGCTGCATATCGATCCCAACTGGCTGGCAGCGGCCAACACCTCCGGCGCAACGGGCGGAAAAATGATATCGCCGCAGAGCATCGCCATCGCAGTTTCAGCCACCAAAATGGACGGTCAGGCCAACCAGATAATGTCTGGCACCATGAAATACTGCTGCGCCTACATTGTGATCCTCGGCCTGAAAGTCGGTCTGTTTTATTACTGGTTTATGGCGTAACCCGTTGTCAACCCCGCCGAATTCGCGGCAATCGTATTTGACGACGCGGTGACCATAAAGGTTTACACCGCCCCGGGATCGGAACGAGGCGACAGGCTTTACGATTTGTCGGCGCTGACTAAAATAGCGCCGATGTTTCAAATCGAGGATTGTTGTTATGTTGTTCTGGAAAAAGATGGTGAAGAAGTTCGACGCCTTTTCTGCGTTGATCCCACCACGCTACTTCCGCGTGTAATGCCTGATGGCGCTTCGCTTATCAGGCCTACGTTTCACGCTCATTTGTCGGCCGGATAAGGCGCAAGCGCCGCATCCGGCAACGAGTCCCCTTTCACTTACGCAGCCCGCACGCTCTTAACACCCTGACCCACAGACGAAGCCACGCAAAACGGTAGACCAGCGGATGCTGAAATCGTAGCAATGTCAGAAACATAACGCCCCCGTGCTAACGAAACGTTGGCAGCAGACCAAATACGTCCAGAACAACCGTCAGATAAACAATCGCCCCACAGACAATCACCAGATTGAGCACGGTGTTATTACACGGCGCGGTATAGCTGGCGGTCGGAAAACGTTTCCGCGCCGCTTTCACCAGGAACGGCGGCAGGATCACGCTCCAGATAGTAAAGGCCAGACCGGCGTAACCAATCGCGTGCACAAAACCGTTCGGGAAGAAGAAGCACACGGCGGCTGGCGGGAAGTAAGTCACCAGCGCGGTTTTCAGGCGGCCCATGCCGTCATCCGGGAAGTGAAAAAGATCGGCGATGTAATCGAACAGGCCAAGCGTCGCCGCCAGCAGGGAACTGGCTACCGCGAAGTTGCCGAAGAAGGTCAGGATCAGATCCATATAACGGCTGGTGAACAGCCCGCTGATGGCCTCGACAAACACGTCGATATTGCCGCCTTTGGCGATAATTGGCGGGAACGAGGAACGGCTAATGTTGCCCATCGTAACGCCCAACCAGAAGATATACAGCAGCAGGGCAAACAGCGTGCCGATGATAATAGAACGCGTAATATTCGAAATCCCGCTCCGGCCATATAGCTTGACCAGGCTCGGCACGTTACCGTGAAAACCAAACGAGATAATGCAGAACGGCAGCGTCATCAGGATATACGGCAGATACTGCGAGTTGGGCAGCGCCACCGCCACACTGTCGACGAGTTTTGCCACTTCGATATGGCCCACCAGTCCAGAGAAGGTGGCAAAAAACGCGACAAACTTACCGATAATCAGCACGGTAGTGATGCGTCCAACCAGCAAGGAGCTGTACCAGGCAATTGCCCCAACCAGCATACTGACGATAATCACCGAGATATTTGCCGGAAAGCGTACGCCACTGTATTTAAATACGGTTTGCGCCATCACCGCCGATGAACCGGAGATATAGGCATAGGTCAGAATATACAACACAAAGCCGAAAGCGATACCCACCACGATATTCCACTTACGGCCTAATAAATCCTGGGTAAAGGTATTAAAACTGGCACCAGCGCCATAATGCAGGTTAACTTCAACCAGCATCAGACCGGTTAATAACATCATGATGGCAATAAAGAGAAGAATAACCGACGCACCGGGGAACCATACGCCAGCCATCGCAATCGGCAGGGAAAACATTCCGCCACCCACTACGGTCGCGATAACCAACATGGTTCCGCTAATCAGTCCGGGGGTACTACTCTGTCGCTCAATGGCATTAATATCCATGATAAATGTTCCTGTAGACTATTCGTTATAATTACAGCTGTCATTTGTACATCATGCGGATAATAAAAATGTCGGAGTCAGGGTTTACTTTTTATAGTTATGTCACGGTAACGGGCACCGCAAAGGCTTCCTGTTCATGGAAAAAGAAGACAAAAAAGCCCCATCGCCAGATGGGGCCATAATGATTATTTAGATATAATCAAAGCGTGCAGTAAAGAAACGCAACTGCTTCGGCTCATAAATAAACTTCAGCCCGCGAATATCTTCTTTGTGCTGGTAAAGTTTAATAATACCGTCAGCCACGACATCCATATGCGCGTAGGTATAAACGCGGCGCGGAATCGTCAGACGCACGGTTTCCAGTTTCGGTCTGTGGTGTTCACCGGTCACGTTATTACGGCCCGCAGAGATAATTCCACGCTCCATACTACGTACGCCAGTTTCCACATAGATGCTGGCAGCCAGGCTTTGCGCCGGGAACTCGTCCTGCGTCAGATGCTCGCAGAAGCGGCGCGCATCGAGGAATACCGCGTGACCACCCACCGGTTCAACAATCGGTACGCCAGCGGCTTTCAGCTTGTCACCCAGGTAGCGAACCTGCTTCACGCGGTGCTCAATGTACTCATACTGCATGGCTTCGCGCAGGCCAATCGCCATAGCTTCCATGTCGCGTCCGGCGAGGCCGCCGTAGGATGGCATCCCTTCGTAGACCACGACTAATTCTTTGGCAGCAGAGAACATTTCGTCATCATTCATGCACAGGAAGCCGCCAATGTTCACCAGACAGTCTTTTTTACCACTCATGGTACAACCGTCTGCGTAGCTGAACATCTCATGCACGATCTCTGCGATGCTCTTGTTCTCAAAGCCCTGCTCTTGCTCTTTGATAAAGTAGGCGTTTTCTACGCAGCGGGTAGCGTCGTAGAACACTTTAATGCCGTGCGCTTGTGTCAGTTCACGTACCGCACGCATGTTAGCCATCGATACCGGCTGTCCACCCGCGAGGTTAACCGTCACCGCCAGGCAAATATAGGCAATATTCTCGGCACCTTTTTCATCAATCAGCTTTTGTAATTTTTTAAGATCGATATCACCTTTAAATGCAATATTCAGACCGGCATCGTGCGCTTCGTCACGAACGATATCGACAAACACCGCGCCATTTTTTTCCTGATGATAACGGGTAGTGGTGAAATACATATTCCCGGCAACATATTGCCCAGGTTTAATAGCCAGCTGCGATAACAGGTTTTCAGCGCCACGCCCCTGGTGAGTCGGAACAATATGTTTAAAGCCAAACAGTTCCTGAACCGTTCTTTCCAGATGGTAGAAGTTTTCGCTGCCCGCGTACGCTTCATCACCCATCATCATTCCGGCCCACTGCTTGTCGCTCATTGCGTTGGTGCCACTGTCGGTCAGCAGGTCAATATAAATATCTTTCGAATTTAACAGGAAAGTATTGTAACCCGCTTCCTGCATTTTCTTAAGGCGTTCATCACGCGGGATCATAGATACAGTTTCAACGCTTTTAATACGGAAGGGTTCTGCCGGATAATTCATTTTGTTTCTCCAGTAACAGTGGTCATGTACGTATTAATGTGAAGTAAAGCATACCTGGTTCATCAATAAAGCCTGATGAAATATAACTATTCGCCTCCTGAGTCAGGGGGAGAAATAATGTGAAGGCACTATGCAAGATTTAATTGATTATGGAAATAGTCCGAGCAACATTAATCACTGGCAATAATTCAAAAAGCTGTAAATGTGAGTGATGCAAATCACACGTCATTTTTTTACCTATTCATATTCAACAAGTTTTTTTTGCGTGTTGTTTTGTCGTTCGCTGTTGAGCGTTACCTGCGACGGAAAATACTGAAAACTTTACTTTCCAGGCTGTTCTCATTTTGTATTGGTGAATGAGTACACCCCATTTTGTGAGAGTCGGATCACTTCGCGGGTCACTATTTGTGATTCACATCACCAAAAGTGTAAAGCAAAGTGTACAAATTAGTGTTGTTTCAGAGTTTGCTATTTGCTTCAGTGAGTTAGATCGCATTTTTGCTCTGATACCGACAGGCGGTGTTTTCTGAAGCGTGGGGATATTCAGGCGTGTGAAAGATAATGAATAAATACGATGAATAATACCGGATTTATTGGGATGAAGGTGTTTTCTATTTATTCCGAAAGCGTGCTATTCGCGCTTATTTCATCTTATTTACATCTGGTCTTTCGCAAGATTACTGGGGTAATTCACAGGGGTTTTATTAGCGCGATGCGAAGGTGCGCCAACACCTGCGCATCGCTGATCGCAGTAACTATTAAAGGGAATAGTCACCATGACTGATACGCATTGTATTGCAGTTTCATTTGATCCAGAAGTGCACGCCGCAGATAACCGTTGCCTGAAAGTGGGTTATGCGAGCCGTTATCCTGATTACAGCCGTTTGCCGGTGAAGTACGTCCAGTTTCCATCCATCGTGATGAAGGGCCTGTGGCTGAAAGCCGCCGGATTCGACACCGGCACCCGCGTTGATGTGCGCGTAATGCAAGGCTGCATCGTGCTCACCGCCCTTGCCGTCGAATCCGAAGAGTCAGCGCTGATGAAGTCGCTGCGCAAAGTAGAAAAGTTGTCGGCACGCAAACAAAAGCAGGTGCTGGAGTTTATCACGGTGATTGCGGGGAAAGGGTCGAAGGGGTGAGAGTGTAATTGTCATTGAGGCGCCTGTGGGCGCCTTTATGAGTGGGTATTGCGTCATCTTTGTTATGCCGTAGTACGTTCGTTCCAGGCATCGGTATATTGAATATTGCCATCTACAATACACCAGGTGATTTTTTCATAGCGCAGTTGTACGCTTTCCAAATGCCCGGTTCCCGTTACCGTACGTGTGTCATGCACGATTGGTGTCACTGATACAACTTTTACACCTTCAAGCAGGGTATTAAAATATTCCACTTCCTGGCCTGCATCATTTATGTGAAAGAACTTAAGTTCCGCACTTTGAAGTGTTTGACCTGTCGCAACTGCTTTGTAAAGGTATGGGCTGGAGGAATCGATCTCCTTGTCAAATAGGAATGGGCCATGTTGGCGTGTACCGGTTAGCTTTCCAGTGGCACCATCGGTTGGAATGCTAAGGTTATGCGTTAAACCACGTAACTCAATACTGCCTTCACGTCCCCGGACATCCGAGCCTCCACGAATCATCGCGCCACCATCGTCTTTAAAAAATAAATGAACGGGTACAGCCATTTTCAACACTCCTTGTAATCAATCATATAACCAGTGACCTGCTCTGGCTGATTCTGCGAACATACGCACAGTAAGCGGTTTTGACACTTGCTTGATGGGTTCTTTGGTAAACCACTTTCGATAGACCGATTCTCTTTCCCACGGGTAATAGGCCTCGAAATTAATCACAGAAACATCAACGTTATATTTCTCTCCAAAATCTTCAATAGCATACGGTAACTCATCCCATTCAGCGTAACCTTGCAGCGGCGTATCAAGTTCAATCGGGATAGGTTTGAAAGTAAACGTTACCTCGAGAGATAACTCCCCCCGAAAAAATTCTAATACCTCGTTATCAGTCACCATACGCGATCATCCTCTCTGGCAATGGTGTTGTAGGTATTCAGCGTTTTATAGACAATTTGGGCGACATCACTTGCGAGTAATGCCCAACCAATCACAGGAATTGTTCGTCCAACGAATGCCCCCAGATTGTTAGTCATCATGGGTTTTAAATATTTGATACTGGCATTGGTGATGGTAGGAAGCCTGACGGGCAATCTTACGTTAAGAAACTCACGAGAATATTTCGAGGCAATTGATGTACCTTGTGTTGCCCCATATGGCTTACCCCGTGTTTTCAACAATGGTAGCCCAAGAATGATACATGACATTTCTACCACATCTTTAATTCCCCCAAATTGTTCATCAATCTTGTCGAGGAAAATCCAGAAAAATAGCTCACCTGCAGAAATGTTGCAGACCCCTTTATAAAAGTATGTTCCGTTAAGTTCCTCAACTGTGTCCACCAGAGATCCTTCGATATGCAATAATTTGCATACTTATCGTACTCCTGCGTACCCAGATGGGGG
The DNA here is from genome assembly GCF_053309355.1 of Citrobacter freundii complex sp. 2025EL-00176. Lineage (NCBI taxonomy): Bacteria > Pseudomonadati > Pseudomonadota > Gammaproteobacteria > Enterobacterales > Enterobacteriaceae > Citrobacter > Citrobacter freundii complex sp. 2025EL-00176. The sequence continues at coordinate 160,176 of NZ_JBRYHT010000007.1, read as the reverse complement.
AACGGGAACTGCCGTGGCGTATGTGTTTTTCAGAAAACATAAAAGTGACGTCGATAGCGCATCTACCCGTCTTTTCTTGATCAGGTGATATTTTGCGAGCATCATCGCAATTATTTACCTGATAATGAAATCAATGACTTCCAGTAACCCCCTGCAACAGGCAATTGCCGACATCACCATCTGGCGTAAAGGCGAGCAACGTGCGCCGCACAAACCTCTGCTGCTGCTTCACGTGCTGGCGGGTTATCAGCAGGGCCATGGCCGCCTGTTTGATTACGGTTCAGAAGTTCGCGACCCCTTGCATAGCCTGCTGGAGCGATTTGGACCACAGCGCGCGCAGTACCGCCCGGATATGCCCTTCTGGCGCTTACAGGGCGATGGATTCTGGGAGCTCCAAAACGCCGAGCATTGTTCAACATCCGGCAGCAGCAAACAGCCCCCTGCCGGAGAACTGGTGGCGCATAACGTTGCAGGAGGTTTTGATGAACAGCATTTTGCCCTGCTGAAAAAGAGCAACAACCTCATTAACACCCTGGCACAGCAAATTCTCGAGGCTCACTTCACCGAAAGCATCCAGGAAGAGATCGCGGATGAACTGGGGTTTGATATCCTGCAAATCCGCAAACAGCGGGACCCATTGTTCCGCCAGCAGGTTCTGCGTGCCTATAACTATGAATGCGCCATTTGTGGCTTCAATATGCGCCACGACAGCACTTCGGTTGCCCTGGAAGCCGCCCATATCAAATGGAAACAGCACGGCGGTCCGTGCGAGATTTCAAACGGCCTGGCGCTGTGTGCAATCCACCATAAAGCATTTGATAAAGGTTCGATTGGGCTGGATGAGAGTATGCGAGTTCAGGTGTCACCCGCAGTGAATGGCAGCGGTATGGTGGGCAGACTGTTCTGGGATTTCGACGGTAAATCGATAGCGCTGCCGATGATGTGCGAGAATTATCCAAAAGAAGGGTTTGTGGAGTGGCACAGGAAAGAGGTGTTTAGAAGGTGAGTGCGAAGGCCGGACTCGAACATCGCAACTATCCTTATGATTTTTAGTGAATAAAGCATATTACATTAGCGAAGATACCATCATTCATACCAACAAAATTGGTTTGATTTACCAATTCTAATATGACCACATCATAACCAGATTAACAACCAGCTTCAAAACATAGCCTTCTATAGATCAAATAAGAAATTTGACCAGCAGAGCATTCTTAAAGACTATAAAGTTGTATTATTAGTCAAAATGAGCCGACACAATGGAAAGGGAGCTTATGGTCGTTGAAAATTTTTCAGGAAAATCAGTTGATTACCAAATTCACGTAGGGATTGACTATGCTAAAGTGGTTGACTTGCAGAGCAAATGGGGTGCCTATCGTGCTGATTTATTGTCAGCTCTAATTACTGCTAACCCCGGTATGGCCACTGATAACGAGTTAGCAAGGAAAATTCTGGCAGATAACAGCCTTTCTGATTGGCATTGGGACTGGTGCCGCAAGCTTTTGCAATGTAATGGTGATGATTATCAGTGGTTTTTTCTGCAAATAAACGACGCAGTTCAAGGTGTTTGTGTTCTTTACCATCCAAAAGAAAGTCGATTTGATAATAATAAAATTTTCTACGTGGATTATATTGCAACAGCATACTGGAATCGTCCTCGTCCTAACTTTACCCCTAAATATAGTGGAGTAGGCAAAGAGCTTATCCAACATACAATTAATTATGCCTGTTCAAACTGGGGGTATAGACCTGGTTTTTGCCTACATGCACTCCCAAGTGCAGAGGGTTTCTATAACCATCTTGGCATGACTGATTTTGGCGTCGACCATGAAAAAGAAAATCTCCGATTTTATGAGGCATCACAGGTTGTCGCATCAACTCTCGGAGGAATTTCAAATGCCGCATGAGAAAGATTTCTTTGTATCAAATCAGTTTAGTGAGTCTGATTTGGAAATTTTACTAAATTTCCAAAAGATAAAAAACAGCAAAAAAATAAAAGATATTATTTCCCGTAAACCAGAAATGGAAAACGAAAATCAATTCCTACTTGATGTAGCAAAAAATTTAACATTTAACAAAAATAAACTATTTAGAAAAAGAGATGATGCTAATTCTGAACTCATAAATTTATGGTTATCATTAATAGAAAAAAAGTCATTAAACACCTATTTAAAAGGAAATACAAAGGTCTTCACAGATCTGGATTTTGAAAATCTCGGAATAATTGCAAGTTTGAGCAGGGATGTACAATCTATTCATTATATTTCAAGAATCCTTAAAGAAGAATATGGTATTATTCTAATAATTGAAAAATCATTCAAAGGTATGAAGTTAGATGGCTGTACCTTTTGTTTACCAAATAAAACACCAGTCATAGGTCTAAGTTTAAGATATTCGAGATATGATTACTTTTGGTTTACATTAATGCATGAATTATCCCACATTGCTCTGCACTATGATAAATTAGATACGCCAATCCTCGATGATTTAGACATTGACACAGAAACAGACGTAGAGATTGAGGCTAACAGAGCCGCAGCTGATAGTCTGATACCCAGAGAAGCAAATAGAGCTGTCTTTCGGACATTTAATGAACCTGATAGTCTAATATCTGTCTGCGAAAGATTTAATATACACCCAATAATCGCTGCTGGTGCGGTAAGAAATAAACACAAAAATTATGTTATCTTCTCAAGTTTAGTCAATTCAATTGATGTCAGAAGGGAGCTTGGTTTCAATGAGTAAATATATCCCATTTTTAAAAGCAAAAAGCAACGAAACTCAAGCCCTCGAAGAGCTTTACAAAAAAGATGCTACAATCTTCACACAAATCACTCCATTCTTCGATATACCAAGAGAATCAAATAATCAAACAATGGAAAATGTTTTGAATAAAGCTCATTCTTTCAAAAAGAGATTGGATAATAAAGCTTTATTTAAAAACATGGAATTTTACATAGATAATTATGACCTGGATGATGAAATATTAATTGATGGAGTGGAGCAATACGAATATATACTATCTCTTTTTCGTGATTACTTATATATTCCTGTGATCGGTATCAACCGATTAGAGAAACACAATAAAAGTGTTTACGATAGCCTATCAATTAACGGAGGCAAATTAGCCATAAGGTTAGTTGCTGAAGATATTGAGAGCTATAAAATAACAAAAATGCATCTCTTGAAGATGATGGCAATCATTAGAAATCTGAAAGTAGAACAATTGCACTTAATTATAGATCTACGATACATTCAGCCAACTGACATAAAGCGACTAACTGACATGGCTGAATACTTTATTCTAAATGTAAATAAAGACTTTCACTTTGATAAGTGTATTATATCAGCCTCTTCGATACCGGCTAATATTTCCTCATTACTTGAAACCTATCAAAGAAAATCGTTCACGAGAGCGGAGTGGAAAATTTGGGACACATTAGTTAACGAAAAGAAAATTGGTAATATTATATACGGGGATTATGGAATTGTTAGCCCTGATTATTCTGATATAGATTTAGATCCGAAGCTATTTAGAAAAGTTTCCGCACCAAAAGTATTTTATACGTATAAGAATAATATGTTTTGTGTTAGAGGTGGATCTTTCCAGAATGATGAGAGAGGAAATGGTCAATATTATGATATTGCCACAATAATCCATGACCAAAAATTCTTCAGGGCAACTACATTCTCATATGGGGAACAATATGTTTATGATAGAAGTAGTTATTCGCCTAAAAAACCAGATAAAGCAGGTAATCCCTCATCCTGGATTAAAGCCATGCTGACTTCACACATTAAGTTTGTTTTACACTGCATCCCTTAATTTTAGTCGATTAGATATGATGCTTTGTATAGTTTGCAAAGCATCACTTTTCTTAAGCGAACTACTAAGCATTTCGGCTATTTCCATCCTCGTGTGTGATCTTTTAACTGGTACAGAGGCTTCATTTGCTACCTTCAACATTTCGTCCTTCCATAACATCATGAAAGCATTTTCTTTTCTGAAGAAAATATTATCTTTAGCCCCCCTTATATATTTGAAAGTAATGTTATTATCTTTTAATTCTACTAATATGATTCCCCAGAAGGATGGGGAACGCTTTAATGCCCATGTTAAATGATTTTTTGTAGTTACAAGTGTAATTTTGTTGAAAGAAGTATTATAATAATTAGCTTGAGTAAGGATTCTTCCAATTGAATCAGTCTCTCCTTTAATCTCGTAGCAATGCAAATAACTATATGCTGCTACGACATCAGCTATTGCTCTTCCGTTCTCGATATGCAATTCTTCAATAATCCTTTCTGGCGCTGGTTTTTTAGCCAGTAAAAAATTTATTAATGCAGTGCGAATTTTATTATCATTGAGCATGTATACCTCCATCCCTCTTAGGATTCATTTTATATTAAAAAGAGATTTTGGTCAATATTGTTAAAGCAAGGGCTAACTCAACGAAGCGCTACGCTGCTTCATTGAGTTTCCCCTTGTTTTTTCGCCTTTCAGTTGAAAAAAGTTAAAATCAATATAATACATGTATATTGACATCTGACCATTTTATTATATAAATAAAATAATATTTTTATTTATATATTTAAAAAGGGGTTAATATGGTCAGTAATAATAATTTCAATAAGACCATTATAAATACGCGAGCTTCCTGTAGAAGCTCTTGCGAAACGAAGCTTTCACGCAAGCAAATTCGTAATCATTGCGTCAGTGTCAGGCTTAATGATAAAGAGCTGACGCTTCTAAATGAAAAACGTGGCCAGCATCGCAAAGGGGAATGGCTTCGTTTATCTTTTCTTAATGCGCTTCCTGGTGTTGTTCCAGCTATTAATATAAAAGCATGGAGATCTTTAGCTGACCTTTCACAGAAACTAAATAAAATTGTTGCCCACCTTGATAACAAAAGTACCGGAAGCCACCTGACAAAAACGGAACTATTTGCAGTGAAGCGACAAATTGCCGATCTTCGCTTACATCTCATCACCGCCGACTTGTGGGGAGACTCCGATGAAGGGAATGCAAAAGATCCGCAGAGGTAAGAATTTTATCGGGATCGTCCTCTATACGTTAAAACCAGATTCTCATCATAGGGTAGCTCCTGTCGTGATCGGGGGAAATATGGATGGGTGTGCAGCGAAAGATCTGATCACTGAATTCAATCTAACAAAAACGCTTCGCCCTGATGTGGATAAACCTGTTTGGCACAATTCGCTTCGTTTACCAAAGGACGAAGTGCTAACCGATGCTCAGTGGTCCGCTATAGCTGATGACTATATGAAGCGCATCGGCTTCTCGGAAACGCATCTCAGATGCTACGTGTTGCATGACGATGCGGTCGGTCAACACATCCACATTATCGCCAGCCGCATAGACCGTATTACAGGCAAACTCTATCTCGGAAAAAATGAAAACCTGATTAGTACACGCATTATCCAACAGCTTGAACACGACTATTCGCTACTAAGAACCAAAGGCCCTAAAACAAAAACCTCTTTAGCATTGCCCTGCCCTAAACTAAAACGAAAAAAAACACGAAATGAAGCGATGCAAGAGAAAAGGACAGGTGAACAATGCCCAAAAACCATCATCCAGAACGCTTTAGAGACGTTAGTTTCTAAAAGAGTATCGACCACTGAGTTTGTCCAACAGCTTTTTGAACAAAATATTAATGCATTACCCAATATCACATCTACAGGTAAAATGAATGGTTTCTCATTCGAATACGCCGGGATTGCTTTCAAAGCTTCGCAATTAGCTAAGTGTTATTCATGGTCGACCTTGCAGGGTAAACTCGATTATAGACCGGAACGCGATAACGGCTTTCTGTTTGACCTAAAAGCAACTATCACTAAAGCGAATGCAAACGAAATATTAAAGGAAAACGTTAAAAACTCCTTCGAAGCATTTATTATTGATAGGCATGCAGGTAAAGACGAAAGTGCTGTCGCTTATGTAGAAGAGAAGTGTTCCTCGGAAGCTTTAGCAGGGAGTAAGAAAGCGATAGCAACTATAGCCGTAAAAGAGATGCCTAATCAAAGCTACGAGGTCTCAGCATTCAGATGGATGGAAACCATCCCTTACCTTGATACGATTTATCGTCTGCTGAGACAACTTAAAATCCCAATTCTTAGACGCCCCGCAAAGCACCAAGTCATCACTGAAGCGATGAAGATAGAAATCCATCCCATCAATCCCAACAACACTTTTGTGGAGCCTTTACTTGACGGCAATTTAGTGCCGCCAAGGCAACATTACCACCTTACATGTAGATTTTAGTAAGCAACATACCCCTAAAATTGATCGTTTATACCGATCGATAAAGATAGGTTGATAGCTATAATCTATCATTATTTGTTAATCGATCGGTACAAGTGATTTGAGTTTCCTGTAAACCTAGTCAAAATGTTAGTTCACACTGCAATGCTAACATTATGATTTTACTAGTCTATATCCTTTTCATTAATGCACCGGTACTGGAAATGGCAGACATTATTCCATCTTTGGAAGTGAACGATTTCATACATCATCGAATCTGATTTCATCTTAAACATAGGAATTTGTATGAGCAGCTCCATCAAGAAAAACTGCAATGAAGAAGTTAACATTGACCCGTTAAGTCGCCGGGAAACGAAAGCAGAGATGACAACACCTAAATTCGAGTTGTTCGGCGAAACCTACATGTTCGTTGAGACCTTTTCTGCTACTGTCATCAGTCCCCTCCCAATTACTGACCAAGTTTGGGTTAAAACCGATACGGGGGATGAGACACAGATTCCAGCCTTTGGTATCACATTTATAAAATCTCACAAAATTTGTAAATACGAGCTTCGCCAGTATAGAGTTAATGGTTCATTTAGTGTCTTCAAAGATGCTCTCATTGTTAATGCAACCACTGGTGAATACGAAGTCAACTTAAATAGAAAGACAATTATTCTCCCTGCGTTTCTCACCGTACTTTTCCCTAACGCTTCGATGGCATTTTATTATAGGGCGATGCCTGTTCCTAAGCTTTTTTCCACCATATTTATCTTGCTTTGTTGCATTGCAGTTATTTCATTTTTTGTATTGCCATGGGGGTTTAAATCTGGATATATTTTTGACGAACACAAATATATGTGGTTAGCCTATTTTTCCTCACGACTTGGAAGCTTTACCTGCATTAAATGGATAAAAAGAAGAAGCCAAAGATTTGATAACGCACTCAGAAGCGTTATTAAGTCAATACAATTTTAAAATTAAAATCTTGAACGAGAAAATCACGAATAGAATATGTTAACATTCTTGTCGAATCTTACAGCCTGAGCCCTTCTGGCAGCAAAGATAAATTTTTATACAGTAAGCATAACGGTCAGTCCCAGACAACGATATACATCCCTGTCATCGGTACTCCGTGGAAACAACGAAACAATCACGATTATGCTTAAAGGAGATGAAGTTGATTTCTAAATTGCTTGTGCTGAAGCAAGCTATGTAAGTTTTGGCATTTTTCATGTAGGCATCTGATAATAAGTTGAAAGCATTAAATTCAAATCACGGAAGTTTTCATATTGTTATAGACCATATTTTTTCCTTTTATTCTTTACTGATAAATCCCTTTTCATTGTAAAAGATTTGTAGTTCTTTTTTTCCTGCACATAAATTTTTTCTGTCTGACTACCATTATCGACAATGAAATTAATAAGTAATGAACACGTTCTTCTCATTCTTACTTTATCAATTAAATTATTATCTAACTCATTAATATAATTGTAGTATGAAAATAATAGAAATGTTAAAACAACATCTTTATTTGAGAATGTCAGCCTTTCAATTTCTTGCTGGTACTTAATATAATACCCAGCACAAAACAGATACGACCTCTCGATCAATTGTTGTTCAGAAACTCCTGATTCGATAATTTTATCGACAAACTTATCGAGCAGTATCAAATATCTCTCCATAATATTAAATTTTGTATTCTGCATAGTTCCACCATTAAATTTAACTATATCAATTTAAATAGTTATATATGCTTTATTTAAATTGTCAACTAATAAACCATATCAACAAAATAAAATTTGCCACAGATATTAATTATAAAAAAATTAACTTATACATTCTATATCTCCTAAAGTTAAAAATATTGCTGTTATAAATTCAAAATATCTTCTTTGTATATAAAGGAAGTTGAAGTTTAACAATACAAAATTTGACAAGGTCAGATTATTGAATTAATAATTAAATTAAAAGACCTGCGATCAATATTTAGTTTTTATCAGATAAAAAGCAATCATATTACAGTATGCAACTATGATTTATGATCCGCACTTAAAAAATCGCTATCATCATTTATATTGTTATTGAAGCACTTCCCTTTTGTTATTATAACCCTACAAGAAACACCTAATATCTGATATGGCTTTTAGACACTTGACAAACTTTTAAAATCACTTATTAAATAATTATAAAAATAACACGTATCTCCTTTTTAGAAAAATACAATAAAATGGAGAACACAATAAGGAGATCAGAAATGTTAAATAACGAAAATATATATAATGTAGAAAAATACAAACTGCAAATTCAAAAATATGCTTTATGCTGTGATGATTTTAGAGATGGAGTATACAGAGCCCCTAAAGACAAAGCCCTTCTAAAGAAATATATTTGTTTTAATAACAAATCTTTTATTAACGGTTTGGTTTTTGATGTAGATCACAAATATGGAGCAGTCGCATGGGACTTAGTTGGTTTACCAATACCAAATACGATCATACAAAACATAAAAAATGGCCATGCTCATTTACTTTATGCTTTAAAAAGTCCGGTATTAAAAACAGACATGGCAAGAGATAAGCCTTTAAAGTTGGCCGCTATTGTTCAGAGTGGATTTACAGAAAGGTTAGATGCAGACAGAGCTTATGCTGATGTTTTAATGAAAAACCCTCTCAACATGCATGAATGGAGAACGACATGGACAAATACTTCAGCATATGATTTACAATACCTCTTAGATTTTATCCCAGACAAGATAAGAATTTCGAGTAAAAAGAAAAGTGTTATACATGGGCTGGGCCGCAACGTTAACTTGTTCGAAGATCTGAGAATTATTGCTTATAAAGAAGTATTAAGTTTTAAAAAGAGTAAAAACTATCGTTGTTTTTTTTATGATATGCTATCAAAAGCGACTTTACTTAATAATCATAGCAACCCTCATAATCCATTATCTCATGAAGAGACAAAACAAATTTGTAGCAGTATTTGTAAATGGACATGGCGTAATTTTTCAATTCAGAAATTTTCTACAATACAATCAATAAGAGCAAAGAAAACAAGAAAAACGCAAAAAAAATTAGAAATAGCATTGGAGACATTATCATGATAATTAATGGGAAATTAATTAAAGCAAAAGACTTAGCTAAGGCTGCAGGTGTATCTCGTTCAACAGTGATTAAATATTATGGCATTAGCCGTGAGAATTACGAAAGGGTAGCAACTGAAAGAAGGAAGCTTGCTTTTGAACTAAGAGCATCAGGTTTAAAATGGAAAGAAGTTGCTGAAAAAATGAACACGACAAAATATAGCGCAATTGCATATTATAGACGATATTTAGCATTAGAGAAAAACAAATAAAGCATATCATTTCTAATGTAGAGCATACCAATATAATCTTTTATATCAAATATATAAGGAATAGACCATTTGTTTTGAATCAAAAATCAGCATATATTCATCAACAATTTAATACCTGAATGCAAACGACTAAATATTCATAAGTAAAATCTAATGAAAACGGATTGCTCACTCTTATACATTACGGTGATCACCAAATTTAATATGTTAAGGAAGTTGACATTTAAAGAAAGAACCACAATAACCATTTTTAAAATAAGAAAGGTATTTTCTTATTAATTAGTTAATATTTCGAATAACTATGCGTAATTGCTTCTAAATCGACCCTCTTTTAATAACCCATTGTCTAAAATGGCTTCAATCTCATAAATTATATTAATAACCATAATAGTCTCTTAATTAACATCAATCCTCAGCTCTAACAATTTGTGTTCATATTTTTCATTTATTTCCTAAGAAAATTTATTTCTCGAAGAATTAATCGTTTCATGAATCCAGTTATCTACTTCGCTTTCTACAAAGGCTACTGCACGAAGACCAATTTTTACTGGTTGAGGAAAACATCCCTTGCTGATAAGCCTATAGATCCACGCTTTACCAAATCCAGTTTTCTTCATGACTTCTGGTAAACGGATGAGACGAGCTTGATTTTCCATATGTATGTCCTCTGTTGTTTCTACAGGGATAGAATACAAATGAATTTCAAATGGATGAAGCGAGATTACGAACACCAGAGCCATCCTTGGCTCGAAACTATGAGTCTATGGAGATTCATATCACTCAGAGTCTGAGAGTTTCATAACATCCGAAACCCTCATTTCTTTAACGTGCTGATTTCTATTGATAAAAAAATTAAACTGCCTAAGAAAATCAGTTTCTACAGTTTTCATTGCGAAAGGGCGATCCGCATCCCTAATATGATATCCTTGGCGAATTGCCTTATCATCGTCTTCATCCGTGTATAGCAATCGGGATAGTCTATCGTCTGACAGAAGTACTTTTTTTCTTTCTGACCATGCAAGCAAATCAAGCATGGGGATTATTCGATAGCTAATTAATTTTTTTATTGCCCCATAACCAAACCTGACTGCATCAAGTGGTGCAGGTTTAACGCCCTTTACTTTTCGCCATTGCGGTAATGATACTCGCAGGGCTTCGGCTATCTCATCATCGCTTCCACCCGCAAGATCGATTTCTAACATAATGGTAGTAGGAAATTGTTCAGGAATTACTTCGGATATGTATTCATTCTCAATAGTGGAATCAATTTTATATTGTTCTGTATTTGCTCTTATGAATAAAGCCTTTCTCATGCAAGCAAAACTGATATTTGCTATTCGATCAACAGTAGTAATAAAAAAGTATGGGGGTTGATATGATTTATTTTCGGAATTCATATAATTTAAGTGCTTCTCTTTGATAAGAAAAGGATCACCATCCAATATCTGCATATAGTTTTTCAATACCGTTTTCTGCATTCCTTCTTCTATTACTGGTTTGAAGAAATATGTTCTCGCCCATATTTCATGGTAAAGCATATTAATAGAAATGTTTTCAAACTCGCGATATTTGTCTAAATCAAACCACGTTTTCACTGCTTTAGTGTCTTCTGATGTCCAACTATTCATTTTTACCCAAGATTTCATTAATGCCACTCCGTTGTAAAAAGTCTTACTTCGTAATAGCACATAAATCGCAAATAAAAAAATGGCGTTTCAATTGGTTATTGAATACGCCATTATATTTATAAAAATCAGTTAGTTATCAAAATCAAATGGTGCAATTCTTCTCTTAGTTGTTTCATCAAGATAATCAGCCCACCACTGCAACATAAGCTTTCTCTCATCGAGGTGTTCTGCTTTATGAATGTAGGCAGCACGAACGGAGTTTCGCTCTTGGTGGCTCATCTGCCGTTCAACAGCATCCCTTGACCATTTTCCTGATTCGATTAAGGCACTACAAGCCATCGCCCTGAATCCATGCCCACATACCTCAACGGTTGTGTCATAACCCATCGACCTTAGTGCCTTGTTCACTGTGTTCTCGCTCATAGGTTTTCTGAAATCATGATCGCCAATGAATACAAGGTCGCATTCACCACTGATTTCTCTGATCGTTTTTAGAAGTTCTAAAGCCTGACGACTTAACGGCACGAGGTGTGGGGTCTTCATTTTTGAGCCTCGATGGGAATGTTTGACCCCTGGTAATGGCTCGCGTTCTCCAGGGATAGTCCACATCGCATTTTCAAAGTCGATCTCCGACCATCTTGCGAATCGGAGTTCACTGGAACGGATAAAAATGAGCAATGTCAGCTTCACAGCTAATTTAGTAAGTTTCCTACCTTTAAAGCCCTCGATGCGCTCTAAAAGCTCTGAGAACCTATCAAATGGTAATGCTGGCCTGTGGGTTCGTTTCGCAACAGCAATTGCTCCAGACATCTCTTGTGCTGGATTATAGTCAATTAAGCCATTCTGGACGGCATATCGCATTATTGCTGTGGTTCTTTGTTGCAGACGAGCAGCTACTTCTAGTCGTCCAGAAGCCGCAACAGTTTTGACTGGAACGAGAAGATCCTTAGTTTTAAGCTCGGCTATTTTTCTCTGTCCTATGGAAGAGAAAAGGTTGTCTTCAAGGCTCTTTAAAACCCTTTCACTATGAGAATCTGACCATTTTCTTTTACAGGCAGTATGCCAGTCCCTCGCAACAGCTTCGAATGTCAGGGCTTCGCTTTGCTCAATCTTATCTGCTTTTTTCTTCTCAGAAGGGTCGATACCATCAGATACCAACTTTTTGGCTTCATCTCGCTTCCTGCGGGCTTCACCAAGAGAGACCATTGGATAAACACCCAATGCTAAAACTTTCTGTTTACCCCCGAAACGGTACTGTAATCGCCAGTACTTCGAGCCGTTAGGATTGATCAGCAGGTGCATACCCTGCCCATCTGTGAGTTTGAAGGGTTTGTCGGAGGGCTTGGTAGTTCTAACTTTGATATCGGTGAGAGCCATCAGTTGATACCTCCAGTGTTGGTACCAAAATCAATCGAACCGGGAATACCATCAGTTATACCATCATCAGTTGGTATATGTTCAAGGAATTGAGTAGACGTGGACAGACTAAGAAAAGCCAGAAACCTGCTTAACTCACTGTTTTCATGGACTAAAGTAGACGTTAGTAGACTTGAAAAAAGCTTTGTATGGTGCCGAAGGCCGGACTCGAACCGGCACGTATTTCTACGGTTGATTTTGAATCAACTGCGTCTACCGATTTCGCCACTCCGGCACGGAAGGGATGCGGAAAACGTTGTGGATTATACCTGTCATGCGCCACCATGCAAGCGCCAGCGTGCGTCTGGCTCGCTAAGTGTTGAAAATTTCAGCATTACCGCTCGCACCTGCAATCACCATCACAGTTTGCCCACTCCTTAATCCCCCCTTCTGCGAAGCGTCCCGTTTCCCCATGCTCTACACTTCCAGTTCAACACCACACTGAGGGAAACACGATGTCGATGATAAAAAGCTACGCCGCAAAAGCGGCGGGCAGCGAACTCGAACTCTATGAATATGATGCGGGCGAGCTTAAGCCGGAAGATGTCGAGGTGCAGGTCGATTACTGCGGTATCTGCCATTCCGATTTGTCGATGATCGACAACGAATGGGGGTTCTCTCAGTATCCGCTGGTTGCCGGGCATGAGGTGATTGGTCGCGTGGCGGCGCTGGGCAGCGCGGCGCAGGATAAAGGTCTGAAAGTTGGTCAACGCGTCGGCATTGGCTGGACAGCGCGCAGCTGCGGGCACTGCGATGCCTGTATCAGCGGTAATCAGATTAACTGCCTGGAAGGCTCCGTGCCCACCATTCTCAATCGCGGTGGCTTTGCTGAGAAACTGCGGGCCGACTGGCAGTGGGTGATCCCGCTGCCGGAAAGCATCGACCTGGCGGCGGCCGGTCCCTTGCTGTGCGGCGGCATCACGGTGTTCAAACCTCTACTGATGCACCACATCACCGCCACCAGCCGCGTTGGGGTGATCGGCATCGGCGGCCTGGGGCATATCGCCATTAAGTTGTTACACGCGATGGGTTGCGAAGTCACCGCGTTCAGCTCCAATCCAGCGAAAGAGCAGGAAGTGCTGGCGATGGGGGCGGATAAGGTGGTCAACAGCCGCGATCCGGATGCGCTAAAAGCGCTGGCTGGCCAGTTCGATCTCATTATTAACACGGTTAACGTCGATCTCGATTGGCAGCCCTATTTTGAAGCGCTGGCCTACGGCGGTAACTTCCACACCGTCGGTGCGGTGCTGAAGCCGCTGCCGGTGCCGGCGTTCACCTTAATTGCCGGCGATCGCAGCATCTCCGGTTCGGCGACCGGTACCCCCTTCGAGCTGCGTAAGCTGATGAAGTTTGCCGGGCGCAGCAAGGTGTCACCCACCACCGAACTGTATCCGATGTCGCAAATTAACGAAGCGATCCAGCACGTGCGTGACGGCAAGGCCCGCTACCGCGTGGTGCTGAAAGCCGACTTCTGATGCCGGGCTCAGTCCCGCAAGGGGCTGGGCCTATTGCCCGCTACGAAACGCGAGCACTGCCAGGCGGCACTGTTCCGTCACATGTTCGATGTCATGGTTCACATCGATGCGAGCAATATCGCGTTCATCTTCCTGCGGACACTCCAGCGCGTCGAACTGGCTTTTGAGTAATCCCACCGGCATAAAATGCCCTGCCCGACGCTGCATACGTGCCAGAATGGTCTCGTAATCACCGTCCAGCCACAGAAAATGCACATTCGGGCTGCCCTGCCGCAATATATCGCGGTACTGTTTTTTTAATGACGAGCAGACAATAAACCCGGTCTCATTCTTTTTATATAAACTGTATGAGGCGTCATTCAATCGCGTTAACCAGGGAAGCCTGTCTTCATCGGTTAATGGAATACCTTCAGACATTTTATCAATATTTTTGGCTGGATGAAGATCGTCACCATCAATAAATTTAGCCGATAATACCGCGGCAACTTTGCTACCAATTAAAGATTTACCGCTCCCCGAAACGCCCATCAAAATATAACTTTCCCCGGCCATCGAAAAACTCCAGATTTATATTCCATGACGCGATACTACGCCTTGCATAGTGCAGAATTCACCTTTTTTCGGCGCAAACGCACAGATTTACAAGGCGCATCACGTTATGCGTAACATTGTAGTGTAACAATTTTCCATCGTGACTTACTTCACAAATAATAATAATTAAAACCGCTTAAATGCTGCCGAGGTTACTACCTGACCAGTGAGGCATTTATGCAAGTCAAAACCCAATCCTGCGTTGTCGCGGGTAAGAAAACTGTTGCCATTACCGACCAAAATATTGAATGGGATAATAAAGGAACACTAGTAAAAATTACCCGCGGCGGTATTTGTGGTTCCGATTTACATTATTATCAGGAAGGAAAAGTCGGTAATTTCACTGTTAAAGCGCCGATGATTTTAGGCCATGAAGTTATTGGCAAAGTGGTGCACAGCGACTCAAAAGAATTACATGAAGGTCAGTCGGTGGCGATTAATCCGTCGAAGCCGTGCGGACATTGTAAATACTGTTTGCAGCACGAAGAAAACCAGTGCACGGAAATGCGCTTTTTTGGCAGCGCCATGTATTTTCCCCACGTCGACGGCGGTTTTACCCGGTTTAAAACCGTCGATACTGCGCAGTGCATCCCTTACCCGCAAGAGGCTGATGAAAAAGTCATGGCCTTTGCCGAACCGCTGGCGGTAGCGATCCACGCCGCGCATGAAGCGGGCGACCTGCAGGGCAAGCGCGTGTTTATCTCCGGCGTCGGTCCTATCGGCTGTCTGATCGTCAGCGCGGTGAAAACGCTCGGCGCAGCAGAGATTGTCTGTGCTGATATCAGCCCGCGCTCGCTGTCGCTTGCCCAGCAGATGGGGGCTGACACGCTGATTAACCCGCAGCAGGACTCGCTCGAGGAGTGGAAAAAAGAGAAAGGCTACTTCGACGTCAGCTTCGAAGTCTCCGGTCATCCATCCTCAATCACCACCTGCCTGGAAGTGACCCGCGCAAAAGGCGTGATGGTGCAGGTCGGCATGGGCGGCGCGGTGCCGGACTTCCCGATGATGATGCTGATCGGCAAAGAGATCGCGCTCAAAGGTTCGTTCCGCTTTACCACCGAGTTCAACACCGCGGTGTCGTGGCTGGCGAATAACGTTATCGATCCGCTGCCGTTACTCAGCGCCGAATATCCGTTTACCGAGCTTGAACAGGCGCTGATCTTCGCCGGGGATAAAACCCAGGCGGCGAAAGTCCAGCTCGTTTTTGCAGAAACAAAATAAGGAACAACATGATGAACGATCTTTTTTCACTGGACGGCAAAAACATTCTGATCACCGGTTCGGCCCAGGGTATTGGTTATTTACTGGCGACCGGGCTGGGTAAATATGGCGCGCAGATTATCGTCAATGATATTACGCCAGAGCGCGCGGAGGCCGCCGTCGCCAAACTGCAGCAGGAAGGGATCCGCGCCGTTGCCGCGCCGTTCAATGTTACGCATAAACAGGACATTGATACCGCCATCGAGCATATCGAAAAAGACATTGGCCAAATTGATGTGCTGGTGAATAACGCCGGTATCCAACGCCGCCATCCCTTTACCGAGTTCCCGGAACAGGACTGGAACGATGTGATTGCCGTTAACCAGACGGCTGTGTTCCTGGTCTCGCAGGCGGTAACGCGTCGCATGGTGGAACGCCAGGCCGGGAAGGTCATCAACATCTGCTCGATGCAGAGTGAACTGGGCCGCGACACCATCACGCCGTACGCCGCCTCCAAAGGCGCGGTAAAAATGCTTACCCGAGGGATGTGCGTTGAGCTGGCGCGCCACAATATCCAGGTTAACGGTATCGCGCCGGGCTACTTTAAAACCGAAATGACCAAAGCGCTGGTCGAGGATGAAGCCTTCACCTCCTGGCTGTGCAAACGTACGCCAGCTGCTCGCTGGGGCGACCCGCAGGAGCTGATCGGCGCGGCGGTATTCCTCTCTTCCAAAGCATCCGATTTTGTTAACGGGCACCTGTTGTTCGTCGATGGCGGCATGCTGGTCGCCGTCTGATACAACACAACGCAACATCACGCAGCGCCCAGGCGCTGCATTTTTGGCACCCACCCGAAATCATTCGAGTTGCAGGATGACGGGGATATAAGAGAAACGATTATGCCATTAATAATAATTGCGGCAGGCGTCGCGCTGCTCCTGGTCCTGATGATTGGCTTTAAAGTTAACGGCTTTATTGCGCTGGTCCTGGTGGCGGCGGTCGTCGGTTTTGCCGAAGGGATGGATGCACAGGCCGTTCTGCACTCTATACAAAATGGGATCGGCGGCACGCTCGGCGGGCTGGCGATGATCCTCGGGTTTGGCGCGATGCTCGGTAAGCTGATTTCCGATACCGGCGCGGCTCAGCGCATCGCCACCACGCTGATTGGCACGTTCGGTAAGAAACGTGTGCAGTGGGCGCTGGTGATCACCGGTCTGGTCGTCGGTCTGGCGATGTTCTTCGAAGTCGGCTTTGTTCTGCTGCTGCCGCTGGTATTTACGGTGGTGGCCTCTTCCGGTCTGCCGCTGCTGTATGTCGGCGTACCGATGGTGGCAGCACTCTCCGTGACCCACTGTTTTCTGCCGCCGCATCCGGGGCCCACCGCGATTGCCACCATTTTCGAGGCCAATCTCGGCACCACCCTGCTGTATGGCTTTATTATTACCATCCCGACGGTAATTGTCGCCGGGCCGCTGTTCTCCAGGCTGCTGACCCGCTTTGAGAAAGCGCCGCCGGAAGGATTATTCAACCCGCATCTGTTCACCGAAGAAGAGATGCCGTCGTTCTGGAACAGTATCTTTGCGGCGGTTATCCCGGTCATACTGATGGCGGTCGCCGCGGTGTGTGAAATTACGCTGCCGAAGACTAACAGCGTGCGGGTATTCTTTGAGTTTATCGGCAACCCTGCGGTCGCCTTGTTTATCGCCATCGTGCTGGCCATTTTTACCCTTGGTCGCCGTAACGGACGGACGATCGAGCAAATTATGGATATCATTGGCGACTCTATCGGCGCGATCGCGATGATTGTGTTCATCATCGCTGGGGGCGGTGCGTTTAAGCAGGTACTGGTCGACAGCGGCGTGGGGCAATACATCTCGCACCTGATGACCGGCACGTCGCTCTCTCCGCTGCTGATGTGCTGGACGGTCGCCGCGTTGCTGCGCATCGCACTCGGCTCAGCCACCGTGGCGGCGATCACCACCGCAGGCGTGGTGCTGCCGATTATTAACGTCACGCATGCCGACCCGGCGCTGATGGTGCTGGCTACCGGAGCAGGCAGCGTGATTGCCTCCCACGTTAACGATCCGGGATTCTGGCTGTTTAAAGGCTATTTTAATCTCAGCGTTGGGGAAACGTTGCGTACCTGGACAGTGATGGAAACGCTGATTTCCATTATGGGTCTGCTGGGCGTTCTGGCGCTGAACGCCATCCTGCATTAAGACGGTCATCACCGGGGAGCACAGGCCAGCGCTCCCCGGCACTGGAGAGAAAATGAGGAACCACAGAATTTCTTTGCAAGACATCGCCACGCTGGCGGGTGTGACCAAAATGACGGTGAGCCGCTACATTCGCTCGCCGAAAAAGGTCGCAAAGGAAACCGGTGAACGCATTGCGCAGATTATGGAGGAGATTAATTACATCCCCAACCGCGCGCCCGCGATGCTGCTGAATGCGCAAAGCTATACGCTCGGCGTGCTGATCCCCTCGTTTCAAAACCAGCTGTTCGCTGACATTCTGGCCGGTATTGAGTCGGTCACCTCGGACCATAACTATCAGACGCTGATAGCCAACTACAATTACGACCGGGAATCCGAGGAAGAGTCAGTAATCAACCTGCTGTCGTACAATATCGACGGTATTATCCTGTCCGAGAAATATCACACTCTGCGCACGGTTAAATTTCTGCGTTCAGCCAACATTCCGGTGGTCGAGCTGATGGATATTCAGGGTGACCGTCTGGACATGGAGGTGGGCTTTGATAACCGTCAGGCGGCGTTTGATATGGTCAGCACCATGCTGGATAAACGCCCGCGCCACAAAATCCTCTATCTGGGTTCGAAAGACGACGTGCGCGATGAACAGCGCTATCACGGCTATTGCGATGCCATGACGTGTCGGGGCCTGTCGCCGCTGCGCGTCAATCCGCGTTCTATTTCGTCCATCCATCTTGGCACCCAGATGATGCGTGACGCGCTCGCCGCGCATCCGGATTTAGACGGTGTCTTTTGCACCAACGACGATATTGCGATGGGCGCGCTGCTGCTGTGCCGCGAACGCGAGCTGGCCGTTCCGGAGCAGATCTCGATTGCTGGTTTTCACGGGCTGGAAATGGGTCGACAGATGATCCCAAGCCTCGCCAGCGTGATCACCCCACGTTTCGACATTGGCCGTATGGCGGCGCAGATGTTACTGAGCAAAATCAAGAACAACGACCATAACCACAACACCGTGGATTTGGGTTATCAGATTTATCACGGCCATACGCTTTAAGATTTTTTATCTCCCTTGCTCATACTTTCTTTCATTCATATTGCCTATACTCCAGGCAGGATAAATGGAGGAAATCTCAATGAGCGCACCCCTGCTAATCGCCCGCACGCCGGACACCGAACTGTTTTTACTCCCAGGCATGGCCAACCGTCACGGGCTGATTACCGGCGCGACCGGGACCGGTAAAACCGTCACGCTACAGAAACTGGCCGAATCGCTGTCTGAGATTGGCGTGCCGGTATTTATGGCCGACGTGAAAGGTGACTTGACCGGCGTAGCCGAGGAAGGACAAGCCTCTGAAAAGCTGCTCGCCCGCCTGAAAAACATCGGCATTACCGACTGGCAACCGCATGCGAATCCGGTCACGGTGTGGGATATCTTCGGCGAAAAAGGCCACCCGGTGCGGGCCACGGTGTCTGACCTCGGGCCGCTGCTGTTGGCGCGTCTGCTGAACCTCAACGACGTGCAGTCCGGCGTGCTGGATATTATCTTCCGTATTGCCGATGACCAGGGGCTGTTGCTGCTCGATTTTAAAGACCTGCGCGCCATCACTCAGTACATTGGCGATAACGCCAAATCCTTCCAGAATCAGTACGGCAATATCAGCAGCGCCTCGGTCGGGGCCATCCAGCGCGGACTGCTGTCGCTGGAGCAGCAGGGGGCGGCGCACTTCTTTGGCGAGCCGATGCTGGATATCAAAGACTGGATGCGCACCGACGCTAGCGGCAAAGGGGTTATCAACATCCTCGGCGCCGAAAAGCTCTACCAGATGCCCAAACTGTACGCCGCCAGCCTGCTGTGGATGCTCTCCGAACTGTACGAACAACTGCCGGAAGCGGGCGATCTGGAGAAGCCAAAACTGGTGTTCTTCTTCGATGAAGCGCACCTGCTGTTCAACGATGCCCCGCAGGTGCTGCTGGATAAAATTGAACAGGTAATCCGTCTGATCCGCTCGAAAGGGGTCGGCGTGTGGTTCGTCTCGCAAAACCCGTCCGATATTCCGGACAACGTACTCGGGCAGTTGGGGAACCGCGTGCAGCACGCTCTGCGCGCGTTCACGCCGAAAGATCAGAAAGCGGTGAAAACCGCGGCGCAAACCATGCGCGCCAATCCGGCATTTGATACCGAAAAAGCCATTCAGGAGCTGGGCACCGGCGAGGCGCTAATTTCCTTCCTCGATGCCAAAGGTAGCCCGTCGGTGGTGGAACGGGCGATGGTGATTGCGCCGTGCTCACGTATGGGACCGGTGACGGAAGACGAGCGCAACGGGCTGATTAATCACTCCTCATTGTACGGAAAATATGAGGAAGAAATCGACCGTGAGTCCGCCTATGAGCGTTTACAGCAGGGCGTACAGGCCAGCACCGAGCAGCAAAATACACCTCCCGCCAACGGTAAAGCGATCGACGTGGATGGCGGTATTCTCGGTGGGTTGAAAGATATTCTGTTTGGCAGCACCGGACCACGCGGCGGTAAACGCGATGGCGTAGTACAGAGCGTGGCGAAAAGCGCGGCGCGACAGGTCACTAATCAGATAATTCGCGGCATGTTGGGAAGTTTGATGGGCGGCAGAAAACGCTAGCAGTGAAATGCCCCTCCCGCACTACGGGAGGGGCGGATATTATGACTTACGCAGCATCAGCCACAGGCTTATCAGGAAGAAGCTGGCGCTTGGCAGCAGCGCGCCGATAATCGGCGGAATGCCGTACACCAGCGTTAATGGGCCAAAGATTTGGTCCAGCACATAGAACACAAAACCGAAGCTAATACCTGTCACCACGCGAACGCCCATCGGGACGCTACGCAGCGGGCCAAAGATAAACGACAGCGCCATCAGCATCATGACCGCCACTGACAGCGGCTGGAAGACTTTGCTCCACATATTGAGCTGGTAACGTCCGGCGTCCTGGCCGCTCGACTTCAGGTACTTCACGTAGTTATGCAGACCGCTAATCGAGAGCGCATCAGGGTCCAGCGCGACAACGCCGAGCTTGTCCGGCGTAAGGTTGGTTTTCCAGGTCCCGCTAACCATCTGCGAACCGGTGATTTGCTTTGGATTGGTCAGGTTAGATTCATCCACCTGCGACAGACGCCAGACCTTCTGCTCCGGGTCAAACGTCGCGCTCGCAGCATAGCGAACGGACTGCAAACGACGCTTATCGTTAAAGGAGTAGATGCTAATCCCGCCTAATTCGGCGTCGCCTTTCACCCGCTCGATGTAGACAAAGCTGTCACCATCTTTCGCCCACAACCCCTGCTGGGTAGAGAGCAGCGAGCCACCGTACATCTGCTGGGCACGGTAGTTACGCGCCATCTGTTCGCCCTGCGGCGCTACCCACTCACCGATGGCCATCGTCAGCAGCACCAGCGGAATCGCGGTTTTCATCACCGACAGCGCCACCTGCATACGGGTAAAGCCGGAAGCCTGCATCACCACCAGTTCACTGCGCTGGGCCAACATGCCCAGCCCCAATAACGCGCCGAGCAGCGCCGCCATCGGGAAGAAAATCTGGATATCTTTCGGTGCGCTGAGCAGGGTATACAGCCCGGCGCCCATCGCATCGTAGCTCCCCTGCCCGGCTTTTTTCAGCTGGTCGACAAACTTGATGATCCCGGAGAGCGACACCAGCATGAACAACGTCATCATGATGGTGGTGAAAATGGTTTTACCGATATAGCGGTCAAGTACACCAAAGGGCTGCATTATACCGCTCCTTTACGCATAAAACGGGCACGCAAGCGGCGCATCGGCACCGTATCCCAGAGGTTAAGCACAATCGCCAGCGCCAGATACGCCAGGTTAACCGTCCACATCCAGAACACCGGATCCAGCTTACCTTTGCCGCCATTCGACTTCAGCGATGTCTGGACCAGGAAGAACAGCAAATAGAGTAGCATTGCGGGCAGCATAGACAGTACGCGCCCTTGACGTGGATTCACCACGCTCAGCGGTACAACCATCAGCGCCATCATAAATACAGTGAATACTAACGTGATACGCCAGGTCAGCTCCGCGCGGGCACGATCGTTGTCGGTCGTCCACAGCGTACGCATATCCATCTGGTCGGTATCGTTTGGATCCAGCGCCACAGCCTGATGGCCAATAATCGCCTGATAATCCTGGAAGTCAGTGATGCGGAAATCACGCAGCAGCGCGGTCCCTTCAAAGCGCGTACCCTGGTTCAGTGTCACGACCTGGGAGCCATCGCGCATTTGGGTAAGATGTCCGGAATCAGCCACCACCACCGAAGGACGGGCATTACCTTTCGGGCGGATTTGCGCGAGGAACACATCTTTGAAGTTGCTGCCGTCAACGCTTTCGATAAACAGCACCGAACCGCCGTTAGTCGCCTGCTGGAATTGCCCCTGAGCAAGCGCAGCCATGCCGGGGTTAGCTTTCGCTTCCGCCAGCACTTCGTCCTGATGCCTGGAGGACCACGGTCCGGCCCACATCACGTTAACCGCCGCAATAATACTGGTAAACAACGCCAGCACCATCGCCGCTTTCACGAGCACAGCCTTGCTCAGCCCACAGGCGTGCATGACCGTAATTTCACTTTCGGTATACAGTTTGCCCAGCGTCATCAGCAGCCCGAGGAACAGGCTTAAGGGCAAGATAAGTTGCGCCATTTCTGGCACGCCCAGCCCCAGCAGCGAGAGCACCAGATTCGCCGGGATATCACCGTCAACCGCCGCACCCAGGATCCTGACTAACTTTTGACAAAAGAAGATCAAAAGCAGGATGAAGAGGATCGCAAGTTGGCTTTTGAGCGTTTCCCGAACCAGATATCTTATGATTATCACTTTAAATACGCCCGTAAAAACCCGTCTTTTGCCGGAATTTAGCTTGTTTCATGGCTTAAACGTCATTTATTCTCTTGAGTCGTCGAAATCGTCGCTAAGATCATTATACTCAACGGATCCACCTCTCAGAAATTGTTCTGACGTGCCAATGCCGTAATAACGTTAAGATTAACACGAAGTCACCGCAACAGCGGGTATGAGTTACGAAAGCTTGCAATTCTATCCGTAGCCACCGCCGTTGTCTTTAAGATTCAGGAGCGTAGTGCATGGAGTTCAGTGTAAAAAGCGGTAGCCCGGAGAAACAGCGGAGTGCCTGCATCGTCGTGGGCGTCTTTGAACCACGCCGCCTCTCTCCGATTGCAGAGCAGCTCGACAAGATCAGCGACGGGTACATCAGCGCACTGCTGCGTCGTGGCGAACTGGAAGGCAAACCGGGTCAAACCCTGTTGCTGCACCATGTTCCTAACGTCCTGTCTGAGCGAATTCTCCTCATCGGTTGTGGTAAAGAGCGTGAGCTTGATGAACGTCAGTATAAGCAGGTCATTCAGAAAACTATAAATACCCTGAATGATACAGGCTCAATGGAAGCCGTCTGCTTCCTGACTGAGCTGCACGTTAAAGGTCGCAATAACTACTGGAAAGTACGTCAGGCCGTTGAGACGGCACAGGAAACGCTGTACAGCTTTGATCAGTTGAAAACCAACAAAAGCGAACCACGTCGTCCGCTGCGTAAAATGGTCTTCAACGTGCCAACCCGCCGTGAGCTGACCAGCGGTGAACGTGCCATTCAGCACGGCCTGGCGATTGCCGCCGGGATCAAAGCGGCAAAAGACCTCGGTAATATGCCGCCGAATATCTGTAACGCCGCCTACCTGGCCTCTCAGGCGCGTCAGTTGGCTGACAGCTATAGCAAAAATGTTGTCACCCGCGTCATCGGTGAGCAGCAGATGAAAGAGCTGGGCATGCACTCCTATCTTGCGGTCGGCAATGGTTCGCAAAACGAGTCGCTGATGTCGGTGATTGAGTATAAAGGTGTCGAATCCGAAGACGTACGCCCGATCGTGTTGGTGGGTAAAGGGTTAACCTTTGACTCCGGCGGTATCTCCATCAAACCTGCCGAAGGCATGGATGAGATGAAATACGATATGTGCGGCGCGGCGGCAGTTTACGGCGTGATGCGCATGGTGGCAGAGCTACAGTTGCCAATAAACGTCGTCGGCGTACTGGCCGGCTGCGAGAACATGCCGGGTGGGCGCGCGTATCGCCCAGGCGATGTGCTGACGACCATGTCTGGTCAAACCGTTGAAGTGCTGAACACCGATGCTGAAGGCCGTTTGGTACTGTGCGACGTGTTAACCTACGTCGAGCGTTTTGAACCCGAAGCGGTCATTGACGTGGCAACGTTGACCGGCGCCTGCGTGATTGCATTGGGCCATCACATCACCGGCCTGATGTCGAACCACAATCCGCTGGCGCACGAGCTGATCGGCGCGTCCGAGCAGGCGGGCGACCGCGCGTGGCGTCTACCGTTGGGTGATGAATTCCAGGAACAGCTGGAGTCCAACTTTGCAGATATGGCTAACATCGGCGGCCGTCCTGGTGGTGCGATCACCGCGGGTTGCTTCCTGTCGCGCTTTACCCGTAAATATAACTGGGCGCACCTGGACATCGCGGGTACCGCATGGCGTTCCGGTAAAGCCAAAGGCGCCACCGGTCGTCCGGTAGCGCTGCTGTCGCAGTTCCTGCTCAATCGCGCCGGATTTAACGGCGACGAGTAATGTGTAAATGCCGGATGGCGCTACGCTTATCCGGCCTACAAAGCAGCATGCAGTAGGCCGGATAAGACGCGCGAGCGTCGCCATCAGGCGATAAGGCCGGGTCACCTGGCCTTGTATTTAAATCCACCACAAGAAGCCCCATATATGAAGAATGCGACGTTCTATCTTCTGGATAATGACACTACCGTTGATGGCTTAAGCGCCGTCGAGCAATTGGTGTGTGAAATTGCCGCAGAACGTTGGCGTGCTGGCAAGCGCGTGCTGATCGCCTGCGAAAACGAAAAGCAGGCCTTTCGCCTTGATGAAGCCCTGTGGGCAAGACCTGCGGACAGCTTCGTGCCGCATAATCTGGCGGGTGAAGGTCCAAGAGGCGGCTCGCCGGTAGAAATTGCCTGGCCGGAAAAACGCAACAGCAGCCCGCGCGACCTGCTCATCAGTTTACGCGTTGGCTTTGCAGATTTTGCCACCGCTTTCACAGAAGTGATAGACTTCGTCCCTTACGAAGATTCTTTGAAACAATCGGCACGCGATCGCTACAAAGCTTACCGCGTGGCTGGTTTTAACCTGAATACGGCAACCTGGAAATAATGGAAAAGACATATAACCCACAAGATATCGAACAGCCGCTTTACGAGCACTGGGAAAAGCAGGGCTATTTCAAACCTAACGGCGATGAAAGCAAAGAGTCCTTCTGCATCATGATCCCGCCGCCGAACGTCACCGGCAGTTTGCATATGGGTCATGCTTTCCAGCAAACCATCATGGACACCATGATCCGCTACCAGCGCATGCAGGGCAAAAACACCCTGTGGCAGGCCGGTACCGACCACGCGGGTATCGCAACCCAGATGGTGGTTGAGCGTAAGATTGCCGCTGAAGAAGGTAAAACCCGTCACGACTACGGTCGCGATGCGTTCATCGACAAAATCTGGCAGTGGAAAGCGGAATCCGGCGGCACCATTACCCGTCAGATGCGCCGTCTCGGCAACTCCGTTGACTGGGAGCGCGAGCGCTTCACGATGGACGAAGGTCTTTCCAATGCCGTGAAAGAAGTCTTCGTTCGCCTGTACAAAGAAGACCTGATTTACCGTGGCAAACGCCTGGTAAACTGGGACCCGAAACTGCGTACCGCGATCTCTGACCTGGAAGTGGAAAACCGCGAGTCCAAAGGCTCAATGTGGCACATCCGCTATCCGCTGGCCGACGGCGCGAAAACCGCAGATGGTAAAGATTACCTGGTTGTCGCCACCACCCGTCCGGAAACCATTCTGGGCGATACCGGCGTCGCCGTTAACCCGGAAGATCCGCGTTATAAAGATCTAATCGGCAAATTCGTGATGCTGCCGCTGGTTGACCGCCGCATTCCGATTGTTGGTGATGAACACGCCGATATGGAAAAAGGCACCGGCTGCGTGAAGATCACCCCGGCGCACGACTTTAACGACTACGAAGTTGGCCGTCGTCACGGCCTGCCGATGATCAACATTCTGACCTTTGACGGCGACATCCGCGAAACCGCGGAAGTGTACGATACCAAAGGCGAAGAGTCTGACGTTTACTCCAACGCGATTCCGGCGGAATTCCAGAAACTGGAACGTTTTGCCGCGCGTAAAGCCATCGTCGCAGCCGTTGACGCCCTTGGCCTGTTGGAAGAGATCAAACCGCACGACCTGACCGTTCCTTACGGCGACCGTGGCGGCGTGGTTATCGAACCGATGCTGACCGACCAGTGGTACGTGCGTGCCGACGTGCTGGCAAAACCGGCGGTGGAAGCAGTTGAGAACGGCGACATCCAGTTCGTGCCGAAGCAGTACGAAAACATGTACTTCTCCTGGATGCGTGATATTCAGGACTGGTGTATCTCTCGTCAGCTGTGGTGGGGTCACCGTATCCCGGCATGGTACGACAACGACGGCAACGTCTACGTTGGCCGTACCGAAGATGAAGTGCGTCAGGAAAACAACCTCGGTGCCGACGTTGCGCTGCGTCAGGACGAAGACGTTCTCGATACCTGGTTCTCCTCCGCGCTGTGGACGTTCTCCACCCTCGGCTGGCCGGAAAACACCAACGCCCTGCGTCAGTTCCACCCGACCAGCGTGATGGTCTCCGGCTTCGATATCATCTTCTTCTGGATTGCCCGCATGATCATGATGACCATGCACTTCATCAAAGATGAAAACGGCAAGCCGCAGGTTCCGTTCCATACCGTCTACATGACCGGTCTGATTCGTGACGATGAAGGCCAGAAGATGTCCAAATCCAAGGGTAACGTTATTGACCCGCTGGATATGGTCGACGGCATCTCCCTGCCGGAGCTGCTGGAAAAACGTACCGGCAACATGATGCAGCCGCAGCTGGCTGAGAAGATTGCCAAGCGTACCGAGAAGCAGTTCCCGAACGGTATCGAGCCGCACGGCACCGACGCCCTGCGCTTTACCCTGGCGGCGCTGGCCTCCACCGGTCGCGATATCAACTGGGATATGAAGCGTCTGGAAGGTTACCGTAACTTCTGTAACAAGCTGTGGAACGCCAGCCGCTTCGTGCTGATGAACACGGAAGATCAGGATTGCGGCTTCAATGGTGGCGAAATGACCCTGTCGCTGGCGGACCGCTGGATCCTGGCTGAATTCAACCAAACCGTTAAAGCGTACCGCGAAGCGCTGGATAACTTCCGCTTCGACATCGCCGCGGGCATTCTGTACGAGTTCACCTGGAACCAGTTCTGCGACTGGTATCTGGAGCTGACCAAGCCGGTGATGACCGGGGGTTCCGAGTCTGAACTGCGCGGCACCCGCAATACGCTGGTCACCGTGCTGGAAGGTCTGCTGCGCCTGGCGCACCCGATCATCCCGTTCATCACTGAAACCATCTGGCAGCGCGTGAAGGTAATCTGCGGCAACACCGCCGACACCATCATGCTGCAGCCGTTCCCGGAATATAACGCCGCGCAGGTTGTTGAAGCTGCGTTGGCCGATACCGAATGGCTGAAGCAGGCGATCGTTGCCGTGCGTAACATCCGTGCGGAAATGAACATCGCGCCGGGCAAACCGCTGGAGCTGCTGCTGCGTGGTTGCAGCAAAGATGCGGAGCGTCGTGTGAACGACAACCGTAGCTTCCTACTGAATCTGGCGCGTCTGGAAAGCATCACCGTGCTGCCTGCCGATGACAAAGGTCCGGTTTCCGTAACCAAAATCATCGACGGCGCCGAGCTGCTGATCCCGATGGCTGGCCTCATCAACAAAGAAGATGAGCTGGCGCGTCTGGCGAAAGAAGTGGCGAAAATCGAAGGCGAGATTGCCCGTATCGAAGGCAAACTCTCCAACGAAGGTTTCGTCGCTCGCGCGCCGGAAGCGGTGATCGCCAAAGAGCGTGAGAAGCTGGACGGTTACGCGGAAGCAAAAGCGAAGCTGATTGAGCAGCAGGCGGTTATCGCCGCGCTGTAACACTGCTTGCCGGATAAGCGTAGCGCATCCGACACCACAGACGACAAAAGCCTCTGAGGCATATGCTCAGAGGCTTTTTATTGAATTATCATCGCTTGCACTTCCCCACACCGCAGTGTTATTAACTGCATATGTTCCACGTTTCTGTCACGAGTTTGCTATGAGTGTTATCACACCTGTCTCAACGACGCTGCGCCGCATTACCGCCGACGACAACGCCGCTATTGCCCGCGTTATCCGTCAGGTTTCCGCCGAATACGGGCTTACCGCTGATAAAGGCTATACCGTTGCCGACCCTAACCTGGACGAACTATTCCAGGTTTACAGCCAGCCGGGCGCGGCTTACTGGGTGGTGGAGCAAAATGGTGAAATCGTGGGCGGCGGCGGTGTTGCGCCGTTAGGATGTAGCGAACCGGACATTTGCGAGCTGCAAAAGATGTACTTCCTGTCGAGCGCACGCGGTCAGGGGCTGGCGAAAAAGCTGGCGCTGATGGCGCTGGATCACGCCCGTGAGCAGGGTTTTAAGCAGTGCTATCTGGAAACGACCGCGTTTCTGACTGAAGCTATACGCCTGTATGAACACTTAGGCTTTGAGCACATCAGCGAAGCGCTGGGCTGTACCGGGCACGTGGATTGTGAAGTGCGGATGTTAAAGCCCCTCTGACCTTACGCCGAGGGGCCATGGCGACCTTACTGCATCTCAGCTGAGAGCATCAGACGAATCACGCCAGCCGCACGCGCGGTCGGCAGCTTCAACACCTGTGACCAGAGATCCTGCACTATCTCACAGGCAATCTTCTCTTTGCCGACAGCTTTAGTCGGATCGGCCATGATTTGAATATCCGGTCCATAGCGCTGTACCAGGCCAGGGCTGATGCTTTGCAGGTCCTGAAGCGCCAGTTGCTTTTCCTCTGCCGTGACCGTATGTTTTTTCGGTCCGTGAGAGGCGTACATCATGCTCATGTCACTCGCCATACGACGATCCATAATCTCACGCGGAACAAGACGTGCCGGGTTAATCCCTCCTTTTACCGCCGGAAACAGGAAGCGGAAGCATTCGTCATCACCTATTTTGGCCACGGCGGCGATCTGCTCAAGATTAATTTTCATATATTCAATGACATTGGCATCAGGAGCTTGCTGCAATCGTGCCATCTGCAACTGAAGAATCTGCGGCTGTATCGCGTCGATAACCTGCTGTTCACTGCTCCCTGCTTTCTTCATCTGCGCTGCCTGGCTGATAATTTTTTGTGTCAGCGCAGGCTCCTGTTCTTTAATCACCTGAAACGCCGGATTAGAGAGCATCGCCTTTTCAAACTGCTGCTCTTCGGTCAGACCATAATCCGGGTTTTCACGTGGGATCAGGTAGTGCACATCAAACAGATTCCACGCAATAATCGCCACCACAAAGACCACCGCGCCAGAGATCTTGCCCAGCCAGCCTTTTTTACGAAACATGCCAACGACGATGGCAATCACCACCCCGATATAGCCCGCTAACAATACGTGTGCCCAGTTCATTAACCATCCTTATGCAAAACAATCTCTGGTAAGGGGATATATTTCCCCCTTCGTGTGTTTTGATTATTACGGCAGCGGCGAGCGATTTCCAGCCACCAGATTTTGCTAGCGGAAATGGGGAAGAGGTAAAACGCGCGATGATTGAACACCGCACGTCACAGAAGGAATCAAGCCGGTACGCCGCTATGAAAGCGGAACTCGTCGTCAGGAGAGGTGATCAGCGCGGCTTCGACTTGGCCAAAAAATCGCACCCGATCGCCGATATCGTCAGCAGAAATCTGCTGCGCCAGCGCCAGATAATCCTGATAGTGCCGTGCCTCGGATCGCAGCAGCGACAGATAAAACGCCTGTAAATCCTCATCCAGATACGGCGCCAGCGCGGCAAACCGTTCACAGGAACGGGCTTCGATATACGCCCCGCAAATCAGCTTGTCGATCAGCGTCAGCGGCTCGTGGGTGCGTACCTCTTTGAGCATGCCTTTGGCGTAACGACTGGCGGTAATTTTGATGTAAGGGATATTGCGGCTCAGCATCGCCTCGCGTACCTGCGAGAAGTGATGCAGCTCTTCTTTGATCAGCAACACCATGCTGTCGATAAGCTTGCGTCCCCACGGGTCGTCGGTTTGCGGCATGACGCTTTTGCTTATCTGTTTATTCAGCGCGATAAAATCCGGCTCATCCCCTTCCCTGAAAGCAAAGGCCTCATAGGGTTTTAGCCAGTCCAGCAGCGCCTGCGATCCCTGTTTATCCGCGACATACTTACGCACCAGCAGCATTGCCGTTTGCGCCGCTTTCAGTTCACAGACGAGATGATCGGTCAGTAACAGCGGCAGATTCGCCGGGTCTCGCGCTTTATCAAGCCAGTCCTGAGGCGTTTTACAGTGCAGGAAGTTGTAGATCGGGGAGAGTATTTGCGGGTAATCCATACGTTGTCCTTGGCCTGCGGCAGCCTGGGCTACCGCAGGTCAGCAGATGACTTAGTGACGCACGCCGTCATCATCTTCGTCGACGAGATCTTCATCGTCGCCGTCTTCACCTTCTTCGCCGTTCGGGTCTTCAAAATAGGTGCCCCAACCGTCGTATTCCACTTCAAATTTTTCAGCCAGGTTCATCAGTTGCTCAACCTGAGCGTCAATCAGCTCAGCATTCAGGGCGCATTCGCTGAGGATGTCACAGCAAATAACCGTGTCGCCTTCTTCGACTTCCAGCTCTTCCGGCTCGGTCACTTCGTAACCCAGCTTGAAGGCTTCTACTGCCGCTTTTTCCAGGGTTTCAAAGTCGTCCGCGGAAAGGTGATGCTCGATGGTGTACAGCGCGTCTGGATCGCTGCCATCTTCGAGTAACTCTTCAATAATCAAGCGTGTTTCTTCACGCTGCTCTTCCAGTAGTTCCGGGTTTGCCATGGCTCGTTCCTCATAATGTCCTGCCGATACTCTTATTGTCACATACCGCTGTCATTGCCTCCACCTTTCCAGGAAAGATTTGTTAAACAAGGTTGCAAATGAATAAACATCCATATAAATTGAATTTTAATTCAATAAATGGCTTAAGCCATGTGAGGAAACCATGTCTACGTTTTATCAGAAGCACTTTTTGAAATTGCTCGATTTTACCTCTGCTGAACTCACGTTACTGCTCAAGCTCGCCGCGCAGCTCAAGGCAGATAAGAAAAACGGCACCGAGGTCGCTCAACTCACCGGTAAAAATATCGCGCTCATCTTCGAAAAAGACTCGACTCGTACTCGTTGCTCTTTCGAAGTTGCCGCATACGATCAGGGTGCTCGCGTAACGTATCTCGGGCCAAGCGGCAGTCAGATAGGGCATAAAGAGTCGATTAAAGATACCGCCCGCGTACTCGGCCGTATGTACGACGGTATTCAGTATCGGGGTCACGGTCAGGAAGTGGTGGAAACGCTGGCGGAATATGCCGGGGTGCCGGTGTGGAATGGATTAACTAACGAGTTTCATCCCACCCAGTTACTGGCGGATCTGTTAACTATGCAGGAACACCTGCCCGGTAAAGCATTTAATGAGATGGCGCTGGTCTACACTGGCGATGCCCGTAACAATATGGGTAATTCAATGCTGGAAGCCGCCGCGTTAACCGGGTTAGATCTGCGTCTGGTTGCACCGCAGGCCTGCTGGCCGGAAGAGAGTCTGGTGGCAGAATGCAAAGCCCTGGCACAGAAAAACGGTGGCAATATTACGCTGACCGAAGATGTCGCCACGGGCGTAAAAGGTGCGGACTTCATCTACACCGACGTTTGGGTGTCAATGGGCGAAGCGAAAGAGAAGTGGGCCGAGCGTATTGCGCTGCTGCGCAAATATCAGGTTAACAGCGCGATGATGGCGCTCACCGGCAATCCGCAGGTGAAATTTCTGCACTGCCTGCCCGCGTTCCATGACGATCAAACCACGCTTGGCAAACAAATGGCGCAACAGTACGGTTTGCACGGCGGGATGGAAGTGACCGACGACGTCTTTGAGTCCCCCGCCAGCATCGTATTTGATCAGGCAGAAAACCGGATGCACACCATTAAAGCGGTAATGGTGGCGACGCTTGCCAAATAATAGCGTTGCGTGATTGATTTGCCGGATGGCGATGCTCAGCATCTTATCCGGCCTACAACCGCGCTCCCGTAGGCCGGGCAAGGCGAAGCCTCCCCCGGCAAACACGCTTATTCCACCCGCATTTTCACCACCGCTTTGCGTACCAGCGCCGGAGCGCCGACTGCGCACAGCGGTTTATGCACTTCACCCGGATAGAACACCACAAAGTCACCCTCGTTCAACACCACCGTTTTCTCCTGTACCCCTTCCGGCAGGAAGGCAATATCTTTATCCGCCAGCCAGTCAGTTTCCGGCGCACCCGCAGGCTGCGTACTGAAGGTCATGCCTTCCTGACCTTTGAGCAGGATCTGAATATCCAGATAGCGGGCATGATATTCGGCACGGCGCTGCGCAAACGGCTCCGTCATATCTTCGGCAATCAGATAAAACAGGCGATCGCCATCGATGTCGTGCTTACCCTTTTCCGTCGCATCCGTCACATGCGTTTTAATGTGCTCAATCGCCTGACGCAGCTCTTCCGGCAGCCAGGCATCCAGGTTGTGAATATTGCCGACAATCATCTCAAACCCCTTAATTAAAACATCGTTTCATTTTGGTTGTTATACGAAAAAACGGCCTGCCATACCACTCCTAATTACCGATATTTTGCGTCAACGCATGTTTATCGCTGGTGATGTTAGATAATTGTTAAACCAGCGCATCAGATTATGCATAAGCACTGCATAACTCTCGCCGCCTCTTTTTTCTCTTTGGCAATAACCTACTGTTTTTGAAAGTGTTATGATAAAAACCAGCAGTCGATCACAATTTGTACCTGCTTCGCTCTCTTTGTCCGCTACCATATTTATTTGGTAATAAACTTCCCCATACAAATAATAGAATCACAGAACCGCATAAACATTCACACCATAATAAAAAAGACATAAAAATTAATAAGTTATCAAATTCGTAAATTTTGAAATATGTACATAAAATTAACAAAAATAAATAACAAGACATATTCATGCGTAGCAATTCAGTTATCTTATTTGTTATTTTTTAAAATCTCAGAGCTATCTCATATATTAGGAAAGCAAATTCAAATATCGAACCGACTGTGAAACAAATCACGTTTCCGTATCAAATAAGATCTAAATATAGATTCTGAAATCAGCTGAAAAATCATGACTGCAATAAATTGCATTTGCAGCCATCTCCTCTTTATTTTTTAAAATCGTATTAAAGGAATAATGATGGAAAAGCATTATGTCGGTTCTGAAATCGGTCAATTACGTAGCGTGATGCTGCATCGCCCTAATCTCAGCTTAAAAAGGCTGACGCCGTCTAACTGTCAGGAGCTGCTTTTTGATGATGTGCTTTCGGTAGAACGTGCAGGTGAAGAGCACGACATTTTCGCCAACACGCTGCGCCAGGAGGGAATTGAGGTTCTGTTACTCACTGATTTATTGACACAAACCCTGGATATTCCCGACGCTAAAAGCTGGCTGCTGGATACGCAAATTTCTGATTATCGCCTTGGACCCACTTTCGCCGCCGATGTCCGCGCCTGGCTTGCAGACATGCAACACCGGGAACTGGCACGGCATTTAAGCGGTGGGCTGACCTATGGCGAAATCCCAGCATCAATCAAAAATATGGTGGTGGATACTCACGATATTAATGATTTTATTATGAAGCCATTGCCCAACCATTTATTTACCCGCGACACCTCCTGCTGGATATATAACGGTGTATCGATTAACCCGATGGCTAAAACCGCGCGTCAGCGAGAAACTAATAATCTGCGGGCGATTTACCGTTGGCACCCGCAATTTGCCGATGGTGAATTTATTAAATACTTCGGTGATGAAAATATTAATTATGACCACGCCACATTAGAAGGCGGAGATGTGCTGGTCATTGGTCGCGGCGCAGTGCTTATTGGCATGTCTGAGCGCACCACGCCACAGGGAATCGAGTTCCTTGCCCAGTCACTCTTCCACCATCGCCAGGCAGAGCGCGTTATCGCGGTCGAACTGCCTAAGCATCGTTCCTGTATGCATCTCGACACCGTGATGACCCACATCGATATCGATACCTTCTCTGTCTACCCGGAAGTGGTGCGCCCGGACGTACAGTGCTGGACTCTGACGCCAGACGGGCGCGGCGGCCTGAAACGGACGCAGGAAAGTACGCTGGTCCATGCCCTGGAAAAAGCGCTGGGGCTCGATCACATTCGCCTGATTACCACCGGAGGTGACGCCTTCGAAGCCGAACGTGAACAGTGGAATGACGCCAACAACGTCCTGACGCTACGCCCCGGCGTTGTGGTGGGTTACGAGCGCAATATCTGGACCAACGAGAAATACGACAAAGCCGGTATCACCGTTTTACCCATTCCTGGTGACGAACTTGGACGCGGACGCGGCGGTGCACGCTGCATGAGCTGCCCACTGGAACGCGACGGTATTTAAGGAGACGTCATGGAAAATAAACCGACCCTGGTTGTGGCTCTGGGCGGCAACGCGCTGCTTAAACGCGGCGAGCCGCTGGAAGCTGACATCCAACGTAAGAATATTGAGCTGGCGGCAAAAACCATCGCCCGGCTTACGCAACAGTGGCGTGTGATTCTGGTACACGGCAATGGCCCACAGGTTGGACTGCTGGCGTTACAAAACAGCGCTTACGCCAGCGTCACCCCCTATCCGCTCGACATTCTCGGCGCGGAAAGCCAGGGGATGATTGGCTATATGTTGCAACAGGCGTTGAAAAACCAGCTTCCACAGCGAGAAATTAGCGTCCTGCTGACTCAGGTTGAAGTCGATGCCCGCGATCCAGCCTTCAGCAATCCCACCAAATATATCGGGCCAATTTACGACCAAACCCAGGCCAGTGCATTGCAGGTAGAAAAAGGCTGGGTTTTCAAAGCCGATGGTAAAGCGTTCCGTCGCGTTGTGCCCTCTCCGCAGCCCAAACGCATTGTTGAAAGTGACGCGATCCAGGCGTTGATCGCCCGCGATCATCTGGTCATCTGCAACGGCGGCGGCGGTGTGCCGGTCGTGGAAAAAGCCGATGGCTACCACGGCATTGAAGCCGTGATCGACAAAGATCTCTCCGCCGCCCTACTCGCCAGCCAGCTTCATGCTGATGCGTTGCTCATCCTGACCGACGCCGACGCGGTGTACCTCGACTGGGGCAAACCCACCCAGCGGCCTCTGGCTCAGGTCACCCCCGAGCGACTCGGCGAGATGCAGTTCGACGCCGGTTCTATGGGTCCGAAAGTTACCGCCTGCGCGAATTTTGTCTCTCAATGCCAGGGGATAGCAGGCATCGGCTCGTTGACCGACGGTCCGGCCATTCTGTCGGGAGAGAAAGGCACATTGATTCGGCCCGAAACCATTGCTTACGACGCGTGACCCATTTTTGCCGGATGGCGGCTGCGCCTTATCCGGCCTACATAAGGACATTCTCATGACTGTTAACTTAAAAAATCGCAATTTTCTTAAACTGCTCGACTACACCCCGGCAGAGATCCAGTACCTGATCGATCTGGCTATCGAATTAAAAACGGCGAAAAAGGCCGGACGCGAAAGACAGACGCTGGTCGGTAAAAATATCGCGCTAATCTTCGAAAAAACCTCAACCCGCACCCGCTGCGCCTTTGAAGTTGGCGCTTTTGATCAGGGCGCACAGGTAACCTACCTCGGCCCAAGCGGCTCACAGATTGGTCACAAAGAATCGATGAAAGATACCGCCCGCGTGTTAGGCCGCATGTACGACGGCATCGAATATCGCGGATATGGCCAGGAGATTGTGGAAGAGCTGGGGCAGTTCGCCGGTGTTCCGGTATGGAACGGGCTGACCAACGAATTTCACCCTACGCAGATCCTCGCGGATCTGATGACCATGCTGGAACACGCGCCGGGCAAAACCTTACCTGAACTGAGCTTCGCCTACCTTGGTGACGCCCGCAATAACATGGGTAATTCACTGATGGTTGGCGCAGCGAAAATGGGGATGGACATCCGCCTCGTCGCCCCGAAATCCTTCTGGCCGGATGAAGCGCTGGTTGCCGAATGCCGTGAAATCGCCAGCGTGACAGGCGCACGCATTACGCTCACAGAGGATGTTGAGGAAGGCGTTTACGACGTGGATTTCCTCTATACCGATGTCTGGGTCTCCATGGGCGAACCCAAAGAGGCATGGGCAGAACGCGTAAGCCTGATGACGCCTTATCAGATTAATCAGCAAGTCATCAACGCAACCGGCAACCCCAATGTGAAATTTATGCACTGTCTGCCCGCCTTCCATAACGAACACACCAAAGTGGGGCGTGAAATCGAAGCGGCTTACGGCCTGAAAGGGCTTGAGGTTACGGAAGAGGTGTTCGAGTCAGCACACTCCATCGTCTTCGACGAAGCAGAAAACCGGATGCATACCATTAAAGCGGTCATGGTAGCGACACTCGGCGACTAACCCCTGCGGGCATATGTCGCCTGACGGCATATGCCCGAGCTATCCGGAGAACATCATGGGCAAATTCAAATTTCCCAGCGCGTATACCATCCTGTTTATTCTTATTGCACTCGTCGCTGTTATGACCTGGATTGTCCCGGCAGGGAAATACCAGATGGCGATGAATGCGACCCTAGGTAAAGAAGTGCCGGTTGCCGGGACTTATGCCCCCACCGAGGCGCATCCACAAGGTATTACCGCGGTACTGCTGGCGCCGATTGACGGTCTTTATAATCACGAGACCTACACCGCTGGCGCCATTGATGTGGCGCTGTTTGTCCTGATCATCGGCGGTTTTCTCGGCGTGGTAAACAAAACGGGCGCCATCGACGCCGGTATCGAGCGCGTGACGGTCAGGCTTAACGGCAAAGAAGAGTGGATGATCCCCATCCTGATGGGACTTTTCGCCGCCGGAGGTACGATTTACGGGATGGCGGAAGAGTCACTTCCTTTTTACACGCTGCTCGTCCCGGTGATGATGGCGGCCCGCTTTGATCCACTGGTTGCTGCTGCGACCGTTTTGCTCGGCGCAGGTATCGGCACACTCGGTTCGACAATTAACCCGTTCGCCACGGTTATTGCTGCCAACGCTGCCGGGATCCCCTTCACCCAGGGAATGCTGATGCGCATTCTGCTGCTGGTCGTCGGCTATGTGATCTGCGTAGTGTGGGTCATGCGCTATGCCCGAAAAGTGCGCAGCCATCCTGAGCTGTCTATCGTGGCCGATAAAATGGAGGAAAACCGCGCCCATTTTCTCGGTAGTCGCGCTAATACCAATCTGGAATTCACGGCAACGCGGAAATGGATCCTGCTGATTTTCGCCGCCGCCTTTGCGGTAATGATCTATGGGGTGGCGGTACTCGGGTGGTGGATGGCAGAAATATCCGGTGTCTTTCTGGCTGCTGCGATTATCGTCGGCGTAATCGCCCGCATGAGTGAAGAGGCATTTACCAGCACGTTCATTGACGGTGCGCGGGATCTGCTTGGCGTGGCGCTGATTATCGGTATTGCGCGCGGCATCGTCGTGGTGATGGATAACGGCATGATCACCCACACCATTCTGCACAGCGCCGAAAATTTAGTCTCCGGCCTTTCCACCACCATTTTCATCAATGTGACCTATTGGCTGGAAGTTTTGCTCTCCTTCCTGGTCCCATCGTCCTCTGGGCTGGCGGTCCTCACCATGCCCATTATGGCCCCGCTGGCCGACTTCGCGCATGTACAGAGGGATCTGGTCGTCACCGCATATCAATCCGCTTCCGGCATTGTGAATCTGATCACCCCCACCTCTGCGGTTGTGATGGGTGGGCTGGCCATCGCGCGCGTGCCCTATGTGCGTTACCTGAAATGGGTCGCTCCGTTACTGCTCATTTTGACGTTACTGAACATGGTCGTCCTGAGTATCGGCGCGATGCTGTAGCCCTTTTAGCCGTCGGATACCGACGGCTTTTTTGACCGTTCTCTCGTTTTTCTGCACAACCGCCCGTTTGAGCCGTTATTGATACT
Organism: Citrobacter freundii complex sp. 2025EL-00176; assembly: GCF_053309355.1. NCBI lineage: Bacteria > Pseudomonadati > Pseudomonadota > Gammaproteobacteria > Enterobacterales > Enterobacteriaceae > Citrobacter > Citrobacter freundii complex sp. 2025EL-00176. Next base: position 121,860 of record NZ_JBRYHT010000007.1, on the reverse strand, counting down.
GCAAATGTGGTGAATTTCGCCATCGCATTGATACAGATAATAAATATAAGGTGATTTTATGAAGGAATTCGATGATTACTCTGCCAAAGAGCAAAAACAGCTGGCGATGTGTCAGCGCCTGATTAGCGAAAAAAGCTACCTGTCCCAGGAAGCGCTGCGCCGCGACCTGCAAAGCCACGGCTTTACCAGTATTAGTCAGTCAACGGTGTCGCGTCTGCTGAAGTTGCTCGGAGCCATAAAAATAAGAAATACAAAAGGGCAAAAAATTTATTCTGTAAATCCTCAGTCACGACCCGCTCCAGATGCCGCGCGATCGATCGCTGAAATGGTGGTCAGCATAGAACACAATAGCGAGTTTATCCTCATTCACACCGCAGCAGGATATGGTCGCGCGGTTGCCAGAATCCTCGATTATCACGCTTTACCGGAAGTTCTGGGCGTCATTGCCGGCAGCAGTATCGTCTGGGTCGCGCCGCGCGTCGTGCAGCGAACGGGCCTGGTTCACAAGCAGATTAATTATCTCTTTAAAATGAATTAAAATTCAGAAGAACCGTTTGCGATGAATAAATCGTGCATTTTTCGCTTGATCCCATAACGTAGCTGAGTATAATCGCGGACAATTTGCCGGGAGGATGTATGGTTCAGTGTGTACGACATTTTGTCTTACCGCGTCTGAAAAAGGACGCTGGCCTGCCGTTTTTCTTTCCGTTGATCACCCATTCCGAGCCCCTCAATTGAGGGGCTTTTTTTTTGCCCAGGCGTCAGGAGATAAACATGGCTAACCCGCTCTATCAAAAACACATCATTTCCATAAACGACCTCAGCCGCGATGACCTCAATCTGGTCCTCGCAACGGCGGCGAAATTAAAAGCGAACCCACAGCCGGAGCTGTTAAAGCATAAGGTCATCGCCAGCTGTTTCTTTGAGGCGTCCACCCGCACCCGTTTATCCTTTGAAACCTCTATGCACCGTCTGGGTGCCAGCGTGGTAGGTTTCTCTGACAGCAGTAACACGTCTCTGGGCAAAAAAGGCGAAACGCTGGCTGACACCATTTCCGTCATCAGCACCTATGTCGACGCCATCGTCATGCGTCATCCGCAGGAAGGCGCCGCGCGTCTGGCAACAGAATTCTCTGGTAACGTTCCGGTTCTTAACGCGGGCGACGGCTCTAACCAGCATCCAACCCAAACGCTGCTGGATCTGTTTACCATCCAGGAGACACAGGGCCGCCTGGACAATCTGCAAATCGCCATGGTGGGTGATCTGAAATATGGCCGCACTGTCCACTCTTTAACCCAGGCGCTGGCGAAATTTGAAGGCAACCGCTTCTACTTCATTGCCCCGGATGCCCTGGCCATGCCGCAATACATTCTGGATATGCTGACTGAAAAAGGCATCGCCTGGAGCCTGCATGGCACTATCGAAGAGGTGATGGCGGAGGTCGATATCCTCTACATGACCCGCGTACAAAAAGAGCGTCTGGACCCATCCGAATACGCCAACGTGAAAGCACAGTTTGTCCTGCGCGCCAGCGATCTGAACGGTGCCAGAGCCAACATGAAGGTACTGCATCCGCTGCCGCGTATTGATGAAATCACCACCGACGTCGATAAGACGCCGCACGCCTGGTATTTCCAGCAGGCTGGCAACGGCATCTTCGCCCGCCAGGCGTTACTGGCACTGGTACTGAATAGCGAACTGGCACTGTAAGGGAGAAAAAGAGATGACACACGATAACAAACTGCAGGTTGAAGCCATCAAACGTGGCACCGTGATTGACCATATTCCCGCACAGGTTGGTTTTAAATTGCTGACGCTGTTCAAGCTGACAGAAACCGACCAGCGAATCACCATCGGTCTGAACCTGCCGTCCGGTGAAATGGGTCGTAAGGACCTGATTAAAATTGAAAACACCTTCCTGACCGATGAGCAGGTTAACCAGCTCTCTCTGTATGCCCCGCAGGCAACGGTGAACCGCATTGACGATTACGATGTGGTGGGTAAATCACGTCCGAGTCTGCCAGAGCGCATCGACAACGTGCTGGTGTGCCCGAACAGCAACTGTATCAGTCATGCTGAGCCGGTTTCTTCCAGTTTTGCAGTGAAAAAGCGTGCTGATGACATCGCACTCAAATGCAAATACTGTGAAAAAGAGTTTTCGCATTATGTGGTGCTGGCCAACTAATTTGGGTTGGTTATGAGATACCCGCTCCCTATAATGAGCGGGAACATTCTATTACCGCTGTAATTCAGGAGAAATCATGAGCAAGACTATCGCGACGGAAAATGCACCAGCAGCAATCGGCCCATACGTACAGGGTGTTGACCTGGGTAGCATGGTAATCACTTCCGGTCAGATCCCGGTCGATCCGAAAACCGGTGCCGTAGCGGAAGACGTGTCCGCTCAGGCACGTCAGTCGCTGGAAAACGTAAAAGCTATCGTTGAAGCAGCTGGTCTGAAAGTGGGTGACATCGTAAAAACGACCGTCTTCGTGAAAGACCTGAACGATTTCGCTACCGTCAACGCCACCTACGAAGCGTTCTTCACCGAGCACAACGCGACCTTCCCGGCGCGTTCTTGCGTGGAAGTTGCCCGTCTGCCGAAAGACGTGAAAATCGAGATTGAAGCGATCGCCGTTCGTCGCTAAATCTGCTTGTGCCGGATGGCGGCTTCGCGTAATCCGGCCTACGCAAGCGTAGTTTGTAGGCCCGGTAAGCGCGAGCGCCACCGGGCATTTATCACATCACGCCAAACAGTTTCGGCAGGAATAGCGAAATCGCCGGAATGTACGTCACCAGCATCAGCACCAGGAACAGCACCAGGTAGAATGGCAGCATCGCCTTCACCACCTGCTCTATTTTCTGCTTACTCACCGCACTGGCCACAAACAGCACCGAACCCACCGGTGGCGTAATCAGGCCGATCCCTAAGTTCACCAGCATGATCATGCCAAAATGGACCGGATCAATGCCGAGCGCGTTGGTCACCGGTAGTAGCACCGGCGTCAGGATCAGGATCAGCGGCGCCATATCCATCAGCGTACCGATCAGCAGCAGCATGATGTTAATGCACATCAGGATTACATATTTGTTATCCGAGATGCTGGTGAAGGCTTCGGTAATCCGCATCGGCAACTGCATATAGGTCATGACGGCCCCAAACGCGGCGGCAAAGCCTATCAGGATCATGACGATGGTGACCGTTTTCACCGTGCGGAACATCAGCTTCGGCAGCTCAGACCATTTATAGTCACGATAGATAAACATGGTGACAAAGAAGGCCCACAGACAGGCAATCGCCGCGGATTCCGTGGCGGTAAAAATACCTGACAGGATCCCGCCCATGATGATCACGACCGTCATTAATCCCCACAGCGTATCGACGAATATCTTCAGCGCCTGGCGAAACGGTACGCGCTCCCCTTTTGGATAACCGCGTTTATGGGCAAAAGCCACGCACATCACCATCAGGCTGAAGCTTAACAGCAGGCCCGGCAGGATCCCGGCGATAAACAGCGCGGCAATCGACACCGTCCCGCCCGTTGCCAGCGAATAGATAACCGAGTTATGGCTGGGCGGCGTGAGGATCGCCTGCACCGAGCCGCTGGCCGTTACCGCCGCGGCAAAGTCGCGCGGGTAGCCTTTTTTGTCCATCTCCGGGATCATCACTGAACCGATAGACGCGGTATCGGCCACCGACGATCCTGAAATTGCGCCAAAAAAGGTTGAGGCGACGATATTTACCAGCGACAGCCCGCCGCGGATAAAGCCCACAAAAATATAGGCAAAATTCACCAGTCGGCGCGCTATTCCCCCTTCAGCCATAATTGCCCCGGCCAGAATAAAGAACGGGATCGCCAGTAGCGAAAACTTGTTTACTCCGCTGGTCAGTTGGATCATCACGGCTTCCAGCGGAATATCAATATACCAGGCTCCAATGATGGCGCTAATGCCAACCGCGTACGCTACCGGTACCCCAATCGCCAGCATAATGCCAAGCGTAAAGACGAGAATAAATGCATCCATCTGCTTTCCTTAATGAAATGGGGGCGGTAACTAGCTGGTTGAACCCAGCATGACAACGGGACGTTGATACTGCGGGCCGCGAAATATCTTTTCTGCGATAAACAACAGCGTGATAGCGGAGCCAATCGGCAACGGCAGATAGTTTTGCCCGGCGCTTAAAAGCGGGAATTCCGCTACGGGCTGGTCCCACAGCTCAAGACACAGATTGGTTCCATACCAGAGAATAAACAGGCTGATAGCCACCAACATGATATCGGCGACAATCGAGCAGTAACGACGGGCGGACTCCCCCAGACGGTCAATCACCATGCTCACCGCGATATGCGAACCTGCGCGATAGCTCACCGCCGCGCCAATAAAGGTGAACGTCACCATACAAAGAATGGCGACCGGTTCAGGCCATGACAGGGCATTGTTCAGGACATAGCGTGCAAATATGCCAATGGGGATAATGGCGACCATAACCAATAATGCGACACCGGCAATCCACATAGAGACCCGATAAAGAAAATCCATTACCGATGAATAGCATTCACCCATAATTATCACCTCGAATTAATCAAAAGACTCAGGCAGAGGATTGCCTCCCTCCGCCTGATGAATTACTTCACATCCTGAATACGTTTGATCAAATCCTGGTGGTCTTTACCGTAATTATCCCGCACTGGCTGCGTGGCTTTATAGAAATAGTCAGTATCAATATCGTGGAACTGAACGCCATTGGCTTTCATGGTCTCCAGAGATTTCGCATTATATTCTTGCCAAAGTTTGCGTTGTTCAATCTGCGCTTCTTTAGCGAGCTTAATAATGAGTTCCTGGTCTTCTTTTTTCAATTTATCCCATTTGGCTTTGGAGAACAGAAAAAGCTCAGGAATAATAAAGTGTTTGCTCCAGGTATAGTTTTTAACGACCGGTAAATAGTTGTGCGCAACAAATGTTGGCGGATTATTTTCCGTGCCATCAATAACGCCGGTCTGCATCCCGCTAAACACTTCGCTGACGCCCATCACGATGGCGTTAGCCCCCATCGCTTTTAGGGTATCCAGCGCTATCGGGCTCCCTTGAACGCGGATTTTCATACCGTGTAAATCTTCCGGTTTCACCACCGGATTTTTGGTAATCAGGTTGCGCGTTCCGGCATCCATCCAACCAAGAAATACCAGCCGCGATTTCGTATTAGCCGTCAGGCGGTCGCCAATCTCCTGACCGATCATGCCGTCAAGGACCTTATGCAGATGGTCTTCATCGCGAAAGATATACGGCAGGGTAAACACGTTAATTTCAGGAAGAATGGCGGCAACAGGCGTCATTGAGACGCGAATAATATCGATAGCGCCTAATTGCGCCTGTTCAATCATCTGTTTTTCATCACCTAACACGCCACCTGGAAATGTTTTAATTTCCAGACGTCCATCGGTCGCGGCGCTGAGTTTCTCCCCCATATGTTTCACTGCGACGACGTTCGGGTAATCAGCCGGATGCACATCCGCGGCGCGAAAAGTTTGTGCCAGCGTTGCATGACTCGCCAGTAATACGGACGCGCCAATACACAGACTTAACAGGTTTTTTGTCAGTTTCATTTGTCCTTCTCCAGAAGTTCATAATATCCATTAACAGGAATAGCTTGCAGAGCAAATGACTGCCGGAATTAAAACGGGCAGCGAGAAACTTTCTTAACGACGTTACCTGTGCAGACTAGCTGGTGTAACAATTTATTTCGATGACTGCGTTCACAAAAAATCGCAGATGCTAATAATTTTTAGCACAGTGTTTCATTTTTGCAACGCAGATCGTTTTCTTGATAAAAAAACAACGCAAGGAAGGCGATTTGATACTAATTCCCCCCATTAGCATTTCAATAAAAATAAAACACTAATATCTCGCGGGAATATCTTTCGAATGAAAAAGAGAAATGCAGGATAGTATTTACACCATCCTGCTGAGAAGTTTGATGTTTACTGCCAACCGTAGCGACGGCTATAAAAACCTTTCACTAATTGGGTCAATGTCATGTAGCCCGCCAGAATCGCAATCAGCCACGGGAAGTAGCTCAGCGGCAGCGCCTGCAATTGCAGATAGCTGGCCAGCGGCGAGAACGGCAATGCAATGCCCACCACCATCACCACCAGCGTCATTAGCATCAGCGGCCATGCGGCACGACTTTGGATGAATGGCACGCGACGGGTACGGATCATATGCACAATCAGCGTTTGCGACAGCAGGCCCACCACGAACCAGCCCGACTGGAACAACGTCTGATGTTCTGGCGTATTGGCATGGAAAACAAACCACATCAGGCAAAAGGTCAGAATGTCAAAGATCGAACTGATCGGCCCAAAGAAGATCATAAAGCGGCCCAGTTCGGCAGGATTCCAACGCTGTGGCTTTTTGATCTGCTCTTCGTCGACGTTATCAAACGGAATCGCCACCTGGGATACATCATACAGCAGGTTCTGAATCAGTAAGTGCAGCGGCAACATCGGCAGGAACGGTAAAAAGGCGCTCGCCACCAGCACGCTAAACACGTTACCGAAGTTAGAACTGGCCGTCATTTTGATGTACTTCAACATGTTAGAAAAAGTACGGCGTCCTTCGATCACCCCTTCTTCCAGCACCATCAGGCTCTTTTCCAGCAGGATAATATCCGCCGCTTCACGCGCAATATCGACCGCGCCATCAACGGAGATACCGATGTCCGCCGCGCGCAGCGCCGGGGCGTCGTTGATGCCATCGCCCATAAAGCCTACCACATGGCCTTCACGCTTGAGCAGCGTGACAATGCGCTCTTTGTGCATCGGCGTCAGGCGGGCAAACAGCGTGGTGCGCTGAGCAAGCGTTGCCAGTTCGTCATCGCTTAACCCTTCAATGCTGCTGCCAATCACCACATCGCCCGCATCCAGCCCCACTTCATGGCACACTTTTGCCGCCACCAGCTCGCTATCGCCGGTGAGGATTTTCACCGTAATACCGCTGGCTTTCAGCGCCTTCAGCGCCGGCGCGGTGGTCTCTTTCGGCGGATCGAGGAACGCGATATAGCCTTCGAGGATCAGATCCGATTCATCAATACGCTGGTAATCACCTTCACGCGCGGGCAGGTACTTGGTGGCCACCGCCACTACGCGCAGCCCCTGACGATTCAGCGTATCCGTGACGCGTTTCACCCGACGCAACATGCCCTCATCCAATGGGACAATCTCGCCGTTGTGGCGCACCTGGGTGCAGACGCTGAGGATCTCCTGCAGCGCGCCTTTGCACACCAGCTGATGCACATCAGTTTCTTCCGCAACCACCACCGACATGCGGCGACGTTCAAAATCAAACGGGATCTCATCGATTTTCTGCCAACGGGTAGAGAGCTGGCGGGCAGATTCCTCATCCACACCTTCCAGCACCGCCGTATCCAGCAGATTCTTCAGCCCGGTCTGGTAATGGCTGTTCAGCCATGCAGAATGCAGGACGTGCTCGCTGGGTTTACCAGAGATATCGGTATGATTCTCCAGCACAATTTTATCCTGAGTCAGGGTCCCGGTTTTATCGGTGCACAGGATATCCATCGCGCCAAAGTTCTGGATGGCATCAAGATGCTTGACGATGACCTTTTGTTTAGACAGCTTCACCGCCCCGCGCGCCAGCGTCGAGGTGACGATCATCGGCAGCATTTCCGGGGTCAGCCCCACCGCAACAGACAGCGCAAACAGCGCCGCTTCCCACCAGTCGCCTTTGGTGTAGCCGTTAATGATGAGCACAATGGGCGCCATCACCAGCATAAAACGGATCAACAACATGCTGACGCGGCTAATCCCTTTCTGGAAGGCATTCTGCTCGCTTTCCTGCTCGCTGACGCGGCCCGCCAACTGCCCGAACCAGGTAGTGGCTCCGGTCGAAATCACGATAGCCTGCGCCGTGCCGCTCACCACGTTGGTGCCCATAAAACACAGGGTATCGCACTCCAGCGGGTTGCTTTGCTGCGGGTCGCGGCTGGTTGCGACTTTCTCCACGGGCAGCGATTCACCGGTCAGAGAAGCCTGCGCCACAAACAGATCGCGCGCCTGGACGATACGTAAATCCGCCGGGATCATATCCCCTGCCGCCAGCTTGATAACATCACCGGGTACCAACTGGTCAATCGGCAGCTCAACCCAACCGTTCTCCCCTTTTTCGTTGATAACGCGCAGCACCGTGGCGGTGTTGCTGACCATCGCTTTCAGCGCGTCTGCCGCTTTGGTGGAACGCGCCTCCTGCACAAAATTCAGCAGCGTCGAGATGGCGACCATCAGCGCGATGACGCCAGCAGCGAACAGATCCTCAGTGGCATAGGAAATGGCGCCAAGAATGGTCAGCAGAATATTAAACGGATTGCGGTAGCAGACCCACAGATGCACCCACCACGGCGACGGCTTCTGCGCCGGTAACTGGTTTTCGCCATGGATTTCGCGGGCGTTCTCAACCTCTGCGGCGTTTAATCCTTCCGGGTGCGCGCCAAACGTTTTCCACAGCGCGGCTTCGTCCATCAGCGCCATTTTCAGGCAATGTTCGCTCAGTGAGGGCGGGATCGGCGTGCTGGCAACGGTTTGCGCATTGGGCAACGGATCGCGATGCACCAGACGATGCGGTAAATGGCGGTTAAGCCGGGCAAACAGCTGGCGAGTCATATTTTTGAACATAGGCAGTCCCCCTGCGCCAGTCTTAACGGGCGCAGTAAATCCTTCAGGCGTGGCAAAGCCTTGCCTGATGGCAATTTTCAAATCACAACAGGGACGTCAGAACGTCACTGTCTTACGCATCCGGTAAGACAGTGAAAGACAGGCTTACCGGAAAGTTTTGTTTCTCCGTCTCGGGAGAGGGGTGGGATCGGGATCCATATAGCCTCCGGTAAGTGAAAGATAAGCGCTGCGGATTATACGCAGAAAACCATAAGGTTTGTGGCAATTATGGCGGTATGATAAACCATGGAAACTAAACCAAACGTATACCAGACTTTGCCCATTGCGCTGTGCTTGAGTAAAGTTATTCTCTTTTGGCATAACTTCACACGCGACACGGGAAAACAGGATGCAAAATCGGCTGACCATTAAAGACATCGCCCGCTTAAGCGGCGTGGGGAAATCTACGGTTTCCCGCGTTCTCAACAACGAAAGCGGCGTCAGCGAACGTACCCGTGAACGCGTCGAAGCGGTGATGAATCAGCACGGTTTTTCCCCTTCCCGCTCCGCACGCGCCATGCGTGGGCAAAGCGACAAGGTAGTGGCGATTATCGTTACGCGCCTGGATTCGCTTTCAGAAAATCTCGCCGTGCAGACCATGCTGCCCGCTTTTTATGAGCAGGGTTACGATCCGATCATGATGGAAAGCCAGTTCTCGCCTGAACTGGTCGAAGAACATCTGGGCATGCTCAGGCGCCGCAATATTGACGGTGTGGTGCTGTTTGGTTTTACCGGCATTACCGAAACGATGCTTACCTCCTGGCAGGATTCTCTGGTACTGCTGGCCAGAGATGCCAAAGGCTTTGCCTCCGTCTGCTATGACGATGAGGGTGCGATTCATAACCTGATGCAGCGTTTATACGATCGCGACCACCGCCATATTAGCTTTCTTGGCGTTCCCCATAGCGACGTGACCACCGGTAAACGCCGTCATGAAGCCTACCTGGCATTCTGTAAGAAACACAAACTGCATCCTGTTGCCTCGCTGCCGGGTCTGGCCATGAAGCAGGGCTATGAGCAGGCCGCCAGTGTCATCACCCCGGAAACCACCGCCTTAGTCTGTGCGACGGATACCCTTGCCCTTGGGGTCAGCAAATATCTGCAGGAGCAGCGGATTGAAAATCTGCAATTGGCGAGCGTGGGCAACACACCGCTAATGAAATTCCTCCATCCGGAAATTATCACCGTTGATCCAGGCTACGCTGAAGCCGGACGACAGGCGGCCTCACAGCTTATCGAGCAGATCAACGGCCGTAGCGAACCGCGACAAATCGTTATTCCCTCCACCCTCTCCTGATCGCTTTCTGAGCGCTAATTTGTGATCTTCGCTGCGTTTCGGGAACGTTCCCATTTTTAAATATTCATCGAAGAGATACTCTGGCGGCAGGTCAACAACAGGGCTTAATAATGAGCAAAGTAAAACAAGCAGACATCGACCGGCTGATTGAGCTGGTAGGCGGGCGCGACAATATCGCTACGGTGAGTCACTGCATCACTCGCCTGCGTTTTGTACTGAATCAGCCTGCAAATGCCAGGCCGAAAGAGATCGAGCAGTTGCCGATGGTCAAAGGCTGCTTCACCAACGCCGGGCAGTTTCAGGTAGTGATTGGCACCGAGGTGGGCGATTACTACAAAGCGCTGCTGGCGACCACTGGCCAGGCCAGTGTCGACAAAGAGCAGGCGAAAAAAGCCGCGCGGCAGAATATGAAGTGGCATGAACAGCTTATTTCTCATTTTGCAGAGATCTTCTTCCCACTGCTGCCTGCGCTGATTAGCGGCGGCCTGATCTTAGGTTTTCGCAATGTGATCGGCGATCTGCCAATGAGCAACGGGCAGACGCTGGCGCAGATGCATCCGGCGCTGAAAACCCTCTACGACTTCCTGTGGCTAATTGGTGAAGCGATCTTCTTCTATCTGCCTGTCGGGATCTGCTGGTCAGCGGTGAAGAAAATGGGCGGGACGCCGATCCTCGGTATCGTGCTGGGCGTTACGCTGGTTTCGCCCCAACTGATGAATGCATATCTGCTTGGTCAGCAGATACCGGAAGTGTGGAACTTCGGCCTGTTCAGCATTGAGAAAGTAGGCTATCAGGCGCAGGTTATTCCGGCACTGCTGGCGGGTTTGTCGCTCGGGTTTATTGAAACGCGCCTGAAACGAATTATCCCGGATTACCTGTACCTGGTGATCGTCCCGGTGTGCTCACTGATCCTCGCAGTGTTTCTTGCGCACGCCTTTATCGGTCCGTTTGGCCGCATGATCGGCGACGGTGTGGCGTTCGCGGTCCGCCATCTGTTGACCGGTAGCTTTGCCCCGATTGGCGCGGCGCTGTTCGGCTTCCTGTACGCCCCACTGGTAATCACCGGCGTACATCAGACTACGTTGGCCATCGATATGCAGATGGTGCAGAGCATGGGTGGCACGCCGGTGTGGCCGCTGATTGCACTGTCGAATATCGCCCAGGGCTCAGCGGTAATAGGGATTATCATCGCCAGCCGCAAGCAAAATGAACGTGAAATCTCCGTTCCAGCCGCAATCTCCGCCTGGCTCGGGGTGACTGAACCGGCAATGTACGGCATCAACCTGAAATACCGCTTCCCCATGCTGTGCGCGATGATCGGCTCCGGTCTCGCCGGTCTGCTTTGTGGCCTGAACGGCGTGATGGCGAACGGGATTGGCGTCGGTGGTATACCTGGCATCCTCTCCATCCAACCCACTTACTGGCAGGTATTTGGCATGGCGATGGTCATCGCGATTGTTATCCCGATGGTACTGACCTCATTCGTCTACCAGCGTAAATACCGTCAGGGCACTTTACAGATTGTTTAACTTTTCTTCGGGGCGCAGTTGCGCCCCATCGTATCTCCAGGAAACAGCAATGAATATTCCACACTGGTGGCAAAACGGCGTTATCTATCAGGTGTACCCCAAGAGCTTTCAGGACACCACTGGCAGCGGCACGGGTGATTTGCGCGGCGTGACGCAGCGCCTCGACTATCTGCAAAAACTGGGCGTGGATGCCATCTGGTTGACACCCTTCTACATTTCACCGCAGGTTGATAACGGCTATGACGTCGCAGACTATACGTCTGTCGATCCGGCTTACGGTACGCTGGATGACTTTGACGAACTGGTGGCGCAGGCGAAAGCGCGCGGTATGCGAATTATTCTGGATATGGTGTTTAACCACACCTCAACCCAGCATGCCTGGTTTCGTGAGGCGCTGGATAAAGACAGTCCGTATCGTCAGTTTTATTTCTGGCGCGACGGCTCGCCCGAGGCCTGCCCAAATAACTGGCGCTCCAAGTTTGGCGGCAGCGCCTGGGACTGGCACGCTGAAAGCGAGCAGTATTACTTGCATCTCTTTGCCCCGGAGCAGGCCGATCTGAACTGGGAAAACCCGGCGGTACGCGCCGAGCTGAAAAAAGTCTGCGAGTTCTGGGCCGATCGCGGCGTGGACGGACTGCGCCTCGACGTCGTCAATCTTATCTCCAAAGATCAGGACTTCCCGAACGATCCCGACGGCGATGGCCGCCGTTTTTATACCGATGGTCCGCGCGCACATGAATTTTTACGCGAGATGAACCGCGACGTCTTCACGCCGCGCAACCTGATGACGGTCGGCGAAATGTCTTCCACCACGCTGGAAAACTGTCAGCAATACGCCGCGCTGGACGGCAGCGAACTGTCGATGACCTTTAACTTCCACCACCTGAAGGTGGATTATCCCAATGGTGAGAAATGGACGTTAGCCAAACCGGACTACGTGGCGCTCAAAACCCTGTTCCGCCACTGGCAGCAGGGGATGCACAATCAGGCATGGAATGCGCTGTTCTGGTGTAACCACGACCAGCCGCGCATCGTGTCGCGTTTTGGCGATGAAGGGAAATACCGTGTGCCAGCCGCCAAAATGCTGGCGATGGTGCTGCACGGTATGCAGGGCACGCCCTATATCTACCAGGGGGAAGAGATTGGCATGACCAATCCGCACTTCCGCCAGATTACCGATTACCGCGACGTAGAAAGCCTTAATATGTTCGCCGCACTGAACGGCCAGGGGCGCGACGCCGAAGAGCTGCTGGCGATCCTCGCCAGTAAATCCCGCGATAACAGCCGCACGCCGATGCAGTGGGATAGCAGCAAACATGCCGGATTTACCCAGGGCGAGCCGTGGATCGCGCTGGGCGACAACGCGACGGAAATTAACGTGGCGGCCGCGCTTGATGATGCCGATTCTGTGTTTTACACCTATCAGAAGCTGATCGCCTTGCGCAAAACGGAGCCGGTTATCACCTGGGGCGATTACCAGGATCTGTTACCAGGCAGCCCACACGTATGGTGTTATCAGCGCGAGTGGCAAGGACAGCGGCTGCTGGTCATTGCCAACCTGAGCGATACTTTCCAGAACTGGCAACCGACGCATATCGAAGGAAACTGGCAGGTGCTGATGCACAACTATGCTGAGGTCGCCAGCCAACCCGGTGACATGACGCTGCGTCCTTTTGAAGCCGTCTGGTGGGTGCAAAAATAGCTTGCAATCTCTTGTTAGCCCGGTGCGTATAGCGCTGCCGGGCTTTGTTGCCTACGTTCAGCTTACCTCCCTGTTTTTGCTGAATAATTAATCAGAATTTTCTAAGGGCAATTTACAATCGGCTGTAGCGCCCGTCATCTGTACGCTCCGATTTTTACTTTGCGCTACATCAAAAAAATCGTAAACATCCTTGATGCAAATCACTACATATAGAACTTAAAATGCACGCCGACCCAATATGTTGTATTAATCGACTACAATTGCTACAACTACAATGCACCGCTTCACGGTGGAATTGTGGATAACGTGGGTCAGGATTGCGGGAAGTCATTGGCAATAGAGATGAATAAAGCCATGGCCGCTTCCCCAACCTCTGTGGATAACCTGTTCTTATAAATATGGAGTGATCATGACACCGCATGTGATGAAACGAGATGGCTGTAAAGTGCCGTTTAAATCAGAGCGCATCAAAGAAGCCATTCTGCGTGCAGCTAAAGCAGCGGGAGTCGATGACGCAGATTACTGTGCCACCGTCGCAGAAGTCGTTAGTAGCCTGATGAATGAGCGCAGCCAGGTCGATATCAACGAGATCCAGACAGCGGTAGAAAACCAGCTGATGTCTGGCCCGTACAAACAACTCGCCCGTGCGTACATCGAATATCGCCACGACCGTGATATCCAGCGTGAAAAACGTGGCCGTCTGAACCAGGAAATTCGTGGTCTGGTTGAGCAAACCAATTCTGCTCTGCTGAACGAAAACGCCAACAAAGACAGCAAAGTGATCCCGACCCAGCGCGACCTGCTGGCCGGTATCGTCGCCAAACACTATGCGCGTCAGCACCTGCTGCCGCGTGATGTTGTCCAGGCGCACGAGCGTGGTGATATTCACTATCACGATCTCGACTACTCGCCGTTCTTCCCGATGTTTAACTGCATGCTGATCGACCTGAAAGGCATGCTGACGCAGGGCTTTAAGATGGGTAACGCGGAGATTGAACCGCCAAAATCCATCTCTACCGCGACCGCCGTAACCGCGCAGATTATCGCGCAGGTCGCCAGCCATATTTATGGCGGCACCACCATTAACCGTATTGATGAAGTTCTCGCGCCGTTCGTGACCGAGAGCTTTAATAAACATCGTAAAACCGCTGAAGAATGGCAGATCCCGGACGCCGACGGTTATGCGCATTCCCGTACCGAGAAAGAGTGCTACGACGCATTCCAGTCCCTCGAATATGAAGTGAACACCCTGCATACCGCCAACGGTCAGACGCCGTTCGTCACCTTTGGTTTTGGCCTGGGAACCAGCTGGGAATCGCGTTTGATCCAGCAGTCCATTCTGCGTAACCGCATTGCCGGCCTCGGCAAAAACCGCAAAACCGCGGTGTTCCCGAAACTGGTGTTCGCAATCCGTGACGGTTTGAACCACAAGTTTGGCGATCCGAACTATGATATCAAGCAGTTGGCGCTGGAGTGCGCGAGCAAGCGTATGTATCCGGACATCCTGAACTACGATCAGGTGGTCAAAGTCACCGGTTCGTTCAAAACGCCAATGGGCTGTCGCAGCTTCCTCGGCGTGTGGGAAAACGAGAACGGCGAACAGGTTCACGATGGCCGTAACAACCTCGGCGTGATCAGCCTCAACCTGCCGCGTATCGCGCTGGAAGCCCATGGCGATGAAGACACCTTCTGGAAACTGCTCGACGACCGTCTGGTGCTGGCGCGTAAAGCGCTAATGACCCGTATCGCGCGTCTGGAAGGCGTAAAAGCCCGCGTTGCGCCCATTCTGTATATGGAAGGTGCCTGCGGCGTGCGTCTGAAAGCGGACGATGACGTGTCTGAGATCTTTAAAAATGGTCGCGCCTCCATCTCTCTGGGCTACATCGGCATTCACGAGACCATCAATGCGCTGTTTGGCGACAAACATGTGTATGACAGCGAGCAGCTTCGCGCCAAAGGTATCGCCATTGTGGAACGTCTGCGTCAGGCGGTCGATCAATGGAAAGACGAGACGGGATACGGCTTTAGTCTGTACAGCACGCCGAGTGAAAACCTGTGCGACCGCTTCTGTCGTCTGGATACCGCCGAGTTTGGCGTGGTGCCGGGCGTAACCGACAAAGGTTACTACACCAACAGCTTCCACCTCGATGTAGAGAAAAAGGTTAATCCGTACGACAAGATCGATTTCGAAGCGCCATACCCGCCGCTGGCGAGCGGGGGTTTCATTTGCTACGGCGAATACCCGAACATTCAGCACAACCTGAAAGCGCTGGAAGACGTTTGGGATTACAGCTATCAGCACGTGCCGTATTACGGGACCAACACGCCAATCGATGAGTGCTACGAGTGCGGCTTTACCGGTGAGTTCGAGTGCACCAGCAAAGGCTTCACCTGCCCGAAATGTGGTAACCACGACGCCGCACGCGTGTCGGTCACCCGCCGCGTATGCGGTTATTTAGGCAGCCCGGACGCACGTCCGTTTAACGCCGGCAAGCAGGAAGAAGTGAAGCGCCGCGTTAAGCATTTAGGCAATGGGCAGATAGGTTAATATCCGTTTGCAAAGACCGTAGGCCTGATAAGACGCAATCGCGTCGCCATCAGGCATCACAATGTTGCCGGATGGCGGTGCAAGCACCTTATCCGGCCTACATGCTTTCTGGACACCCACTATGCGCTACCACCAATATTACCCCGTCGACATCGTCAACGGTCCCGGCACGCGCTGCACCCTGTTTGTGTCAGGGTGCGTACATGAATGCCCTGGCTGCTACAACAAAAGCACCTGGCGGCTCAATTCCGGCGAACCGTTTACCAAAGAGATGGAAGATAAGATCATTGCCGATCTGAACGACACACGGATTCACCGTCAGGGGATCTCGCTGTCGGGCGGCGATCCGCTGCATCCGCAAAACGTGCCGGATATTCTGCAACTGGTGCAGCGTATTCATGCAGAGTGTCCGGGAAAAGATATCTGGGTGTGGACCGGCTACAAGCTCGAGGAGCTCAACGCCGCGCAAATGCAGGTGGTCGATCTCATCAATGTGCTGGTTGATGGCAAATTTGTGCAGGACCTCAAAGACCCGGCGCTTATCTGGCGCGGTAGCAGCAACCAGGTCGTGCATCATTTGCGATAAAATCACTCAGGAGAGGCGTATTCACAGCCTCTCCGTCCATTTACTCATTCGCGATTGCGCTTTACCACGGGCATCAATGGCACGCCCATCCGGCAGCCAGCGCTCCGTTTTTCCTTTCAGTATCCCCTTTTCGTAACAGACACGCTGGGCAAGCGAGCCGTCCGGATAGAACTGTTCGCTGAGCTGGTGACGCAACCCCTGACACCACTGCTCACGCAGCTGTACCTGCCCGGAAGGATAAAAGCTGCGGCATTCGCCGTGCAGCAGGCCGTTAAGCCACTGCTCTTCTCGCAGTAGCTCACCGTTTTCCGAGAAGTAACGAGCAATACCGTCCAGTTTGCCCTCACGATATGCCTGCTGCATAGCAAGCTGACCGTTAGGATGCCAGCGCTCCATTACCCCATGCAGCGCCCCCTGCTGATATCGCAAAACTGCCAGCAGGCGTCCGTTCTCTTCAATTCGCGTCTCACCGTTTAGCTGGTCGTTCGCAAGATTTGCCCGTAGCAGGGTGTTATCCAGGTGATATTCCTGCGTATCGCTCATTAGTTAATCTTCACCAGGCCACCTTTAATAATCAGCATACCGCCACCATCCACGGTCTGAGTGGCGCTGGCTTTGCTGGTGAGCGTGGCTTTTGCTTCGTGGCTGATGGTGGCGGCTTTTTGCGTCAGCGAGGCTTTGGCTTCACTGGCGATATTGGTGGCATCCAGCTTCATGCTGGCCGATGCGCTGGCGTTAAGACCCGCCCCGCTCTTGATGTCCAGGGTTTTACCGCTCTCCAGAGTTAGCGTACCGCTAACTTTAATCGTCAGGTTGCCGTCGACGTTCAGCGTGTAGTTGCCCTTTACCTTATGCGTCTCGTTGCCGTCGATAGCGTGCTCCTGATCGCCCTTCACCGTCACGCTGCGCTTCTCTTTTACCTCCAGTGTGTCGCTGCCTTTTTCGATTTTCACCGCACGATTGCCTTTTTTCAGGGTGACGGTTTCATTGCCCTCTTCAACGGTGCGGGTGCGGTCGTTTTTGACGCTCTGAATCTCGTCATGGCTGATAGTCGTTTTACTGTCGTTGAGCACGGTGAGCTGAAAATCTTTCTGCGCCTGCATTGCCAGCAGTTCAGCGTCTTTTTTATCGTCGAAGCGCAGCTCGTTGAAGCCTTTTTCACTTTTGGTCTTAATGCCCGACTGGGTCTGGTTTGCCGGAAGCGCATAGGGCAGCGCATTCGCGCCGTTGTAGACGCAGCCGGTAATGAGCGGTTTATCCGGGTCGCCGTCGATAAAACTCACCACCACTTCCTGGCCGATGCGCGGGATAAACTGCGCGCCAAAGCCGTTGCCGCTCCAGGCGGTGGCGACCCGCAGCCAGCAAGAGCTGGTTTCGTCGTTTTTCCCCTCTTTGTCCCACGGGAACTGCACCTTCACCCGCCCAAGTTTGTCGGTCCAGATCTCCTCGCCGCTTTTGCCCACCACCGTCGCCGTTTGCGTATGCATAAAGGGCTGTGGCGTCACGACGAGTGGGCGATACGGCGTGGCCTTCGGGATGGCGGTAAAGCGATTGCGGTAGTGTTCACCGTCGTACTCGTGGCTAACGGCAGTGATCAGCCAGTCGATGTTCAGAGATTTGTCGTCGTGATCGGTCAGGGTGAACCAGTGCCCGGCCATCAGCGCCGGGCAGTCGCTCTCACCCGCCAGCTGTTTCGCCTGCGCCTTCAGGGCGTTAACCTTCCACGCCGCCAGCGCGTCGCCTTCGGCTTTAACGCTAAAGCGACCCGGATGCTGATACTGCATCCCGCCCTTCTTCTCACCCGTCTGCGAAAACAGCGCGGCTTTTGGCTGTTCGTAGTTATAGTCACTGCTCTGGAAGCCCTGGGCGGTGGCCTGCATACGCAGCTCTGCCGAGCGAATCATTCCGGTTTCCCGTGCGCCGCTCTGTGCGGCCTGATACTTGACCTTTTTATCGCCAGGTATCGGCGGGAAGGCGCTGTTATCATCCGCCAGCACCAGCGTATGCTTGCCTGCTGCGTGGGTGAAGAACCAGAAAATCCCCTCCTGCTCCAGCAGCCGCGAGACAAAATTAAAATCGCTTTCGTTGTATTGCAGGCAGTATTCACGCTTCGCCGGTTTGCTTTTCAGTTGAAATTTGTAGTCGCTAAACCCGGCGTCTTTAAACACCTTCTCGACGATCTCCTGCGCGCTGAGGTTCTGAAACACACGGTTGTTGCTGGCAAGTGTCAGCCACCACAGCCACGGGCGCAGCACAAACTGGTAGCGATCGGAATTGCTGGTCGCCGGGAGCTGGTGCGCCTCGGCAATCAGCCCGTCGTAGTCGGCGTTGTTGATGGCGGCGGTCAGATGCGTTGCTAGCGCGGTATCAAGGGTTAACGGCGCGGAGGTGGTTCCCGCAACGGTGGCGGTGCTCAGGCCGTTAAGCGCCGATTCGGTGTGCGCTGCGGTGGCGGTAAGACCGGTTAGGGTTGGAGCGGCGAGTTTTATGATGGTGGTATCGGGCATGGGAAATTCCTTTTTTAGTGCCTTTTTCATATAAAAAAAAGATAAATGTTTTTAATATAAAGTCATAATTTATTACTAATAGGTATGGTGAATCTTCTTGGGAATACCGTAGAAAACGGAGAGTCTTGCTTTCTTGTATTACATGACATGCACATAAACTGTAGGTTTTCCAAATCATTATACCAAGCGTTCTCTGAACTTATTGTATTTAACTGTCTAATTGAACTCGTTTCCCGCCCAAAAGTAGAGTGCGAAATTATTTTTTCTTGTATATAACCAATACCGCCCTGAACGACTCCAGTCATTGAATCTATTTTATTATGTGGAACGTTTAAAGAATAAAAAGACAATGCACATTCAGAAATAAATTTATGTCCATATGATGCAAATGGAAGTATATGGTCTAAATGCATACAGCACATGGGTAATTTTCTCCCGCAACCCGCACAAGTGCTGTAAATCTCCGAACCAGCACCAAAATCATTCGTTCCATCAGAAAATTTCAAACTTGTAGTTACTACTGATCTCGTTGTTGCCCAACTAAACCGTCCTTGCTCATCAACTAGTAATTTCATATTATTTATCCATATTTCATAATAATGATAAAAATTCACTCCCCATCACTTCCCCAACCACCAGGTTCTCAACATCCCTGGCCCCGACTCCCTTACACTTCTCCATCACCCTCTCGACTAATCCATCCTCCATATTTAATTTCTCCCCCGTCGCCACGAAATACCGCTGCGCTAATTTCTCTAATTTAGCCCGCACAATTCCCTTCAATATTTCTTCATCCAGCGCCCGATACGCCACCGTGGTCATCCGCGCTAAAAACGCCGGACGAAAATGCTTTAACAACTCCTCACGCAATGCCTCATTAAACCGCTCGCTGTTTAATTCATTTGCAGGCGTTTCCAGAATTAATTCCGCGCCGACGTTGCTGGTCGCCAGCATTACCGTATTTTTGAAATCAACGATCAGCCCGGTGCCGTCTTCCATTACGCCTTTGTCGAAGACGTTATAGAACGCCTCCAGCACGTCCGGGTGCGCCTTTTCGATTTCGTCGAGCAACACCACGGAATAAGGCCGACGGCGCACCGCTTCGGTTAACGCCCCGCCGCTGCCGTATCCGACGTAGCCCGGCGGCGCGCCTTTCAGTTGGCTGACGGTATGCGCCTCCTGATATTCAGACAGGTTAATGGTGATCAGATTGCGTTCGCCGCCGTACAAAGCGTCGGCCAGCGCATACGCGGTTTCGGTTTTACCCACGCCGGTTGGTCCCACCAGCAGAAACACGCCGACCGGCTTTTGCGGGTCGGTCAGGCCGCTGCGATAGGCGCGCAGGCGTTGGGCGATGGTCTCCAGCGCCATCTGCTGCCCCATCACCCGCTCGCTCATGCGTTCGACCAGCGTGCGCAGAGCGTGGGCTTCATCAGTCTGCATCTGGCCGATTGGGATCCCGGTCCAGCCGCTGATCACCGAAGCCACGGTAGCGGGATCGACGCAGTCCGGCACCAGCGGCACTTCTTCACGTAGCTGGGCAGCGGCGGTTTCCAGTTTGCCGATCAGCGCCGCGCACTCCACCAGCTCTTGCTCCAGTTCCTCGTCATCGTCCAGCCGCGCACTGAGATCCAGCATCCGCTGACGCGTAGCCAGTAGTTCGCCGACCCGCTGACGCTCATCCTGCCAGCGCCCTTCCACTTCCCGCGCCTGCTGGTGGAGTTTTTCCGCCTGCGCTTCCAGTTCGCAAAGCCGGTCGTGATGATCGACGCCCACCAGCAGTTCGCGGTTCAGGCGCTCGCTCTCTTCCTCAATGGCCGCCAGATGCTGACGGATCTCCTCAAGTTGGGGCGGCACATCATGCTGCGCCAGCGCCACTCTTGCACAGGCGGTATCAAGCACGCTGATGGCTTTGTCCGGCAGTTGGCGACCGGAGATATAGCGCTGCGAAAGGCGCACCGCCTCGCGGATGGCGGTATCCAGAATTTGCACGCCGTGGTGCGCCTCCAGCTTATCGGCCACCGCCCGCAGCATGATCACCGCGCTGTTCTCGTCCGGCTCTTCGATCTGGATACGCTGAAAACGCCGGTCCAGCGCTGGATCTTTCTCGAAATACTTTTTGTACTCCTGCCAGGTGGTGGCAGCGATGGTACGCAGTTCCCCACGCGCCAGCGCCGGTTTCAGCAGGTTGGCGGCATCATTACCCCCCTCGGCGCCGCCCGCGCCTATCAGCGTGTGAGCTTCGTCGATAAATAAAATGATCGGCTGCGGGGATTTTTTTACCGCCTCGATTACGCCGCGCAAACGCTGTTCAAACTCACCTTTCACGCCCGCTCCCGCCTGCAACAAGCCAAGATCGAGAGCCAGCAGAGCGACATCACGCAACGGCGGCGGCACGCTGGCTTCGGCGATGCGCAGCGCCAGCCCTTCGGCGACGGCGGTTTTGCCCACACCTGGCGCACCCACCAGAATCGGGTTGTTTTGCCTGCGACGCAGCAGGATGTCGATACACTGGCGGATCTCCGCGTCGCGCCCGATGATCGGATCGATCAGCCCTTCCCGCGCGTCACGAGTCAGATCGTGCGTATATTGATCCAGAACCCCACCTTCACGCTTCGGGGATTCGCCCTTGTCAGGGTCTGCGGCCTCCTCAACGGAGTTGCAGCACCAGTTGTGCCACTGGCTTTCCAGCTCCGCAGCCGGAAGCTGTAACAACAGTGGCATTCCCTGCGCTAACTGGGTACGCAGCCGTTCTCGAGTGAGCAAGGTCAGGAGCAATAAGGCCGAACGAACCAGTGGAATACGCTGGAATGTCGCCTGCAAAATCGCCCCTTCCAGTAGCTCTATCAGTTGTACGGAAAACACCGGCATCCGCGTACAGCCCGTTTTGAACTGCGCCTGAGCACGCTGGATCTCTTCACGTAACGTATCGGTGGAGATGGCCGCGTTGCTCAGGCAATACGCTAAATCACAGTGTTCATCATCCAGTAAAGCCAGCAGCATATGCTCCGGCTCGACGAACCAGTGTCCCTGCGCCCGACTACGTTCGGCGGCCTGTTCCAGCGCACGAAAACAAATTGGGTTCAGTCGTTTTACCAGCGCTTTCAAATCCATTTACTGTTCTCCTCAAGATGCTGTTGGCAATGGAACATCGCGGGCTTGCGCCCTGCCAGTTGCGCGGTATACCCCAGACGCGGCGGCGCAGCGCGGGTTAAGCGATGATCAAGCGTCAGCGTCCCGCGCATCATCAATTCCAGCGTTATTCCCGCGCCAAACCAGATTTCCGCTAACTTACTGAGCTGGAGAAACCCCTGACTGCCGGGTAAAAATTCGCGCCACTGCGTAGCGTTTTTAGCATGCAGATGCACCCGTAGCGCCGCATGCTGATTCCATATTCGCCGACCGGCGACGCTATTGCGTCCCAGCCGACACCCGGTCCGGCTTTGAGACGCCAGCGGCAAGGATTGCCAGCGCCCGATAAACTCCTCAATATCAACGGTGATACCGAGCGTTGCCGCCACCAGCGCCACAAATCCCGCCGTTGAACGCCGACGATTAGCCAGACCGCTGCTTTGCGACAGCAGACGCTGTAGCTGCGCAGACTGATGCTTTTTTACGGCATCCAGATCAAAACCACACAGCACTCGCATCAACGTAAACCCCGGCGCATCTTCTCGTCTGGCGTAAGGCGTTGCCAGCCGATACAGGCTCAGGCTACGGCAGTGATGTTGAATCAAGCGCTGTTGAAACAGATGAATAAAGTCCTGCGACGCGCTGTTTTTATCCTGCGCCGCCTGTTGCAACCATTCCAGCCAGCCATAGGGCAGCACCCCATCGGCCCCGCCCGGTCCCAGGCTGTGGACCTGAAGGGTACCGTCGCGCAGCGACACCTCCGCAGGCGCGAACGCCAGCCCCAGATCCCCTCGCAGCGCGGGCATTTCACCGCTCGCCCGTAAGATGCGGATACACTGCTCCAGCGAAAAGCGCCACGGCTCGCGCCGCAATTGGGCGATTACGCTATCAACGCGGTCTGTTCGGCTTCTGTCCATAGCGACAGTTCCTCTCCATCTTCCTGCAATACCGTACGAACAAAGCAGTTCGCAGTGGCATTGCGAGCCAGAAAACGGGCGATGATGCCGGCAAATAGCAGTCGACTATTGCCAGTAAATGATTGTGGTTCAAGGGTTAACGTCACCCGGATGCCGTTATGCCAACCGCGCCAGGCATCACCTCCCCGATGCTCACTTACCCGTTGGCAACGCATCTCGCGAATACCATTAATCTGTTGCCAGACGGCGGGTGACGCGGCGGAAGGGGCGTACAGCGCCAGCAGCTCTTTCAGCGACGCCAGCGCCATCTCGCCTTCCACCAGCGACAGGTGATTGAGCGCCAGCGAGGAAAGCAACTTCCAGCGCGTGTCCCGCTGTAATGCTGGCTCAGAAGGCGTGGTCGGCGTACCCAATAAATGTACTTGCGCAACCGGGCCCGGCACTTCGAAGGCCAATGGCGTTCCCGCTGCAAGTTGTGCGGCCTGCTCACCATTGCTGCACCAGAGCGTTGCCGTCAGACTGGTTTCTTCATCCGCCGCATACGGGTCAAAGCGGCTGTCCACCAGCGTTAGCCACAGCGCATTCCCCTGGTGGCGGTGACGCCGTGCATACCAGAACCAGCGGGCCTCGCTATGTCCCTGGGCTGAGTAGTACGCAGGAACGCGCCAGGCTTCCTCACGGTGACTCATCCACAGCGCCTGTACGCGGTAGATCTGCACATTTTTGTCATGATGATCGGCGACCAGCCGATGTTCGCTCTGGGTATGCTCGACAAATAGCGGCTCGGAGGTGCGGGTGAAAAGGTTTATTACTGGCACGCAGCCCAGGCGAATATCGCCAAGTTTGATATGCTGTGCTACCTGCGGAGCGTTGTCGAAAGGGATACACAGCGTGATACTGTCGCCCTCGTCTGTCGACGGCAGCGGTAAATCAAAATACATCAGCGTCTGCGGGCTGTTCATCCAGGCACTGAGCGCCAGCACGCTGGACTCCACGCCCGGCTCCGCGGGCAAAATCTTTTCGGCATTCAGCAGACCAATGGGATGCGGGCGCAGCGGCCCAATGACATGGGCGTACAACAAATCAAACAGCGTGGCGTTGATTTGTGGCGAACCGCTGAGATGAATGCGCAACTGTGTTACCGCCAGGGTCGAAAACTGATGCGGCGGCAGACAGCGTAACTGAATACGCAATGCGCCACGCGCCTGCGCCATTCCGCTCAACTGCCGGGCCTGTGCGGCATCACACCAGACAACATTTTCAATCTCGATAGGCCACAGCGTTTGCGCCAATGCCGTGCGCCACCAGATCGTTTCTCCACTTTCTGTTTGCGCGTATAACGGCGTTCCGGCTGGAAGCGTGTAGCCCTGACTCAGATCGCCCGCCAACGGATCGGGAGTAAAACAAGCGGTTGCGCAAGAAGGAAAAGGGCGTAGCAAATGGGGAGAGAGCTGCTCCAGTAACGAGTCGCATAGCTCACCAAAGCCGTCATCAAGACGCTGATGCAGCCTGGCGCTTTGCAACGCAAAACCTTCCAGAAGTCGTTCAACATGGGGATCTGGGCAATCGAATTCACTCAGCCGCAGTCGGGAAGCAACATGCGGATGCCGACGAGCGAATTCACCGCTGGCGGTTCGCAGCCATCGTAGCTCTTGCAGATAATCATCAAGTAATCGATCGTCCATTGATCTCCCCTGATACGGGTTATCGCCAACCGCCATTTTGGTACGCCAGCTCCAGCGTTAGCGGTTCGTCGTCGTTCCACAGCATCGCGTCAAGTTGCAGCGCCAGCGTCTGATGATGGGCATTTTTTACGCTCACGATCAGCGCCTGAATCCGAGGCTCATGGCGCAAAATAGCGGCGCGCAGTTGACGACAATACCAACGCAGCACCCGTTCATCGCCCGCGTTCAGCCCGTGCCATTCCGGGACGCCCCAGGCAAGAAGCACTGGCAATGTGTCAGCATCTTCTGCAGCACGGGAGTTGAACAGTCTTCTCAACTCCCGGCAAACCGACTCACGCGGCGTAATGTCCTCATCCATCAGTCTGTCGAGCAGCGCGACGGGTAGTGACATGGGCATTACCTCAGATTACGGTTTCTTATTCATCGCCATATCCCAGACGGAAGAGACGTTACCCTCTTTCTGACCTCCCAGTTTCTGAGCGGTAATTTCCCATTTAATTTTGGTGAAATTTAGCGACATCGTTTCGACCGGCTTACCGCCGGAACCGCCACTCACGCTCAAATGCGAGATAATCACGTTATCCAGGGTATAGACGATAAAGGGCAGCATTTTGCCGTCATCATTCCGGCATAACGTCAGCACGGCTTCTTTAATCATCTTCCCGCTGCAGCAGTACTCGTTAAGCTTCGGCGTGGAAAGGTCAACAAACTTGGTCAGCGACATTTCCCCCACGTGTGCCCGCCCGGAGGTGCGTTCGGTGTTACTGACGTCGTTGTTGACCTGCATCGCCACGTTGTGGCTGAAGGACATGATCTCTATCTGATCTTTAAATCCATCAACCTGACTTTCGCCTTTGATATCGTCGAGCTTTAAAAAAATCGCATCCATGGTTTATCTCCTTAATGATCAAGCGGCTGCCGGTGGCGGCAGTTCGGCGACCAGACGAATAGAGGTGGTTAACTCTTCTAACTGGAAGTGCGGACGCAGGAACACAACCGCGCGATAGACACCCGGTTTACCAGGCACAGCACTTACGTCCACCCGCGCTTCGCGCAGCGGATAACGCGCTTTGATCTCCTGCGGGGCGCTGTCGGTGAGCAGGACATAATCGGCAATCCAGTTGTTGAGGTAGCTTTCGATCTCGTCACGGCTCATAAAGCTGCCAATCTTGTCGCGCATAATAACCTTCAGGTAGTGCGCAAAGCGCGAGGCGGCCAGGATGTACGGTAGCATCGCTGAGATGCGCGCGTTGGCGTTGGCTTCCGGGGTGTTGTAGATTTTTGCCTGATTAGTCGTTTGTCCGCCAAAGAACGCGGCGGTGTTAGTATTCTTTTTATGGCACAGCGCGATGAACCCGAGATCGTTCAACTCTTTCTCACGGCGATCGGTGATGGCTATCTCCGTTGGGCAACGTAGACTGATATCGCCGGATGGCGTAGAGAAGGTGTGCGCCGGAAGATCTTCCACCAGTCCACCGCCTTCCGCACCACGAATCGCCGCGCACCAGCCATACAAGGCAAATGCCTCGGTAATACGGTTAGCCAGTACCCATGCGGCGTTGCCCCACAGGTATTTACTCGCGTCCATGCCGTTAACATCTTCAACGAAGTTAACCCCTTCTACCGGCACCGTATCCGGTCCGTACGGCAGACGCTGCAACACATGCGGTAACACCAGCGAAACATAGCGGGAATCATCGCTATCGCGGAAGGCTCGCCATTTAATCAATTCGGTGCTTTCGAAGATCTTCGCCAGATCGCGCGGGACGCCCAGCTCAGCGAACGATCCCATATCAAATAAGCGCGGACTGGCTGCCGCAATAAATGGCGCATGGGCCGCTGCCGCCACCTGAGAGATTTTCTCCAGCAACGCCACGTCCTGCGGATGTCGACCAAACTCAAAATCGCCCACTAACACGCTGTAAGGGTTGCCGCCGAAAGTCCCGTATTCATCTTCATACAGTTTTTTGAACAGCGTGCTCTGGTCAAACTCGACCGCTTTTTCCAGATCGTCCTGCAACTCCTTACGTGACACATTCAGCAGACGCAATTTCAGCCGGGTGCTGGTTTCGGTATTCATCACAAATTGATGCAGACCACGCCAGGAGGCTTCCAGTTTCTGCATCTCCGGGTGATGTAATACTTCATTCAACTGGTCGCTGATGAGCGCGTCAATCTGCGCGATGCGGTGGTTGATCATTGCTACGGTATCGCTTTCAATCACCATCCCTTCATCAAGAATCTGCGTAGCCAGTTCTTCAAGCATGTCACGCGCGTAAGTCTGCTGTAGCTCATCGCGCGCCATCCGCCCTTCCTGAATAATGCGGTCCAGCACGCTCAGTGTAACGGTTTGCCCACCGGTTTCAGCTTGTTCCTGAACATTGTCCATTGTTCTTCCCCTTTTTAGTTACGCGTTGTCAGTCGGTTTTTCTTCAGCGATGGGTCTTAACGCCTGAAGCTCAGCGTTGTCATTGACTACCTGCTGCAACAACGTATCCAAATCGTCGTTACCATCCAGTTTGGTCAGCAGGTCGCGTAAGCGTTGACGGGCAAGAAAAAGACGTTGGAGGGGCTTAACCTGATTAATAATATTGAGAGGAGAAAAGTCGTCGAATTCGTTGAAGTGGAGTTCTACGTTCAGTTTACTGCCATCATTAGCCAGACGATTTTCGACCTGTATCGCCAGACGAGGCGAGGCAGAGGAGAGTACATCGTCGAAATTATCACGATCGATTTCAACAAAACGGCGCTCACGTAATTTGGCCGGTGGAGATGCTGGATGCCCGGATAAATCCGCTAAAATACCAACAACCAAGGGAAGTTCTTTTTTCTCAATCGCGCCACCAGTTTCCACGTCATAGGTTATTTGCACGCGCGGCGGCCTAATACGGTTGAGTTTATGCTGAATGCTCTCTGCCATATTTAATCCTTTTTATTACAATAGTATCCCTGGTGCTATTTTTGCCGCACCATTATTCGAAAATAGATTTTTCTGAATAACTACATGCAATATAAAAAACACAACAAAAAATAAATATCAACTTAATTTTTCAGTTTTCATACCAGGACAGCCTCTTTGACAAAAATCAAAATCAACACAATAACCAATTAAAATCAATTATATAAACAAATAATAATCACCATAGCGATACTTGACACAAAACCAATTCACCAAGTGAATGAATCGCGTAAAACGTTTTTTCTTTTATAATCCGCGCTGAATAATGATTTAAATCAAAAAACAAACCTCAACCATTAATTACCGTTCTTATAACAATATAAAAGGATTTTATATGAAGAGCGGCATATGTCATTCGGCCATATTAATATTATTCAGTGCCTTATCGTTACTGAATAGCGGCTGTTCATTGTGGCAAAACCGTGTGGCATTTAATGATGTAATTATTGAAACAGTTCCGGATGCCAATGATAACGCACCGGTAGCAGTAGATATTGTCGCTATTACCGATAGCGCGCTGTTACCGACCGTCCAGTCACTCTCCGCGACACAGTGGTTTAATGCCAAATCACAATTATTACGCGATAACCCTGACGGATTTCGCGTCTGGTCTCTGGAACTGGTGCCAGGTTCACGTTTTGTTGCGCAAGAAAATCCCCTGCAAGGCGTTACGACAGAGGCAACGCTTCTGTTTGCGCGTTACCGCAGCGAAGGCGATCACCGTTTACGGCTGGATAAAGTCAGTTCACTGCATCTGCTACTGATGACGGATGAGGCAATTCTGGCGCCCTGAACAAGGAAGATACTATGAGCACGATTCCGGCAATGGTCTGCTGGTACGAAGGGATGGCGATGTTGCCGCAACATTTCCAGTTACAGGCACTGCGCAATGAAATGCTTCCCGCCATGCTGGCGCGGTGCGCCAATCCCGGATTCTGGGGAGTTAACCACCTACATATCGACGAAGCCGCACTGTGTGCCGGTATGCTGCGTATCCTGCGTCTTGAGGCAATCATGCCCGACGGCACGCCGGTTGAGTACGACATCAGCCGCGACTCGCCGCTGGCGTTCGACTGCCAACATCTGCTCCCTGCCGCGCCGGACAGTGAACATATTATCTGGCTGGCGCTGCCGCCGCTAAACCGCGCCGGACAGTGGCAGTTGATGAATGACCGATATAGCTCAATGAACAGCGCCCCAATGCCGGATCTGAGCAGCGGAGAATTTCCTGAAAGTATTTCGCTGTGGCAGCCCGCACCACGTCTGGTTTGTCAGCATGAACGCGCCGATTTAATCTGTCTGCCGCTACTTCAGATAGTGTATACCGAAGCAGGGTTTCGTCAGAGCGACTGGTTTCCGCCCACGCCCAGCGTCAGTGAAGAGAGCTATCTTTCCCGTAACACGCGACAACTCTGCTTACAGGCAAGAGAAAAAATTCTGTTTTTAAGCCGGGAAATGCAGTTGGCGCAACAGAGTCAACGCACTCATGACTGGCTGTGGCTAACGCTGTCGTTACAAAGTATTCAAGGGGCTTTACCGCTGCTGGAAAGCCTGATCAACGGTGGGCGTCCACACCCTGAGGATCTTTACCGCGCGCTGTGTTTATTTCTCGGCCAGACGGCAATTCTGACCCAGGATAAAACCTTGCCCTTGCTGCCGGTCTTCGATTATCAAAACATGCAGCCGGCATTCGCCTCTCTTTTCACCATGTTGAAAAATCAATTGGCGCATATTCATCGCCGCTATCAACGAATCAACTTCAGCAAACTGGATAACATGTTTTCGCTTCAGCTCCCCGCGAATATCCATGCCGGAGAACAGGTGGTGATTGGTTTGCTGATGCCTGCTGGCAGCACCTCCAGAGCAGAAAGCTGGTTACAAAAGAGCCTTATCGCCAGCCAACCGTTTTTGACCGCTTTGCGTCGTCAGCGAATGCATGGGATGACATTCACGCCACTGTCCGCCGAACAGCACAGCGACTGGGAAGTCGACAGCAGTATCGCCCTGTTCACGTTAACGCTTACTACCCAATGGTTTGAAAAAGAGACGCCGCTGGTCATTGCTCCACTGCATGAAACCGATGACATGCCGCAGCGGATCATGCTTTACCGTCAGGAGGATCGCCATGACGCCTACGAATCCTGATATGCCTGCCTGCCGTCTGTTTGATGACGTCTTCTCTCGCTGGCTGGCGCGGTTTGAACGCTGGAAAAGCACCACGCTGCCGCCTGATGAATTACACACTGAGGCTTTTGAGTTCGCCAGTCAGACGGTGGCAGAGTATAACCGACGTCTAATCCGTGAATTGGGTACCCCTTTTCAGCAGCAGATTGATGACGCGGTTTACGCCCTGGTAGCGCTGATTGATGAATCTGTACTCTATGGCGACTGGCCAGCCCTCTCACTCTGGCAGAGTTGTCCGCTGGAGTATCATTTGTGGCAGACCCATAGCGCTGGCGATCTGATCCCCCAGAAGATCACCGCGTTACTCAATGAGCGCAGCCCCGGACAGCGCGATTTAGCCGCGCTTTATTTACGTTGCCTGACGCTGGGGTTCGGCTCCCGGCGTGACGATTTTGCCCCACAGGCCCACCAGGAAACCTGTCGCCTGCTATGGCATTTTGCTTTCCAGCATGACGCCAGGTTCAGCGATATTGCCCAGCGAATGGAATCTGCAGCACTGGGAACGCCATTACAGCTTCCGGCGCACCGTCGCCTGCCTGACAACTCACGTCTGCACCTGATTGCCCTCATCATACTGCTCGCTCTGCTGCTGTTAAGCCAACGATTGTGGCTAAGTATTGAAGATGCTATCGGCGTGAATACGTTGCCTGATTTCCCGGTGACCCAGTCCTGCCAGGGAGATTCCAGGTGACGCAACACTGGCTAACTCTGCTGATCATTGTGCTGGTGCTGCTGGCGATTACCCTCTGGTGCGTATGGTGGCAGTGGGAATACCGCAACGATACGTTCATCCGTGCACAAAAAGAGATCCAGCGTGCCTGCGGCGGTCAGGATCCTTACGACAGTATGCGCATACTGATGCTGGGCGACGAAGAAGATAACCGTCTGCTTTGTCGCAGTTGGTCACTCACCGACGGCCAGGAGTATTGGTTCGGGCAATGGTGGTTTAACCCTCAGTGCAGTGTTTTGTGCCTGCCGCAAACGTTGCAAACTGCCGGGAAAAAGCGGCTTATTCGCCAGAATGACTGGCAAAAAATGCTCGCTGCATTGGTGAAAAGTCGTCCGCAGCGTCCACTGGACGCGCTGATTATCACCCTGTCGCTGGATGCGCTGCACGGCGATGAGGCCGCTCGCGCCAGCCTCCTGAACAACTGCCAACAGCTACAGCAAGTATGTGGACTGAGTTTACCAGTCTACCTGCTGATAAGCGGTGTTGAAGCACTGGAAGGGGCTTCGTCTTTGTTAGCAATGTTGCCGGAAGAGGCTCGTCGCAGCCCCATTGGCAGCGCCATCCCGGTCGCCAGAGAGGCCATCTGGAAGCCACAGTGGATAGACAGCGCGCTGGACAATACCCGAAGCTCGCTGCGCATGCTCATCACGGAACTCGGCGCACTGCGGGGAAATACGCCGGAAGATCTGTTTCGTCTGCCAGAAAACCTCCTGCCGCTAGCCGCCCCGCTGCATGATTATTTCGATTCCCTGTTTAACAGCAACGCCCGCGATGAACCCCCACTATTGCGTGGGATCTGGTTTGTCGCCCGCACGCTAACCCAAGACAAACCACGGATGCAGTTTTGTCAGACGCTATTGAGCGGCAAAATTGCCGCCGAGCGTGGTCTGGCGCTCCCGGTCCGCCGCCTGCTGCGCCTGAATCTGCGCCGCCATTTCATCACTCTCGCCTGTTATAGCTGCCTTTGTGTTATCTGGCTGGCGGCAATGATCTGGAGCTGGCAATACCAACATACCAACGCCGTTTTACTACACGATCGTCTGCAAGTGCTGGCCACACAAACGCTTCGCGCCAATAACGCAGGCGAACGATCCACTGCACTGTACTGGCGAGTGCTTAACGGTATTCCACAGTGGCAGTTTCGATCTGTTGTCTGGCCCGGTTCCTTGTTCAGCCATACCGACACAAAATTACGGGACACCTTTAATAACGCCACGTTAGCCAGCCTGTTATTACCTGCGACCAATAGCATCTGTCTGCAAAGTCAAAGTGAGAAGATGTCAGAGCAGGAGGAGCTACTGCCCGAGGAGCGTTACCGCCAGATTCAGCACCTGCTTAGCCAGGCAAAACAAATGGAGTCGCGTTATTTACCATTGCTGCAATTAATGCAGGTGAAACAACCCACTGTACAGACGCTGGCAAACGTCAGCGCCAGCATCTGGGGCGTGACCGTAGATACAGAATCGCTACCGTCGCAGGATCGTCTGAATGGGATGATTGCCACCCTCAACCTTTCACGCCTCAAGTTACCTGACGCCAGCGAATTAACGCAGCGAAACAGCGAGTATTTTTCTCGCGAAACGATGCGCTGGCTGGAGCAGAATTACGGCAACACCAGTCTGGATAACAACGAAGAGCAGCTCGAACAGTTACTGACACTATTCAGCAATGACTCACGGGTTACTCCGCTATTTGTGCGTTCCTTAATCCGTCAGGTCAGCCGTTTACAGGCGACGCTAACCACGATCAATAATCTTAGCCGCGATGCGACTCACTCACCTATTCGACTGCCGTTGGATGAGCTACTCACCCAGGCACGCACGCTCAGACTGATCGACAATGATGTGATTCAAGAGGTTTTACGTCACGAAGCCTTATTGCGCCAACGCTTTCTGGCACAGGTCGATGGTTCCCGTCTGCATTTCTCCTCACTAACCGAGCAGTCGCCGGAAGGAGAGTTCAGCGTGTCACCGGATGTTATCGCGCTGCAAAAAAGCCTGCGCGACCTGCTCAATCAACCGTTTTGGCAGCGGGGGGCGAGCCTGCAGACCGACACAACAGCAGGCTATCCTGGAAATCTACAACTCCAGCAGGCACTGGCGTTGTTTGGCGGATATGAGCGTTTTATACAACAACTTCCGGACAGTATCTGGCGCCCCAAACTCACTATGCTGGCCCGGCAAGCAGTTGAAAACGCCATGCGTCAGGCACTGTACGCGGGGGCAGCCGAGTCACCTGACCATAGCACTCTCAGCACGGCTAGCGCGGATCAACTCATTGACGCGTTCATCCAGCTTAATCGACCTCAGTTTGCCATCGCATTACGTCAGCAAGCCGCAGCCCAAGTGATTGCCCGAGTGCGCCAGGACGGCGGAGCGTTGCTGCCGGCGATCGCCCCTCCCGCCGTGAATTACGCCACGGCAGAGCAGGCGCAGGTCAGCGGGCAGAAGATTGCCGGTTGGGCCAACGCGCAAGCCGCGCAAATATCCGGCGCATTGACCCGCTATCAGCAGGATATTGACTGGCTCGACAAACAGCGTCCATGGCTTACCACCACGGAAAACCAGCTGATCGTCCGCTGGAGCAGTTCACTGGCCACAATGCAGCGGCTGCAACAACAGGATCCTGGCAGTCCGCCGATGCAGATGACCACGCTTGCCGCCGCGTTGCCCACGCTTTCCGCTCAGAATTGTCAGAGCGAGCTGGCGCAGTTCACCACTTCCGGCGGTAACGATTTTTACAGCCAATCGCTGAACGCGCTGGTAAACGCATCGCAGCAAACATGCCAGAAGCTACGCCAGCAGGCGAGCATTGGCGCGGTGGGGCAAATCTTCACACTGTACAACGTCTGGCTGGCGGGGCATTTCCCCTTTACCGCCGCGCCACAGGCACCGGATGCCGATGTCGACAGGGTTCGCGAACTCACGACTTTACTCGCGCAGCTCCCTCCAGAAACGCTCTCTGCACAGCCGCCATTGATTCAACAACTGGCGGCGGCGCAGCCATTACTTTCCGCGCTGGTCAGTCCCGAAGGGGTTACGTTACGCGTTATCTGGCGCACCTCTCGTAACCGCGAGGTCGGCGCTGACCAAATTGCCGACTGGCGGCTTGCTGGCAATCAACAAACGATAAGCTACCCCGGTGGCACAACGGATCTGCACTGGCGCAGCGGAGACAGCCTGAACTTTAGTCTACGCTGGGCAACTAACTCCGCCTGGCGACCAATGCCAGGTCTGTCACAGACAGGTGTAACGGTAAGCGGTGATACTGGTCGCTGGCGCTGGCAGGGGGCATGGTCACTGCTGAGGATGATCAAACAACAGCACGTCGGCGGCGCGCTGGCGCAACCGCTGCCATTACGCTTTTCGCTTCCCGTGGGAGATGGTCAGCAACAGTTACAAACCACCGTCTTTTGGCAGGTCGCATTGTTGGATGCACAGGGCAAAGCACCACTACCGTGGGTACCGCTTACCGAACAGGGATTATCACGAGGAAAATGATGGAACATATTCAGGTATTACTGACGCCTATTCAGGCGGATAAACCGTGCGGAGACGCGATCCGCTATTCACCGGAGTTCGACCGACTGGTCGCCGCTCGCCAGCAGGATGACGAAACGCTGCCCACGGGCGTCTGGCAAAGCACGCCGCGACGCGCTGACTGGGACGCCGTCGCACAGATCGCCACGTCGCTGACAAAAACGCTCAGCAAGGATCTGGTGATTATGAGCTGGCTGGGTGAGGCATGGATTCGGTCACGCGGCTTAACGTCTTTGCCCGATGCGCTGGCATTAGCCACGCTGGCGCTGGAGCGTTATCCGGAGGAACTGCACCCAAAAATCAAAGAGGGCGACTATGATTATCGCGCCGCCCCACTCTGTTGGATGGCGCAGCATTACGCCGTCCTGGTCGCCGAAGCTCCGCTGTTTATAGCGAATGGAGAGCATATCTCCTTATCGCAGTGGCAGCAGGGGAAGTTATCAGACCTTCCCCTGCCCGGGGCGGAAGAGTCGACCGTTACGGCGCTAACAGCAAGCCTTGAATGGCTTACGCGGCTTAATACCGTATGTCAGAGCTGGCCCGAAGCATCCGCACCGTCTTTCAATCCGCTGGAACAAAAAATTAAAACCTGCCTGCAAGCATTGGGGGCTAACTTGCCAGAACCTTCGCCGCCTGTCGTACAGGAAGCAGCACCAGCGCCAGGTAAACCCGCTGCATTTGCCCACCGCGGGGAAGCGTATCTAATGATTAAAGAGGTCGCGGATTACCTGGCGCGTACTGAACCACACAGCCCGGTGCCTTATCTGCTCTATCGCGCCTTTGCCTGGGGGAATACGCCGCTACCTGAATTGCTCAATGAACTGATTACCAGCGATGAGTCCGCTCGCCGACTGTGGAAACAATTGGGGGTACTACCATGAGTTGTCCTGCCGTATGTGCTGGCGCGATGCTGCAATGCTCGTTTGGCATTGCGCCTGCCCCACTGAACGTGTTGCCCACCAGCCGAACCATCGTCAACAACGTGCCGATGGCAAATATTATGGATAACAAACCGTTTGTAAACATTCTGCCGTTCGGGATGTGCAACAGCATCGCTAACCCGACCGTTGCAGCCGCAACCGCGGCGGCGCTCGGCGTGCTTACGCCAATGCCGTGTATCCCCGCCACACCGGCCCCCTGGGTGCCTGGCTCACCCACGGTATTAGTGGGAAATATGCCCGCTCTCACCGCCCAGTCAAAGTTGATCTGCATGTGGGCCGGCGTGATCCAGATTAGCTTCCCCGGCCAGTTAATGACCCTTGTGCCGTGATGTTATGCCCTAAAATTAAGGGAAACAATTGCAGGAGATTACGCTGCAAGATAATTGCAGCGTCTTTAAAAACGACTCACGCACTCCATGGCGACCGTTTTGAACTCAGTGAAATTCCGGCACGCGCAGAGCCGCGTCATGGCGCGTTCGCGCAGGAAAGTGACGAAAATATCGTAGATAGCCATCGCTTCTTCGTATTCGCTTTTGCTGATGGCGAGCAGGAAGATCACGTGCGCCGTTTCATCACCCCAGGCAATACCCTGTGGGGCGAGGATAGTGTAGACCACCGTTTTCTTTGCCAACAGACCGAGGGAGTGCGGCAGGGCGATGCCGTCACCCAGCATAGTGCTGACAATGGCCTCACGCTCGACCACCGAATCAAGAAACTCCGCATCGACAAAGCCTTCATCCTGCAACTGACGGCATAATGTATTGAACAACGTTTGTTGATCCATTGTGCCATCGATAACACGGAAATGGGTGGCATCGAAAAATTTGTTCAGCATCCAAGGACGGGTCCTGTCGACCAGCACCAGTTTGCCAATCTGCTCCAGCTGATAATCGGTAGGAAATGGCGCAATCATCACCACAGGCTTATCTTTTTCGCCGATCCGCGCGGTCGAGACCACGAAGTCTTCGCTGATGTTTTCCCGCTGTTCGTAGTCGCGCAGCGTCACGGTATCGACGATTTCTATCTGCGGATACTTACGCGCCAATACCGCTTCAATCATCCGCGCCATCGCATTTCCGGCATCGCATACCAGCAGAACTTTCGGCTGTCTTTGGTAACCGATGTTGTAACTACGCTCCAATCCAACGCCGATATGCAGGACGAGGAAACCAATCTCATTTTCACTGATGGCGTATGGCGTATATTTTCCCCATCCCGAGACGGCGGCCAGCGTCATATCCCATGCCATCGGATAGTGCTGTTTAATATTTTCCAGCAGCGGATTGGGGATCATTATCTGGTAACGCACCCGGGTGATCATCGTTTTAATATGCGTCAGCAGATCGGCATGTAACTGTTTGTCATTCAACAGGTTGTAGTTGTACTGGCTGTTGATAAAACGCAGGATGTAGTTGACCAGCGCTTCGCCATCATCCGCATTAATGGCACTGGGAGCGATCTCCTGAACCTGGCGGGCGGCAATATGCACCTGCAGCCAGTTCTCTTCAGAAATGGAGAGCGGTTTATCCGCCAACCGATGCAATACCGCCGCGATTTCCCGCGTGGCCAGGCACACAGATTGCTCGGCTTCTTCTGCGGCAAATTCCGGTAGTGGATACCCTTCGCTAATCCGCCGTACCGCCACCGCGCAGTACAAGCGCAAAAACAGCTCGCCCTCATCGGTCAGGCGAATATGAAAACGGGAAAAAATGTCCTGCAAAACGGGTTGCAGTTGCTCTGGGATCCCGGCGTTTAATGCTTCATCCGTCACCAATGGATGCTGCGGATCCTGCTGAGCCAGCATCCACAGCAGATCGGTCAAACAGGCGCGGATCGCCATCTCGCTGCCGAACAGCTTCATGCCGTGTCGCGGGCGCGTTTCCAGCGTCAGATGATAACGTTGCAGATGCTCGCGCACCTCTGCCATATCGTTTTGCAGCGTCGCGCGACTGATAAACCATTCATCAGCCAAATCTTCCAGCTTCAGCGAAAAAGCCGACGTCAGAAAGCGAACCACCAGCCAGTGAACCCGTTCCTGGCTGGTGCGTGGGATACGCAGCAACCTGTCGGGCTGCTGGGTCTGCAGGGCATGAAAACTTGCCGGATCGTCAATTTTGAGCTGATAACCATTACCCCGGCTGAGGACAAACTGCGCGCCATACTGGGTGAGCAGCGCGTTTAACGCGGTGATGTCCGCCCGTACAGTGCGCGTGGAAACCGACAACCGCTGCGCCAGCTCGTCCTGTGGAAGCGCTTCGTTTTGCAACATGCCAAAGAGCTGCGCTAAACGTTGGTTGGGAAATCGCACGTCAGTTTCCTCATCAGTCAATTAGCCTACGCAGGCCCGGGTCATCGCCATCAGCTGGCGTACATCGTCCGGACGGGTATTACCACTCACCTTATCAATAATCGAACTATAGATGTGAGGAATGATTTTGCTCACGCCGGCATCGAGGGCGATCTGCAGGATTTCAGTGAAATTATCCAGATCGATCCCGCCCGTTGGCTCCAGCCAGAAGTCATGACGCGCGCAGGCCTGAGCGACCGCGATGTACTCGTCACGGCATTGCAGGCCGCCCATCGGGAAGTATTTAATCGAGCTACCGCCCATGTCTTTGAGCAGCGCAATGGCGGTTTCTACCGGCACAATGCCGTCCGGTGCCTTGCTGCTTAGCGGACCGGTGGAGATCTTTACCAGGCCCGGCGTACCGGTTGGTGAAACCAGACCGTTGACCACCGTGTCCTGCTGGCCCAGCAGCGCACGACTGGTCGCCACGCCGGTAAAGACCTGATTAACATGCTGTGGCTGCACCTGACGGGAAATTTCACTGACCATCGCCGACTGGTTAGGATCGCCCGCCCCCAGCCCCACAGACAGCGCGTTATCAATAAGCGCCGCGTATTCACGCATGTCCGTTACCGCGCTTGCGACATCCGGGTAATTTTTTGATAGTACGCCAACCAGCACGTGGCCTTCCGCCGCCGCGTAAATCTCCTGGGCATTTTCTTTGGAGCCTGCCAGTACGTTCAGGCAGACGCGGTCGCGATAAAAGTTAGGGGTTAATTTCATGCTTTTTTCTCCTGCGAAATCACTTCACCAATTCGACGGGCCACAATCTCCAGTTGCGCGCGATCGACGCTGCGCACATCGGCTTCGATAATGCCTTCGTTGGCTTTGTAACCACGGAAGTAAATCGCGTACTCCCCTTGCTTCAGCGCGTCGACCAGTTCGCCTGTGGCGATCCCGGTTACCGCTTCGTCAAACTTAATTTCCGTGCGCGCGATGTCGCGCCCTGCGCTGTCCCACACCACGCGAGCGCTCACGCCGTGAAGCTGATTCAAGGTAGTAATAAACGGCGTCATTTTCTCGACCATTTCCGCACCGCTCTCTTTCTGCGCGTTGAGGTACAGTTCAATAGCGCAGGTCAGGCCGAGGATGCCCTCTTTGCCGACCTTCATTGCCCGGCCAATGCCCGCCGTTTGACGTTTTACCCACTCAACGTATTGGGCTTTACCGATCACCAGACCGCTGGTCGGCCCTTCAATCGCCTTCGCGCCGCTATAGATAACGAGATCTGCGCCGACACGGTAGTAGCACTGCAAATCTTCTTCCGCCGCCGCGTCCACAATCAGCGGTAGATTATGCGTGCGCGCCACCACCGCAACCTGCTCCACGCTGAGCATACTTTTCTGTACGCAGTGGTGAGATTTGATATACAGAATGGCCGCAGTGCGCGGTGTGATGGCCGCCGCCAGCTGCGCCGCGGAACATTCGTTGGCATAACCGGCTTCGACTACCTTGCCGCCGCCAAGCGCCACCATGGTGCCCACCGGCGCGCCAAAGTTGACGTTGTGGCCCCTGGGCAACACGATTTCGTTGTTGTCGATGGGCGTGACGTGCAGGTTCTCCAGCAGCCAGTCGCTGTCTTTAACCAGCACAGCCGCGACCGACTGGGCGATCCCGGCCGAGGCGCAGGAGACAACGGTTGCCCCTTCCACTTCCAGCAATTTCGCGATGTAGTCACCAGTTTTATTCACCAGGTCTTTCATCTCAAAATATTGGTTCATCCCGGCCATCGCGGCCTCAACCACTTCGGGGCGCGGCGTAGAGACGCCGAGCGCCGTCATGCGTCCTGAAGTGTTAATTACCTGTTTTAAATTGTATTTTTCAAAAATCGAAGGCATGTTCCGCGCTCCCTTGTTCGGTCATATAGCCCTTGCCCGCACGTATTGCGGCAAGCGGCGCCAGCAGTTGTTCAGCCTGCAGGCTGTCGTTTTCGGCATCTACCAGCACGGTTGGCTGGCGTTTCAGCGTAAAGAGGGTTAAATCGGCATCCAGGCCGACCTGCAGTCGCCCCTTCTGTTTCAGGCGCAGGCCATCGGCGGCATTAGCGGTAACACATTCAATGACCTGCGGAAGCGACATGCCAATGGCGAGAAATTTCGACATCACATTCGCCAGAGAATGAACCGGGCCGCTGATACGGTTGCGACAGTAGATATCGGAGCTGATGGTGTGCGGCAAAATGCCCAGGCCGATAGCACGTTTCGCCACCGCAAAGCTCAGGCTGGCGGTGCCGTGCCCAACGTCCAGACGCACGCCGCGTGAAATAGCCCGCGTCACTGATGCCCGCAGCTCGCCTTGCGGCGTCAGAATGCGGTTCGGCTTACCGTTGTAGCAGTGGGTAATAATGTCGCCAGCGGTGAGGCGTTCGGCGATCTCATCCAGATCCGGCGGGTTGTTGCCGATGTGCACCATCAGCGGCAAATCACCGTTCTGCGCCTGCATCGCTTTGGCGCGATCCAGCGGCGTGATGCCGTTAACACCTACCACGCTGCTGCTCATGCGTGCCTTCAGGCCGACGATAAAATCAGGGTGGCGTTTCATCGCCTGCCGGACCGCATCGGCGTCAATGTTGGCCATATTAGCCAGCTCGTTTTGGGCGATCAGCCCAACGCGTGAAATGTTCAGCAGCGCATAAACTTCGGTGGCCGCGTCACGGGTCAGCGTGTAAAAATCGTCAATATCATCAGCGCCAGTGCTCCCGGCATCTACCACTGTGGTCACGCCAGTGGCAATACCCACGCTGTCCGGTTCGTCATGGTAAATCGGCGATTTCGGGTAGCAGTGAACGTGAGAATCAATCCAACCCGCGCTGACGTAACACTCGCCGCGCAGGTCGATGGTTTTCAGCGCCGGACCCTCAACGTCACCCAACGCTGCGATTTTGCCATCCTGAAGGGCAATATTAGTCAGCGTGTCGTCGACCAGACGCGCATGGCGCAGGAGTAAATCAAACATCGCTCTCTCCTTTGCCGGATGGCGGCGCTACCGCCTTATCCGGCCTACAAATCAACAGTTAGCTAATGGCAATCGGGAAGATGGAACCGAGGATCATCGCGCCGAGAATCGCCCCGCCGGTGATCGGTTTTTGCCAGATATAAAACAGCAGCGCCCCCAGCAGCGAACCCACGCCAATCGGGATAGAGGCCGTCATCGCGCTAAGGATAATCAAGGGACCGAGGAAGCGACCAGAAGCGTTACCGGCCCCCATCATCACGTCCGCTCCGTAGGTTGAGTCGCTCTGGTTGATGGTGAACTTACGCGCCAGAATGATGATGTAGCCAATCGCCAGACCAATCACCAGGCCGGTGACCAACGAGGCAGCGAAGTTGGCGACCGGGAAAATAATGCCCGCGCCCAGCAACAGCGCCGGAACACCTAATCCGACCCCGGTCTGAATCGCCCCGCCGATATCCAGAATCCCCACCAGCGAACCTTCAATGATGCGGGCAAACAGGAAGCTGGCGCCAAATGCCGCTACCGCGCCGTAGGAACCGGTGTCCATTCCCGCTTTCAGCATCGCCACAAACGCCACTTCGTTGAATGCGCCAATACCGTACAGGTAGTACATATGCGTTCCGGCAAACACGCCGGATGAGAGCAGGCCAACGAAGATCGGGAACGACCAGTCGGCGAACCAAAAACCTTTATTCTGTTCCATGATGGCCTCCGTTATTTGCCGCTGAGCGAGTTGTGGATAAGTTCCAACCAGTTAGGCACTGTCAGATGGAAGGATTCGATCATCTTCATATCGAAGCCGCGGAAGAAGCCGCTCAGGACGAACAGCGCGACGATGGCTACCATCATCACTTTCGTCACGTGGTTCCAGCCGCTCTCTTCAACACCTTTGCCGATCAAAATGCCAAGAACCAGTCCCGGGACGGCGTTACCCATAATTAACTGCGCCGCGCCGCCAAAAACGGTGGCCCAGAAGCCAGATTTCTTACCGGCGTCGATCGCCGCCAGCCAGAAGATCACTGGCATCACGGTGTTGACCAGCAGGTTAGCCGCGGGAACCAGCACCTTAACGGCAGTAACCTGTAGCGCTTCCGGTACGGATGACGCGGTGAGGTTCAGAAAGGTCACGACAATCATGCCGATCACACCGCAGGCAATCGCCATGCGCTTAGGATCGTGCAGCGTTTCACCGACGTTGCGATTTTTAATCATCAGCGCGGCGGCCCCCCAGTTGGGGATGATGCGATGGTCGACGTCCTGCGTGAACGCACCTGCGGCAACGGAAGAAGCCCAGGCGTTAAAGAAAAAGCCCAGGCCGAACGAGAAGTGAGAAGCCGGATCCCCTTCGCAGGAATTCAGTTCTCCCAGAGTACGAAACGCGCCCATCCCTTGAGTGGTCGGCGCATGAAACATGCGTGCAGCCCCAGCGCCGACACCGACGCCAACCAGGCCGCCGATGATGAGCGATTTTATTAATATTATCAGGAACATAATTATGCCTTTTAATAAAGAATCAGCGTTGCGTAACGAAATCCACCTTGTCGAGATTGATGGCAGTCACGTTGACGGTCACGTCCAGCTCCACGCTGAAGGTGCGTCTTTCCCGGCGCAGGAAGAGGAACAAAAACGCCTCTTTGCGCACCGTTTCACGCGCTTGAACAACCTGCACATCCTGTGGCTCAATACGCAGTAAGATATGCGGGGACGCTTTCATCACCGCAGCCTGAACATGGTTCAGAGCATCGGCAAAGGCGCGCGCTTTAGCCTCCCCCTTGCCCGTGACTCTCACCGTGGTGGTGAATTGCTCTTTCATGCTTAAGCGCCGTATTTCTTTTGCCACGCCTGTACCAAGCGCTCACCGAGCTCTTCTTTGTCCATAAAACCGAACCCCAGCACGTTGCAACCTTCGTTGATGGCGGTTACCCCTTCGTCGACCGAGCGCATGCCATATTTCGCCTTATAGCCATATTTGGTTTGCGCGGTAATCGCCCCCGCCCCGCCGCTGCCGCAGAACGAGATGCCAAAGGTGGCATTTTCCGCTTTCATCACATCGCCCAGCTTCATATCAGCAGCAACGCCCGGCACCACGACCGCGCGGCCACCCGCTTTCTCAACGCCTGCCGCCACTTTCTGGCCTTTACCCAGACGATCGCCAATCACTACGGTAATTTGTTCCATCTTTTG
The DNA here is from genome assembly GCF_053309355.1 of Citrobacter freundii complex sp. 2025EL-00176. Lineage (NCBI taxonomy): Bacteria > Pseudomonadati > Pseudomonadota > Gammaproteobacteria > Enterobacterales > Enterobacteriaceae > Citrobacter > Citrobacter freundii complex sp. 2025EL-00176. Next base: position 79,389 of record NZ_JBRYHT010000007.1, on the reverse strand, counting down.
CTCCTTAAAGGTTGTCTTTCGCGACTTCGAAGTGCACCGACAGCAGCCAGGCCTCTTCCTCAGGAAGATTGCCAAACTCAGCGACCACGTCGCGGGCAAGCGCCATTGATTCGGCAGATATTTCATCGAACAAGCTGGCATCGACTTCCGGTAAGGGTTCACCCGTTACCGAGCGGTGCGCCATGGCGCGAACATGCGACGTCAGCATCTGTTCCTGTACGGCGTTGGGAATAATGTGGCGTTCACGCAGCAAGGCATACACCTGCGCCAGCATGCGGTCGGCCAGTTCAACCGATTCCCCCATGTCATTCATTACAGCTCCGTTATTCACTCGTCTTACCCCACTAATGGCTCTGAGGGTAAATTAGCGGCGGGGGTTAAAAGTTTGTAGCGAGTTGTTTTCCACTTCGAAGTGGAAAGAGGCGCAGCGATAGTGATCTATGCCGCAGAAAAGGCGAGATTTGCGCTTTAGTGCCGAGAAACTGTGATGGGTATCGCAAGAGATGAGCAGGAAACAGCCGGTTCGACGAATGGTTTCCCTAACTCTAAAGTTGAAAAAATGTGACGGGGATAGCCTTTGGCGTCTTATCCGGCCTACGGTTATGCAGGCCGGATAGAGCAGATTAGCGGAACTTCTTGTGGTTTTCGTTGCGCGTTTTTTTCAGGTCTTCCGCAACGGCTTTCGCCTCTTTGACTTTTCCTTCGTTCGCCAGCTTCAGCGCGCCGTCGATCTGGCCGATCAGCGTGTCAAAGCCGTGGCGGAAGTCCTTCATCTCCGGGCTGTCCGGGGATTTGCTTTCCAGCTTCGGCGGCGTTCCTTTTTGCGCGTCCAGCGCGGCTGTACGCATTTTGGTTAACGCGTCTTTCAATTCAGTCGCATTATCCGTTTTTTCGACGATTTTCAGGTTGTCGTTGAGGATCCCCATGTCATCTTCAAGATCGGCTGCAAACGCAGAAGAACCAAGAACCAGCGTTGAAGCCGCGACGATCGCTAACAGGTGTTTACGCATTGCTCACTTCCTTTTTTATTATTAAAAATTAACGCCTTAACGAGTATCACTGCCCGGCGATTTTCATCTCCGGCAACAGGACCGAACCACACTGAATATTACTGCGGGTTTCAATATCGTTACCGACGGTCACAATATTGCGCCACATCTCTTTTAAGTTACCGGCGATGGTAATTTCGCTCACCGGATACTGAATTTCGCCGTTTTCGACCCAGAAGCCCGCCGCGCCGCGCGAATAATCGCCGGTAATGCCGCTTACGCCCTGTCCCATCAGCTCGGTAACTACCAGGCCCGTGCCCATCTCTTTAAGCATCTGCTCGAAGCTTAGACCTTGTCCGGGAATACGCCAGTTGTGGATCCCGCCCGCATGACCGGTGCTCTTCAGCCCCAGCTTACGGGCAGAGTAGTTGGTCAGCAGCCATTGGGTCAAAATGCCGTCTTTAATAATGTCACGGCGCTCTGTGCGTACGCCTTCGCTGTCAAATGGCGAGGAGGCCAGCCCTTTCAGCAGATGTGGATGCTCTTCAATGGTCAACCATTCAGGCAGAATTTGTTTGCCCAGCGAGTCCAGCAGGAAGGTGGATTTGCGATATACGGAGCCACCAGCAATCGCGCCGACCAGGTGTCCGAACAGTCCGGTCGCCACTTCATTGGCGAAAATGACCGGCGCTTTCATGGTGGAAAGCTTGCGCGGAGACAGGCGAGATAAGGTACGGCGCGCACAGTCTGCCCCCACCCATTCCGGCGTTTGTAAATCGCCCATCGCCCGGCCAATGGTGTAAGCGTAATCACGCTCCATATCGCCATTTTCTTCCGCGATCACGCAGCTGGAAAGGGAATGACGCGTGGAGCAGTAGCCCTGCAGCATGCCGTGGCTGTTGCCAAACACCTTGATGCCATAGTGGCTGTTAAAGCTGCCGCCTTCGGTATTGGTGATGCGTTTGTCTGCCTGCAACGCTGCCTGTTCAGCACGAGCAGCCAGTTCGATAGCTTCGTCAGGAGAAACTTCCGCGGGGTGGAACAGGTCCAAATCGGGCGCATCAAAGGCCAGCAGTTCTTTATCTGCCACGCCCGCGCACGGGTCCGGCGAGGTGTAACGAGCGATGTCCAGCGCGGCTTGCACGGTACGGGCAATCGCCTGCGGGCTTAAATCGGTGGAGGATGCGCTGCCCTTACGGTTCTGGTGATAAACCGTAATCCCCAGCGCGCCATCGCTATTGAATTCTACGTTCTCCACTTCACCATAACGGGTGCTGACGCTAATACCCGTGGTCTTGCTAACAGCGACTTCCGCGCCATCCGACTGACCTGACGCTAATTCCAGTGCCGTCGAGACCGCTTCTTCCAGAATCTTACGCTGCGCTTCAACTTGTGAGATTACTTTCATCGCAAATGCCATAATGTAGAGAGAGTTTCTCTGAAGTCTAACAGAGAACCGTTTTTCAGTGCGCATCTTAACTGGTAACATTAGCCTCTTTTTTTAAGGAGCCTGACATGACTAAGCAGCCCGAAGACTGGCTCGACGACGTTCCCGGTGATGACATCGAAGACGAAGACGATGAAATTATCTGGGTCAGTAAAAGTGAAATAAAACGTGACGCCGAGGAGTTAAAACGCCTGGGTGTGGAACTGGTAGAACTGGGGAAAAACGCGCTGGATAAAATCCCGCTCGACGCGGATTTACGTGCCGCCATTGAGCTGGCCCAGCGCATTAAGATGGAAGGTCGCCGCCGCCAGCTGCAGCTGATTGGCAAAATGTTGCGCCAGCGCGATGTTGATCCTATCCGTCAGGCGCTGGACAAGCTGAAAAACCGTCACAACCAACAGGTCGCTGTCTTCCATAAGCTGGAGCAACTGCGTGACCGTATGGTTGACGGTAGCGATGAAGCCATCGAAGAAGTGATGAACCTGTGGCCTGACGCCGATCGTCAGCAACTGCGTTCGCTGGTGCGTAACGCCAGGAAAGAAAAAGCGGGCAACAAGCCGCCGAAATCAGCGCGTCAGATTTTCCAGTACCTGCGTGAACTGGCGGAAAACGAGGCCTAACCACTTCGTCTGCCGAAAGTGCTGGATGGCGGTGCACACACCTTATCCGGCCTACAACGCATCGTAGGCCCGGTAAGCGTAGCGCCACCGGGCATTTTTTTACTCTTCTTCTGCCTGAGCTTTTTTCGCCAGGCCGTCCAGCAGTTTCTGATGAATACCGCCAAACCCACCGTTGCTCATCACCAGGATGTGATCGCCTGGCTGTGCGGTTTTCACCACCATATCTGCCAGCGCATCCACATCGCCGCTCCAGTGAGCTGGCTGAACGCAGGCCTCAGCGACTTCCGCCACTTGCCACGGAATATGCGGGGGTTGCAGCAGGAACACTTCATCCGCGCGTCCTAACGATGGTGCCAGATCGTCTTTGCACAGGCCCATTTTCATGGTGTTCGAACGAGGTTCCAGTACCGCGATAATGCGCGCGGTGCCGCCCACTTTACCGCGCAGTGCGGCAAGCGTTGCCAGAATCGCCGTCGGGTGGTGAGCAAAATCGTCATACACCGTTACGCCGTTCGCTTCGCCGCGCAGTTCAAGACGACGACGGGCGTTGATGAACGATCCTAGCGCATTCGCCGCGTCGGCAGGCGCTACGCCCACATGACGGGCAGCCGCAATCGCCATCAGACCGTTGTGCATGTTATGTTCGCCGACCAGGCCCCACGTCACCTCGCCCACTTTTTCACCGTCCAGCCACACTTCCCAAACGGATGCATCGGTGGTCAGCTTTTTCGCCTGCCAGTGACCCTGTTCGCCAACCAGCTCTTGTTCGCTCCAGCAGCCCATCGCCATCGTTTGTTTCAGATTGATGTCGTTTTCCGGGTAGATGATGCGTCCCTGGCCCGGCACGATACGTACCAGGTGATGGAACTGTTTCTGGATGGCTTTCAGATCGTCAAAGATGTCCGCGTGATCGAACTCAAGATTATTGAGGATCAGCGTACGTGGGCAGTAATGCACGAATTTAGAACGCTTATCGAAGAAGGCGCAGTCGTACTCATCCGCCTCAATCACGAAGAAGTCGCTTTCGCCCAGACGCGCAGAAACCTCAAAGTTGCCCGGTACGCCACCGATCACAAACCCTGGCTTGTAGCCACAGGCTTCGAGGATCCAGGTTGCCATTCCAGCAGTGGTGGTTTTGCCGTGCGTCCCCGCAACCGCCAGTACCCAGCGATCGCGCAGGACAAAGTCATGCAGCCATTGCGGGCCGGACATGTATGGAATGTTCTTCTCAAGCACCGCTTCCACGCAGGGATTACCACGGGTCATGGCGTTGCCGATGATCACCAGGTCCGGCTGCGGGTCGAGCTGGCTGGCATCGTAGCCCTGAATTAAATCAATGCCTTGTTTCTCAAGTAAGGTACTCATCGGCGGATACACATTGGCGTCCGAACCGGTTACTTCATGACCAAGCGAGCGCGCCAGCATCGCCAGACCGCCCATGAAAGTGCCACAAATTCCCAAAATATGAATGCGCATACGTCACTATCCTTTTTTAATCTGGGGGCCATTTTACGCACATGTCCGGCAAGTGAGAAACGCATTTCAGGATATTCCGTAGTTTGCTGGCGCGATTCACCTAAGCGCAACAATGGAAATATTTGTTAATATTGTTGCGGTCGCTTTACTCCACATAAATTGCAGGGAAAGTGTTATGAAAACGTTAGGTGAATTTATTGTCGAAAAGCAGCACGAGTTTTCTCATGCTACCGGTGAACTCACTGCTTTGTTGTCGGCAATAAAGCTGGGCGCCAAGATCATCCACCGCGATATCAACAAGGCCGGTCTGGTCGATATCCTGGGTGCCAGCGGTGCTGAGAACGTACAGGGAGAGGTTCAGCAGAAACTCGATCTGTTTGCGAACGAAAAACTGAAAGCTGCACTGAAGGCGCGCGACATTGTGGCGGGCATTGCCTCGGAAGAAGAAGATGAAATCGTCGTCTTCGAAGGCTGCGAACACGCAAAATATGTTGTGCTAATGGATCCGCTGGATGGCTCATCCAACATCGATGTTAACGTCTCTGTCGGTACAATTTTCTCTATTTACCGCCGCGTAACCCCAGTCGGCACACCGGTCACGGAAGAGGATTTCCTGCAGCCGGGCAACAAACAGGTTGCTGCGGGCTACGTTGTTTATGGTTCTTCCACCATGCTGGTATATACCACCGGCTGTGGCGTACACGCCTTTACCTACGATCCTTCTCTGGGCGTATTCTGCCTCAGCCAGGAACGTATGCGCTTCCCGGCGAAAGGCAGCACGTACTCCATTAACGAAGGCAACTACATCAAATTCCCGAATGGCGTGAAGAAGTACATTAAATTCTGCCAGGAAGAAGATAAGTCAACCCAGCGCCCGTACACCTCGCGCTATATTGGCTCTCTGGTTGCGGATTTCCATCGCAATCTGCTGAAGGGCGGGATTTACCTGTACCCAAGCACCGCCAGCCACCCGCAGGGGAAACTGCGTCTGCTGTACGAATGCAACCCGATGGCCTTCCTGGCTGAGCAGGCGGGCGGCAAAGCAAGCGATGGTAAAGAGCGTATTCTGGATATCACGCCAGAAAGTCTGCACCAGCGCCGCTCTTTCTTCGTGGGCAACGACCATATGGTTGAAGATGTAGAACGCTTTATCCGCGAGTTCCCGGACGCGTAAGCACCATTTCCCGGCCTACTGCACATTGTAGGCCGGATAAGCGAAGCGCCATCCAGCACAATGCGATGATATTGCCTGATGGCGGCTTCGCCTTATCAGGCCTCCGTTCGGTTACGCTGTCTGTAGCTTAAACGCCGCCATCGCCTCCAGCAGCGCATGTGACTGCTCTTCCAGCGAGCGGGTAGCCGCTGAAGACTGCTGCACCAGTGCCGCATTTTGCTGCGCCGTTTCATCCATCTGAATCACCGCGATATTCACCTGCTCTATGCCGCGACTCTGTTCCTGGGACGCACTGGCGATTTCCCGCATCAGCTTTGTCATACGCATCACTTCAGTGGCAATTTCATCCATGGTTTCACCCGCCTGCTGCGCCAGCTCGCTGCCTTCACCGACGTGGGTGTGCGAATCGCTGATTAACGCGCGGATCTCTTTTGCCGCTTCGGCGCTGCGGCTGGCCAGATTACGTACTTCACCTGCGACAACCGCAAAACCCCGTCCTTGCTCACCGGCCCGCGCCGCTTCAACGGAGGCATTGAGCGCCAGAATATTGGTCTGGAATGCGATGCCGTCAATCACGCTAAGGATGTCGGCAATACGACTGGAACTGCCGGCAATATCGCGCATTTTCTCGATCACATAGCACACCATCTCGCTGCCGCGATCGGCAGTATCCGATACCGATTTTGCCAACTGGTGCGCCTGTTCGGCATTGTCCGCATTCTGTTTCACGGTCGCCGTTAACTCTTCCATGCTGGCAGCGGTTTGTTCCAGCGAAGTAGCTGTCGATTCAGTGCGTTGCGCCAAATGCTGGTTCCCGGCCGTCAGTTCACGACTGCCAATATCAATTTGCGAGCTGGCGTCACGTACACGTTGCACCGAGTCGCCCAGCGCATGGCGCATTTCATCCATCGCCGCGTTGAGGCGGTTGAACTCGGCGCTGGCCGACAGCGCGGCAACCGGTGACAAATCGCCTGTCGCCAGACGTTCCAGCTGTTCAACAATGTTATCCAGCGGTTTGAGAAACTTATTTCGCAGCATAAACCAAATAACCGCCAGCAATGCGATGGCCGCCAGCATCGCTGCACTCATAATACCGTGGTAAATCAATGAAGTAATAACACGGGTAGAGGCGTATAGCCCCATCCCGCCGGTCAGTAACAGAAGAAACGCCAGTAGAGACAATAACACCAACAAACTTGATCGAATTGAAAGGGATTTTGGCATCGTTATATTTCCGGTTGTAGGGTTAAAACAGACCTGTACAGAACCTATCGACTACAACCGGAAAAAGTTTAGGTATTTAAATGTTTTGTGAAAAATCAGTATGTTACTTTGGTGTTGCCGCCGTGCTTATGCGGGTGACCGGCGAGCTTTGACGATTTTCCCAAAGCACCGTTAGACCGCGTTGTAAGGCAATAAAAATAAACAATAAAATGCCAATCGCGATCTTGGTCCACCAGGAACTTAATGTACCGTCAAAATTAATATAGGTCTGGATCAGCCCCTGAATAGCCACGCCAAACAAGGTGCCTAAAACCGTGCCCACTCCGCCGCTCAACAGCGTACCGCCAATCACAACGGAGGCAATCGCATCCAGCTCGACGCCGACGCCCGCCAGCGCATAGCCGGCCTGGGTGTAAATGGAAAAAACAATGCCAGCAAGCGTAGCCAGGCCGGTAGACAACATATAAATGCGGATGGTGGTGCTGCGGGTAGAGATCCCCATCAGGTTAGCCGAGGTAGCATTACCGCCAATCGCATATACCTGATTGCCAAATCGTGTACGGTGCGCCAGGAAGATGCCGATAACCACCACGCCTAGCATCAGCAACCCCATCGCACTCAGACGACCGCCGCCGGGAATTTTCCATGCCAGACTGGAGAGCGTGTCATAAACCGGATGGTTAATTGGGATCGACTCTTCGGAAACCAGATAACTGACGCCGCGCAAAAAGAACATTCCCGCCAGGGTAATGATAAACGCCGGGATCTTCAGCGCATCAATCAGTAATCCCATAAACGCGCCAAACGCGCAGCCCATTAGCAAAATCAGGGGGAACGCCACTAACGGAGAAATCCCCCAGTAGCCAATCGCCTTGGCCAGAAATACGCCGGTAAAGGCGATGACCGAGCCAACGGAAAGGTCGATCCCACCAGAGAGGATCACGAAGGTCATGCCGACGGCAATAATCCCTAAAAAAGCGTTATCGGTCAGGATATTGCAAATCACCCGGGTGGAAGCAAAAGCCGGAAATTGCGTCAGACAGTAGAGGTAGCCCAGCACAAACACGCCGAGGGTGATCATCAGCGGTAAATTACGTTTTATCATGACCACGCACTCCTTTTATCAGGCTGATAAAGCGTTGTGACTGCACAACCAGCACACACAACACCACGATGGCTTTGACCACCTGATTCAGTTCCGGCTGGAAGCCCGACAGTAAAATCCCGGTGTTCATCCCCTGGATAATTAACGCGCCTATCACCGACAGCAGCAGATTAAAACGCCCGCCCATCAGCGAGCCGCCGCCGATGACCACCGCCAGAATAGCGTCCAGCTCCAGCCATAATCCGGCGTTATTCGCATCCGCGCCGCGTATATCCGCCGTGACGATGATCCCGGCGATAGCGGCACACAGGCCGCTCAAGACATAGGTAAGCATCACAATAATGCGGGTGTTGACCCCGGCGTTTTTCGCCGCGCGAATGTTGATACCTACCGCTTCAATAAACATGCCCAGCGCCGTTTTACGCGTCAGCAGCCAGAACACCACCAGCGTCAGTAACGCAATAATCACCGGCGTGGGGAACAGTAACAGCGAACCGCTGCCAAACCAGGACAGCTCAGGCGAGTTGAAGGTGACGATCTGCCCGGAGGTGATCAACTGCGCGACGCCGCGCCCGGCGACCATCAGGATCAGCGTGGCGACGAACGGTTGGATCTTGAGGATTGCCACCAGAATTCCGTTCCACAATCCCGCCAGAATACCGGAGCCTAAAGCGGCAAGCAGCACCACCGGCAGGCTGTGCCCGGCCACCATCATCGCCGCGGTCGTGGCCCCGGCAATGGCCATCACTGCGCCAACGGAAAGATCAATGCCGCCAGTGGCAATCACCAGCGTCATACCAATCGCCAACAGCGCCACAGGCGCGGCGCGGTTGAGAATATCGATAGGGCTACCGAACAAACGTCCGTCCTGCAAAATCACCTGGTAAAAGTGCGGCGCAACCAGACTGTCCACCAGCAGCACCAGCAACAACGCCACAAGTTGTGGCATCCCTTTGGGCCAATGAAACCGTCGTTTAGGCGGATTGGATTGAGGGAGAGATTGAGGCATCACCATAGTCTCCTTAGGCCGCAATGGCGTTCATGATCGCCGGGACGGACAATTCAGCCAGTGGGATCTCGGCCACCTGTTTGCGATCGCGCATAATAATGACCCGATCGGCATAGCCCACCAGTTCTTCCAGTTCCGATGAGATAACCAGCAGGGCCAAACCATCGGCGCATAACGTTTCGATCAGGCGGATGATCTCGGCATGCGCGCCGACGTCGATCCCGCGCGTGGGCTCATCGAGGATCAGAAACTGCGGTTTGGTCAGTAACCAGCGCGACAGCAAGACTTTTTGCTGATTGCCACCGGAGAGAAATTCGATCGGTTGTTCAGCGTTAGGGGTGCGAATACCAAGCTGGCGAATAAAGCGCTCGGCAATCTCGTTTTGTTCTTTACGGGGAATGGGGCGCAACCAGCCGCGCTGCGCCTGCAACGCCAGAATGATGTTTTCACGCACCGAGGCGGCGGCAATAATGCCATCCGTTTTTCGATCCTCCGGGCAAAAACCGATCCCCAGGCACGAAGCCTGATGCGGCGATCGCAAGGTCTGCGGTTTACCTTTGATCAGTGCGCTGCCGCTGTCGGCGGGTTTAATGCCAAAAATCACTTCCGCGGTTTCCGTCCGCCCGGATCCCAGCAGCCCGGCAAGACCGACGATCTCACCAGGACGCACCTGCAGATCGAACGGGGCAATAGTGCCTTTCTTGCCAAAGCCGCTAAACGCCGCCACCGGTTTATCGCTCAGCAACGTGCGGCCCGCGCGCTGTAGCGCATGGGTATCCAGTTCGCGACCCAGCATCATTTTGACCAGTTCGATCTGTGGCAGTTCGCGAGTTTCACGACAGCCCACAAAGCCACCGTTACGCAGAACGGTGATGCGATCGCTGACCTGATAAACCTGATCGAGGAAATGGGTGACGAAAATCAGACTGACGCCGCGATCGCGCAGATGCCGCATCAGGCCGAACAGCATTTCAACTTCCTGGGTATCAAGGCTGGCGGTAGGCTCATCGAGGATCAGCACCTTCGCAGAGAGATCAATCGCCCGACAAATGGCGACGATCTGCTGCATTGCTACGGAAAAGCGGTTCAGCGGCTCACGCACATCGAGGGAAAAACCGTACGACGCCATCAGCTCCGTCGCGCGCTTTTCCATCTGTTTGCGCTGCAACAGGCCAAAGCGCCGCGGTTCGCGGCCAATAAACAAATTATCCGCTACCGACATATTGGGCAGCAGGTTCACTTCCTGGTACACGGTGCCAATCCCCAGTTGCTGGGCATGGGCGGTATTTTTGGGGGAGATAGGTTGGCCTTCGAGCCAGATCGTACCGCGATCGGCATGATAAACACCGGTCAGCGCTTTGATAAGCGTCGATTTCCCCGCCCCGTTTTCGCCGAGCAGCGCCATGATCTCGCCGCGTCGCAGGCTGAAATCCACGTTATCGAGCGCTTTGACGCCGGGAAAGAATTTGCTTAAGCCCTCTGTGCGGAGGATTTCCTGATGTTGGTCGGTGGTCATGGCATTCCTCCGGTACGAGGTCACGGCGTTTCGTAGGCCTGATAAGCGCAGCGCCATCAGGCAACAAATGCCGGATGGCGGCGTAACGCCTTATCCGGCCTACGGAAGACCGACAGCAAAACTAGTAGCCCATGTTTTTCTTCTTCTCTAACTCTTCTTTCGCGGTATCCGGCAGATAGAGGATCGATTTGGTAATGGTCAGCTTCTCAGGCATCGTGCCGTCTTTTTTGAATTTCTCCAGCGCGTCAAATGCCGGGCCTGCCATATTCGGCGTCAGCTCGACGCTGGCATTGGCTTCACCATCAATCATCGCTTTGTAGATATCCGGTACGCCGTCGATGGAACCCGTCAGAATGTCTTTACCTGGTTTCAGGCCCGCCTCTTTGATCGCCTGAATAGCGCCGATCACCATGTCATCGTTGTGGGCGTAAACCATGCAGATGTTCTTGCCGTTGTTTTCCGCTTTAATAAAGCTCTCCATCACTTCTTTCCCTTTACTGCGGGTGAAGTCGCCGGACTGAGAGCGGATAATTTTGATGTTTGGCGCGTTAGCGATGGCTTCAGCGAACCCTTTCTTACGATCGATCGCCACGCTGGCGCCAACGGTCCCTTGTATCTCAACGACGTTACACGGCTTGCCGTTCACTTCTTTAATCAGCCAGTCGCCGATCAATTTACCTTCCAGCACGTTATCGGCGGTGACGGTAGTCATATAGAGAGATTTGTCTTTTACATCGATGGAACGATCGAGCAAAAAGACCGGAATGTCGGCATCTTTGGCCTCTTTTAACACCGGCTCCCAACCTGTTGCCACGACCGGCGCAATAAAGATGGCATCGACGCCCTGGGCAACAAATGAGCGAACTGCTTTAATCTGGTTTTCCTGCTTTTGCTGGCCATCAGCGATTTTCAACGTAATTCCGCGCTTTTCGGCCTCGCTTTTCGCCACGTTGGTTTCTGCGGCGCGCCAGCCGGATTCAGAGCCAACCTGCGAAAATCCTACGGTTAATGGGGCTGCCATTGCCATAGACGACATGGCTGCCGAAACTGCTGTGACTATAAGTAAGCGCTTCCACATAAGTGCGTCCTCGTAGGGTGATTATTGTTGGTTAATAAACCGTCGCGAAAAAACTATAGACAATTGAGCATGTAACGGATTGCGTTACATCACACTTCAAAAAAGTAAATAAAACGTTAATCACAAGTTTGTAATCGCTTTCATATCACTATGAAAAATGCGACTGAAGATATGGATTTTTCTGTCACCAGGGAGGAGCAAAAAGAAGAAAATGGACGCAGAGAAAGCGAAAACAAGCGGAGACATTCCGCGCGAGTTGGCTATAATACCCGCCACTTGTTTGCCATAGCTTATTTAAAGGAAACAGACATGAGCTTACTCAACGTCCCTGCCGGTAAAGACCTGCCGGAAGATATCTACGTTGTTATCGAGATCCCTGCCAACGCAGATCCGATCAAATACGAAGTTGACAAAGAGAGCGGCGCCCTGTTCGTTGACCGCTTCATGTCCACCGCGATGTTCTATCCGTGCAACTACGGTTACATCAACCACACCCTGTCTCTGGATGGCGATCCGGTTGACGTTCTGGTCCCGACTCCGTACCCGCTGGAGCCAGGTTCAGTGATCCGCTGCCGTCCGGTTGGCGTTCTGAAAATGACCGACGAATCCGGTGAAGATGCGAAACTGGTTGCGGTACCGCACACTAAGCTGAGCAAAGAATACGATCACATCAAAGATGTGACCGACCTGCCGGAACTGCTGAAAGCGCAGATCACCCACTTCTTCGAGCATTACAAAGACCTCGAAGCTGGCAAATGGGTGAAAGTAGACGGTTGGGACAACGCTGAAGCTGCGAAAGCTGAAATCGTTGCTTCCTTCGAGCGCGCGAAGAAGTAATTCTTACTTATGATACTTAGCCCCGCATGTCGGGGCTTTTTTGTGCCCAAATGCGAGTGCAACGGGCACATAAAACAACGCCACCCGAAGGTGGCGTGTTTATATCAGTACTGGTCTCTGTCTAACCAGTTACCGCTTTCAATCAGCGTTAAGCCATCAACCGGACGTTGGTACACGTACATCCATGCACTTCCGTACGGCGTTTGAATTAGCTGGCGTGCGTATTCACCACCACGGGTACGCAGAGCATCAAGCTCTGCCAGCGTGGCGTTATCAATACGATAAACTTCCCCGTGTACTGTTCCATTTCCCGGAACGGCGCCTGGATAGTGGCCCAGGCTGTACAACTGGTAGTTGTCGATACTGAAATTTCCCAGCAACAGGGCATTGGTCATCCAGTGGCTGTTGCCTTGTTTGGTTCGTAAACTGCCGTAGACAAATATTCGCATTGCTAAAACTCGAACTGATAGAGCAAATCAAGTGCCTGATCTACGCCAGACACTGCTTCCAGATATAGCTTAGGCATCAGACGATAACGTAGCGTGAGTGTCGCTAAGGAGTCAAATATACCCACACCATATTTCACCTGCAGACCTGGCAGTACGTATCCGCTGACAACGACCTGAGATGAGTCACCCACCCCTTGCGTGTCGAGTGCCAGATTGCTTACGCCAAATGTCTCCCCGATTTTACCCACAACCTGACCACTTTGTGCAACCCCCAGGCCAATAAGCATTGAAGTCATCGCCGCGCTGTCACTCTGTTCACTATCCAGTCCTTGCCCACGAAGCAGGTAGGACAGCGCCATTTGCTGCGACATCGCCGGGTCGGAGAAGATCTCCGCTTTCGGTTCATCAGCCGTGCCCGTGACGCGAACGCCAGCGATCACGTCATCTTCTGTAGCATCCGGGTTACGAATCGCTTCAATATTGAGCAGCGGCTGATCCGGCGGACCGGAGAATAACAGCTCGCCCTTACGCACGATCAGATCCTGACCATAGGCATGGAAGCGACCGCTCGGGATATTAATCTGTCCGTTAAGCCCCAGCCCCTGTTTATCCTGCACCACCTTCAGATCGCCCGTCAGACGCGCTTTCAGACCAAAGGCATCAAGACGCACGTTATTACCAACGTGGATGTTCAGGTTGCTGTTGATCGGGATCCCGGCGGTCTGCGGTTTCTCAGGCTGGAGATCGTTATTAAGCATCACCATGTCGCTGGAAACCCCTACCGCGCTTTCCGGCAGATCGTGGACCACGATACGCGCCCACGGCACATCGACATTGCCATTCAGGGTAAACAGGCTCGGTGTCGCTTCAAATTCCACATCCGGCGAGACATCCAGACGCACCATCGGCGGCACGGTAATCCGCACCCGGCTGCCTTTCGCCGCGACGCGCGCCCGCCAGTTGTCGATCTGACTCCAGTCGGCGTCGCCGCTCAGGTTGATTTCCCCCTGCTGCGTACGCACCACACCCGCCAACGTTGAGCGTGTTCCGGTGAAGTTAACGGCTAACTGGCTTGGCTGCATGTCAAACGGCATAAAGTTACCGTCGATATCGAGTCCGCTCAGTTGCAGTTGTCCAAGCAGTTGTGGGCTTTGCACATCGCCACCCAGACGCAGGTTGGCGTTGATCGTCCCCGCGGCCTTTTCACCACGTGAGAAGATAGGGTTCACCATCGCCAGATTGAAGTTGCGGATATTGACGTTGCCGCCCAGGTTACGGCGCCCTTGTGGATCGGTTACCTGCACCTTTCCGTCAAACTGCCCGTTATTGGTCAGACGAATCAACCAGCCCAGCTCGGCACGGTTGTTGTGCAGATCGGCGGTCAGATTCAGCGTTTCAAATGCTACTGGCAGCGGCGCATCGTTCACGCTTTGCGTGACCTTCACGTTGCGTCCGGAAAGCGTCACCTGCCCCTGCGGCAGCCCCTCTTTGGTCGTGTCCCAACTGACATCGGCTTTACCGGTGAACACACCGCTGGCCTGAGTCGTATCCGGCATAAACGGTTTTAACATCGCCAGGTCGAAACGGTTGAGATTCACCACCGCGCGGCCTTCTGCACCGGCATCAATGGTTTGTGGTACGCACAGCTCCGCATTCGGGTTGTTCCAGCAGTGCGGCCCAATGCTGATTTTTTGCTCCTGATTGCGGTAATCCAACGCGATCGCACGATTAAGCGCCCACGGGCCAACCGGCGTCTGGAAACGGGTATTGCTTAACTCCCCTTTCCAGCGCTGTTCTTTGCGATCAAAGCTGCCTGCCAGGGAGAGCTGGCCTGAGACCGGCTCGCCCTGGATGCGCAGCTGTAGCTCATGCTGCTTCTCACTGCCTTTGGCATCGAGCGTCACCAGCCCGATATTCACATCAGGTTGTACAATCCGCTCTACGCGAACGTTGAGATTACCGGCGATTTGCTCGGCCGATTTCACGTCGCCTTCGACGCGAACCTGAGCAATGGAAAGCTCCTGCCAGCGCAGGCCGCGAGCGGTGATGTCCGCCAACAGCTGTGGCGCTTCAACCGTCCCGCGAACTTTTACCAACCCTTTTGCCGTACCGCCTAATCCCGGCAGCGCGTTATCCAGACTTGGGGCATCAATCGTCGCGTCGAGATTGAGGTCTTTGACCCCCAGCTCGCCTTTCACGTCCGCACTGTTGCGCCCCAGTTCCAGATGCAGGCCCGGGATCGTCCACTGCAGGTAGCTGTTCCCCTTCAGCGAGCCGTTTACATTGA
Source organism: Citrobacter freundii complex sp. 2025EL-00176 (assembly GCF_053309355.1). Taxonomy (NCBI): domain Bacteria; kingdom Pseudomonadati; phylum Pseudomonadota; class Gammaproteobacteria; order Enterobacterales; family Enterobacteriaceae; genus Citrobacter; species Citrobacter freundii complex sp. 2025EL-00176. The sequence goes on along the minus strand of NZ_JBRYHT010000007.1, from coordinate 64,178 downwards.
CCTTGTTCTGCTTCACGTTACCGGTTAGCTTCAGCTCAGGAATCTCCATCTGCCAGCTTCCGCCGTACAGACTGCCGCGCGTTTTAACCAGACCATTCAGCTTTGACGGCCAGTCCGGGATTGTTTTCGCGGTATTGATGCCGTCCAGCGTTAGCTCCCCGCGCCAGCTGATCGCCTGCTGCCAGTCCACCAGCGCTTTCAGTTCGGTTTTCCCTTCCAGCGCCGCAATGCTCAGTTTGTCGAGATTGATCTGCTGTTCGTTGCCTTTGGCATCCAGGGTAATGGTAGCAGGAGGAATATCCTGCCCTTTCACCGCGGTACGCATCGACAACGTATAGTCGGTCATTTTGCCGGTCAGCTTGAGCTTGATGTCATCGGCCTGGAACTGCTTGTCGCCAGTAAACGGCCAGTAAACCTGCTTACTCACCACTTCCAGGTTGAGCGGTAATCCGGCTTCTGCCAGACGCGTTTGCGCACGCAGGTCCATATCAACCGGGCCAGACAGATTAACGCCGACTTCCAACTGGTCACGCAGCGCGCCACCGACCTTCAACTTAACCTTTTCACCTTTTAATGGATCGACGTTCAGCGTGCTGTTGAGGGTAATATCTACCGGCCATGCGTCGGTGAGCTGAGCCGTACCGCTAGCGTTGACCGTGCCCTGATTAGAGTCGATATCCAGCGCGTCGAGCTTCATGTTGCCATCAATACTGCTCACTTTGAGCAGCATGTTATGCACCGTTAAATCCGTATCCCCGGTCACGCGCAGTTGCTCGCCGCGAAACTCTTCAATATTGAGGTTGAGCGGCAGATGGACATCGGTCATTTCCGGTAGCACCGGCTTTGAGAACAGATCTTTTAGCGTTTCACCGAGCGGTTTTTCATCCGGCTGCGGATTTTGAATCTTCGGTTCAACGACCTCTTCCTGCGCCACTTCCGCCACTTTAGGCAGGGCAATCAGCAGGCCCTGTAATGACGTTGGCTTCAGGGTCAGCGTTTTTTCCTGCCAGTTCAGGCCGGAGGTAAAATCGAGCACTGAAACCGTGGTGTCGTCAATTTTGATATTGATGTTATTCAGCGCCACACGCGAAAGCGTGATCGGATAAGGTGTGGAAAGATTAAGCGGGCCGCTATCCTCTTCCTCAACCGGTGCTGAAGGCGGCATCTTTTTGCTGTCGATCGCCACGTTGATATTTTTCAGCGACAGATCGTTGACGCACAGGCTGCTATCCCAAAGACACTCCAGCCCGACGGCCAGATGCACTTCACCAGCATTCACCGCCACGCCAGGCTGGTCATAACGAATATTTTTGAGCGATAAATCCCGCCAGCCGCCGGTGACCTGACCAATTTCCAGCCCCGGAACCCAGCGATTAGCTGCCTTGAAGATCAGGTGCAGGCCCGAGGTGGTGCCGACAAGGAACGCCACCGTGCCTAACAACAGCAGGATAAAAATCAGCACGCCGAGGCTTATCTTCTTCCATAAACTCATAATTCAGGCCCCAGACCGATGTAAAACTGTAAACCATGTTCATCTTTGTCGCCGACAGGGACGGCAAAATCGAGCTTGATCGGCCCCACCGGCGATTGCCAGCGAACGCCGACCCCGGCCCCGGTTTTGAAATCGCTTTTGCGGATATCGCTGACCGCTTCGCCGCTATCGACAAACATCGCGCCCCACCATTTCCCGGTCACGTTGTACTGGTATTCCAGCGAGCCGGTTGCCAGCTTCGAGGCCCCTTTCAGCTTACCGTCGCTACCTTCGGGCGAAATAGATTTGTATTTGTAGCCGCGAATACTGCGATCGCCCCCGGCGAAGAAACGCAGATCCGGCGGCACTTTGTCGAAGTCCCCGGTTTCAATCCAGCCGAGGTTACCGCGCATCACAAAGCGATGCCTGTCGTACAGCGTGCGGATCCAGACGTTTTGCGCCTGGAAGACGGAGAAATCGACGTCTGAGCCCCAGGCCGTATTGGAGTAATCAATGGAATAACGCTGAGAATCGCCCCAGACGGGCATCAGACCACCGCGCGAACGCGTCCGGCTAATCATCACGCCCGGATAGAGCAACATGGTGGTATTGGTGACGTTACCCTGAGTAAAGTGGTCGAGGCTCCAGCGCAGGTTAATCGCGCGCTGCCAGCCGCTGGAGAGATCCCAGTAGCGGGAAACCGCAAGCGTCGTGGAGTCCTGCTCGGTGTCGTTTAAATCGGTACGCTTAAAGCCCCCCTGCACCAGGTAATACTGCTCCAGCGGGTTCTTTAACAGTGGCATTTTATAACTAAAATCAAGCACCTGCTCTGGCGCAGAGATACTGGCGCTGGTGGTCAGGCTGTGGCCATAGGAGTTCATCCATGGCTTTTTCCACGAGGTCTTCACCCGTGGCCCGACGTCAGTTGAATAACCAACCCCGGTTTCGATGGTGTTTTCGGTGCGCGGCGAGACCACGCCTTTTAGCGGCAGCACTTTGGTTTTGCGGGCTTTATCAAATTCCGGCGCGACAACCACAGAATTAAACCATCCAGTCGCCGACAGACGACGGTTCAGTTCCCCCAGATCTTTCGACTCGTACTCTTCACCTTCTTTAAACGGCACCAGATTTTGCAGGTACTCATCGCGAATTTGCGAGCCTTCAAAGGTGACATGCCCAAAGCGATAGCGTTCGCCGCTGTTGTAATCGATATCCCAGAACGCCTGACGGCGCTCAAGCGCTATTCCAAGCTGGCTTTTATTAAATTCACTGTCGAAATAGCCTTTGCGCAGCGCCACGCTGGTGAGGGATTTTTTGAAGTTGTCATAGTCTCCCTGATTCAGCACGGTGCCGATTGCCGGGCGCGTTTTCAGCAGATCCAGATAGTCTTTATCCGTACGCGCGCCACCGCGCAGAATCACTTCGGTGCCGCCAATCAGCACCGGCTCGCCGGGGGTGACTTTGGCAATCAGCACCTGGCGTCCTTTTGCCGGTGGCGGGCGCAGCTCAAAATCAATGGTCGGCTCAAAGTAGCCCAGCGCTTTTAGCCCTTCGCGGATGGCATCATCAACGCGCGCACGAAAGCGTCGGTCTGGAGTGACTTCATCACTTTGAATCGTGGACAGCTGCGCACGGACGTTTTTCTCCAGCGGTCCTGATAATCCTTCGACCTGTAAGCGAACATTCGCGGCGGCGGCGGAGCCACTTAAGCACAGTAATCCCACCCAACATAACTGACGGATATGTGGCACATTTTCTCCTGAATATCCTTTTTTCCCACCCCTGGAAAAAAATACTATGCCGTTCCTCGGCTTAACAAAAAATCAACAATAAGAGTTGAAAAACAGACGACAACCCAAATATTTCTTATGTTTAACTCTAGACGTATTCATGCCGTTTATTGTGGGCAAAGACGCGTCTCGTTACAACCTTAACCCAAATGACTGATTTCGGGAGAACGGCCATGAGTTTATTTGATAGAAAGCATCTCGTTACTCAAGCAGATGCCCTACCTGGACGCAACACCCCGATGCCAGTGGCAACGCTGCATGCGGTTAACCAACATTCGATGACCAACGTGCCCGACGGTATGGAAATAGCCCTTTTCGCCATGGGATGTTTCTGGGGCGTCGAGCGTTTATTCTGGTCATTACCCGGCGTGTACAGCACCGCAGCCGGATACACCGGCGGCTATACCCCTAACCCGACCTATCGGGAAGTCTGTTCTGGCAATACCGGGCATGCCGAAGCGGTACGCGTCGTCTATGACCCGCATGTTATCAGCTACGAGCAACTGCTGCAGGTGTTCTGGGAAAATCACGACCCGGCGCAAGGTATGCGTCAGGGGAACGACCAGGGTACGCAGTATCGTTCCGCTATTTATCCCTTAACGCCAGAGCAAAGCGCCGCGGCACAGGCCAGCCTTGAACGTTTTCAGGCGGCGATGACCGCCGCTGGCGACGAGCGCACCATTACAACGGAAATCAGTACGGCAACACCGTTCTATTATGCCGAAGACGATCACCAACAATATCTGCACAAAAATCCTTACGGCTACTGCGGAATTGGCGGGATTGGCGTGTGTTTGCCACCACAAGGATAAATTTCCCCCTCTGGCGACTTTACAGTACCTTACGCTATACTAGCTTCTGAATTTACCGGCTCACTTCCACGAGCCGGTTTTCAATGAATATTCCATTGGATTTATACTCTAAGGATTTCGAGTTGCAGGCAGGCGGCAAACTCGTGAATCCCCAGGAGCATAGAGAACTATGTGACTGGGGTGAATGAGTGCAGCTAACGCACCTGCAGCTTGAAAGACGACGAGTATCAACTTCTCCCTTCCGAGGATCTGACCCTAACGGTCGGATAAGATATGTTAAACAGTATTTTAGTCATTCTCTGCCTGATCGCCGTGAGTGCGTTTTTCTCGATATCCGAGATCTCGCTTGCCGCATCACGCAAAATCAAACTTAAACTGCTTGCCGATGACGGCAATGTGAACGCAATGCGTGTTTTGAAGATGCAGGAAAACCCCGGCATGTTTTTTACCGTGGTGCAGATTGGCCTTAACGCGGTCGCCATTCTCGGCGGTATCGTTGGTGATGCGGCCTTTTCCCCGGCGTTTTACAGCCTGTTCTCAAAGTACTTCTCTCCAGAGCTGTCCGAACAGTTAAGTTTTATTCTGTCCTTCTCACTGGTTACTGGCCTGTTCATCCTGTTCGCGGATTTAACCCCGAAACGCATCGGTATGATTGCGCCAGAAGCTGTGGCTTTGCGTATCATCAACCCGATGCGCTTCTGTCTGCTGGTCTTCCGCCCGCTGGTTTGGTTCTTTAACGGTCTGGCAAATAACATTTTCCGCCTGTTTAAAATTCCGATGGTGCGTAAAGATGACATCACGTCAGACGACATTTACGCCGTGGTCGAAGCCGGTGCTCTGGCGGGTGTTCTGCGCAAGCAGGAACATGAGCTGATTGAAAATGTGTTCGAACTGGAATCCCGCACCGTACCGTCTTCAATGACCTCGCGCGAGAACATTATCTGGTTCGATCTTCACGAAGATGAGCAGAGCCTGAAGAACAAAGTGGCGGAACATCCGCACTCCAAATTTCTGGTGTGTAACGAAGATATCGACCACATCATTGGCTATGTCGATTCAAAGGATCTCCTCAACCGCGTGCTGGCCAACCAGAGTATGGCGCTGAACAGCGGCGTGCAGATCCGCAACACGCTGATTGTCCCGGATACGCTGACGCTCTCTGAAGCGCTGGAAAGCTTCAAAACCGCAGGCGAAGATTTTGCCGTTATCATGAACGAGTATGCATTGGTGGTGGGGATTATCACGCTCAACGATGTGATGACGACGCTGATGGGCGATTTAGTCGGTCAGGGCCTGGAAGAACAGATCGTGGCGCGTGATGAAAACTCATGGTTAGTCGACGGCGGTACGCCGATTGATGACGTCATGCGCGTCCTGGATATCGACGAGTTCCCGCAGTCCGGCAACTATGAGACCATCGGCGGCTTTATGATGTTCATGTTGCGTAAAATCCCGAAACGCACCGACTCGGTGAAGTATTCAGGCTACAAATTTGAAGTGGTGGATATCGATAACTACAAGATCGATCAGTTGCTGGTGACGCGTCTGGACAGTAAACCTACCGTTCTGGTACCGAAACTGCCGGATGCGAAGGAAGAGGCAAAGGCGTCATAGCGCCTTGCAGAAACATCAACGGCTCCTGTCCTGGAGCCGTTTTTTTAACTACCGCATAGCACTTTGATCAAGCCATCTCAGTTTGCAGACGCAAGACCTGACGGTTAACTTCGGACATCACGGAAAAATGCAGTTTGTCCTTCACTTTTGGGATAAGAATCTTACCCTTATCAAATTCAAAAGCGCCTACATCCTTGATATATAACCGTCCACGAAACAGGATCTTCACGTACTTCGCCACCTGCAGCGGGTTGTATCGTTGGAAAATTTTCATTGTTGTCTCCTGCTGAGCATTACGCCTTTGCGGTACCACAATCGGTCCGACAATCCTCAGGCGCAAATTTTAATGCCCTATGACTATAGACTATCTCGTTGATGTTTCCAGCGTGTATAAGTTTATTTACCTTCCAGTTACAATTATTCAGAATTATCTTTTCAACGCTTCGCTGTCTTCAGTATAAGCCTTCGATTTTCGCAGGATTTGTGCGCCCGTCCGCAAACTGGCATCGCGCTTGCGGGAAAAAGCATCAATCGCACATATGATTAAATTCCAGGCCCAAGTGGTCGGATCACCTGCAAAATAAAGAAACAAGGAAAACCTATGACCTTACGAAAACTGCTGGCGCTGTCGTGCCTGCTGCTGCCGATGATTGCCTCCGCCCATAAGTTTGAGACTGACCAGCGTGTACCGCCGGTGGGGATCGCCGATCGCGGCGAACTGATTCTCGATAACGATAAGTTTAGCTACAAAAGTTGGAATAGCGCGCAACTGCCCGGCAAAGTACGCATTGTGCAACACATTGCCGGACGCACCTCCGCCAAAGAGAAGAACGCCACGCTAATCGAAGCCATCAAAGCGGCGAACCTGCCGCACGACAAATACCAGACCACCACTATCGTCAACACGGATGACGCCATTCCCGGCTCCGGTATGTTTGTGCGCAGCAGTCTGGAGAGCAACAAGAAGCTCTACCCATGGTCACAATTTATTGTCGACAGCAACGGCATTGCGCGTAAAGCCTGGCAACTGGATGAAGAAAGCTCCGCTATTGCGGTACTCGATAAGGACGGACGCGTACAGTGGGCAAAAGATGGCGCATTAACGCAGGAAGAGGTGCAGCAGGTGATTGCCCTGCTGCATAAATTGCTCAGTAAATAGAGACGCGGAAGCCGGGGTTGAGGAACGATTCACGTGGGGTGTAGTCCAGAGGTTTCCCCTGCCAGTCGTGAACGTGCGCTCCGGCTGCGGCGGCAACGGCGTGGCCGGCGGCGGTGTCCCAGACGTTAGTTGGCCCAAAACGCGGATACAGCTGCGCGTGCCCTTCCGCCACCAGGCAGAATTTTAGCGACGAGCCAATCGACGTAGTCTGGTGTTCGCCCAGTTGTTGCAGATACTCTTTTAACTCATTGTCGGCATGCGAACGGCTAATCACCACCAGCGGTGGACGCGCGTCACGTACCTGAATTTGTTTGCGCACGCCGCACTCTTCTTTCCACGCTTTGCCTTCTGCCGCGCTGTACATCACCTTCATCACTGGCGCGTAAACCACGCCAAGTACCGGCTTTCCCTGCTCAATCAGCGCAATATTAACGGTAAATTCACCGTTACGTTTAATGAACTCTTTGGTGCCGTCCAACGGATCGACCAGCCAGTAGCGCTGCCAGTGCTGGCGAACATCCCAGCCAGGAGGGGCTTCTTCAGACAGAACCGGAATATCCGGCGTCAGCGCCTGTAATCCTTCGAGGATCACCGTGTGCGCAGCGATATCCGCCGCCGTGACCGGAGAATCATCCTGCTTGCTGGTAATCTCCATCGGTTTGATTCCATCGTAGACCTGCATAATGGCATCGCCCGCGTTCCGTGCAAGCTGGCATACATGTTCTAACATTCTCCACCTCGTTTGTCAGTGGTGTTAACTCGTTGTTTTACTTATACCCGATCGTCAGCGGATCCGCCAACTGTGATAGCGTTTGCGGTTTTAAACGCTATATTCATGTCATGATTCACAGTTCTGTAAGCAAGAAGATTTATATACATTTTCTTTTGTGGCTTAGATCTTAAAAGGATGCCCCTGATGATTAAGTTTAGTGCAACGCTTCTGGCAACGCTGATTGCAGCCAGCGTGAATGCCGCGACCGTCGATCTGCGTATAATGGAAACCACTGATTTGCATAGCAATATGATGGATTTCGATTATTACAAAGATACGCCGACTGAAAAATTTGGCCTGGTGCGTACGGCAAGTCTGATCAACGCCGCGCGTGGTGAAGTCAAAAACAGCGTGCTGGTTGATAACGGCGATCTGATTCAGGGCAGCCCGCTCGGGGATTACATGGCGGCCAAAGGGCTGAAAGCGGGCGAAATTCACCCGGTATATAAGGCGCTCAATACGCTGGATTACGCGGTGGGTAACCTCGGCAACCATGAATTCAACTACGGTCTGGAGTATTTGCACAACGCTCTGGCCGGGGCGAAGTTCCCCTACGTTAACGCCAATATCATCGACGTTAAGACCAAAAAGCCGCTGTTTACGCCTTATTTGATCAAAGATACTGAGGTGGTCGACCAGGAAGGTAACAAGCAGACGCTGAAAATTGGCTATATCGGCTTCGTGCCACCGCAGATTATGACCTGGGATAAAGCCAACCTCAGCGGCAAAGTGACGGTAAACGATATTACCGAAACCGCGCGTAAGTATGTGCCGGAAATGCGGAAAAAAGGTGCTGATGTCGTGGTGGTGGTTGCTCACTCCGGGCTTTCTGCCGACCCGTATCAAACGATGGCGGAAAACTCCGTTTATTATCTTAGTGAAGTACCGGGCGTGGATGCCATTATGTTTGGTCATGCCCACGCCGTCTTCCCGGGTAAAGATTTTGCCAACATTAAAGGCGCTGATATTACAAAAGGTACGCTCAATGGCGTGCCGGCGGTGATGCCGGGCATGTGGGGCGATCATCTGGGCGTCGTGGATTTGGTACTGAATAACGACAGCGGTAAATGGCAGGTCAGCCAGGCGAAAGCCGAGGCACGCCCCATTTATGACGCCGCGGCGAAAAAATCACTGGCAGCAGAAGACAAAAAAATCGTTGAGATCCTGAAAGCCGATCACGATGCCACACGTGAGTTTGTCAGCAAACCGATCGGTAAATCAGCCGACAACATGTACAGCTATCTGGCGCTGGTACAGGATGATCCGACCGTGCAGGTGGTGAATAACGCACAGAAAGCGTATGTGGAACACTTTATCCAGGGCGATCCGGACCTGGCAAAATTGCCGGTACTTTCTGCGGCCGCGCCGTTTAAGGTCGGTGGACGCAAGAACGATCCGGCCAGCTTTGTCGAAGTCGAAAAAGGCCAGTTAACCTTCCGTAACGCCGCTGATTTGTATCTTTATCCCAACACCCTGGTGGTAGTGAAAGCCAGCGGCAAAGAGGTGAAAGAGTGGCTGGAATGTTCCGCCGGGCAGTTTAATCAAATTGATATTCACAGCAGCAAGCCGCAGTCGCTAATTAACTGGGATGGATTCCGTACTTATAACTTTGACGTGATCGACGGCGTGAATTATCAAATTGATGTGTCACAGCCCGCCCGCTATGACGGCGAGTGCCAGGCCATCAATCCGAAAGCGGAGCGGATTAAGAATCTGACCTTTAACGGTAAGCCGGTCGATCCTAACGCCACTTTCCTCGTCGCGACCAACAACTATCGCGCCTACGGCGGTAAGTTTGCCGGAACTGGAGACAGCCACATCGCGTTTGCGTCACCAGATGATAACCGCTCGGTACTGGTGGCATGGATAGGTGCTCAGACGAAGAGCGCAGGCGAAATTCACCCGGCGGCAGATAACAACTGGCGTCTGGCGCCGATTCACAGTGATACGCCACTGGATATTCGCTTTGAAACATCACCGTCTGAGAAAGCCGCGGCGTTTATCAAAGAGAAAGGGCAATATCCGCTGAAAAAAGTCGCGACCGATGATATCGGCTTTGCCATTTATCAGTTGGATTTGAGTAAGTAAAAACCTGCCGGGTGGCGGCTTCGCCTTACCCGGCCTACGCGCGAGACCGCTTTGTAGGCCGGATAAGCGCAGCGCCATCCGGCACATCGTTCACGCCGGGATCCGTTGCGCCAAAACCTGCGGCAAATTCAGTTCTATCCAGTCCGCCAGCGCGGCGACTTTATCGCTCACCTGCTCACCCAACGGCGTCAGGCTATATTCCACGTGCGGCGGCACCACCGGATAAGACACCCGATTGATAAACCCGTCCTGCTCCAGCGCCTGCAGCGATTGCGCCAGCATTTTTTCACTGACGCCGCCCATCTTCCGGCGCAAATCGCTAAAGCGGTGGGTACCATCGCGCAGCGCCACCAGAATTAACACGCCCCAGCGGCTGGTGACGTGTTTTAACACCTCGCGGGAGGGACACTGTTCGGCAAACAAATTGCCGTCGCGTAATTGTTGGGAGAGGGTCGACGCTGTCATTTTCATACTAACCTTTTTGTATGTACTTACTAAAAGTAAGTTTAAGTGTTAGCGTGATTAAACACAAGACCAATACCAAGGAGTCACCCCATGATCGCAATTACCGGCGCCACCGGCCAACTGGGCCAACACGTTATTGAATCTCTACTGAAAACCGTTCCTGCCAGCCAGATTGTGGCTATCGTGCGTAATCCCGCTAAAGCGACGGCGCTTAGCCAGCAGGGCATTACCGTTCGTCAGGCGGATTACAGCGATGAAGCCGCCTTTACGACGGCTTTACAGGGTATCGACAAGCTGCTGCTGATCTCTTCCAGCGAAGTGGGACAACGTGCCCCACAGCATCGCAACGTGATTAACGCAGCAAAGGCTGCTCACGTGAAATTTATCGCCTACACCAGTCTGCTGCACGCCGACACCTCCCCGCTGGGGCTGGCTGATGAGCATGTGGCGACCGAGAAGATGCTGGCTGAATCCGGTATCGCCTACGCGCTGCTGCGTAACGGCTGGTACACCGAAAACTATCTCGCCAGCGCGCCGGCGGCACTGGAACACGGCGTCTTTATTGGGGCCGCGGGAGAAGGCAAAATCGCCTCGGCAACCCGTGCTGACTATGCCGCTGCCGCCGCGCGCGTCATCAGTGAAGAGGGGCACGCCGGTAAAACCTACGAACTGGCGGGCGACGCAGGCTGGACCCTAAGCCAGTTGGCTGCCGAGCTGGCAACACAGAGCGGTAAAAAAGTGGTGTATCAGAACCTGAGCGAAGCTGATTTTGCCGCGGCGCTGAAAGGCTTTGGTCTGCCCGCCGGTCTGGCGGACATGCTGGCTGATTCTGATGTCGGCGCCTCTAAAGGCGGTCTGTTCGATGACAGCCATACGTTGAGCAAACTGATTGGTCGCCCAACCACATCGTTGGCTGACAGCGTCAAAGGCATCGTGTAAGTGTTAAAAATTAGTTAATTGTGGTGGCATCCCCACGCATCCTCTCTGATAATGACAGGATGATGCGTGGGGAGAGAAAACGTGCAAGGTGTACCTGAGCAGTTTATTGATGAGAAAGACAGCGCCCGCTTTCGCCATCTGGCGCAGGTGCCGGGCGTTGAGCTGTATCATGCGCATATATCACGTTACGCCTTTGAGCCGCACACCCATGAAGCGTTTGGCATTGGCGCGATAGAAGCCGGAGCCGAACGTTTTCGCTATCGCGGTACGCAGTACGTCGCACCCGCCCATTCTGTCGTCACCATGAATCCCGATGAACTGCATACTGGCGAAGCCGAAACCGCCGACGGCTGGCGCTATCGGATGATCTACCTTGAGCCCGATCTTCTGGAAGAGGTCACCGGGATCCGCCACTGGTGGTTTCATGACGTCACGCGTCACGATCCGCTGCGCTCGCGGCAGATCTGCTCGCTGATCCATGGCCTGTGGAACACGGAGGATGCGCTGGCGCAAAAAGGGTTGTTGCTCGATCTGATCGATACGTTCCAGCCGCTGGCTCGCCATGCGCCAATATCTGCAGAGGGGGCGCATCGCTTTGAACGGGTACGCGAGTATCTGCATGATAATTACATGCACCCGATAACGCTCGACGAACTGGCGCGGGTGGCCTCACTGAGTCCCTGGCATTTTCAACGCCAGTTTAAATCTCATTTCCACGTTACGCCGCACCAAATGCTGATGGCCATTCGCCTGTGGCGAGCCAAAGGTTTTCTCACTCACGGAATGCCCGCCGCAGAGGTAGCCGCCGCCACCGGTTTGACCGACCAGTCGCATCTCACCCGCGCGTTTACCCATCGCTACGGCATTACGCCGGTACGTTATCAGAAGCAGGTTTATTCGCGCTAATGCGCAATCTCATACAATACGGCTGTGCTCTCCCTGCCTACACTCAACGCAATGTTTAATGATGTGGATGTTAACAATGATTAGCGGCGTGCTGTACGCCCTACTGGCAGGGCTGATGTGGGGATTAATTTTTGTCGGGCCGCTGATCGTGCCGGAATACCCGGCGGTGTTGCAGTCGATGGGACGCTATCTGGCGCTGGGGTTGATCGCGTTGCCGATCGCCTGGCTGGGACGCGCGCGTCTGCGCCAACTGACGCGTAAAGACTGGATAACGGCGCTGGCGCTAACGATGATGGGTAACCTGATTTATTACGTTTGCCTGGCCAGCGCCATCCAGCGTACCGGCGCGCCGGTATCAACGATGATTATTGGTACATTGCCGGTGGTGATCCCGGTCTTCGCCAACCTGCTCTATAGCCAGCGTGACGGCAAACTATCCTGGTGGCGTCTGTCGCCTGCGCTGATATTGATTGCCATTGGCCTGCTGTGCGTGAATATCTCGGAACTGAATCAGGGATTACCCGATTTTAGCGGCTGGCGTTATGGCTCCGGTATTGTACTGGCGCTTGTCTCGGTGGTGTGCTGGGCGTGGTATGCGCTGCGTAATGCCCGCTGGCTGCGCGAGAATCCAGATAAGCACCCAATGATGTGGGCGACGGCTCAGGCGCTGGTGACGCTGCCCGTTTCTCTGCTGGGGTATATTGCAGCGTGTCTGTGGCTGCATGGGCAAACGCCAGGTTTTGCCCTGCCCTTCGGCCCGCGTCCGGATGTGTTTATCGGTCTGATGATAGCCATTGCGGTATTGTGTTCGTGGGTGGGTGCCCTGTGCTGGAACGTTGCCAGCCAGAAGCTGCCGACGGTGATTCTCGGCCCGCTGATAGTTTTCGAAACGCTGGCCGGTCTGTTGTATACCTTTATGCTGCGCCAGGATTTTCCGCCGCTGCTGACGCTAAGCGGGATTGCGCTGCTGGTAATAGGCGTGGTAATTGCTGTGCGGTCAAAACCGCAGAAACCGGCGGTAGTGCCGGTTTCTGGGGATGCCTGATGGCGCTGCGCTTATCAGGCCTACAAGGACTGTACGATCTCATGTAGGCCGGATAAGGCGTTTACGCCGCCATCCGGCGCGACAATTTAAATACCGCCACGGTCTTGTTCAGTCGTGCTGCCTGCTCTTCAAGCGCGGCGGCGGCGGAAGCGGACTCCTCCACCAGCGAGGCGTTTTGCTGCGTCACGCGATCCATCTCGGCAACGGCCTGACCTACCTGATCGATACCCCGGCTCTGTTCATCAGAAGCCGAGGCAATTTCGCCCATAATGTCGGTCACACGGGTCACGGCGCTGACAATCTCCGCCATCGTTTCGCCCGCTTCATGCACCAGCGCCGTACCGGCATTGACCCGATTACCCGAGTCATCAATCAGCGCCTTAATCTCTTTTGCCGCCTGAGCACTACGCTGCGCCAGGGTACGAACTTCGCCAGCGACCACGGCAAAACCACGTCCCTGCTCGCCCGCACGCGCCGCTTCTACCGCCGCGTTCAGCGCCAGAATATTGGTCTGGAAGGCAATGCCGTCGATAACAGAGGTAATTTGCGCGATTTTGCTGGAACTGGTGGCGATCTCATCCATTGTATGCACCACGCCATCAACTACGGCTCCGCCTTTCTGCGCCGTCTGTGAGGCGTTTTTTGCCAGACTGGTCGCCTGACGCGCGTTATCTGCGTTCTGCTTCACGGTGGCGGTGAGTTGTTCCATGCTGGCCGCGGTCTCTTCCAGAGAGGCGGCCTGCTGCTCGGTACGTGAAGAGAGATCGTTACTGCCTGCGGCAATTTCACCCGCGCCGGTGTAGATAGTATCTGCCCCGTCACGCACCACGCTGACCGTATTTGCCAGCGCCTGTTGCATGTCACGCACATTACTTGCCAGCAGCGCCATTTCATTGCTGCCATCGGCGTTGATGCTATGCGTCAGATCACCCGCAGCGATGTGGCGAATATGTCCCATCACCTCGTGGAGCGGCTTGAGCAACACGCGCTGCATCGCCAGCCAACTGGCGACAATCACGGTAACAACAGTCAGCATCACGGCAGACAACAGCCAGATTATCTGGCGGTAATCACTTTCATTGTCCTGCACGCCGGCATTGGCCAACGCCGTTTGCGCGGTACGCCATTCCCGATACACTTCCTGCATGGCCGTCTGTTTTTGCTCAGCATTCTGCTTGAACATCTCTTCCAGCTTACCTTCAGCCAGCAGCGCGTTCATTTTAGTCAGCGTCGCAGAATAGATGCCGTACTGTTCTTCCAGTCGATCGGCCAGACGCTCATCCAGCCCCGGCGTTTCTGGCAGGGCGTAATATTTATCGTAATGCTCTTTCGACTCGGCCAGCAGACGATTTGCCGTGTTCACCAGCTCTTTCAACTGACCACCGTTGATCTCGCTGGCCATCGTTCCCTGTAAACGCAGCATACCCCGGTTGAGCGTGACGCGAGCCTGGTTCAGGCTAATCCACGCATCGGTAAATTCAGCCACGTTCTGGCTGGAAAGCTGAGAGACATTAAAGTTCTGTTTATCGTTATTGAGTGCGCCAATAAAGACGCCTGCGGAGATGAGCTGCATCGCGCCCAGCGCGAGTAACACGGTGATAAGTAAGGTTATCACTTTGATTCGTTTGAACATCTGTTGCCTTTTATTATGCAGGTATTGTCTGAGGTCTAACTATCGGCAGCGGCGTGCGCTTATTTAATTCTCTGGCGCAGCTTTTTTCGCCGTATCTCTCCTTTCCAATAAGATTCAGCACCTTAACGAAATAAGAAATTTTCGTGACGCTCATCACAAAACACCCCACCCCGAAAGGGTTATAGCCTTCCCTATAAGTTGCATTTAAAATACACCTTATATTATTGAGAATGAGGTAATGGCAATGTCTTATCGCGATCAACCTTTAGGTGAACTGGCGCTCTCTATTCCTCGCGCTTCGGCCCTGTTTCGTAAATACGATATGGATTACTGCTGCGGCGGTAAGCAAACGCTGGCACGCGCTGCCGCACGTAAAGAGCTGGATTTAGACGTTATTGAGGCGCAGCTCGCGCAGCTGGCTGAACAGCCACTGGAGAAAGACTGGCGTACCGTGGCGCTGGCTGAAATCATCGACCATATCATCGTGCGTTATCACGACAGACACCGCGAACAGCTGCCGGAGCTGATCCTGCAGGCCACTAAAGTTGAACGCGTTCACGCAGACAAACCGAACGTACCGCGCGGCCTGGCGAAGAACCTGAGCATGCTGCATGAAGAACTGTCCAGCCACATGATGAAGGAAGAGCAGATCCTGTTCCCGATGATTAAACAGGGCATGGGTAGCCAGGCGATGGGACCAATCAGCGTGATGGAAAGCGAGCATGACGATGCCGGTGAACTGGTCGAAGTGATCAAACACATCACCCACAACGTGACGCCACCGCCAGAAGCCTGCACCACCTGGAAAGCTATGTATAACGGCATTAACGAGATGATCGACGACCTGATGGAACACATCAGTCTGGAAAATAATGTATTGTTCCCGCGTGCCCTCGCAGGTGAATAAAAAAGGCGCCCGAGAGCGCCTTCCTGAAGTCCGAATTCGGCCACTGCTTATGTGGCCTTTTTTGTGTCAGAACATAGGCCTGATAAGCGAAGCCGCATCAGGCAATCCCGGCGGCATATTGCCGGATGCGGCGTAAATGCCTTATCCGGCCTACATCTCACGTCTTAGCGATTAACGCGTACCTGCCATACGTTTCTTGCCGATAAACAACCAGCCCAGACCCAGCGCGATGAACCACAGCGGCGTCACGATCAGCGCCTGGCGGGTATCATCTTCCAGCGTCAGCAGTACCAGTACGAAGACGAAGAACGCCATACATACCCAGCACATCAGTTTGCCGAGCGGCATCTTGTAGATTGATGTTTCATGCAGGTGCGGACGCTGCTTGCGGTACACCAGGTACGAGCAAAGAATGATGGTCCAGACGAACATGAACAGAATCGCCGACACGGTAGTGATCATGGTGAACGCGCCAATCACGCTCGGATTCACATACAGCATCACCACGCCGCCCAACAGGCAGATACAGGAGAAGGTTAAACCTTTCGCCGGAACCGCGCGCTTAGAGAGTTTGGCAAACGCTTTCGGCGCCACGCCTTCCTGCGCCAGACCAAACAGCATACGGCTGGTAGAGAACACGCCGCTGTTTGCGGAAGAGGCGGCAGAAGTTAGTACCACAAAGTTGATCAGGCTCGCCGCAGCGGGCAGACCGACCAGGACAAACAG
The DNA here is from genome assembly GCF_053309355.1 of Citrobacter freundii complex sp. 2025EL-00176. Lineage (NCBI taxonomy): Bacteria > Pseudomonadati > Pseudomonadota > Gammaproteobacteria > Enterobacterales > Enterobacteriaceae > Citrobacter > Citrobacter freundii complex sp. 2025EL-00176. The sequence continues at coordinate 47,851 of NZ_JBRYHT010000007.1, read as the reverse complement.
TTCAACGAATGGGCTCTTGGTTGGCACCACCGAGCTCCACGGCGTGACGGACATAATCACAATCAGCGCGAAAACGTAGAACATGATGATACGGATCGGGATCGAGTTAATGGCGCGCGGCAGAGATTTCTCCGGGTCTTTGGTTTCCGCAGCGGTTGTCCCCACCAGTTCAATGCCCACAAACGCGAACACCGCAATCTGGAAGCCGGCAAAGAAGCCGCTCAGCCCTTTCGGGAACCAGCCACCGTCATTCCACAGATGCGTGAACGATGCCTGAACGCCAGTAGGCGACTGGAAGTGCGTCAGCACCATCACCAGGCCGACGACAATCAGACCGATAATGGCAACGATTTTGATCATCGCAAACCAGAACTCCATCTCACCGAACATTTTTACCGTGGCGAGGTTGAGGCTCAGCAGCAGCACGATCACCGCCAGCGAGGCGACCCAGTCTGAGAGTTCGGGGAACCAGAATTGCGCATACGCCGTAATGGCGACAACGTCTGCCATCCCGGTAACAACCCAGCAGAACCAGTAAGTCCAACCGGTAAAATACCCGGCCCATGGTCCGAGCAGGTCGGAGGCAAAATCACTAAAGGATTTGTACTCCAGATTCGAGAGCAGCAACTCTCCCATTGCGCGCATCACGAAAAACAGCATGAAACCGATGATCATATACACAAAGATGATCGACGGTCCGGCGAGACTAATGGTTTTACCGGAGCCCATAAACAGGCCGGTACCGATAGCGCCGCCAATGGCAATAAGTTGAATATGACGGTTTGTGAGATTGCGCCGTAGCGACTGTTCAGACGAAGCCTCTTCTGCGGCTTCGACTTTTACCTGATCTACCATGTTTTTTCTTCCTGTACCTGTCTGTGTTGTTCAGGCTCTACGGCCTTTAGTGTGTCTATGATACGACGATCCTGTTAGCAGGACTCATCGATATTAGGTAAGAATTGGCGGGATGAATACTAAGATTTAGATATAATGTTAATTTAATGTTTAAAGTGAGTGTCATATCACTCTGATAGCGCGAATCAGCTCACAAAAATACACGCTGGTGAGGCATTTGCAAGATAAAATATCGACAACGGCGTAACTATAGCTTTTCACGCTATTTCTTTGCTCCCCCCAGCCTCGGGGGGAACAGAAGTCACTGCTTACAGGATCTCAAGCAGTTCAACGTCGAAGACCAGCGTGCTGAACGGAGGAATGGACGCGCCAGCGCCACGCTCGCCGTAAGCCAGTTCCTGAGGAATAGTCAGTTCCCATTTGGAACCTACCGGCATCAGAGTCAGCGCTTCAATCCAGCCTGGAATTACGCCGTTAACCGGGAATTCAGCCGGTTCGCCACGTGCGACAGAGCTGTCAAACACGGTACCGTCGATCAGTTTACCGGTGTAGTGCACGCGAACGCGGTCGGTGCGTGCCGGGATAGCGCCTTCGCCCTGAGTCAGAACACGGAACTGCAAACCGGATTCAGTGCTGTTCACACCCTCTTTCTCACGGTTTTCTTCCAGATATTTAACGCCATCAGCGGCCATCGCCTGGAAACGCTCGCGACGAACGGCATCAGCACGTTCGTGGATTTCACGCAGTGCGCGATGCACAACATCAACAGGCACTGCCGGATGCTTGCCTTCCAGCGCGTCAGCGATACCCGCTACCAGCGCTTCAGGTAACAGCCCTTCCAGACCGGATTCGCTCAGCTGCTGTCCTACCTGCAAACCAATGCCGTAGCTTGCTTGCGCTTCGATAGTGTCAAAAGTCGGGGTAGCCATCATATTTCCTTTCATCGGATGTAAAGTAGCGGGCAGCATATCAGCCATGCCGCATCCGGTAAAACTTTGTCTCGGGAACTGATGACAAATCGCGAGGAAAAAGAAACAATGACTATTGTCCGCATGAATGTCACGAAAGCGGGTACCCGAACAAGTATCATAGAGTTAGCGATCTATACTCTATGACTGAGGAACGAGACGCGGAGCAGGAGGAAAGCCATGCCCGGGCGCTTTGAATTAAAACCAACCCTGGCGAAAATCTGGCATGCACCGGACAATTTTCGCATTATGGACCCGCTGCCGCCGATGCACCGCCGTGGCATTATTGCTGCGGCTATCGTGCTGGTGATAGGTTTCCTGCTCCCTTCCAGCGACACCAGCGATGCACCAGTGGTCGCGCGTACTGCTCAGTTGGATTTGCAGTCGCAGTCACAGCCGCCGACAGAGGCCCAGCTTCAGGCACAGCTGGTCACCCCGCAAAACGATCCTGGCCAGGTCGCGCCGGTAGCGCCGGAGCCCATCCAGGAAGGGGAACCAGACGCACAGCCACAGGCCCAGCAATCACAGCCGCAGACGCAACCTTTCCAGCCGGATAGCGGGATTGACCAGCAGTGGCGTTCCTACCGCGTAGATTCGGGCAAAACGCTGGCCCAGGTATTCCGTGACCACAATCTCCCGCCAACCGATGTGTACGCCATGGCGCAGGTAGAAGGTGCCGGAAAACCGCTGAGCAATCTGAAAGACGGACAGATGGTGCAGATCAGGCAGAACGCCAATGGCGTAGTGACAGGATTAACCATTGATACCGGAAATGGCCAGCAGGTCCTGTTTACCCGCCAGCCTAACGGCAGTTTTATTCGCGCCCGTTAGCCAGCACGCGCAGGACTGATAAGCGCAGTGCCATCAGGCAGCAAGGTGAAGCGTTAGCGTTTCACCTTGTTCACCCACCAGATCCCCGAACAGACCAGCACTAACGCTACCGCATATTTCCATTCGAGAATATTTTCGCCGAGGAAAATCGCCGACAGTACTGCACCTGAAACTGGGATCAGGAAGTTAAACGGCGCAATCATCCCAACGCGGTTGTGCTTGAGCAAAATACTCCACAAGGCAAATGCCACCGAAGAGAGCAACGTCAGGTAGCCCAGAATCGCCACCGAAGACGCGCCGTGTACGGTCAGCGTCCCGCCAAAAGCATAACCGCCGATTACCAGCGCCAGACCGCCTACCCCCAACTGATAACCCGTCATTACCGTTGGGTCGACCGTTTGAGAAATGCGTTTGCCGTATAACGTGGCGGCAGAGAGAATAAAGGCCGCCATCACCACCGAGCCGTCTCCTAACAGGCTGAAGCTAAAATCCAGCCCACTACTAAAGTTCACCACCATCACGCCGGTAAAACCCAGGATACAGCCCAGCGCCTTGTTGTAGCTGAGTTTATCGTTCTGATAGATAAAATGCGCCAGCAGCACGCTGAAGAACGTGCCTGTCGCGTTCATGATGGATCCTTTCACCCCCGTGGTGAAAGCCAGGCCAATATAAAAGAAAATATATTGCAGCGAAGTCTGCGTCAGCCCCAACAGCGTGAGCTGACCGTACTGACGCGGACTTAACCGGCCAATCGGTTTACGCTGTGCCACCGCCAGCAGGAGCAGCAATAATCCCGCAAACAGGAAGCGATAGCCGGCAAAGACAATTTTCGAGGGGATGTCATCCGTGGCAATCTGGAAGATTTCATATCCGCTTTTGATCGCCGGATAGGCACTTCCCCACAGCAGACAGCAGAACGCCGCACTCAGGTAGACAACATTTTTACGCGCAAACAGAGGTTGGTGCGTTGGTTCCATTCCATCACCACTTTGAAATAATGTTTTATTTTTGTGATTATCCCGAAAAGGACAAAGAATAGCCAGAGAGAAAAGCGGGGAACAGAAAAGCAAAACGCCGGCACAGGGCCGGCGCTTTTACGCGGTTATCAGAATAAAAACTTATTCTGCAACTACGTTTACAGTCAGCTTAGCAAACACTTCGCTGTGAACCTGGAAGCTCACTTCGTGCTCGCCAGTGGTACGCAGAACGCCGTTCGGCAGACGAACTTCGCTCTTAGCTACTTCAACGCCAGCTGCAGTTACAGCGTCAGCGATGTCGCGAGTACCGATGGAACCGAACAGTTTACCTTCGTCGCCAGCTTTAGACGCGATGGTTACGGTTTCCAGTGCGTTGATTTTCTCAGCACGAGCTTCAGCAGCGGACAGTACGTCAGCCAGTTTAGCTTCCAGCTCAGCGCGACGCGCTTCGAAAAATTCAACGTTTTTCTTGGTAGCAGGAACAGCTTTACCCTGTGGTACCAGGAAGTTACGAGCATAGCCCGCTTTAACGTTAACCTGATCACCCAGGCTACCCAGGTTTGCTACTTTATCAAGCAGAATAACTTGCATTACCTTATCCTCTCAAAGTCGTATTAATGGACCGTGACCGATTACTGATGACGATCAGTGTACGGCAGCAGGGACAGGTAGCGAGCGCGTTTGATAGCGCGAGCCAGCTGACGCTGGTATTTTGCACGGGTACCGGTGATACGGCTTGGGACAATCTTACCGCTTTCGGTGATGTAGTTTTTCAGCGTAGCGATATCTTTATAGTCGATCTCTTGAACGCCTTCCGCGGTGAAACGGCAGAACTTGCGACGACGGAAATAACGTGCCATATGGCTAGTCTCCAGAATCTATCAATTCAATCTGCTCGGCATGCAGAACCATTTTGCTCAGGCCGTTCTTTGCCTTATGGCAAGAGATGAACCCCTGAACGGTTACTGCGCTACCGACCGTTATACTGTGAGTAATGGCCTGGTTTTCGTGTCCGCTAACAATAACGGGCATTTGGCACCACGCCTGCCGGTGAAACCCGGCTTCCTCCTGCACAGAACGATGCTCAAGCACGAACTGGCAATGAGGAATTCCTGATGGACTGACCTTTCGAAGGGGGGCCCTGCACACGGTGCCGGACAACGCCAGACGGTTGGTCATCAGAAATTACTCTTCAGAATCCCCAGCTTCAGCATCATCTGCGGTTTCGTTTGCGAAATCATCGCGACGCTCACGGCGCTCGTCTTTCGCTTTAACCATCGGAGATGCTTCGGTAACAGCGTGTTTAGTACGCATAACCATGCTGCGGATAACGGCATCGTTGAAGCGGAAGGTAGTTTCCAGCTCATCGATCACTTCCTGCGGCGCTTCAACGTTCATCAGAACGTAGTGAGCTTTGTGCAGTTTGTTGATCGGGTAAGCCAGCTGACGGCGGCCCCAGTCTTCCAGACGGTGGATCGTGCCTTCTGCACCAGTGATGGCAGCAGTGTAGCGTTCGATCATACCCGGAACCTGTTCGCTCTGGTCAGGATGGACCATAAAAACGATTTCGTAATGACGCATCGAATTGCTCCTTACGGATTATTCAGCCTCCTGTCTGGGTCAGCCGAGGCCCATGGAGGCAAGGAACGTGTTAAAGGTCGGCTGAAAAATGACGCGTCATAATACTGGGGTCAGCCGGTAAACTCAAGGTGCTTGTACGATTATTTACCATGCCGCTATTAATACATATCCAGCAGCATTTTGACGCTGATGCAAATAGAGACAATGACAATCATCGGCCGGATAACTTTCTTCCCGCGCGTCAGTACCACCGTTGCGCCAAGACGCGCGCCGAGCGATTGCCCGGCAAACATCACCAGCCCCAGCGACCAGATCATTTTGCCACCGAAAATGAAGAACAAAATCGAGGCGATGTTCGATGCAAGGTTAATAAAATTCGAGTGAATTTGCGCCTTATCGATGCTGTATCCCCACAACAGGATATAGCAGAGCGTATAAAAGGAGCCCGCACCAGCGCCAAGAAATCCATCATAAAAGCCAATGCAGCCGCCGCAGATCAGTGAAAAGAAAAACAGGGAGACCTGCTGCTTTCTTTTCGGTTCGCTGAGGTTGGGAGCAGCAATAAAGTAGATGGCGACGGCGATAATCAGTACCGGAAGCAGTTTTTTCAACACTTCCGGTTCAATGAACTGAATGAGCGTCGTGCCTAACGCTGAGCCGATAAAAGCAGACAGGAACACATACTTGTGCTCCTGCACGTTGATATGTCCCCGGCGTAAAAAGTAAATACCGGATGTCAGCGAACTGCCCAGCGCCTGAATTTTATTGGTTGCCAGCGCGTTCGCCGGGGGTAAACCAGAAATTAACAGTGCGCCAATAGAGAGAAATCCACCGCCGCCCGACACCACGTTAATAAAGCCAGCCACCAGCGCGACCATAAACATAATCACGAAGTAGCTGAAATCCATGAATGAAGTATCCATAAGTTTTTGCCTTATTATCATAAAGTTATATTAATTATACGGCTCACTATAAACGGGGTACCCATCTGTTTAAATTGACGATTTGGTAAGAGTTTGTGCGCGAAAGACAGGTATTTTTTAACGCAGCGATATCTATCAGTTACTTGTAAATAAAAGAAAAGGCGGGCATGCGGTAATTTTTTGAACAACTGCATCAGAAATGGTCGCTAACGCCTGCGCCGGTAGCGGTTAAAATTACATCAGAAGCTAATCACTCACAGGAGAGAGGCAACCAGAGACCGCAGTCGAGGAGGTACATATGCGAGCCCGTGTTTTGACCCTTCTGGCTGTGCTTTTGCTCAGTGCAAATGCAACGGCAGCCATCAAAATTGACAATCATCAGGCCAGGAATATGGATGATGTGCAGAGCTTAGGCGTTATTTACATAAATCATAACTTCGCCACTGAAAGTGAAGCCACTCAGGCCCTGAATGAAGAGACCGATGCGCAAGGCGCAAACTACTACCACGTGCTCCTCACCAGGGAACCCGGTAGTAACGGAAATATGCACGCCAGTGCAGATATTTATCGCTAACTACCCGCAAACAACCAACGAGAACATTGCCACCGTTTGACTTGCCCCCTTCACCGGGGGCTTTTTTTTGCACATCAGGTAAATGAGAATTATTTTTCTTTGTATCTTATCCTGGTCATCATTTACTGATTAAATAAAGCATTACCGAACTGATTCTCTGGAGCAAAACCATGTTTGCACGCTATGCGACGCTGAACCGCATACCAAAAGGCGTTTGGGTGCTGGGCGGCGTGAGTCTGCTCATGGATGTCTCCTCCGAAATGATCCATAGCCTGCTGCCGTTGTTTATGGCAACCACGCTGGGAGCCAGAGTCATTATCATTGGCCTGATTGAAGGATTAGCTGAAGCCACCGCGCTGATCATTAAGGTTTTTTCCGGCGTCCTCAGTGATTATCTGGGAAAGCGCAAAGGTCTGGCGATGCTCGGTTATGGTTTGGGGGCACTGAGTAAGCCCCTGTTCGCGATGGCGGGCTCATCAGGCATGGTACTCAGCGCTCGCATGATTGATCGTGTGGGTAAAGGTATTCGCGGCGCCCCCAGGGATGCGTTAGTCGCGGATGTCACCCCGTCCGAGATCCGCGGTGCCGCCTATGGCCTGCGCCAATCTTTGGATACCGTTGGCGCATTTCTGGGGCCCCTGCTCGCCGTCGGGCTAATGCTGCTATGGAACAACGATTTTCACACTATCTTCTGGGTTGCCGTCATCCCTGGAGTGCTCTCTATTGCCCTGCTATGGTTTGGCCTGAGTGAACCGAAAACCCCCGTCACTGATAAACGCACCAATCCGTTACGACGGGAAAACCTGCAAAAGCTGAGCGCAGCCTACTGGTGGGTCGTGGGACTGGGCGCGCTCTTCACGCTCGCCCGCTTTAGCGAAGCGTTTCTCGTGTTGCGCGCATATCAAATGGATATTCCGCTGTTTGCCATTCCGCTGGTGATGGTCGCCATGAATCTGGTCTACAGTCTGTCGGCTTATCCTTTTGGTAAAATGTCTGACAGCATGAACCATACCCGCATGTTACAGGCAGGCCTGCTGGTCCTGATCGCGGCGGATATCACTCTGGCGCTGAGTCACCACTGGAGCACGTTACTAATAGGCGTGGGACTGTGGGGAATTCATATGGGCATGACGCAAGGGTTGCTGGCTGCCATGATTGCGCATACCGCGCCAGCAGAACTACGCGGTACGGCCTTCGGTATGTTTAATCTGATCAGTGGCATCGCCCTGCTGTTAGCCAGTACCGGCGCGGGCATTCTGTGGGAAACGTTGGGCGCAGCCTCGACGTTTTACGCTGGAGCTGTCATTTGTGCGATAGTTTTAGCAGGAATGCGATTTACACCAGCGGCTTACCAGCAACGCTGAAGATTGCCCCGAACAGATCGGTGACGCACATCCGCAGATGCACGTTGTCCGGGGCAAAGACGTTACTTCTGTCCGTAGTAGGCGTTTGGACCGTGCTTACGCATGAAGTGTTTATTCATCAGATAACTGTCGATGGGGCTGAGGGCCGGATTAATGCCACGCGCAATCCATGCCATTTTTGCGACCTCTTCCATCACCACAGCGTTGTGTACCGCGTCGTGAGCATCTTTACCCCAGGCAAACGGGCCATGCTGATACACCACCACGCCGGGCGTATGCAAAGGCTCCGCGCTCCCCAGCGTTTCGATAATCACCTTGCCGGTATTCAGCTCATACTCGCCCTGAACCTCTGCTTCAGTTAACGCCCGCGTACAGGGGATATCACCAAAAAAGTAATCCACATGCGTCGTACCGAGTGCCGGAATTGCTCGCCCTGCCTGCGCCCATGCCGTCGCGTGAGTTGAGTGGGTGTGCACCACGCCGCCAAGAGATAAATAGCGGCGATACAGCGCCAGATGGGTGGCTGTATCGGAAGAAGGACGATAGCGTCCTTCCACCACGTTGCCATCCAAATCCACGATCACCATGTCGCCAACCTGCATCGTTTGATAGTCGACGCCGCTGGGCTTAATCACCACCAGCCCCCGCTCGCGGTCGATGGCGCTGACGTTACCCCAGGTAAACGTCACCAGCCCGTAACGCGGCAGATCCATATTGGCCTCAAAAACCTGCTGTTTAAGTTTTTGCATTACACCGCCTCCACCAGACCTGCGCTGGCCATCCGCGCTTTCACCCAATCGCGCGCCTTCGCCACCTCACGCGCCGGATCGTCCGTCGTTTCACTCCACATCTCAATCAGGTATGGCCCGCAATACCCACTCTGTTTAAGAGTCGTAAAACAACGTTCAAAATCGACAACACCTTCACCAAACGGCACATTTTTGAACACGCCGGGTTTGGTGTCCTTCACGTGGACAGCCACGATATGGCCTATTCCAGCCTGTAGCTCCATCTGTACGTCGTTATCCCACGCTGACAAATTGCCAATATCGGGATACAGCTGGAACCACGGGTTATTGAGATAGTGGGCATAACCCAGCGCCTTACTGATCGAATTCATCAGCGGATAATCCATGATTTCCATCGCCAGCGTCACCTGCGCGCGACTCGCCATTTCAACGCTCTCTTTTAGCCCATCGCGAAATCGACGACGCGTTTCGTTGTTGGCCTGCTGGTAATAGACGTCATAGCCCGCCAGTTGAATCACGCGAATCCCAATATCCTGCGCAAACTGAATGGCTTTCCGCATAATCTCCAGTCCCTGATCGCGCACCGCATCATCTTCGCTCCCCAGCGGGAAACGGCGGTGAGCGCTCAGGCACATAGAAGGTACGCGTACTCCCGTTTCAGCGATGGCAGTCACCAGCGCCAGACGCTGCTCGCGGCTCCAGTCAAGGCGCGCAAGGCGGGCATCGGTTTCATCAACCGACATTTCGACAAAGTCAAAACCCAACTCTTTCGCCAGCCACAAGCGATCCAGCCAGCACTCCCCTCCGGGGAGCGCTTTTTCATAAATACCGAGCGGGACCTGTTTCGACAACATAGTCGCTCCTTAGCCCCACAACTGGGCGATGGAACGTTTGAACTGACGCGCTGCCTCAACCGGCGAAGCGGCATCACGAATACTGCGACCAGCGATAAACACGTGAATCGGGATCCCCTGGAACAGCGGCAGATCCTCCAGCGCCAGGCCGCCGGTTACGGTGACTTTAAAGCCCATATCAGACAGGCGTTTGATGGCACTGATATCCGCCTCTCCCCACGCCACACCTGCGGCCTGCGCATCACGACTGCGATGATAGACAACCTGCCCGATACCCGCGTCACGCCACTCCTGAGCCTGTTCCCAGGTCCAGTAACCGGTCAGTTCAATCTGTACGTCGCCGTTAAATTCTTTCGCCACCTCGAGCGCACCTTTGGTGGTATTGATATCCGCACAGCAGATAACGGTGACCCAATCAGCGTTGGCCTCGAAACACATGCGGGAGAGGATTTTACCCGCATCGGCGATTTTGGCGTCCGCCAGCACAATTTTATGCGGATAGAGCGCCTTCAGGTCACGTACGGCACGTACGCCCTCGGCAACACAAAGAATGGTGCCCACCTCAATAATATCGACCTCTTCGGCGATCAGACGCGTTGTTTCATACGCAGAAGACATTGATTGGTTATCCAGCGCAACCTGCAACATAGGTAATGACATTTCGGTATCCTTTTAAACAGCCGCCGCAGTGGCGTTATCAATTAAATCCAGCACTTCCTGCGCGGTGCGGCAGGCACGTAAACGGTCGAAATTGGCTTCATCGTCAAACAGATTCACGATCTGCATGATGCCCACTTCCTGATGCGTATTAGCGTCGACCGCCGCCATCGTGATTAGAATGTCTACCGGATCGTTATCTTCGTGGTTAAACACCAGCGGGGTTTTCAGCGTCACCAGCGCAAAGCCGGTCTTCTTCACCCCTTCTTCCGGGCGACCGTGCGGCATCGCCAGTCCTGGCGCAATGACGAAGTACGGACCAAACTGTTCTACGCCATCAAGAATGGCCTGGTAGTAGCGCGGTTCAACCACGTCAGCCTTAACCAGCAAATCGACGCCCAGTTTTACCGCTTCCTGCCAGGTGTTGGCCTCGGCCTGTAGCAGGATGGCGTTATTGTCTGCCAGCGAATCACGTAATTTCATATGCCGTGTCCTTACTTCACGTCCTGTGGGAAATGCGCTTTGATCACTTCCAGCAGTTTTGGTCCAAAATCGGCGGGCGACAGCATGTTGCGTACGCCAACAACATATTTATTGCCGGTTACGGTAATTTCACCGGCAATATGGGTAGAGGCGATGATGATATCCGCGCCGTTCAGTTCACTTTTGTACTCACCCACTGCGCAGCTGTTCACCGTATGGTCAATATTTGACTGGGTTAAAAACTGGTCCACTTTCATCTTCATGATCATGGAACTGCCCTGCCCATTGCCACACACAGCCAGAATACGTACGGTCATAATCGGAACTCCTTATTAAGCAGAGTGTTCTGCCAGTTGTTTTTCTGCGTCTTCCTCAGCGCGCAACGTGCGTCCTGCGAAAAACATATAAGCCAGTGCAATCAGAATAATGACGGCCATAAACACGATGCCGATGGAGGCAAAGCCCTGCATCATCGGCGGCGCCAGAATTGACCAGTCCGCCATCCCCATCCAGGCGCTCATACCGGTGAGTTTCACCGCCCAGACGCAGCCAAAGATTTCAATCATCCCCATCACCAGACAAATCTTGAGCGCCGCGCGCCAGCCGCCAAAGTGATTAGCAAACACGCCGATAGTGGCATTGGAGAAAAACATCGGGATAAAGCCGGGGATTATCAGAATGGAGGAGCCGCAGCCCACAAGGATGCCTACCGCAATCAGTTGGCCGATGGTGCCCCACATGAAGCCCCACACCACCGCGTTGGGAGCAAAGCTGTATATCGCCGCACAGTCAATCGCCAATACCGCACCGGGAATCAGACGCTGTGAGATACCGTTGAACGCTTCTGAAAGTTCGGCGACGAACATACGTACGCCCTGGGTGATGATGAAGATCGCGACGGCAAACGAAAAACCGGTCTGCAGGATGTACACTGTCCAGTGCGTTTTCCCCGCCATTGCCTGAACCACATCAATGCCGAAAGAGAGCAGGATCGCCCCGAAGAAAATGGTCATGACAATCGCGGTGGAAACGATGTTGTCATGGAAGATATTCAGCCAGCCAGGCAGTTTGAGATCTTCTACGCTCTCCTCTTTTTTACCCAGATAAGGCGCGACTTTGTAGGCAATCCATGAAGCGAACTGCTGCTGGTGACCGATGGAAAAACCGCAGCCGTCGGTCACTTCCTGTGTCGGCTTGTACATCATATTGGAGGTAATCCCCCAGTAGAGCGACACCAGCACCGCCGTGCAGATAATGGTGGTCCACATGGAGTAGCCGAAGATATAGAAAGAGACCGCAATCAAGCCCGCCTGCTGGAACATGATGTGCCCGGTGAGCATGATGGTGCGAATGCCGGTAATACGCCGTAGCAGTACGTAACAAATGTTCAGCGCCAGCGCCAACAATACGGCGTACCCTACCCAACTGTAGGCATCCCCCATTCGTTCGATGGTTGCCATCATGGAGGCATAGGTATCGGAAATCGCACCATTGATACCGTACACCTCGGACATCTTCGCCACTACCGGCTTAAACGTGCTGGTCAGAATGCCCGATCCCGCCTGCAGCAACATAAAACCGATAATCGTTTTGATCGTGCCTTTGATAATAACGCTGACGCTTTTGCGCAACAGGATGTAGCCGAGGCAGGTCACAATACCCAACAGCAACGGCGCGTTGGTCATGACCTGATTAAAAAAGACGGTAAAGATGTTGTAGAGGATCTCCATAACGATCTCCAGTAGACAAAGTTGCTGAACATTCATTACAGATGCTCAGGATGTTGTGCCTCCACTCTAATTTTCAAAAGTAATCACAACAAGATTGAATTTGATTAAATGTGATGGAGTACGCAAATAAATCTCTTACCAATGCCAGGGTTTTATTAGTTATTCATAGAGAAAAAAATAAAACTCATAAAAACAATAGAATACAAAAATAGATCTTTGCAAAGCATCCCGTTACGTTGTGAGTTATAGGCGCTTTACTGCGGAATCAGAAAAATCCACGCATTGCCTTCTTGATAAATTGATGTCAGTATCAATCAAAACAAATCATAATTTGATTCAACTTGAACCAACATGAAGGTAAATGCGATGAGTAAAGTAAAAAGCATCACGCGCGAATCATGGATTCTGAGCACATTCCCGGAGTGGGGAAGCTGGCTGAATGAAGAGATCGAACAGGAACAGGTCGCACCTGGCACCTTTGCTATGTGGTGGCTTGGCTGTACCGGAATTTGGCTAAAGTCGGAAGGCGGGACTAACGTCTGCGTCGATTTCTGGTGCGGAACAGGTAAACAAAGTCACGGTAATCCGCTGATGAAAACCGGTCACCAGATGCAGCGCATGGCGGGCGTAAAGAAACTGCAGCCAAACCTGCGTACCACGCCATTTGTGCTTGATCCGTTTGCCATTCGCCAGATCGATGCGGTGCTGGCTACGCACGATCATAACGATCACATCGACGTAAATGTCGCGGCTGCGGTCATGCAGAACTGCGCGGACGACGTGCCGTTTATTGGACCGCAAACCTGTGTGGATCTGTGGGTCGGCTGGGGCGTGCCGAAAGATCGCTGCATCGTGGTAAAACCCGGCGATGTGGTTAAAGTGAAAGATATTGAAATTCATGCGCTTGATGCTTTTGATCGTACCGCACTGATCACTCTCCCCGCCGATCAGAAAGCGGCGGGGGTGCTGCCAGACGGTATGGACGCGCGCGCCGTTAACTATCTGTTCAAAACGCCGGGCGGCACGCTGTATCACAGCGGCGACTCCCACTACTCCAACTATTATGCAAAACACGGCAACGAGCATCAGATCGACGTCGCGCTCGGCTCCTATGGCGAAAACCCGCGTGGCATTACCGACAAGATGACCAGCGCCGACATGCTGCGTATGGCGGAAGCGTTGAATACAAAAGTCGTCATCCCGTTCCATCATGACATCTGGTCAAACTTCCAGGCCGATCCTCAGGAAATTCGTGTGCTATGGGAGATGAAAAAAGATCGTCTGAAGTATGGCTTTAAGCCATTCATCTGGCAGGTCGGTGGCAAATTCACCTGGCCGCTGGATAAAGATAACTTTGAATATCACTATCCACGCGGCTTTGATGACTGTTTCACGATTGAACCGGATCTACCGTTTAAATCCTTCTTGTGATCCACACCAAATGCCGGGCCTAACCCGGCATTTTTTCCCATTTACTTTAGTATTTCCAGGCTATTTCAAATATCATCTTTTCAAATCAATTTGTATCGGAATAGCTCATGACTGAAGCACAAAGACATCAAATATTGCTGGATATGCTGGCGCAGTTGGGCTTTGTTACCGTTGAGAACGTAATTGAGCGCCTGGGGATTTCACCCGCCACAGCCCGCCGGGATATCAACAAACTCGACGAAAGCGGCAAACTCAAGAAAGTTCGTAACGGCGCAGAAGCCATCACTCAACAGCGCCCGCGCTGGACGCCAATGAATCTGCATCAGGCGCAGAACCACGATGAAAAGGTTCGTATTGCCAAAGCGGCATCCCAACTGGTGAATGCCGGTGAAAGCGTGGTGATCAACTGCGGATCGACCGCCTTCCTGCTCGGACGTGAAATGTGCGGCAAGCCGGTGCAGATCATCACTAATTATCTGCCGCTGGCGAACTATTTGATCGACCAGGAGCATGACAGCGTGATCATCATGGGAGGGCAATACAACAAGAGCCAATCCATCACGCTTAGCCCACAAGGCAGCGAAAATAGCCTATATGCCGGGCACTGGATGTTTACCAGCGGCAAAGGCTTGACCGCAGATGGACTGTATAAAACCGATATGCTAACCGCGATGGCGGAGCAGAAGATGCTTAACGTGGTGGGCAAACTGGTGGTGTTGGTCGATAGCAGTAAGGTCGGTGAACGCGCGGGGATGCTGTTCAGCCGCGCCGATCAAATCGATATGCTGATTACCGGCAAAAATGCGAACCCTGAGATCCTGCAACAGCTCGAAACTCAGGGCGTAAGCATTATGCGCGTTTAAAGGTGCTGGCGGAAAAACGCCGCCGTCGCAGCCAGCGCTTCTGGCGTAATGCGGTGGCGTACGCCTGCTTCCCACAGGCAGGTCAGATTATTGTCCAGACCTGCCTGAATCAGCGCCTGCTGTAAGCGGAAGGTTTCAACGGCCGGTACCACATCATCTTCCTGCCCATGCCACAGCAGCAACGGTCTGTCGGCCAGGCGTGGCAACTGGTGCGTCACTTCCCATTCGGCCAGCGGCGCGATGAGGGCATCAAACTCAGCCTGCTGTTCTGGCGTCTGGACCAATAAAGGCGGAAAAAGCGTCTGCGCAAGACGGGTAAAGTAGCCCGAACCCATCAGGCTGGCTACACATTTAACCTCAGGATGACGGGCCATAATGCCCAGGGCCGTCATTCCTCCCATTGACGCCCCGCCTACAGCAAGACGTTCATCTGACAGCCAATTTTCCGCCACCAGCGCCGCACGTAACGTCGAAAATTCTTGCATGTTTTGCTGCAAGATATGCCAAAAGCGGTACATACGCCCCTGTGCGTCCCCCTTGAAGCGGGCACCATGGTCTGGCGCATCTGGCATTACTACCCGGAACCCGGCCTGAGCCAGAGCAACGGCAAAATAGCTGTAGACCAGGCTGGAAGATGTAAATCCGTGATAGAAAATAATACAGGGGAGTGAACAGTCGCGTTTACCAGCCGGAACGGCGTGCAGAACAGGAATACCCGCCAACTGTCGTGTTTCAATTTCGATCATTTGTCGCCTCTTTCTTTCTGGTATGCCATGCAGCAATACTTAACGCAAGCGAATGTGTTCGACAATGATTCATAATGTTGAGAACTGGGTTACGCTTTCGCAACATTTTCATTCGAAAATCGCGTGAGAGATAACAATTCGGGAACATTCCCCCTAAAGGGAAATTAATAAGGCACTACACTATGGCTATCAGGAAACGAGATAGAGTTATGCGTCGGTTTGCCTCTTTGGTGCTGGTTTTATTTTTAAGCGCCTGTAGCGTACTACAGGGAACGCCGCAACCCGCACCGCCCGTTGCCGACCACCCGCAGGAGATCCGCCGTAACCAGAGTAATGGGTTACAGCGAATAGGGACGGTTAGCGCGTTGGTAAGAGGTTCTCCGGATGATGCGCTGGCAGAAATCCGCGATAAAGCCGTCGCGGCGAAGGCTGATTATTACGTGGTCTTATTAGTCGATGAGACCATTGTGACAGGCCAATGGTATTCACAGGCGATTTTGTATCGTAAATAACATTGGTTTGAAATTTAGTCAGCTTTACATTGCTTTGCGCCCCTATGCGTTTACCTGTGCACAATAAACCAACAGCAGGAAGCTTGAGGTTTATTATCGCGATGGAATGCCCTGCCGTGTGTAGGGGTACGAATAATGGAGCTGACGATGAAACAATCACTAGCCTTATCCTCACTGCTGCTTTCTACCGGACTGGTAGGTACTACGGCGCAGTCTGCCGAGTTCGCCAGTGCTGACTGTGTTACCGGCCTGAACGAAATAGGGCTGATATCCGTCAGTAACATTGCAGGAAATCCGCAGGATGTAGAACGTGTCGTTGCGTTAAAAGCGGATGAACAAGGTGCCTCATGGTATCGGATCATTCAAATGTACGAAGATCAACAACCCGATAACTGGCGCGTCCAGGCCATACTCTATGCGTAACAGATTGCCGGATGGCGTAAACTTATCCGGCCTACGTTAACGTAGGCATCATGATAAGACGCGCCAGCGTCGCCATCAGGCATATTATTACCGTAATCCTCCCGTTGCCCGTAGCAACAGATCGTTCTGTACCTGTTCAGACACTCGTCGTCCACCACGCGTATCCAACATCATCTGACACCAGGCCTGCGCCACTGGCGGAGAGGCATAGCGCAACATTTGCGCCCCGCAACCAAGCAGGAAAAGCTGCTGCGTAATCTCCCGGCCCAATTCTTCACTGGGTTTACGCAGGTGTTGCTGCAACTGACGAACCATCCGATCGTAATGACGATCCTGGCCTTTGACCTCGGCAAAGGCTTCACTGAGCATATCGTAAATACCGGGTTGTTTTGTCAGCACCCGCAATACATCAAGGCACATAATGTTGCCGGAGCCTTCCCAGATACTGTTTACCGGCATCTCACGGTACAAACGTGGCAACTCACTCTCCTCGCAGTAGCCAGCTCCACCCAATACTTCCATCGCCTCAGCGACAAACGGCATCCCGCTTTTGCAGACAGAATATTTCGCCGCTGGCGTAAACAACCGAGCCCACAACGCTTCTTTGGCATCAGCGCGGCGGTCCCAGGCCCGTGCCAGCCGAAACAGTAACGCGGTCTGGCCTTCCAACTGGAGCGCCATTCGGCTTAAGACCTGGCGCATCATCGGCTGTTCAATCAATGGCTTGCCAAATACCTGTCGTTGGTGCGCATGATAAATCGCCACGGAAAAGGCACGTCGCATCATGCTATGGCTGCCGAGCGCGCAGTCAAAACGCGTCATACCGCCCATTTTCAGGATATGCCGTATACCTTCTCCTTCTTCGCCCAGCAACCAGCCAATGGCATCCTGGAACTCAACCTCACAGCTGGCATTGGAGCGATTGCCTAACTTATCTTTCAGGCGTTCCAGACGGATGGCATTACGCCGTCCATCGGGTAAAAATCGCGGTACAAAAAAGCAGGATAATCCTCCTTTTGCCTGTGCCAGCACCAAATGAGCATCACTTTGCGGCACGGAGAAAAACCACTTATGTCCCACCAACCGATACGAGCCGTCTGCGAGACGTTCCGCTTGGGTGGTATTGCTCAGCACATCTGAACCCCCCTGTTTCTCGGTCATTCCCATGCCGATCAGCAGCCCACGTTTTTGCCCACCCGGCAGTAAATGCGAGTCATAACGGTCGCTTAGCAGCGGCGTAAACCAGTTGTGAAATTGTGAAGGTAGCATCTGCAGTAACAGCGGCGTGGCGGCAAAGGTCATGGTCACCGGACACAAAGTGCCGGCTTCCACCTGCGCATGCAGCATGAAACGCGCCGCACGGGCAACAAATGTTCCCTGCCGCGCTTCGTCTTCCCAGGCAAGGTTATGCACGCGGTTGGCGCACAGTCCCTGCATTAGTAAATGCCAGGCAGGATGGAAACGCACATCGTCCAGTCGCTGCCCCTGCGGGTCGTAACGCAAAAGTTCGGGTGGAAAAGCATTTGCCAGGCGACCCAGTTCGAGCGACTCTGCGGTGCCTAGCTGCTGGCCAATACTCGCCAACAGATCGCTGTCCCAGCCAGCCCCTTCGCGGATAACCGCTTCACACAGGGCGCCATCGGACAGGTATAAGTTACTGTTATTGAGCGGTACAGGTTGGTTAAAAACGGTATGCGTTTGCCAGTGCATTGTGTCTCCCTCCGTCAATGGCCGTGGCCTTAAGTATGGCCAGCCAGACAAGAGAGTGCCTGGGATGAAGGTCACAAAAAAGCCATCCCAGGGGATGGCTTGAGAGAAAGTGAGAATGAATTAGCCGCGCTGACGAACGGCCTCAAACAGGCAGATGCCGGTCGCGACTGAAACGTTTAGCGACGAAACGCTCCCTGCCATCGGGATACTGATCAGTTCGTCACAATGTTCGCGGGTCAGACGACGCATACCTTCACCTTCCGCCCCCATGACCAGCGCCAGACGTCCGGTCATTTTGCTCTGATAGAGAGTATGGTCGGCTTCGCCAGCGGTGCCGACGATCCAGATATTCTCTTCCTGCAGCATACGCATCGTGCGCGCCAGGTTAGTTACGCGGATCAGCGGCACGCTTTCTGCTGCGCCACAGGCCACTTTTTTCGCCGTCGCATTCAACTGTGCAGAGCGATCCTTCGGTACGATAACCGCATGTACACCAGCGGCATCCGCGCTACGCAGGCATGCGCCCAGGTTATGCGGATCGGTGACGCCATCGAGGATCAAAAAGAACGGCTGATCGAGCGCGGCAATCAGATCCGGCAGATCGTTCTCCTGATACTGACGACCCGGCTTCACGCGCGCAATAATCCCTTGATGTACCGCACCCTCGCTTTTCTCATCCAGGAACTGGCGGTTAGCCAACTGAATGACAACGCCCTGCGCTTCCAGGGCATGGATCAGCGGCAGCAGGCGTTTATCTTCACGGCCTTTGAGAATAAAGACGTCCTGGAAGCGCTCAGGCGCACGTTCCAGCAGAGCCTGCACCGCGTGGATGCCGTAAATCATTTCACTCATGAATGTACTCGTTAATAGTTTGTGCGTAACGCCGGGCAACATGACGGTTGCCCGACTTACAGTTTATGGCTGTTATTGTGCGACGTTCTTTTTCGCCGCGCGTTTAGCTTTGGTGGCGGCAGCGATTTTAAGCGTTTTTGCCGATGGCTTTTTCGCTTTTTTATCACCTTTCTTCTCAGCCGTTTTTTTATCCGCCTGAGGTTTGGCTCTGCCTTTCTTCTCGCCGCGGAAAGCGCTATCCGGCTCGAAATTCACCTTTTTACCCATTTGACGACGTTTACCGGTATTTTTACCTGCATCGCCTTTTTTGGCTTTTTCACGTGCGGTTTTGCCCTCATTGCGCGGCGCACGTTCGCTGGAGATCAAACTGAAATCGATTTTACGCTCGTCCATGTTGACCGCTTCCACGCGAACTTCCACGCGGTCGCCCAGGCGATACATCTGACCGCTTGATTCACCTGTCAGGCGCTGCCCAACCTGGTCAAAGCGATAGTAGTCGTTATCCAGGGAGGAAACATGCACCAGACCGTCGATAAACAGTTCATCAAGACGGACAAAGAAGCCAAACCCGGTCACGCTGGCAATTACGCCTTTAAAGACGTTACCCACCTGATCCAGCATGAAGTCACACTTCAGCCAGTCAGAGACGTCGCGTGTGGCTTCGTCAGCACGGCGTTCGGCCATTGAACAGTGCTGGCCCAGTTGCAGCATCTCTTCCATCGAATAATGGTAGCCACCCGTTTCCGTGGTGTTACCTTTATGGCCCTGCTCCTGCGCCAGTAAATATTTAATTGCACGGTGCAAAGAGAGATCCGGGTAACGACGGATCGGCGAGGTAAAGTGCGCATAAGATTGCAGCGCCAGACCAAAGTGACCCCGGTTTTCCGGATCGTAAATCGCCTGCTTCATCGAGCGCAGCAGCATAGTTTGCAGCATTTCTGCGTCAGGACGGTCAGCAATAGACTCCAACAGTTCAGCGTAATCACGCGGTTCAGGTTTATTGCCGCCAGGCAATTCCAGACCCAGTTCCGCCAGTACGGAACGGAAAGAGGTAATCGCTTCGGTCGTCGGCTTATCGTGAATACGGAACAACGCTGGCTCTTTGGCTTTCTCAACGAATCGCGCCGCTGAGATGTTCGCCATGATCATGCACTCTTCAATCAGCTTGTGCGCGTCGTTACGCTGCGTCTGCTCGATACGTTCGATACGACGTTCAGCGTTGAAGATAAACTTCGCTTCTTCACTTTCAAACGAGATGCCGCCACGTTCTTCCCGGGCTTTATCCAGCACTTTGTAGAGATTATGCAGCTCTTCAATGTGTTTCACTAACGGCGCATACTGCTCGCGCAGTTCCTGATCGCCTTGCAGCATATGCCAGACTTTGGTGTAGGTCAGACGCGCATGGGAGCTCATTACCGCTTCGTAGAATTTAAAGCCGGTTAACCGACCTTTCGACGAAATTGTCATTTCGCATACCATACACAGGCGATCTACCTGCGGGTTCAGCGAACACAATCCGTTAGACAGCACTTCCGGCAGCATTGGGACCACCTGCGACGGGAAGTAAACAGACGTGCCACGGCTTCGCGCTTCCTGATCCAGCGGAGTCGGCGGGCGAACGTAATAGCTTACGTCAGCGATCGCCACCCATAAACGCCAGCCGCCGCCGCGTTTCTTCTCGCAGTAAACCGCATCATCGAAGTCACGCGCATCTTCGCCATCAATAGTGACCAGCGGGAGATCGCGTAGATCGACACGTCCCACTTTCGCCTCTTCCGGCACTTCTTCTTTCAGCCCGGCAACCTGTTTTTCGACTGCCTGTGGCCAGATATACGGGATTTCGTGGGTACGCAGGGCCATATCAACAGCCATGCTGGTGCCCATGTTGTCGCCCAGGACTTCAACGATTTTACCCACCGCTTTGGTGCGACGGGTTGGACGCTGGGTCAGCTCAACCACGACCACAAAGCCCATACGCGCACCCATCACCTCTTCCGGCGGAATAAGGATATCGAAGCTCAGGCGGCTGTCGTCCGGAACGACAAACCCGACCCCAGCGTCGGTGAAGTAGCGGCCGACAATCTGGCTGGTTTTCGGCACCAGTACGCGCACAATACGCGCTTCGCGACGACCTTTACGGTCCGCGCCCAGCGGCTGCGCCAACACCTGATCGCCATGAATGCAGGTTTTCATCTGCTCGCTGGACAGGTAGAGGTCATCTTTGCGGCCTTCAACGCGCAGAAAGCCGTAGCCATCACGGTGGCCAATAACGGTACCTTTCAGCAGGTCGAGACGTTCCGGCAGCGCGTAGCACTGACGACGAGTGAAGACCAGTTGCCCGTCACGCTCCATCGCGCGCAGGCGACGACGCAGCGCTTCTTGCTGTTCTTCACCTTCAATGTTGAGTTCAGCGGCCAGCTCATCGCGGTTGGCCGGTTTTTCACGTTTAGTTAAATGTTCGAGGATAAATTCCCGGCTCGGGATAGGGTTCGCGTATTTTTCAGCTTCGCGTTCCTGGAAAGGATCTTGTGACATCTCGGTTCCTCCGTTGTCAGCTCTGATGAAGATTTTCGTCACTCCACCAGCAATAATTTATAAAGCGGTTGATTTTCTTCAACCAAATCAGCAAGTGTGTAGTTGTCCAGTTCCGTGAGAAAACTTTGCACTGCTTTAGAAAGCGCCTGTTTGAGTCGGCAGGCAGGGGTTATGTGGCAAAACTCGCTGCTACAGTTGACCAGCGATAAGGGTTCCAGCTCGCGAACCACATCACCAATACCAATATCCTTAGCCGGTTTGCCCAGGCGGATACCGCCATTTTTTCCTCGAATAGCAGTAACAAAGCCCGCCCGGCTAAGTTGATTGATTATTTTGACCATATGATTACGGGACACGCCGTAGACTTCTGTCACCTCAGAAATACTGGTCATACGTCCTTCGGGAAGTGACGCCATGTAGATTAGCGCACGTAATCCGTAATCGGTGAAACTTGTTAACTGCACATCAACCTCAGGAAAAGGGATAAAACGGATAAACCTGGTGGTATTAATTATATTGATGATAAACCAGCCACCAGCCAGGTCGCTAATTTATTTCAGTTCGGGAAGGAAAAAAGCGAGGAACTTACGTGATTTTAAGCCGGATTCTGATGCAAAGCGCCTCATCCGGCCTAAGATAGTGCAAGCGCAGCGCCAGTCGACGCTACGCCATAACCAGAATTATGCGTCGAACGGGTCGCGCAGGATCATGGTTTCAGTACGGTCTGGGCCAGTTGAGATAATATCAATCGGCACACCGGTCAGTTCTTCAATACGCTTGATGTAGTTCAGTGCTGCCTGCGGCAGACCGCTACGTTCCTTCACGCCAAAGGTGGATTCAGACCAGCCTGGCATGGTTTCGTAAATCGGCTCGATACCTTTCCAGTCGTCTGCCGCCAGCGGAGTAGTCGTAACTTCACGGCCATCCGGCATACGGTAAGCGACACAGATTTTCACCTCTTTCAAACCGTCCAGCACGTCCAGTTTGGTCAGGCAGAAGCCAGACAGGGAGTTAATCTGTACGGCACGACGCACAGCAACGGAGTCCAGCCAACCGGTACGACGACGACGGCCAGTAGTCGCGCCATACTCGTTACCTTGTTTGCACAGGAACTCGCCAACGTCATCAAACAGCTCTGTCGGGAACGGACCCGCACCGACACGAGTAGAGTAAGCTTTGATGATGCCCAAAACGTAATCCACATAACGTGGACCCAGGCCGGAGCCGGTCGCCACGCCACCCGCAGTGGTGTTGGAGGAGGTTACGTACGGATAGGTACCGTGGTCGATATCCAGCAGCGTACCCTGCGCGCCTTCGAACATGACGAAATCGCCACGCTTACGCGCCTGGTCCAGCAGATCGGAAACATCAACAACCATAGAAGTCAGGATGTCGGCAATCGCCATCACATCATCCAGCACTTTCTGGTAGTCAACGGCTTCGACTTTATAGAAATTCACCAGCTGGAAGTTGTGATATTCCATCACTTCTTTCAGTTTTTCAGCGAAGGTTGCTTTATCAAACAGATCGCCAACGCGCAGACCGCGACGAGCCACTTTGTCTTCATAAGCCGGACCGATACCACGACCGGTAGTACCAATCGCTTTCTCGCCACGCGCTTTCTCACGAGCGTTATCCAACGCAACATGATAATCAAGGATCAGCGGACACGCTTCAGACAGCAACAGGCGCTCGCGAACCGGGATACCACGATCTTCCAGCCCTTTCATTTCTTTCATCAGCGCGGACGGAGACAGCACAACACCGTTACCGATGATGCTGATGACATTCTCGCGAAGAATACCTGATGGAATAAGATGGAGGACGGTTTTTTCACCGTTGATTACGAGAGTATGGCCTGCGTTGTGACCACCCTGGTAGCGCACAACATATTTAGCCCGTTCAGTCAGAAGATCGACAATCTTCCCTTTACCTTCGTCACCCCATTGGGTGCCCAGTACGACGACGTTGTTACCCATTTTTCAAAATCACCGTTTGCTTAAAAATGGATTCTACCACCGCTTTTTCAGATATACAGCACTTTTTGCATGCAAAAATCCGCAAATTAGGCTACTTATTGATCAGCCAATCGTTTTCCTCAACATGTAGTAGACTACAACGCCCGCGACCACAAGACCTCCACCAAAACGACGCAAAGTATTTTCGGGAAGTTGCGTCATTGCGGAGATCATTTTCTTCCAGGCCTTGGGATAAAGCATCGGCCCCAGCCCTTCAAGCACCAAAACCAAGGCGAGAGCCAGCAAAATTGTGGAATTCATTGCGAGTCCTTATTGTTAGAAACCTGCCTGGTACCAGGCAGGCCTGGCAATCTACACGCTCATTCCACCATCAACCACTAAACATTGGCCGGTAATCCATTGACTCTCTTCATTCAAGAAAAATCGCACAGACGATACTACATCAGCTGGGTGACCAATACGTCTTAACGGGATTTGACGGGAAAGGGCTTTAAGCTTATCCGTTGGAATAGCGTTAATCAATTCACTGTCAATAATCCCCGGTGCGATACAGTTAACCCGGATGCCAAACCGCCCGACTTCAAGCGCCAACGATCGACACAATCCTACCATTGCCGCTTTACTGGCACTGTATGCCGTTTGCCCCGAATTCCCTCTAACAGCGCCAGACACCGAGGTAATGAATACTATAGACCCCGAATTCATCTCAAACATGGCTGGCAGCAGCTTCTGATGCCAATAAAAAAGCGCATTCAGATTCGTATCCATAACCTTTCGCCAGCGCTCTGCCGTTTGATGAATGTGTAAAGCATCCATCGGAACACCCGCATTATGCACAATGCCAGAGGGAGCGCCGTATTGTTCAAGTAACCACGTTGCCGTTTGGTGAACCTGTTCCTCATTGGTGCCATCACACTGAATCGCCTCCACCAGACGCCCTTGCCTGCGGCAGTGATCCACGACTTCTGAGGCAGCAATCGCGTGGTTTCTCCAGGTGAAAACCACGCGCCAACGCTCGGATAGCGATACCACCAGCTCTTTGCCAATGCCCCTGCTACCGCCAGTAACCAAAATCCATGGCTGACTCATACTTACCCCAGTTGCTCACAAATATGCTGACACAGTGCAGCGAGAGTAATATCGGGATTATTAATAAACAGCTCGGCTTCCAGCGTAATACCATAGTTACGTTTAATGGCGACCATCATCTCGACATAATCGAGGCTATCCAGCTCCAGAGTTCGCAACATCGTTTCTGCAGACAGATCATCCACAGCAACATCCTTCACATCGGCAATTAAATTAACAATATTTGTCCAGACATCCTGAAAATTACTCATATATGTTCCCTCATCCGTTTCTATTTACTAAAGGCCAAATTTTTAATGTCACCGTCGTCGACATGATTAATTTTTGCTGCTGTAAGCACGCAGCGCTCATTTGTAAAATAAACCCGCTTTGGCGATCGCCCATGACCAGCGAAGGCAGGATCGCGCCTTCGATATCTTGCTCAGCCCAGGTTTGATGCAATAAATATTCCGGCAACCAAACATCGTGATGGGTTTGCACGATCGGTAACTGAACAAAAACGTCACCTAACGTTTTTGCGGGGAGTTCAGGTAAAACCTTATGCACGACTTCCATGGATTCAGGGGCATCAACAATCATCCTGAATAAAAGCGCATCCAGAAAACACCAGTCATAACCAGGAAGTGGATAAGAGCTTTCTTGTAAACGCCCGAGGATCAGACGGGGAGCTAACCCTGTTTCATCGAGCACTGGTCGCCGGCTTTTTGATAATTTTCCCGAAAAGCAAACAGCAGAACTGTTGGCGTCAATAATCTCGCCACGCGCGCAGTCAGCCCCCACCTTGGTCTTCAAACAATAATCACGTTCAATAAGAATTGGGCTACGCAACCGAATTGCGCAATGTAACCCTTCTTCTTCTGAAGAAGGTGGCGACATTTCGGCAAGGGCTTGTTTGAGATGCCACATCGACCTCATCCCATGAACCGTTATGCCATTCGCGCCAGTAGTTATTGCGGCATCGTTGTCAAAATGTATCGGGTTTTCATCCCCTGAAAAGATGGCCCACTGGCGGGCGTCCTCAGCGCTCCATCGCAACATCAGACTTCTCCACGAGAGATAACCAACGCCGCATTCGCGCCACCGAAGCCAAAACTTAAATTCAACGCATAGTGAATATCTGCCTGTCGATGTCCCTGGGCGACAAAATCTAAATCGCAGTCGGGATCGGGGTTATAAAGATGATGCGTGGCTGGAATCCTGTGATGATGCATTGCCTGGAGGCAAATAATGGTCTCAAAACTACCTGCTGCGGCGATTAAATGACCAGAATAAGATTTGGTACTGGAAACAGGAATAGAAAGCGCCGTCTCACCCAGAGCGATTTTAATTGCCTCGCATTCATTTTTATCATTGAGCGGTGTAGAGGTGCCATGCGCATTAATATAATCCAGCATGGAAGCCTCAATTCCTGCCTGACGGAGCGCATAGTCAATAGTTTTAACCCGCGCGATTTTATCCTCTGCCGGAGCCGTAAAATCAGTGGCATCCGAGAAATTGCCGTAACCGGTAATTTCTCCCAATATTGTAGCCCCTCTGGCAATCGCATATTCACGCTCTTCAAGGCAAAGTACCGCAGCACCTTCTGATAATACAAAGCCGTTACGATCTTTACTAAATGGGCAGCAAGCCTTTGTAATATCATCCTGTTCACGCGTCAGGGCACGTAATACATCAATATTCCAGATTGAGGTATGACTGCGTAATGACTCTCCGCTGCCCGCCAGCATCATATCCGCCCGCCCGCAACGAATAGCCTCGAAAGCATCACCAATAGCTATCGTACCCGTTGCACAAGCAGCGATTGGGGTATTTTGATACCCACGCAGGCCCCAAAATTGACTACAGGCAGCCGTAGCGACATTTGGCATAGAAAAAATACAGCCAAAGGTTGAACCCAAGCCTGTATCACGATATTGGTCATGATTTTGAATCGATTCATCCTGGCCGGCCCAACCGGTGCCAATAATCACCCCGCAGCGACAGGGATCATAATAATCCTTGATAGCCCGATCGCCATATGCCTGCTCAATAGCTTCTTTAGCAGCAAACATTGCTAAACGGGCAAAGCGCGGTAACCGTCTGCGGATACCCGGCGGCACAAATCGAATACTGGGCTCGTCTTCAATTTCACCGTAAAACGCCGATTTGATCCCGGCACATTCCAGCGAACGGTGTTTGTATCCCAGCCGATAATCCATGATAGCTTGCCAGCACTCATCAACGCTGTTCCCCAGGCTGGTGATCGCCCCTTGTCCTGTTATGACAACTCTGCGATATTGTGTCTTCATGTTCCCTCACTTTTTTGCTGTACCGGCACGCCGGTTTTATTACTATCAAATGTGAGCCACAGCTTCATAATCCCTGAAAGATAGTCGTAGTTCACATTCTGAATATCGTTCTCAGCCTGAAGCCAGTTGCTTTCTGCATCCAACACATCCTGGAGACTTGAGTCGCCTTGTATAAAGCGGATTTTTTCCTGCTGCCACAATGCCTGGCTTAACCGGAGGTTATGGCCTCGCATCTTATATTGCGTTAAAGCAT
Organism: Citrobacter freundii complex sp. 2025EL-00176; assembly: GCF_053309355.1. NCBI lineage: Bacteria > Pseudomonadati > Pseudomonadota > Gammaproteobacteria > Enterobacterales > Enterobacteriaceae > Citrobacter > Citrobacter freundii complex sp. 2025EL-00176. The sequence goes on along the minus strand of NZ_JBRYHT010000007.1, from coordinate 20,624 downwards.
GTTGGCTCTCGGTGAGAGCATCCTCTGCTTCAGAGAGCGCTTTCCAGACCTTCGTGCGGAAATCAGCCTCTGCTGCTTTTACATCCAGATCAGCGTTCTCAATGGTCAGCATGATGGCATCCCATTGCAGAAAAGGGAGCGCCAGGTTTGCCGACACGCTACGAGACGGATGAGCAAACCATTGTGAAAACACCGCGTTTGCCGCTCCGACAGTGCCACTTACGGAGAGGGTGGGATAAAAGTTGAGTCTGGCGACATCAGAACCTGCCAGCGCCGCCCGCAGTTGCATCTCAGCGCTGTGCACATCTGGTCGTTCAGATAATGCACTTACAGGAATCGCTTTTGGCCCGGGCGTGGTGCCAGCATTGGGTAAATGAAGTTTTTCTGGGCGTTGTTTGCGCGGACTACTGTCAAATAAGATAGCCAATGCATGCCTGTCTTTGTCGCGTTTTGCCACCAGCGCGTCATAAGAAAGCCTCATCTGTAAAACGCTCTGTTCCGCGCGAAAACGATCGCTCGCCGAAACTGCACCTGCCTGATATTGACTTTCCACCAACTGTTTCAATTGCTCACTGATAACCAGTTGCGACTCATAGTTTTTCAATTGCGCATTACTTAATGCAATCGACCAGTACAGTTCCGCTGTGGTCTTAATTAATGACAGCGCTGTCGCCAAACGATCCGAATCGCTGGCCTGCGCCTGCCAGACGCTTTGATCGTGCTGGCGAGCAACCTTACCCCACAAATCAATTTCCCAGCTCAGCGAGGCGTCACTTTGCCAGCTTTCCATGGAAGGTTGTTTGGGCTTAAGCTGTTGACTATTCGTCGCGCCACCTGAGGCAGACAGGCCAGGATAACGTGTTTCATCAATTAACCCAGCAGCCAGCCACGCCTGCTGTAGATGGAATCCAGCCACGGCCAGATCATTATTGTTAACCAGCACATCACTAACCAATTGCGTCAATTGTGGATCGTTAAAATGATCCGTGACGCGCATTGCACGCGCCATTACGCTTCTGCCGCTCATCGTGGTTAGCCATTCTCCTTTAGCGTTATTTAATGACGACGACTCAGGTTGGATGCAGCCAGTCAGTAAAAACACGAGAATCAAGAAACAAAATTTCATTCTCTTGCTATCGCCTCTACAGGGTTTAGCTTGGCAGCATTACGGGCGGGGAAAAATCCAAATATCAATCCGGTTAAAGTAGAGATCGCAAATGCACCCAGAACCGGTGTCAGCCCGATTTTCATGACGATGGTGGTGGCAAACATTCCAATCGCCAGTGACGTCAATAACGACAGGAGCACGCCCACTGACCCGCCAAGCAGGCAAATTACTACCGACTCGGTGAGGAACTGGCGCAGAATATCGTGTCGGGTGGCTCCGACAGCCAAACGTATACCAATTTCACGAGTACGCTCAGAAACTGAGACCAACATAACGTTCATGACACCTATACCGCCAACGAACAGAGAGATACAGGCAATCGCGGTGATTAACAGATTAAGAGACTGCGAGGCGTTGCTTACCGCATTCAGCACTTGCTGATTGGTTTTCACTTGAACACTACCGGCACCATGTCGGGCCTTCATCGCCACAGAGATTTGTCTGGCGGCATCCGTTTCATCAACGTTTTCAGCTATGCGAACATCTATCTGGCTTACTGTAGCGGATGGAGAGATACGCTCCATAAATGAGGTAAACGGGACATAAAGTTGCCCTTCTCCCGTGAAAAGACCATTACTCACCAGGCCAGTGACACGCCACAGCGAGCCACCGATATTAACGAGCTGCCCTATAACGTCCCCCGATGCCTCGGGGAAGAGTTTCTGACGGGCGATCTCATCAATAATGACAGCCTGTGCGGCAGACGATTGTTCACGCAGAGAAAAAAGATTTCCACTAAGAATATGTTGGTTATTCAGCGCGAACCACTCCCGGCCAACACCACGAACGCCCATCGCTCCTGCTTTTTTCTGACTGGCTACGGCCATATGTTGGCTGACAAAAGCCGAAACCTCTGTCACGAATGGAAAACTTTTGAGATAGCGCAAGTCGTCAGCGCTCAGTACTCCATAAAGCGGATTGCCGCGAACATCAACGCCTGGCTGAATCTCAATTTTATGCGCCCCCAGACGCGCAATATCATTAAGGACTTTTTGCCGGGCCCCCTCACCGATGGCAACCGTATTAACGACTGACATAATGCCGATAATAATGCCAAGCATAGAAAGGAAAGCGCGAACGCGATGCCCCATCAAGGCAAGCCAGGCGGTATAGATAGCGTCACGTAAGCGGAAACGGGCGCACTGCACCTGCGTTAGAAGCGCGGGCAAACAGACATCAGGCATGTCTGCTGTATGCTGGTAAACGATTTTGCCATCTTCCAGATGGATCTGACGCTGGGTCTGGGCGGCAATTTCCGCATCGTGAGTCACTATCACGATAGTATGGCCCTCACGGTGCAGCTCTTTTAGTAAGGCCATCACCTCCTGACCATTTTGTCGGTCCAGAGCTCCGGTAGGCTCATCCGCCAGAATAATCGGCGCGCCGTTCATCAACGCACGGGCAATCCCTGTACGCTGCTGCTGCCCCCCGGATAACTGGTTAGGCAAATAGCTAAGCTTGTCAGCCATACCCAGCCGGGCCATTAGCGTGCGCACTCGAATCAGCGCCTGCTGATGTGTTTGTGTAGTATAACGAGCGGGCATCATCACGTTATCTATGACACTAAGCCAGGGCAACAACTGATAACGTTGAAAAATAAAACCGATATATTTTTGACGACACTCAGCGAGACGATCATGACTAATTTCAGCGGTATCCCTGTCAAATAAAGTCAACTGGCCCGCGTCAGGTTTATCCAGGCAGCCAATAATATTCATCAACGTGGATTTACCTGAACCTGACGGACCAACAATTGCCACCATTTCGCCCTGATGAATGGTTAAATTAATATCTGCCAGTACCGTATTAGCAACATTATTAATAATGTACTCTTTGCGGATGTTTTTAAGACAGATAGCGGCAGGTAAATCATTAATCATCACCGTCTTTCCCTGACCTTTTAACAATTACCAGATCCTTCTCCGAAAGTCCGGACGTTATTTCTGCATAGCTCTCATTTTGCAATCCTACCGTTACTGGGGTGTCTATAATCTGGTCGTTGACCTTTTTTCTGACATAATCCTTTCCAGATGATTCGATTGTTGAAAGAGCAGACAGTGGCACCAGCAATACATTTTTTGCCTCCGCGCTGGTGACAAAAACATTAGCCGTCATTGAGGTTTTAAAACACTGGCACGCATTATCGACTTCAAATGTGCCCGTGTAATAAACTGGATTATTTCTCCCGGACGAGCTTGCAGATGAATCGTCCTCTTTATTTATATCATCGGGAGAACTTTGGATTTTCCCCATTTTTCCCTGCCACTCTTTTTTAGCATCAGCAAGAGTATAAAACGAGAGTGGTTGTCCTGTGTGGATCTTTAAAATATCCACTTCGGGAATATTCACACCCACGCTAACTTTACTCAAATCAGCAAGAATAAGAATGGTGGTTGCTGTTTGAGAAGAAACGATGGTTTGCCCCTCTTCTGTTACAATAGCCAGCACTTCACCATCCATCGGTGCATGAATTTTTGTATAGCTGAGATTGGTTTTAGCGCTTTCAACTTCCATTTGCGCCTGAACCACGCTAGCTTCTTCAATTCGTGTCTGCTGGATCTGCGATTCATACTGGCTTTTTGCCTGTTCAAGCGTTTTCTCAGGCGTTGCGTTATCGCGTTTCATGTTTTGTTGGCGTTTATATTCCGCCTGATACTGCCAAAGCAATACCTTTGCCGCCTCCTGCTGTGCCAGAGCACGGGATAAACTCGCTTCGGCTTTTTTGAGGTCGGCTTCCTGAATAGAAGGATCGATCTCCGCTAACAATTCGCCCTGTTTAACATGCTGCCCGTCCTGCACATAGAGCCGCTTTAACTGCCCGGTGACTTGTGCCCCCACTTTCACTTTGCGAAAGGGTTTAACTATGCCGGTTAGCATCACTGTTTCTTTAATATCGCCGCGAATAACCGGCTGCGCCGCAAAATCCTGAACAGGAACCTCGTGGCTGTTCATCACAGTAAGATAGACGCCAAAGCCAACGACAATCAGTACTGCGCTAAGGCAGAGTGCTTTCACCTTACTGCTCATGAGCGTAGCCTTCTCTCGATAAACGCCCATGGGAGAATTGATAAACCGCGTCAAATGCGCCAAGTAAAGCAGGATTATGCGTTACGGTAATAAGCGTTTTATTATGCTGCCTGCAGTGTTCAACGATCGCCCTCATAGTCTGCTGCGCCGCTGCCACATCCAGATTGGCAGTTGGTTCATCAAGGATAACCAGTTCATGGTTACAATAGAGAGCCCGCGCAAGCAGCAATCGCTGGTGTTGCCCAGCCGACAGTCCGCTATTGCCCTCCCGGATCCGTGCATTGAGTCCGCCGGGAAGATGTTCAATCACATCGGCAATACCCAGCGCATCGAGTATATGCCGAATCTGACGATCTTCATTAATGGTGTAATCGCTCCTGAATAGTGTAATGTTGTCCCGCACACTACCTTGCAAAAGAATATGATCGGTGCTGTTCATAAAGGCCATGCTCGCCCATTGACCCGGTGATTGCACCACATCGTCAATAGCGATCTCCCCACTGTCTGCCATCAGCAACCCAGCAGCAATTGACAGAAAGGTGGTCTTACCCTCTCCGGACTCACCAATAATAGCCACGCATTCCCCTTTACGGAGCGTTAATGTAAGCCCATTGATCACATTACACTCTGGAGTCCAGGCAAAACGTAAATTGTCGAAACGAATACTTCGTTGGAAATGCTCAGTTGTATCTGTACTGTCTGACGAAGCATCTTCGCTAAATAAAAAATCTTGTGCTCGCTTATCAATAACGCCAATTTCATTTTTCTGTAATACGGTAAAAAAAAGTTTTGACATATAGTTACCGTATATCTGCTTGATCAGACCGTATGAAACAAAAGTACCAAAGTGCATCTCGCCACTTTGTAACAACGGCAGTGATATAGCAATATAGAGAATGGTTTCGCCATTACTGGTCAGTTGGTAAAGATTACTTTTTATTTTATTATATACTGCATAGTTACGTAATGCCTGAACCATTCTTTTATTTTGTTCTGCAAAAGCAATCTGACGATATTCATGCAGCCCGGCAGATTTTATTGTATGAATACCACTCACCGTTTCCATAATAAAATCATTCTGCTCGGCACTCAGCATTTCAATTTTCTCGGTATAGATTCTGTCTTTCCAGGCTGCCCATAAACTGATTAAGCCCATCAGTGTGATGCTGAACAATGACACTAAAGACAGAACAGGGTTAATCCAAAACATCACGCCGAAGGAGAGTAAGGCAATGAGCCAATCGATGCGTAACGTATTATCCAGCGCTATTTTACCTCTTAACGCCCCACACCAATGGCTAAAACGACTGTAAATATCACCCGCATTACGTTTCTGAAAGTAACGTAACGGTTGATGTATCAAGCGCCTGAACCCTGAGGTATTACTGATATGAGAAAACCGCTTCACAACGTTTGCAGAAAAAATGCCGTTTAGCAGATCTATACCTGCAATCCCGATAAAAGTAATAATATAGAGCCACCATGATACCTCAACCTGCTGCTGACTGTATAAGGCATTCAGCGAGGAGCTCATCATGACAGGAATGATAAATACCGCCATTGAGATAACAAAAGTTGTTATCATTAATATATAGATATAGGGTACGTTTGACGTGGCCTTAACGCTTAGCCAGGAAGGGAGCCAACCTTTACTTCTTTTTACTTTTGCCCCCTCAGGAAGAATTCGTTTGTCTTGTTCATCAATAATTAAAGCAAAGCCGCTTATTTCGCGTTTTAAGGCATCGAAAGTCAGGAGTTGTTTACCAAAGGAAGGGTTCAGAACACAGACATTGTTGCCACTACGCCAGGCTAAAACCACATAATGCCCGGCACCATAATGCAAAATAGCCGGTAACGGTAGAGCATTTAATTCGTCGTAATTAAACTGTACGGGTACGCCGGGAAGTCCCATCTCGTTTAGAATTGTGCTCAAACGAGCCAGTGTGAATCCATGCAAAGAAGTGGGGTATTTAAGGCGTAACTTTTCTAATGGAGCTTCAATACCATAGTAATCCGCGAGCATAGAAATGCAGGCCAGACCACATTCACTGACTTCATTTTGCATGGCTATCGCTGGGATTGCATTTCTCACAACTGCTACCTTCTATCAAAACATTTTCAGTAAAATTAAAATAAAATAATTCTATCAATACCCCGAACAGCAAATAAAAAACTGCACAACATATGTTGTGCAGCTTAATTTAATTATACCCACCAATTAGGGCAACTTGCCAGGAAGATATCCTCAGTCTTTCTGCTGGTATTGCCATGTTTATCAGTACAAACAGTATCTTTGACACATGCTCTGGTACCGTTTGACCGAAACTCTAATCGTGTATTTTCATAATGGCACTCGTCACCACCAACAATTCCTGTCGCCTGTTCAATTGTAATTCGTTTCATAAAATATCCTTACTTTAAGTTATAACACACTTTTTGAATTGAACATATTCACTGATCTCAACCAAGAAATATGTTCTATTAGTCCATAACAAAAATGTTATGAATTATCCAATAAACAACCACTACAATAATACATATGGAGATTGTTATTCATTAAAAAAATAGAGGCAGTGTTGATGCCATAATAACCAATCCTGTGGAAACTGAGTGATTGCCTGTTCGATCACACCAGGCAATTCATTTCTTACATTTTTGTAACTTATGGCAGGTAACACTCTTATCTTAATTTGCCGATCGTAATAAAGATGAAAAAATATAACATCGGATTTCGTCACTTTTGAAAGACGTATTAATCCATTGTGTAAATAGGCTGGGCGATCAAACAGCCGGCACAGAAACGTGTCCTGAGCCTTCTCGGAGCTGCGCATTGAGTAATCAGGCACCATATCGGCAAACACGATCAATCCTCGCTTCCCCTCGTTTACATCAATGCACGCCGTAGCAAGACTCAAACCTATACCGTGTGTAGTCTGCTCCACAGAGCAATAGTCCACGTCAATATTCCCCTGCGCTCTTGCTCGCGCATTCCACTCATTGGCGTTGGAGGAAACAACGACCGTTGACTTTATGGGATTCGCTTTGCTCGCCACTATCACGGCCGCAACATCGGACACCATATGCAAAGGTGCCAGTATTAATGGCGTACCCGCATCAACCACTTCGTTGACAGCTCTACGGAGTTCCTCTGCACAGCAATCAATTTGTTGAAGAATTTGAGTATCCTGTCCCCAGGTTGAATAGAACTCAATAATCTCGCGCCTGTTTGCCGTCAAGGTGTAATTTAGCGACGATTGTGGCAATAAGCAGCGCTGATTCGCATTTGCAACACATGCCCTTAATCGATATCCCTTTGCATAAAGCCCTGTTAACCTCTTAATGTATGTCCATGCAAACACATAGCGAACCGGTATTCGTAGAGCCATACGAAATTTTATAATGCTGTATTTCCGGTGTGCTCTCTGCGCCAGTGCGTTGAGCTTACTTAATGTATGATTATATAAAGCCCATACACGCAGGATGAAAATATCCATTATTTTTCGAGCGGCTTATCATTCATCAGTAATGACATAAGATGATTACCCATAGCAGGCCATTCTCTGTCTGTAAACGTTACCCACTTTTTGCCGACGATATATTCCGGCGTGCCATTAATGCCGTAAACTTCGGTTAGCTGTTTAGAAAGCTGTAGCAGTGCTTTAGCCTGCTCTGATTTCTCAGTTTTTTCATACTCGGCAACGTCTACGCCATTATCAATAAGCCACTGATTGCGTATGGTCGGTTCGGCAAGATCTTTTCTCTCTTGCATCACGGCATGAAAAGCTGCTCCACGTAATTTAGGCTCCAGCCCCATGACGGTAAGCGTTGCATAAAGCGGTGCAAAACGCCCCAAGCCGCCATTGTTACTCACATGCATTCGTATAAGTTTCTTCGATGCCGGGAGCGTTTTCTCAAATTTATCAAGTTCCTTCTCTGAATTTTCACAGTAGCCACAGCCATAAGAAAACATCTCAACAATCGTATCTGGGGAGATTTGTGTTATTTTCGCAACCTGCTTATCATCGATACGACGCAACACTTCCTGATTAGAAGACAAAACAACTTTAAATATATACTGGGTTGTAATAATGGATGACGCCAATATAATTAATAATGTATACATTATCAAAAATAAATAAAATTTCTTCTTGTTCACAGTCAACATTTCATACACCCATATAATAAGAAAAATACTACCATTTGGTTGTTTAATATGATTAAAGAAACATTGATCTTATTTAATCCAAAAACAACCAAATATGTTTTAGCACTATCGGCACCGATAATATACACACAAATTAATACAAAAATTCATCATGAAACATGAAATTTATTAAATACGAAATTAAGCATATTTTCACTGATAAGAAAAACCCTATAATTTTAGATTAATCCAAACATTAAATAAGCCACGGCAATAAATACACATGAAGCATAATCAAAAAAAGTAACTAAAAGTTATTTTCGATATAACGAAACCTTTATAAAAAAAACTCAACTATTAAATGGGGAAATATTTCTGCAGACGCGGTGATTGATGGAAAGACAGGGAGAAGCATACGACTCCTGTTGGATTCTTAGTATTGATACTACGCTACGATAAACATCCTATTGAAGTGATTTACTTGCAGGCAAAAAAAACCAGCTCTACTAGAGAGCTGGCTTTTTCTTTCCTGTGATACGTTAGCGTGTCGTCGAACTCGGAGTCTTCATGTAGCGGAAGAAATCGCTGTCCGGGCTCATGACCATCACGTCCTGGTTACCTTCGAAGCTCTTCTCGTAAGCGCGCAGGCTACGGATGAAGGCGTAGAAGTCAGGATCCTGGCTGAACGCGTCGGCAAACAGTTTCGCAGCTTCTGCATCGCCTTCACCGCGCATGATGCGGCCCTGACGCTCAGATTCTGCCAGCGTTTTCGTCACTTCATAGTCCGCTGTCGCACGCAGTTTTTCCGCTTCTTCCTGACCTTGTGAACGATGGCGACGCGCTACCGCTTCACGCTCAGCGCGCATACGGTTGTAGATAGCCTCAGACACTTCAGCAGGCAGGTTGATTTGCTTAATACGCACGTCAACCACTTCGATGCCCAATGCCGCCATACTGTTCGGGTTGATCACCGGTACTTTACCGTTCGTTTCAGCCTGAACACGCTCAGCCGCTTCGGCAATCGCACTATCCGCCGCCGGCGTCGCGACTTCATCTTCCGTGCCAGCAGAACCGGAGTTCAGCGCGTCACGGACTTCCAGAGTCAGACGGCCACGGGAATCGGTAACGATGTCTTTCACGTCGAGACGACCGATTTCAGAACGCAGACGGTCAGAGAATTTACGTTTCAGCAGGACTTCTGCCTGAGAAACGTCGCCACCGCCCGTTGCCAGGTAGTAACGGCTAAAGTCACTGATGCGCCACTTGATGTAGGAGTCAACGATCAGGTCTTTTTTCTCTTTGGTAACAAAGCGATCGGCCTGGTTGTCCATGGTCTGAATACGCGCATCCAGCATCTTCACTGACTCAATAAACGGAATCTTGAAGTGCAGGCCTGGTGCAACGACCAGCGGCTTGTTTTCATCGTCACGCAGAACTTTACCAAAGCGCAGAGTAATACCGCGCTCGCCTTCTTTGACCACAAAGACAGACATGAACAGAACTACCAGAACGATGATGATAATCGCAATAACTGACTTACGCATCGTTATTCCCCCTGACGCTGGTAGTCGTTACGCTGCGCGTTCGCGCGGCGTTGGTCCATAATATCGCCCTGACTGGTGGACGACGTATTGCTTGCTCCAGTGCTGGAGGTCGTCGCTGGCGGCAGACGCAGCAGGTTTGAGCTGCTGTCACTCTTTGCTGCTGGCGCACTACCGCCTTTCAGCATTTGGTCCAGCGGCAGAACCATCAGATTGCTGCCCTTATCGTTAACCAGGACTTTGCGGGTATTGCTCAGCACTTTTTCCATGGTCTCGATATACAGACGCTCGCGAGTAATTTGCGGCGCGGCTTTATATTCCGGCAGAATTTTAGCGAAGCGAGCCACTTCACCCTGTGCTTCCAGGATGGTTTGCGTTTTGTAAGCACGCGCTTCTTCCAGAATACGCTGCGCCTGACCGTTCGCACGCGGCTGAACTTCGTTGGTATACGCTTCCGCTTCACGGATGTACTGCTGTTCGTTTTCTCGCGCGGCAATCGCATCGTCAAACGCAGCTTTTACCTCTTCCGGCGGACGCGCAGCCTGGAAGTTGACGTCCAGCAGGGTGATACCCATGTTATACGGACGGATTGTTTCTTCCAGTTCACGCTGGGTATCGCTACGAATAACGGTACGCCCTTCGGTCAGGATACGGTCCATAGTGTATTTCCCGATAACGCCACGCAGTGCGCTGTCGGTTGCCTGACGCAGACTGTCATCCGCGCTGGTTACGCTAAACAGGTAACGCTGCGGATCGGTCACGCGGTATTGCACGTTCATTTCAACGCGCACGACGTTTTCGTCAGATGTCAGCATGACGCCGGATGCGGCAAGTTCACGCACGGCTTCAACGTTGACCGGGGTCACTTCGTCGATAAAGGTCGGTTTCCAGTTCAGACCCGGCTCAACCAAATGGCTGAATTTACCGAAGCGTGTCACCACGCCGCGTTCCGCTTCTTTAATGGTGTAGAAACCGCTGGCCGCCCAGATAATGACGATAGCGGCCGCTGCGATAGTAAAGACCCTACCGCCCAGTTGCGGACGCGGACCTTGCGATGAACTACCGCCGCCAGAACCAGTACCTTTACCGCCGCCCAGACCACCGAGCTTTTTGCTCAGTTTGCGGAAGATATCATCCAGATCGGGAGGTCCCTGATCGCGACCACCTTTGTTTCCATTTCCCTCAGGGTTGCCGCCAGGTTTGCTGCTTCCCCACGGGTCGCGGTCTTGTCCGTTATTACCGGGCTGATTCCACGCCATGTTTGTGCTCCATATTTGTTATGCGGTGATATACCCCGTTTTTTGCACTACAGGGGCGTTACCGCCGACCTGCAACCCAAAATTCGATGAGTATTGGGCAAAAAATCCCCAGGCATTTCCTCCCGGTCAGATGATGTAATCTGCCAGGGTCGGTTCTTGTTTACAGAGGCGACGCCAGTCTACGATCGGCATACGAACCTGCAGACCTACGCTGCCGTCCTCCTCCATCCACTCTTTTTCTATTGCCTGAAGTTGGTAAAACCGGCTTCTCAGACGCCCTTCCTGCGGCGGCAAACGCAACGTATGCTGCGCCACCTCACCGGAAAGCCGCTCAGTCAAAGCCTGAAAAAGCTGTGGTATACCTATTCCCGTTTGCGCTGAAACCCAAACGCGAATGGGTTTATTCTCTTCATCTCTGTCGATACGCGGTTCAAAGTCATCCAGCATATCGATTTTATTCATCACCAGCAGGGTCGGGATCTCATGCGCATCGATCTCCTCGAGCACCGTATCGACGGCCTCGATGTTTTCTTGCACACGAAAATCTGCTGCATCAATAACGTGCAGCAGCAATGTCGCCTGACGTGTTTCCTGCAAGGTGGCTTTAAACGCCGCCACCAGGTCGTGCGGTAAGTGACGGATAAACCCTACGGTATCCGCCAGCACGGTTTCACCGACATCCGCAACGTCGATCCGGCGCAGGGTCGGGTCCAGGGTCGCAAACAGCTGATCCGCTGCGTAGACCCGGGCTTCGGTGATCTGGTTGAACAGGGTGGATTTTCCGGCGTTGGTATATCCCACCAGTGATACGGTCGGGACATCCGCTTTCTTACGCGACTGTCGCCCCTGCTCACGTTGCTTTTCAACTTTTTCCAGGCGCGACTGTATCTGCAAAATGCGATTACGCAGCAAACGACGGTCGGTTTCGAGCTGGGTTTCACCCGGACCGCGCAAACCAATCCCGCCCTTTTGCCTTTCAAGGTGGGTCCAGCCACGGACCAGACGCGTAGCCATATGGCGCAGCTGCGCCAGCTCAACCTGCAACTTACCCTCATGGGTTCGCGCACGCTGGGCAAAAATATCCAGAATAAGACCAGTCCTGTCGATAACCAGACACTGGCACAATTGTTCCAGGTTACGTTCCTGGGCAGGGCTTAGAGCATGATCAAAAATCACCACCGCAGCGCCAGTCGCTTTTACGGCTTCGGCAATTTCGATTGCCTTACCTTCACCAACAAAATACTTCGGGTGCGGTGCTTTACGGCTCCCGGTAATCACCTGCATTGCTTCGACACCGGCGGAAGAGACCAGAGATTCAAACTCCTGGAGGTCTTCCATATCTTTGTCTTGCGAAAAATAGATGTGTACCAGTACCGCCTGCTCACCGGCATCATAACGGTCAAACAAGCGTCAACCCCTTAATATGTATCAACGGGGAACGCAGGTTCGCTGGCTCCCCGTATGTAAAACAGCGATCAACCTTATTCGGTTTCTTCGCTGTCCTGTTGCGCAGATGAACCTTGCGCGTTGCTACCGTGATGGTAGTTGCTGCCAGTGCCGCCGGTGGCATTATTGCTGTGATGAGAAACCGGGCGAGACGGGACAACAGTAGAAATCGCGTGCTTATAAACCATCTGGCTGACCGTGTTTTTCAACAGGATCACGAACTGATCAAAAGACTCGATTTGACCTTGCAGCTTAATACCATTCACCAAATAAATAGAAACTGGAACACGTTCCCGACGCAGTGCGTTCAGGAACGGATCTTGTAAAGATTGCCCCTTAGCCATTCTCTCTTTTCCTTATATGCTTATTTGTACTTTGAACCTTTCGATTCTGAAAAATTGCGCACGATACGTTTCAATTGTACACATTCAGTTCGCGATAGCACCAACAACCTGTAATACTTCGTTTCGCGCCTGGTCAGGATTTTCACTGTCAAGCCAGTGCACCCCTTCCCAACCACGCAACCAGGTTACCTGCCGCTTCGCCAACTGCCTCGTGGCGCAAACACCTCTATAAACCATTTCATCGTATGAAATTTCGCCTTCAATGTATGACCACATCTGGCGATACCCGACACAACGAATGGAAGGCAAATCCGTATGCAAATCTCCACGGGCAAAAAGCGCCCGGACTTCTGCTTCAAAACCTGAAGCTAACATCTGATGAAAACGCTGCTCAATTCGCTGATGGAGCAGTTCACGGCTCGCCGGGGCGATTGCAAACTGATGCACCTCATACGGCAAAGCATCTCCTGACGTTTGCGTCAGCTCCGTTAAAGTTTTACCCGAAATGAAAAAAACTTCCAGTGCCCGGGAAAGTCTTTGCGGATCATTTGGATGAATACGCGCTGCAGCCACGGGATCTATCTCCTGAAGCTGTCGGTGTAACGCGTCCCACCCGTGCTCTGCCGCCTGCTGCTCAATTCTGGCCCTGACCTCCGGGTCTGCCGACGGTAACGGCGACAGCCCTTCAAGCAAGGCTTTGAAATATAACATTGTGCCGCCCACCAGCAGCGGGATACGCCCCGCGGCGGTGATATCGGCCATCTCGGCTAACGCATCGCGGCGAAAATCCGCAGCAGAGTACGCTTGCGACGGATCGCGAATGTCCAGCAATCGGTGCGGCGCGGCCTGTAATTCATCTGCATCAGGCTTGGCTGTACCGATATCCATCCCCTTGTAAATAAGGGCGGAATCAACGCTTATCAACTCTACAGGCAAAACTTTACGCAATTCAATTGCTAATACCGTTTTACCGGAGGCCGTTGGCCCCATTAAAAAAATCGCCTTTGGCAGGCTCGCCTTACGGGTATCACTCATGTTTCAGGGCATTCATTACCGAATGTAAATCAACAGGTTGTAACAGACCACCCGGCGGCGCCTTCACGAGTTGTGGGCAAAGCCGCTCAACATCCGCTAGCAGCGTAATCGCCTGGGCCATGCTCCACTGCGGATGCTCGCTCATCAGGTTACGTGCAATCCACTGTGCAATATTGCCCGGTTCGAATACGGACTGCTGCGCCAGGTAGCCTATCAGTTCAGGAATCAAGATTTGTAAATTTTGTTGGCGTAAGGGTAAAGGCACCGCCCGGATGGTCACATGCTGCGCATCCAGTTGAAATTCAATGCCCAGATCGGCCAGTTGGCTCTGCCCTTTCTGCAGGGCCGCTTTTTCATCGGCGGTCACTTTTAGACGTAAAGGAATCAGTAACGGCTGGGCGCAAACAGTACCCTCTCCCGGCGTTAACTGCGCCTGACGCAACCAACGTTCCGCCACCGGTAATGCCAGTAACCGAATATGACCATCACATTCGAGTAACGCACAGTCCGCACCGACAATCGTTAGCACCCGACCAAAACCCTGACTGTTGCCGGTCAGAGGGGTAGATGGCGCTTCAGATACCGGCGCTTTATGCGTTGGAATTGGCGTTTGCAGCAGTTGCTGATAAATATCACCTTGCTGCTTTTGATAGCCAGGCTGGGCATGAGGCCAGCTGGCCCCCGACTGACGGCCAGCGCCGCCAGAGGGGGCTGAGTAGCGAGGTGCAGCAGCTTCACGCGCCGGAGCGGGCTCGGCAAAATGGTTACGCCCGGCTGCAACGCGGTTTTCCGGGATGTGCCGTGGGGCGGGCTCATCGTCATCAGTCAACGGCAGCGGCGTTTCAAGCTGCTGTTGCAGAACGCTCAATACGCCCTGGTAGATAAAATCATGCACCAGACGCGACTGATGGAAACGGACCTCATGTTTGGCGGGATGCACGTTGACATCCACCTGATGCGGATCGATTTCCAGATATAAAACAAATGCAGGCTGCTGATCGGCGCCCAGCTTATCTTCACAGGCCTGGCGAATAGCGTGGTTGATCAGGCGGTCACGCATCATCCGGCCATTCACGTAGCAGTACTGGATTTCCGCCAGCGCCGTCGTCGTGTGATGAGGATCGGCTACCCAGCCCCGCAGCGTCAAATCGCCATGCTGCCATTCAATCGCCAGCGCATGTTCCAGAAACGGCATACCGCAAATCGCGCCCAGCCGGCGCTCTTTTTGCCCATCCGCAGCCACTGCACGGTACTGTCGCACCACTTTGCCGTTGTGCGACAGATTAATCGTCACATCGAACCGCGCCAGCGCAATGCGGCGGATAATCTCGTCGATATGATTAAATTCGGTTTTCTCGGTGCGCATAAACTTGCGCCGCGCCGGGGTGTTGTAGAACAGATCCAACACCTCCAGCGTGGTGCCCACCGGATGCGCGGCGGGCTTCACCGTGACATCCATGTCGCGCCCTTCGGCATAGGCTTGCCAGGCTTCAGGCTGCTCTTGCGTGCGCGACGTCAGGGTTAAACGAGAGACTGAGCTAATGCTGGCTAACGCTTCGCCGCGAAACCCGAGGCTCACGATGGCTTCGAGATCGTCAAGCGAGGCAATTTTACTGGTGGCATGACGCGCCAGCGCCAGCGCCAGCTCGTCTTTTTTAATTCCGCAGCCGTTGTCACGAATACGGATAAGCTTCGCACCACCGCGTTCGATATCAATATCAATGCGCGTCGCACCAGCATCGATGCTGTTTTCCACCAGCTCTTTCACCACTGACGCAGGCCGTTCCACCACCTCGCCCGCGGCAATCTGGTTCGCCAACTGTGGCGGTAGAACCTGAATCGGCATGACTAATCCTTAATTTGTTAACGTGTTGCCAGGCGACACGGCACTGGCAGTTTGCGCCGGTGCGCCCTGCGGCCCGGTTTGCATCGGGTGCGCCTGGAAATAGTTACGCAATCCTTTGTAAATCGCCTCGGCCAGTTGCTGCTGGTAATCATCGCTCGCCAACAGACGCTCTTCGCTGTTGTTACTGATAAAACCGGTTTCAACCAGCACTGACGGGATATCAGGCGAACGTAGTACCCCAAGGCTGGCGTGTTCCGGACGGCGCTTATGCATTGAGCCAATACGTTCTAACTGACCGATCATGCTGGTCGCCACATCATACCCGACGCGTTGCGAATGACCGAACTGCAGGTCCAGCACGGCCTGGCTGAGGTAAGGATCGGCCTGGCTGTTGGCCAGCACGTCGCCCGCACCGCCTAACAATTCTGATTGCTTCTCGTGCTGTTCCAGCCAGCCGGCCATTTCACTGTTCGCCCGGCGGTTTGACAGCACCCAGACGGAAGCGCCAGTGGCATCCCTGTTTGGCGCGGCATCCGCATGAATCGAAACCAGGAAGTTGGCGTTTTGTTTACGCGCAACGTCGGAACGCCCCATCACCGAGATGAAGTAATCGCCATCGCGGGTGAGTACGCCTTTAAACATCGGGTCATCATTCAGCAAACTGCGTAGTTTACGCGCCACGGCAATCGTGACATTTTTCTCACGCGTACCGCCGGGACCAATTGCGCCGGGATCCTGTCCACCATGCCCGGCATCAATGGCGATAACCACTTTGTCGCCGCTATTGGTGCTGGCGCGCGCCGCAGGTCGCGTGGACGTATTACTGCTGGTAACCGCCGTGGTGCGGTCGTTTTCCGCTTTAAATGGATTACGCGCAGGCTCGGCAGGACGCGGGGCGATAACCGGCGCCTCGACACGCTTGGCAACCACCGGAGGCGGTGGCGGCGGTGGCGCATCCGCTTTGATGGTAAACACGACGGTATAATTGCCGCCGTTTTGTCGTTTAACGGCTTCGGCTTTACCGTTCTCGGTTAAATCCACCAGCAGGCGCAGAGACTGCGCGTCTTTAGGCGTACCGGAACGGATAGATTTGACCAGATTATTACCGCTAAACAGCAGCGGTAATCCCTGAATCACACCGGTTTGTTTAATATCCAGCGCGACGGTTCGTTTCCCATCCAGCGAAACGGCGTATTCAGGATCGCCGATAAAGCTCAGCGTAATCCGCGCCTGTTGATCGCCATTGGAAACCTGAAGATCGGAGAGGCTGGCAGCCCCTGCCTGCGCGCACAGCAGGACCAGGGCTGCCATCAGCCAGTTTCTGATGCGATAAATCATCCCGCCACCCTTAAGGTTAATCGGCTAAACGCGCCAGCAATAAATCACCCGATGAGGAGACTGCGCTTACGCGCGCCTCTCGACCTTGTGCCTGGTATTCAATGTGTATTTCGACGTCCGGGTCTGGCAGTACACCTTTACCTTGTTGCGGCCATTCCACCAGGCAGATGGCATCATTGGCAAAATAATCGCGGATCCCCATAAATTCCAGCTCCTCCGGGTCCGCAAGTCGATACAGATCGAAGTGATAAACCATCAAATTATCGAGCGAATAGGGTTCAACCAGCGTGTAAGTCGGGCTTTTTACATTACCTTTGTGACCTAACGCCTGCAGGAATCCCCGGCTGAAAGTGGTTTTGCCCGCTCCCAGGTCGCCGTACAAATAAATTACCGTCGCGCCGTCACAGGCTTTGGCTACCCGCAGTCCCAGGTCTAAAGTCGCCTGTTCATCAGGTAGTGGAATTACTCGATTCATCATGATAAACGTCAATCACATCAGGGTTAACAATACGCTGTAGCGTGGTAAAGAGATCTGTCGCCAGCATGCCGCGCGTACCAAAACGCGCTGCCAGCACATCCGCCGCCGCACCGTGCGCAACACATCCCGCACATGCTGCATCATACGGGGTAAGCTTCTGTCCGAGCAATGCGCCAATAATACCGGAAAGCACATCCCCCATCCCGCCGCTGGCCATGCCTGCATTGCCGGTATCAATAATACCCAACTCAGCCTGTTCAGCAGCAACAACCGTACCCGCGCCTTTCAGCACTACCACGCCTCCATACCGTTTTACCAGACGCTGTGCACAAAGTAAGCGATCGTCTTCAATTTCTGCAATAGAACAGCCCAGCAGTCGCGCGGCTTCTCCCGGATGCGGCGTGATCACGCGATTGTGACGTTTATCGGGGTTGATTGCCAGCAGGTTCAGCGCATCGGCATCCCAGAGCATCGGTTTGCGAAAATTCTCAACCTTTTGCAGTGCTTTTTTGCCCCACTCTTGCTGACCAAGCCCAGGGCCAATCACGACAACATCCGCCCACGCCAGACTTTC
The DNA here is from genome assembly GCF_053309355.1 of Citrobacter freundii complex sp. 2025EL-00176. NCBI lineage: Bacteria > Pseudomonadati > Pseudomonadota > Gammaproteobacteria > Enterobacterales > Enterobacteriaceae > Citrobacter > Citrobacter freundii complex sp. 2025EL-00176. Next base: position 2,424 of record NZ_JBRYHT010000007.1, on the reverse strand, counting down.
ATCCAGAGTCTGCGGCGTTAGCGTATCAACCATCAGTTCCGGCCTGGCGGTCAGAATCGGCGCTATGTTTTCACTGCGGGTCAGCACTTTGACCAGCCCGGCTCCCGCACGCAGCGCCGCTTCACCAGCCATACGTATTGCGCCTGCCGTACCGTGGTCCCCGCCGATGATCACCAGCCGACCGTGAGAACCTTTGTGCGAGGTAGGTCGGCGTGGCGTCAGCCAGTGTGCAAGCTGTTGAGCATCAAAACGTTGAATTGGCGCATTCTGCCCAGCCAGCCAGTCGTCCAGCCCAAGCGCGTTAACATGCAGGCGTCCGGTGACATCACGCGCTTTACCGGTTAACAGGCCGGGTTTGAGCGCAATAAAGGTGACGGTATGCGCCGCATTGATGACCGCACCCGGTGTCGCTCCTGTTTGCGCCAGCAGGCCGGAAGGAATATCTATGGCCACGGTGGGGGCAGGATGGGTATTGGCACGTTCGATCAATACCGAGAGCAACTCACGCGGCGCGTACTTTAAGCCAGTCCCTGACAGCGCGTCGATGATGACATCCAGCCTACCAGGCCAGGCGATATCCGCAGCATGAATGACGCCACCGGCATTAAGCCAGGCGTCGCGCGCCTGCTGCGCTTCCTCCGGGAGTGGTTTGTCACTCTCTTGCGCCAGTAGCGTGACCTCAAGCCCTTGCGCTTTGGCAAGCCTCGCCAGCACATAACCATCGCCGCCGTTATTACCATGACCGCACAGCACAAGCCAGTGATGAGCATGCGGATAGGCCTCGCGGGCGACCTGAAACGCGGCCTCTCCCGCCCGTTGCATCAGTTCGTATAACGTTAGTCCTAAACTGTCTGCCGCCTCTCGCTCCATCCGCCTGATGTCATCGGCGTGCCAGATGGAGTGTGGTATACTTACGGGGTTTTTCTTCATTGTATGGTCCGTCATGTCAGAGCCCCTCGATCTCAATCAGTTAGCGCAAAATATTAAGCAGTGGGGGCTGGAGCTTGGCTTTCAGCAGGTCGGTATTGCCGATACTGACCTCAGCGAAGCGGAGCCCAAACTGCAGGCCTGGCTGGATCAACACTATCACGGCGAGATGGACTGGATGGCCCGTCACGGCATGATGCGCGCCCGACCTCATGAATTATTGCCCGGTACGCTACGTGTCATCAGCGTACGTATGAACTATCTCCCTGCCAACGCGGCCTTTGCCAGCACGTTGAAAAACCCCACTCTGGGCTACGTCAGCCGCTACGCGCTGGGGCGCGACTACCATAAGCTGCTGCGTAACCGCTTAAAAAAGCTGGGCGAGATGATTCAACAACACTGCGTTTCGCTGAATTTTAGACCTTTTGTCGATTCCGCGCCCATTCTTGAGCGTCCGCTGGCGGAAAAAGCCGGGCTTGGCTGGACAGGTAAGCACTCACTTATCCTCAATCGCGAAGCCGGTTCATTTTTCTTCCTCGGTGAATTACTGGTCGACTTGCCCTTGCCGGTCGATAAGCCAGCAGAAGAAGGATGCGGGAAATGCGTCGCCTGTATGACCATCTGTCCCACCGGGGCCATCGTTGAACCCTACACCGTAGATGCGCGCCGTTGTATCTCTTACCTCACTATCGAACTGGAAGGCGCTATCCCGGAAGCGTTTCGTCCCTTGCTGGGGAATCGAATTTACGGCTGCGATGATTGTCAGCTCATTTGTCCCTGGAACCGCTATTCGCAGCTGACGGCAGAGGATGACTTTAGCCCACGCAAGCAACTGCATGCTCCGGAGTTAATAGAGCTGTTTAGCTGGAGCGAAGCGTGGTTTTTAAAAGTCACGGAGGGGTCTGCCATTCGTCGTATTGGCCATCTGCGCTGGCTGCGAAATATCGCTGTTGCGTTGGGTAATGCCCCCTGGGATGAAGCCGTAATTAACGCCCTGGAAAACCGCAGAGGTGAGCACCCACTTCTCGACGAACACATAGCGTGGGCGGTTGCTCAGCAAATTGAGAAACGAAATGCCTGCGTAGTTGAGGTGCAGTTGCCGAAGAAACAACGTTTAGTCAGGGTCATCGAAAAGGGGCTACCGCGCGACGCTTAAGTCATCCACAGCTTGTGTATAAAAATAAAAACACATTGATATTCAAGAGGGAAAAAATCGTCAAGTGATCGCATCAACAATTTGAAATGATAATTAATCCAATAATTTCAATACGTTAAAATGATACTATTAACCCAGCGAAGTTTTTTGCATTCCAGGAATAATACCCGAACCTGTGGATAAGTCTGTTTACAAGAGTATGTCAACGACGAAACAAAACGTCCCCAACGCAATTCTTCGTTGTGGATATTTTTTTGAGATAAGAATTTGGAGCGGGAAACGAGACTCGAACTCGCGACCCCGACCTTGGCAAGGTCGTGCTCTACCAACTGAGCTATTCC
>NZ_JBRYHT010000006.1:0-264549 GCF_053309355.1 Citrobacter freundii complex sp. 2025EL-00176 | reverse complement strand
GCTACCGTTTCCAGTAGTTATCCCCCTCCATCGGGCAGTTTCCCAGACATTACTCACCCGTCCGCCACTCGTCACCCGAGAGCAAGCTCTCTGTGCTACCGTTCGACTTGCATGTGTTAGGCCTGCCGCCAGCGTTCAATCTGAGCCATGATCAAACTCTTCAATTTAAGTTTGATGCTCGTGAATTAAACTTCGTAATGAATTACGTGTTCACTCAGAGACTTGGTATTCATTTTTCGTCTTGCGACGTTAAGAATCCGTATCTTCGAGTGCCCACACAGATTGTCTGATAAATTGTTAAAGAGCAGTTGCGACGCGCTTTAGCGCTCTGTCGCGAGGTGGCGTATATTACGCTTTCCTCTTTCAGAGTCAACCCTCATTTTCAGGTTTTTCTCTTCAACCGACCGGGCTGTTTGTGTGAAGTGATTCACATCCGCCGTGTCGATGGAGGCGCATTATAGGGAGTCGACTCAGGAAGACAAGCGGAAAAATGCATTTTTGTTTCAACCGCTCACCTTTTACCCACAACGCTTACTTTTGCTGCTTTTTTATCGCCATTGGCAGGTCTGCCAGACTATTTATAACCAAATCTGCCGCATTTTCTGCTTCCGGCGTGACGGGTTTGCCCGTGCGCACCAGTACCTTGGTTCCAACATTCGCAGCTGCCGCCGCCTGCATATCTTCTATTTTGTCGCCTACCATATAAGAAGCGGCCATATCGATGTGCAGGAAGTCGCGGGCGGAGATCAACATCCCGGGATGCGGTTTACGGCAATCGCAGACCTGACGATACTCTTCTACTGTGCCCTGCGGATGATGCGGGCAATAGTAGATACCATCCAGATCAACATCGCGATCGGCCAGCGACCAGTCCATCCATTCGGTCAACGTTTCAAACTGAGCCTCGGTAAATTTACCGCGCGCGATACCAGACTGGTTCGTCACCACAATTAGCGCGTAACCCATATTTTTAAGTTCACGCATGGCATCGATAACGCCGTCGATAAACTCGAACTCGTCAATCTCATGTACGTAACCGTGGTCCACATTAATGGTGCCGTCACGGTCGAGAAAAATTGCGGGTACAGACTTTGCCACCTTTTATAGCTCCTGAATAAGGCATGTGGCTCTAGTATCGCATGTTTCGGCGGGCAAGAAAGTGCTCATCGTGCAAAGCTAGATTGATTTAGACGTCTGGATGCCTTAACATCCATCTTGTTGACGGCTTCGACCGTCCCAGACAGACGAAAATGCCACGGCTAACTTAATTACGATAATAAATAACCAATGATTAAACTTTCGAATATCACCAAAGTGTTCCAGCAGGGGACTCGCACCATTCAGGCGCTAAATAATGTCAGCCTGCACGTTCCTGCCGGGCAGATTTATGGCGTCATTGGCGCCTCCGGTGCCGGTAAAAGTACACTTATCCGCTGCGTTAACTTACTTGAACGCCCAACCGAAGGTAGCGTTCAGGTCGGCGGTCAGGAGCTGACCACGCTTTCAGAGTCCGAGTTGACTAAAGCTCGCCGTCAAATCGGCATGATTTTCCAACATTTTAACCTGCTCTCTTCCCGTACCGTGTTTGGCAACGTCGCGCTGCCGCTGGAACTGGATAACACACCAAAGGAAGAGATCAAACGCCGTGTATCAGAACTGCTGGATTTAGTTGGTCTTGGCGACAAGCACGATAGCTATCCGGCCAACCTTTCCGGTGGACAAAAACAGCGAGTGGCGATCGCCCGTGCGCTGGCAAGTAATCCCAAAGTGTTGCTATGCGATGAAGCCACCAGCGCACTCGACCCGGCAACCACGCGTTCGATTCTGGAACTGCTGAAAGACATTAACCGCCGTCTGGGTCTCACCATTCTGCTGATTACCCATGAGATGGACGTTGTAAAACGCATTTGTGACTGTGTGGCGGTCATCAGCAATGGTGAACTGATTGAACAGGACACCGTCAGCGAAGTTTTCTCTCACCCGAAAACGCCGCTGGCACAGAAGTTTATCCAGTCCACTCTACATCTGGATATACCGGAAGATTATCTGGCGCGTTTAAAAGCAGAGCCGCAAGCTGACAGCGTGCCAATGCTGCGCATGGAGTTCACCGGTCATTCAGTCGATGCGCCATTGCTCTCTGAGACGGCCCGTCGCTTTAATGTGAATAACAACATTATTAGCGCGCAGATGGATTACGCCGGCGGCGTGAAGTTCGGCATTATGCTGACTGAAATGCACGGCACACAGGAAGATACACAAGCAGCCATTAACTGGCTGCAGGAACACCATGTAAAAGTAGAGGTACTGGGTTATGTCTGAGCCGATGATGTGGCTGCTGGTTCGCGGCGTATGGGAAACGCTGGCAATGACCTTTGTGTCCGGTTTTTTTGGTTTTGTCATTGGCCTGCCGGTTGGCGTATTGCTGTACGTTACGCGTCCAGGGCAAATTATTGAGAACGCCAAGCTTTACCGTACGCTCTCTGCGCTGGTAAATATTTTCCGTTCCATCCCATTCATTATTTTGCTGGTGTGGATGATTCCGTTCACCCGCATGATTGTGGGCACCTCTATCGGGCTGCAGGCCGCTATCGTCCCGCTGACCGTCGGCGCCGCACCGTTTATCGCCCGTATGGTGGAAAACGCGCTGCTGGAAATCCCGACCGGGCTGATTGAAGCCTCTCGTGCAATGGGCGCTACGCCGTTGCAGATTGTACGTAAGGTATTACTGCCAGAAGCGCTGCCGGGTCTGGTCAATGCCGCCACCATCACGCTCATCACGCTGGTTGGCTATTCCGCGATGGGCGGTGCCGTCGGCGCAGGTGGTCTGGGACAGATTGGCTACCAGTACGGTTATATTGGCTACAACGCCACCGTGATGAATACAGTACTGGTATTGCTCGTCGTTCTGGTTTATTTAATTCAGTTATCCGGCGATCGCATCGTCCGGGTTGTCACGCACAAATAACGTTGCACACAACACTAAAAACTCATTAAGAAAAGGAAATAAGCATGGCGTTCAAATTCAAAACCTTTGCGGCAGTTGGAGCCCTGATCGGTTCTCTGGCACTTGTGGGTTGCGGCCAGGATGAAAAAGATCCTAACCACATCAAAGTGGGCGTTATTGTTGGCGCAGAGCAGCAGGTTGCAGAAGTCGCGCAGAAAGTGGCAAAAGAAAAATATGGCCTGGACGTTGAGCTGGTCACGTTTAACGATTACGTCCTGCCTAACGAAGCGCTGAGCAAAGGCGACATTGATGCTAACGCCTTCCAGCACAAACCGTACCTGGATCAGCAAATTAAAGATCGTGGTTACAAGCTGGTTGCCGCGGGCAATACTTTTGTTTATCCGATTGCGGGCTATTCCAAAAAAATCAAATCACTGGATGAGCTGCAGGAAGGTTCTCAGGTCGCGATTCCAAACGACCCGACTAACCTCGGCCGCTCTCTGCTGCTGCTGCAAAAAGTGGGCTTAATCAAACTGAAAGACGGTGTTGGCCTGCTGCCGACCGCGCTGGACGTGATTGAAAACCCGAAAAACCTGAAGCTGGTTGAACTGGAAGCGCCGCAGCTGCCGCGTTCACTGGACGATGCGCAAATCGTCCTGGCGGTCATCAACACCACCTACGCCAGCCAGATTGGCCTGACCCCGGCAAAAGACGGTATCTTTGTTGAAGATAAAGATTCTCCGTACGTAAACCTGATCGTGACCCGTGAAGACAACAAAGATGCTGAGAACGTGAAGAAATTCGTGCAGGCCTACCAGTCTGACGAAGTGTACGAAGCAGCGAACAAAGTCTTCAACGGCGGTGCTGTTAAGGGCTGGTAATTTTAGGCTGTTTCCAGAATCTGTAATATCATCAGGACGGGCGCTTGCCCGTCTTGTCATTTATGCAAGCACCTGATTCAATATCTGACGTTTAGATCATTCATTGAGGAAATATTATGCGTGCTTTACCGATCTGTTTAGTAGCACTCATGCTGAGCGGCTGTTCTATGTTAAGCAGATCCCCTGTTGAACCCGTTCAAAGCACCGCTACCCCGCCAAAAGCGGAGCCGGAAAAACCAAAAGCACCGCGCGCGGCGCCGGTAAGAATCATTACTAACGCCGAAGATTTAGTGGGTAAACCGTTCCGCGATCTCGGCGAAGTCAGCGGCGAATCCTGCCAGGCATCAAACCAGGATTCCCCTCCGAGCATCCCAACCGCACGTAAACGCATGCAGATTAACGCCTCTAAAATGAAAGCGAATGCGGTATTGCTGCACAGTTGCGAAGTCACCAGCGGGACGCCAGGTTGCTATCGTCAGGCGGTTTGCATCGGTTCTGCACTGAACATTTCGGCGAAATGAGCCATTTTCAGTTCGAGCAAATAGGCGTTATCCGCTCACCTTATAAAGAAAAGTTCGCCGTTCCACGCCAGCCAGGCCTGGTGAAAAGCGCCAGCGGCGAACTGCATTTGCTCGCTCCCTATAACCAGGCCGAAGCCGTTCGCGGCCTGGAAGACTTCAGCCATTTGTGGGTGATTTTTGTTTTTCATCAGACAATGGAAGGTGGATGGCGTCCAACCGTGCGCCCTCCCCGTCTTGGCGGCAACGCCAGAATGGGCGTATTCGCCACGCGTTCAACGTTTCGTCCGAACCCTGTTGGCATGTCTTTGGTTGAGCTGCGGGGTATCCGCTGCCATAAAGAGCACGTAATCCTTGAGCTCGGCGGGCTGGATCTTGTCGATGGTACGCCGGTAGTGGATATTAAACCGTATCTGCCCTTTGCCGAATCGCTGCCCGATGCTCGCGCCAGCTATGCTCAGGATGCACCGCAGGCCAGCGTAGCTGTGACCTTCAGTGAAGAGATCGCCGGGCAACTGGCTGGGCTGGAAAAACGTTATCCGCGTCTTTGCCAGTTTATTGCCGAAGTGCTGGCGCAGGATCCACGTCCTGCCTACCGTAAAAACGAGGAAGAAGGCAAAACCTATGCCGTTTGGCTGCTGGACTTTAACGTCCGCTGGCGCGTTACGCCGTCAGGATTTGAGGTCTTTGCTCTGGAAGCCCGCTAATTTGCGTCGCGTACTCTTTTGACATCCCTTTCTCGCTGGTAAACTAAACCACTTTTGTTTTGTGCCAGGCTCGTTTTGAGCCTGTTCGATCGTTCAACTGGAACCGTAACAACATGCGTACTAGCCAATATCTGCTCTCCACTCTGAAGGAGACACCTGCCGACGCCGAAGTCATCAGCCACCAGCTGATGCTGCGCGCCGGGATGATCCGCAAGCTGGCCTCCGGGTTATATACCTGGCTGCCGACCGGCGTGCGCGTCCTGAAAAAAGTCGAAAACATCGTGCGTGAAGAGATGAACAACGCCGGTGCGATCGAGGTGTTGATGCCGGTCGTTCAGCCCTCTGAGCTGTGGCAAGAGAGTGGCCGTTGGGAACAATACGGCCCGGAACTGCTGCGTATTGCTGACCGTGGCGATCGCCCGTTCGTCCTTGGCCCAACGCATGAAGAAGTGATCACCGACCTGATTCGTAACGAGCTGAGCTCTTACAAACAGTTGCCGCTGAACTTCTACCAGATCCAGACGAAATTCCGTGACGAAGTCCGTCCGCGCTTCGGCGTGATGCGTTCCCGCGAATTCCTGATGAAAGATGCCTACTCTTTCCATACCTCTCAGGAATCTCTGCAGGAGACCTACGACGCGATGTACGCGGCGTACAGCAAGATCTTCAGCCGTATGGGTCTCGATTTCCGTGCGGTCCAGGCGGATACCGGTTCAATCGGCGGTAGCGCCTCTCACGAATTCCAGGTGCTGGCGCAGAGCGGCGAAGATGATGTGATCTTCTCCGACACCTCCGATTATGCCGCGAACATCGAATTCGCCGAAGCCGTTGCGCCAAAAGAGCCGCGCGCGGCAGCAACGCAGGAGATGACGCTGGTTGATACGCCGAACGCGAAAACCATCGCCGAGCTGGTTGAGCAGTTCAACCTGCCGATTGAGAAAACCGTGAAAACCCTGCTGGTGAAAGCGGTTGAAGGCAGCAAGTCTCCGCTGGTCGCGCTGCTGGTTCGCGGCGATCACGAGCTGAACGAAGTCAAAGCGGAAAAACTGCCGCAGGTTGCTAGCCCGCTGACCTTCGCCACCGAAGAAGAAATTCGTGCGCTGGTAAACGCAGGCCCTGGTTCTCTGGGCCCGGTCAACATGCCAATTCCGACCGTTATCGACCGTACCGTTGCCGTGATGAGCGATTTCGCCGCGGGCGCCAACATCGACGGTAAGCACTACTTTGGTATCAACTGGGATCGCGACGTTGCCACCCCTGAAGTTGCGGATATCCGTAACGTAGTCGCTGGCGACCCAAGCCCGGATGGCAAAGGTACGCTGCTGATTAAACGCGGCATCGAAGTGGGTCACATCTTCCAGCTGGGTACCAAGTACTCTGAAGCGATGAAAGCCGCCGTTCAGGGCGAAGATGGCCGTAACCAGATCCTGACCATGGGTTGCTACGGTATCGGGGTCACTCGCGTGGTTGCTGCCGCTATCGAACAGAACTACGACGATCGCGGTATCGTATGGCCAGACGCCATTGCGCCGTTCCAGGTCGCGATTCTGCCGATGAACATGCATAAGTCCTATCGCGTGCAGGAGCTGGCTGAGAAGCTGTACGCTGAGCTGCGCGCGCAGGGCATCGAAGTGCTGATGGATGACCGTAAAGAGCGTCCGGGCGTGATGTTTGCCGATATGGAACTGATCGGTATTCCGCACACTATCGTGCTGGGCGACCGTAACCTCGACAACGACGATATCGAATACAAATACCGTCGTAACGGCGAGAAGCAGTTGATTAAAACGGGCGGCATCGTCGACTACCTGGTAAAAGCCATTAAAGGCTAATATCAGCAAAAGGCCCTGATTATCAGGGCCTTTTTTTCATCAATTAATTACATCCTTTACCGGGGATAAATTTCGCATCTTTATCCGCCATCAGCGTTTTCACTTTTTCGCCGGTGTCCGGGTTCGCCTCCAGCGTGAAATGCGCTTCCAGCGTCAGTAATACGGATTGCCCGTTTTCCGCGCGCGCGGCTAAATAGTCACGTTCAAGCTGGGCGTTATTCGCCACCGGCATCCGTTTACCCGTTGCGCAGTCGGTAAAGATAGCTGCGTCAGCCATATAGAAGTACATCCCCCGCATCGGCATTGGCGTCACCGGTAGGCTGGCGGAAACTGGCTGGAGCGTGTAGTTGAACTGTGACTCAATCGGATTACCTTCACGATCGAGCATTTCCAGCGCTTCACCTTTTGCCCGGTAGTACGACTTTTCACCTTTGCTGTCGGTCAGCACCAACTTGTCAGCAGTGCGCGCCCATGTACCGTAAGAGGCAAAGGACGACGGTTCATCCCGCACACCCTGATAACGTTCGTTCATCACCCATGTTCCGTCTTTTTCGAGGAACAGAGAAGTTTCAATCCCTTCGCAGTCCGCGCAAGGCAAGATGCCACGCCAGCTTTGCTGCATCGGTTTTAATTCTGCCGCCCGTGTCGGCTGTAGTACTTCGACTTCAGTACGGTTGTTACAGCCGATCAAGGAAAAAAGCGTGCATGCAGCGACTACGGACAATATTGCTGTTTTCACTATCAATTCCTTATAAATTTTTATTCCTGCTCGTCAGTCTTGCGTCCGACGAACTCTCCCGCGCAGTGACTTCACTGTGGATTTTTGCGCCTTCGATGACAACCTACGCTCTTTCGAAGCGCGCGTAGGACGCGTTGCCTGTCGGCTTTTTTGCACTGCGGTTAATTCTTTAATTACCGCCACCAGCCGGGAGATTGCCGCTTCCCGGTTTAGCTCCTGGCTACGGTATTCCTGCGCCTTAATAATAATGACGCCATCGCCGCTAATCAGATGATGGCTGGCGGCCAGCAGGCGTTCTTTATAATACTCTGGCAGGCCAGAGGCCCGAATGTCAAAGCGCAAATGGATGGCCGTCGAGGTCTTGTTAACGTGCTGACCACCAGCGCCTTGCGCCCGAATCGCCGTGATTTCCAACTCATTATCAGGGATAGAGACGTTTCGGGAGATGACTATCATGAACTCGGCTGCCACGCGGTCAGATGAATTTCCAGATTGTTCTGAGAATCGGATAACCAGATAGCGCCATCCTGGATCGTTGCCTGCAGCGCCATGGTGCGACCAGCAAATTCACTCAGTTGCGCCAGCTGTTCGTCATCCAGATACCACACGGTAAGATTTTTAAACTGCGCGCACTTACTCTGGTTTTGTTGCCACCAGATCTGAGCCGCACGGCTGTTGTAGGTAAACAGGGCCACCTCAGCAGACTGAGTGCAGGCTTTCTTAATACGGCGCTCATCCGGCAAGCCGAGCTCAATCCATAAATCAATGCCCAGATGATCGTTTCGCAGCCATGCTTCCGGTTCATCTTCCGCACTCAAGCCCCGCGTAAACTGCAGGCGCTCATCGGCATATTTAATCCACGCCAGCAAGCGCAGCATCATGCGCTCCTGGGTTTCTGAAGGGTGACGCGCCAGCGTCAAGGCTGCGTCAAGGAACTGGTTGCGGTCGAGATCCGCCACATTGACTACAGCTTTATAGATTGTCGCTTTAAGCGCCATTTGAGAACTCCTTTCGAATCAGGCGCACATTGTAGCGAAATCTGCGGCAAAAGGCTGCTAACAGCGCCTCTATCAAGGCGCTGATATTGCCTGAATGAGTATGGTATAGTCACCTTGCTAAACAGAGTTTATCTTCGTAGGCTTAGACTTGCATCCACGGTTAAGTCAGAGTGCTGACAGGAGGGCATGTGGAAAAATATTGTGAGTTAATACGCAAGCGGTACGCGGAAATCGCCAGCGGAGACTTAGGGTATGTCCCGGATGCGCTGGGTTGCGTATTGAAGGTGCTTAATGAAGTGGCGGCAGACAGCGCCCTTTCAGAGTCGGTCAGGGAAAAAGCGGCCTATGCTGCCGCGAACTTACTGGTGAGCGATTATGTCAATGAATGAAACGTATCAACCCATCAACTGTGATGATTACGACAATCTTGAACTCGCCTGCCAGCACCATTTATTACTGACGTTGGCGTTAAAAGATGGCGAAGTTTTGCAGGCGAAAGCAAACGATCTGGTTTCACGCAAAAACGTGGAATATCTGGTCGCAGATGTCGCAGGTGAAACCCGGGAGCTTCGCCTCGATAAAATTGCCAGCTTCAGCCACCCGCAAATCGGTACCGTGGTCGTCAGCGAATCCTGATTCTTTTGTTGCCGGATGGCGGTGCAAGCACCTTATCCGGCCTACTTTCTATGCGATATGTAGGCCTGATAAGCGCCCCGCCATCAGGCATGCCAAACCAGACTCACCCCTGCTCCAGCTTCCGCCATACTCTCACGCGTCACAAAAACACCCGCAGCCGCAATCAGCGTTTCGCCGTAAAACAACAGCGGCGTGGTATCTCGTCGCCAGGGCGGGATCCCCTGCTCCTGCCAGATTTTCTTTAATTTACGTCCACCGTTACGCCCGACAATATGTAATACGCCGGGTGCTTTAAACCGAATGCTGACGGCTTCATCTGCTTGCGGCAGACGCAATTCGCCAGCAGGGATGAGCTGCACCGTGCCTAACCCGGCAGGCAGCGTCAACGACGTTTCCCAGCAGGCCCACGGAATGACGGTTTCGCTTTGTCCGTCGACCGATTTCACCCACCACAGCTGTGACTGATAACGACGAATGTCGAACTCTCCAAGGCGAAAACTGGGGGAAGCATCTTCCCGCGCCAGCGCGACTTCCTGCCAGATACGTTCCAGCGCGTCACGGGAAGGCATTGGCGCATTTAATCCTGCCAGCCAACGGCGAAGCAGGGCGGCACGCCGTACGCTGCTCATCGTCATTAGCGGCGCCAGTAACAGTGTGCCCTGGGCCGTGACACAGTCGGCTAAATCACTGGCAAGAAGTTCGTCCAGCAAGCTCTCCTGCTCGGCGCACAGCGCGGCGCTGCGGGCCGTGGCTTGCGCAAAGTGCGGCCAACGCTGTTGCAGCAACGGCGTAACGCGCAATCTGAGGAAATTGCGATCGTAGGTATCGTCCTGATTACTTTCATCCTCAATCCAGCATAATTGGTGCTGTCGCGCCCACTTCTCCAGCGCCTCTCGCGTTTGCGCCAGCAGCGGTCGGATTAGCCGGGTCCCGGCAAACGGCGAGCTTTCTCCCATAGCGGAAAGCCCGGCGGGACCACTGCCGCGCTTAAGGGCCAGCAGAAAGGTTTCGCACTGGTCATCCAGATGCTGGGCGGTCATCAACTCCTCGCCCGGCAGTAACGTCTGTGCAAAGGCATGATAGCGCGCCCGCCGCGCCTGAGCTTCTATCCCCAACCCATCATCTTCAAGGCGGACCCGTTCAACCACCAGCGGCACCTGCCACTGTGCGCATATCGATTCACAATGCTGCACCCAGCTGTCCGCGTGAGGACTTAATCCATGATGAATATGGATTGCGCGCAACGTAACTTCAGGGTGCTGTGCTCGCCACAGCACTAACTGATGCAGCAGCACGGTGGAGTCCAGCCCGCCGCTAAAGGCGACCAGAATCGATTGAGAATTCAGCAGTGAAGTGTTCAGCGTGAGTGTTGTCATGATGGTTACTTACAATGGGATTGCCCGGCACGTTACCGGGCTAACGCCATAATGACAAGGCTTACAGCTCATACAGTTCGAGCGGTAATCCGTCGGGATCGTTAAAAAACGTAAAACGTTTGCCGGTAAACGGATCAATGCGTACCGGCTCGCACTTCACGTGGTGAGCATCCAGATGCGCGATCGCTTTCTCTACATCATCCACACTGAACGCCAGATGACGTAAACCACAGGCTTCCGGTCGACTCGGGCGGCAAGGCGGAAATGGGAAAGAAAAGAGCTCAATCACATACTGACCGTTCAATGCCAGATCGCCTTTCCAGGAGTCACGTTCTTCCCGGTAGGCTTCGCTCATCAGGGTGAAGCCCAGCACATCGCAGTAAAATGCCTTACTCGCCGCGTAGTCCGTCGCAATAATGGCAATATGGTGAACCTGTTTTAATCCCAGCATAGCGTTTTGCCTCTTTCGTTTTTTCTTTCAGCACGTTACTCGTGCGTAATGGGTTCAGGCAAGTCGTTATGCCATTTTTAAGACTCTCACACGATACACGCCATCTTCCCCCAGTTTAGCGCCATGGATATCGGTTTCAAATCCAGGATAATGATGACCCACTGAGCACAGCATCAGCAGGAAATCGAGTACCGCCCGGCTTTTTTTCGTGATCATTTCACCTGGCATCAAGAGCGGTACGCCGGGAGGATAAGGCAGGATCATATTGGCGGAAACGCGCCCCACCAGTTGATCGAGCGCTACCGTTTCAACCTCACCTTTGATCTGCCGCTGCCAGGCCTGATGCGGCGTCATTTTTATTTCCGGTAAGGTATCAAATGCCCGCAGCATCAGCCCGGAGAGATCGTGCTGGCGAATAAGCCTATGGATCCCCTGCGCCAGATCCTGAATCCGCATATTGCGATAAAAGTCGGGATCCTCAGCATACAGATCCGGCAGCATGTTTTTCACGCGTAAATTCAGATCGTACGAACGCTTAAATTCCGTCAGGCCGCGCAGCAGGCCCATCGCCCGGGTTTTATCAATGCCGATGCTGAACAGGAACAACAGATTATACGGTCCCGTTTTCTCGACAACCACGCCGCGTTCATCAAGGAATTTTGCCACCAGCGCGGCGGGGATCCCCTCTTCACTCATATTTCCCTGTTCATCCATACCCGGCGTCAGAATAGTGACCTTCACCGGGTCGAGGAACATGTGGTCGGCGTCAGCATCGACAAATCCGTGCCAGTCTTCACCAGGCGCTACCGGCCAGCATTCTGCTTCATCCACCCTTTCAGGCTGCCAGATATCAAAAAACCAGCCATCCGACTCTTCACGCAACCGCTGCACTTCTTTACGGAAATGCAACGCCCGCTCCACCGAACGATTGATTAACCGCTTGCCTGAATTGCCTCGCAGCATTGCCGCAGCGGTTTCTATCGAGGCGACAATCGGGTAACTCGGCGAAGTGGATGTGTGCATCATAAAGGCTTCGTTGAAGGTGTCTTCGTCGTAGTCGCCCTTAATATGGATCAGAGAAGCCTGTGACAACGCCGCCAGCATCTTGTGGGTGGACTGGGTTTCAAAAATCACTTTCCCCGGCACGCGCTCACCGCTCATCCCGCTTTTCCCCTGATAGATCGGATGAAAATGGGTATATGGCACCCAGGCTGAATCAAAATGGATAGAGGGCACTTCCAGCGTTTGCTTGATCCAGTTGGTGTTATACAGCAGGCCGTCATAGGTGGAGTTGGTGATCACCGCATGCACCGGCCATTGCGCCTGAGGGGTCTCTTCTACCTTGCTTTCGATGCTTGCACGGGTAAATTCCCGACGGGGGATACCGCCCAGAATGCCCAACGCATTACGCGTCGGCTTCAGCCAGATGGGCACCACATCGCTCATCATCAGCAAATGCGCCAAAGACTTATGGCAGTTGCGGTCAATCAACAGCGTACTGCCCGTGGGTGCGGCATACATGCCAACAATTTTATTGGAGGTGGAGGTGCCGTTGGTCACCATATAGCTCTGTTCGGCGCCAAAAGTGCGCGCGATATACTCCTCCGCTTCCAGGTGCGGGCCGGTATGATCCAGCAGCGAGCCCAACTCGGTCACGGAAATGGAGACATCGGCTTTCAGCGTATTACCGCCAAAGAAATCATAGAACAGGCAGCCGACCGGGCTTTTCTGGTACGCCGTTCCCGCCATATGCCCGGGCGTACAGAAGGTATACTTTCCTTCCTTCACATAGGTAAACAGCGCTTTGGTGAAAGGCGGCGTGATGTTATCCAGATATTCACTGGTGTACTGGCGGATGCGGGTGGCAATGTCTTCAGACTGGCCCAGCGCATACTCAAAAAACCACAGCGCCATGCGCAGATCGTGAGCGCTGACATCCATCGTTGAATGGGTATTAATAAAGGCGTAAAGCGGGAGATATTCGTTGAGCTGGTTGATGTCACTGCACAGATCCAGGCTGTATTCATCCCAGTCAAAAATGACGCCGCAAATTCGTGGGTTATGTTCGATAAACTTCAGCAGGTCAACGCTATTCTGCGGCCAGATAATCTGAAACCCCTGCTGTTGCAGCGCACGCTCAAGTTCCTTAATGGGCTCATCTTTATAAAAGACGCCATGCGGTCCCATGATGGCAATGATATTCATGCGTTCCTCCTGGAAAAACCTTAGTTAAGCATAGCCTGGTCAAACTGCAGGTAAAAAAAAGGGCCACAGCGTTGTGGCCCTTTTCAGAATCAATGCAGTTTACGCGTAACCGTAGCTCATCAGACGCTGGTAACGTCGGTTTTTCAGATCTTCTTTACCTAACACATTGAGATCGGCGAGATCGGCGAGCAGTTGCGCTTTCAGCGACGCAGCCATCACTTCCGGGTTGCGGTGTGCGCCGCCCAGCGGTTCAGGAATGATAGAGTCGATAAGCTTCAGCTCTTTCAGACGCGGCGCGATAATCCCCATCGCTTCTGCGGCCAGCGGCGCTTTATCGGCGCTTTTCCACAGAATAGACGCGCAGCCTTCCGGGGAGATAACGGAATAGGTGCTGTATTGCAGCATATTCACTTTATCGCCTACGCCAATCGCCAGCGCGCCGCCGGAACCACCTTCACCAATCACAGTGCAGATGACCGGTACGCTCAGACGCGACATTTCACGCAGGTTGCGCGCGATAGCTTCAGACTGACCACGTTCTTCCGCGCCCACGCCCGGGTAAGCCCCTGGGGTGTCGATGAAGGTAATGATCGGCATGTTGAAACGTTCGGCCATTTCCATCAGACGCAGCGCTTTGCGATAACCTTCCGGGGCTGGCATGCCGAAATTACGACGAATTTTTTCTTTGGTTTCACGGCCTTTCTGATGACCAATGATCATCACCGGACGGCCATCCAGACGCGCGATACCGCCGACGATAGCTTTGTCATCCGCATAGGCACGATCGCCCGCCAGCTCATCAAATTCATCAAACGCCAGGCGGACATAATCCAGGGTGTACGGACGCTGTGGATGGCGCGCCAGTTGGGCTACCTGCCATGCGCCAAGATCGGCGAAGATTTTACGCGTCAGTTCTACGCTTTTTTCACGCAGACGATGCACTTCTTCATCGATGTTAATATCCAGTTTCTCATCCTGACGGCTAACCGCAGTCAGAGAATCGATTTTTGCTTCCAGCTCTGCAATCGGCTGTTCAAAATCAAGGAAATTCAGACTCATAGTATTCCTGTATTAGTCAAACTCCAGTTCCACCTGCTCCGAACCAATAAGGCCGCGGAGATCGTTTAGCAAACGATCGCTCGGAGAGACACGCCACGTCGCGCCAAAACGCAACCGCGCACGTGCATCCGCCCTCTGATAGTAGAGATGTACTGGAATTGTCCCCGAGCGGTGGGGTTCCAGAGACTGACGGAGTCGGTTTAAAAGCTGGTCATCAATTTGCCTGTCCGTCAGCGAGATAGCAAGCCCGCGAGCATATTTTTCCCGGGCTTCGTCAATATCCATGACTTCACGGGCCATCATTTTAAGCCCGCCGCTGAAGTCATCAAAGCTGACCTGTCCGCTGACGATAAGTATGCGGTCTTTTTCCAGCAATTGCTGGTATTTATCCAGGGCATCGGTAAACAACATAACTTCCAGACGCCCGGAACGGTCATCCAGGGTACAGATGCCGATACGATTGCCGCGCTTGGTGACCATTACCCGCGCGGCAATGACGAGCCCCGCAGCCGTGGTGACTTTACCACGTTCTGTCGGATGCATGTCTTTCAGCCTGTGGCCTCCGACATAGCGCTCAATTTCTTTTAAATACTGGTTGATGGGGTGTCCCGTCAGGTAAAGCCCTAACGTTTCACGCTCACCGTCTAATACCACCTGCTCCGGCCACGGTGTACAGTTGGCATAAGACTGTTCAATTTGTTCCGGCTCTTCCGCCAGCACGCCAAACATATCAGCCTGACCGATAGCCTCGGCTTTCGCATGCTGATCGGCGGCTTTTAGCGCATCATTCAGCGAATTCATCAACGCCGCGCGGTGTGGGCCAAGGCGATCAAACGCCCCGGACATAATCAGTTTTTCCAGCACCCGGCGATTGAGTTTTTTGATATCCGTACGCGCACAGAGATCAAACAGCTCGCGGAAGTAACCGCCTTCGTTGCGCGCCTCAATAATAGCTTCAATTGGTCCTTCACCCACGCCTTTTATCGCGCCGATGCCGTAAACAATCTCGCCATCATCGTTAACGTGGAAATGGTACAGCCCGGAGTTAATGTCCGGCGGCAGAATTTTTAACCCCATGCGCCAGCATTCATCCACCAGCCCGACCACTTTCTCGGTGTTATCCATATCGGCCGTCATTACCGCCGCCATAAACTCGGCTGGGTAATGCGCCTTCAGCCACAGCGTCTGGTAAGAGACCAGCGCATAGGCAGCGGAGTGCGATTTGTTAAATCCGTAACCGGCGAATTTCTCCACCAGGTCAAAGATTTTCATCGCCAGCTCGCCGTCGACGCCGCGCTTTTTCGCTCCTTCTTCAAAGGTGCCGCGCTGCTTGGCCATCTCTTCCGGCTTCTTCTTACCCATCGCACGACGCAGCATATCCGCGCCACCAAGCGTATAACCGGACAGCTCCTGGGCAATCTGCATAACCTGTTCCTGATACAGGATAATGCCGTAGGTTGGCTCCAGTACCGGCTTCAGACACTCATGCTGCCATTGTACGTCCGGATAGGAAATCTCTTCGCGACCATGCTTACGGTCGATAAAGTTATCTACCATCCCCGACTGTAGCGGGCCTGGGCGGAACAAGGCCACCAATGCGATCATATCTTCGAAGCAGTCAGGCTGCAGACGTTTGATCAGATCCTTCATGCCGCGGGATTCAAGCTGGAATACCGCGGTGGTTTCCGAGCGTTGCAGCATGTCGAAGCTTTTCTTGTCATCCAGCGGGATAGCCGCGATATCCAGCGGCGGCTCGCCGTTCTTTTCACGGCGGGCGTTGATCATCTCCAGCGCCCAGTTGATGATGGTCAGCGTACGCAGACCCAGGAAGTCGAACTTCACCAGGCCGGCGTATTCTACGTCGTTCTTATCAAACTGAGTAACCGGGTGCAGCCCCTGTTCATCGCAGTATAGCGGCGCAAAATCGGTAATTTTGGTCGGGGCGATAACCACACCACCGGCGTGCTTACCGGCGTTACGCGTGACGCCTTCCAGCTTACGCGCCATGTCGATCAGCGCGCGTACTTCTTCATCCGCTTCGTAAATTTCCGGCAGCTGCGGTTCGGCTTCAAAGGCTTTCGCCAGCGTCATGCCCGGATCGGGCGGCACCAGTTTCGAAATACGATCCACGAAGCCGTACGGGTGCCCCAGCACGCGGCCCACGTCACGGATAACCGCTTTTGCCGCCATCGTACCGAAAGTAATAATCTGCGAAACCGCATCACGACCGTACATTTCCGCCACGTGTTCAATAACCTGGTCGCGTTTCTCCATACAGAAGTCAACGTCAAAGTCGGGCATAGAGACACGTTCCGGGTTCAGGAAACGTTCGAACAGCAGGTCAAATTCCAGCGGGTCAAGATCGGTAATTTTTAGCGCATAGGCCACCAGCGATCCTGCGCCGGAACCACGTCCCGGGCCTACTGGTACGCCGTTATCTTTCGACCACTGGATAAATTCCATAACGATCAGGAAGTAGCCAGGGAATCCCATCTGGTTGATAACCTGCAGCTCGATATCCAGACGTTCATCATATTCCGGACGGCGCTTGGCGCGCTCTTCCGGGTCCGGGAACAGGAATTCCAGACGCTCTTCCAGCCCCTCTTTCGACTTCGCCACGAGGAAATCCTCGGTGGTCATATCGCCGGTCGGGAACTGCGGCAGGAAATACTCGCCCAAACGCACCGTGACGTTACAGCGTTTGGCGATTTCGACGGTGTTTTGCAGCGCCTCCGGGATATCGGAGAACAGCTCGCACATCTCGTCTTCGCTACGCATATACTGCTGCGGCGAATAGTTACGCGGGCGTTTAGGATCGTCAAGGGTGAACCCGTCGTGGATCGCCACGCGGATTTCATGCGCGTCGAAATCACCGGTTTCAAGGAAGCGAACATCATTGGTCGCCACCACCGGCAAACCACGCCTTTCGGCCAGTTCTACCGCGGCATGCAGGTAGTTTTCTTCATCTTGTCGGCCGGTACGGATCAGCTCCAGGAAGTAGCTATTGGGAAAATGCGCTTCGTAAAACGCCACGCACTCGTCAACCAAGGCGCTATTACCGCGCAACAAGCTACGTCCGACGTCGCCCATGCGGCCGCCGGAGAGCAAAATCAAACCTTCTTTTAGCTCGACCAGCCAGTCCCTGTCGATAACTGGCCCTTCTGCACCATAACCGCGCTGATAGGCTTTTGATATCAATAACGTCAGGTTCTGATAGCCGGTATTGTTAGCGGCCAATACGGTGAGTTGCGTGAGTTCATCACCCAATAGCTCACTGCGGACGTGAAAATCTGCGCCTACAATGGGCTTAATACCGGCGCCGTGACCCGCTCCGTAAAACTTCACCAGACCACACAGGTTGGTAAAATCGGTGATCGCCAGCGCAGGCATGCCTAACGCGGCCGCCTTCTTCACCAGCGGCCCGGTTTTCGCCAGCCCATCGATCATGGAGTAGTCGCTGTGCACCCGGAGGTGGACGAAACGTGGTTCAGACATCTTCAGATTCCTTCGACACAAGAATCAGGACGTGAGTCCCAGTGCGCGTTTGACGGGGCCAAAACTGCGGCGATGGTGCTCTGTCGCGCCATACAGTGCCAATTTTTCCAGATGAAAAGCGGTTGGATAACCTTTATGCTGTGCAAAGCCATACTGCGGAAAAACCGTATCCAGCGCCGCCATTTCAGCGTCGCGGGTTACTTTTGCCAGTATTGACGCTGCGCTAATCTCCGCTACGCGGCTATCACCTTTGACTACCGCCATCGACGGTACCGGTAATGCCGGACAACGATTGCCGTCAATCAGTACGTATTCCGGGGCAATATGCAGACCCGCGACCGCACGCTGCATCGCCAGCATCGTGGCATGCAAAATATTCAGTTCGTCGATTTCATGCGGTTCTGCACGGCCTACGCTCCAGCTTAACGCTTTTTCTTTAATTTCATCAAACAGCGCCAGGCGACGTTTTTCCGACAGTTTTTTTGAGTCGTTAAGACCGATAATCGGGCGAGCCGGATCCAGAATAACGGCAGCAGTAACAACTGCGCCGACCAAAGGACCGCGCCCGACTTCATCCACACCCGCCACTAAATGCGTATGCGGATAAACAAATTCAATCATTGCGCTAACTCCAGGACTGCATCCGCGGCCTGCTCATCGGCATTGCAACGGATCTGCTGGTGCAGCTCACGGAATGTGTCGTGCATCGCATGGCTGGTTTTACCATTCGCCAGTAACGGCAACAGCGCTTGCGCCAGCGCATGCGGCTCACACTCTTCCTGCAACAGCTCTTTAACCAGTTCTCTTCCCGCCAGCAGGTTAGGTAGCGAAACGTAATCCGTTTTCACCAGACGCTTCGCCAGCCAGAAGGTGAAGGGTTTCATGCGGTAGCCGACCACCATCGGACACTTTGCCAGCATACACTCCAGCGCGGCGGTACCTGAAGCCAGCAGTGCCGCGTCGCTGGCTACCATCGCTTCACGTCCCATGCCATTAAGCAGATGCACGGAAAGCTCCGGCGCAACCTCAGCTTTGATACGCTCAAACTGCTCCCGACGTTTGGCATTGACCAGCGGCACCACCACTTCGAGATCCGGGTAATGCTGACGTAACAGCTGCGCCGTTTTCAGAAAATCGGCGCTGAGCATCTCCACTTCCGCGCCACGGCTTCCAGGCAGCAGCGCCAGGCAGTGAGCGTCGTGGGGGATACCCAGAATATCACGCGCCGCGTTTTTATCCGGATCTAACGGCATGGCATCCGCCATGGTGTGACCGATAAAGCGGCACGGGACGTTAAATTTGTCATAAAACGCTTTTTCGAAAGGCAGAAAGGCCAACACCATATTGGTGGATCTGCCTATTTTGAAAACGCGTTTCTGTCGCCACGCCCAGACAGACGGACTAACATAATGAATGGTTTTTATGCCCTGCTTTTTCAAGTTCCCTTCAAGGGTAATATTGAAATCAGGCGCATCAATGCCAACAAAAACATCCGGCTTGAGATCGGTGAATCGACGAGTGAGATCGGCACGAATATGCAGTAAACGGCGCAGACGTCCGAGCACTTCAACAATGCCCATCACCGCCAGTTCTTCCATTTCGTACCAGGCTTCACAGCCTTCGGCCTGCATCAGCGGCCCTGCCACGCCAACAAAACGCGCATTGGGAACACGAGCCTTGAGTGCGCGGATTAGCCCTGCACCAAGAATATCGCCGGAGGTTTCTCCGGCGACGAGGGCAATCGTTAAAGGACGCTGCTCAGTCATTAACGAATCAGGCCACGCGTTGAGCGCTCAAAGAAGTCGCTGAAAGCCTGGACTTCGGGGTACTGTTTCGCCAGTTCAGCGATTTCCGGCTTCGCTTCTTCCAACGTTTTACCGCTACGGTACAACGCTTTGTAGGCATTACGAATCGCGGTAATCGCTTCGCGGGTGAACCCACGACGCTTCAGACCTTCGATGTTGACGCCAAACGGCGTCGCGTGGTTGCCCTGGGCGATAACGTACGGTGGCACGTCCTGAGCAACGCCAGAACAGCCGCCAACCATCACATGCGCGCCGATGATGCAGAACTGATGCACCGCGGTCATGCCGCCGATGATAACAAAATCATCCAGCGAAACATGTCCGGCAAGCGTAGCGTTATTCGCCAGAATACAGCGGTTGCCTACCGTACAATCATGCGCGACGTGCGCATTAATCATCAGTAAGTTATCGCTGCCCACCTTCGTCACTCCACCGCCCTGCACTGTGCCACGATGAATGGTGACGCTTTCGCGGATGCGGTTGCGATCGCCAATTTCCACGCGGGTCGGTTCACCAGCATATTTCAGATCCTGGTTAACTTCGCCGATGGAGGCAAACTGATAGATCTCGTTATCGCGACCAATTTTTGTATGGCCATTCACGACAACGTGAGACTTCAGTACGGTACCCTCACCAATTTCAACATGGGGTCCAACAATACAAAATGGGCCAATGTGAGCGTTAGCGCCGATACTGGCGCCCTCTTCCACAATGGCGGTAGGGTGAATAAAGGCGGATTTATCAATCACGTATCAGGCCTCCCGGCTACGGGCACACATCATCGTTGCTTCGCACACAACTTTACCGTCGACCAGCGCAACCCCTTTAAAACGGGTCAGGCCACGGCGCGTTTTCTCGAAAGTCACTTCCATGATCATCTGATCGCCTGGCACGACAGGACGCTTAAAGCGTGCTTCGTCAATACCTGCGAAATAGTACAGTTCGCCTGGTTCCAGTTTTCCTACGCTTTTAAACGCAAGGATTCCGGTGGCCTGCGCCATCGCTTCCAGAATCAGCACGCCTGGGAAAATAGGTTTACCCGGGAAGTGGCCCTGGAAGAAAGGCTCATTAACGGATACATTTTTCACTGCGCGCAGAAAACGACCTTCTTCAAAATCCAGCACGCGGTCAACCAGCAGAAACGGAAAACGGTGCGGCAGAAGTTCTAAAATCTCTTCAATATGCAGAGTATGAGTGTTAGTAGTCAAAATACTCTTCCTGTCAAAATATACTAAAAGGCAATAATAACACGGCCTGTCGCAATCGTATGAATGGGACAGGCCGAAAAGTCAGACATGCAAAAAAGGTGTTTTAGTCTTGTTGATTAACCTTGCGCTCAATCGCTTTGAGGCGCTTGCTCATATCATCAATATTCATCACCAGTGCAGCTGTTTTACGCCATACCTTATTGGGTTGTAGCGGAATGCCTGAGGAGTAGACGCCAGGTTCGGTGATAGGACGCATCACCATACCCATGCCAGTTACCGTGACTTTATCGCATATTTCCATATGCCCATTGATCACGCTGGCGCCGCCAATCATGCAGTAACGGCCAATCTTCAGGCTACCCGCCATAATGACGCCACCGGCTACCGCCGTATTGTCGCCAATCACAACGTTATGTGCAATCTGGCACTGGTTATCAATGATAACACCATTACCGATCACAGTATCGTCCAGAGCACCACGGTCAATGGTGGTACACGCGCCGATCTCGACGCGATCGCCAATAATCACGCGACCAAGCTGCGGGATCTTCACCCAGTTACCGCGATCGTTCGCGTAACCAAATCCATCCGATCCGACAACAGTGCTGGACTGGATCAGGCAATTCTCTCCGATCTGAATGTCGTGGTAAATCGTCACATTCGCCCACAAGCGCGAACCTGCACCGATTTTTGTATTTTTTCCGACGAAGCAGCCTGCGCCGATAACCACGTTATCGCCCAGTTCTACGCCAGACTCAATGACCGCATTTGCGCCCACAGAGACATTTTTACCCAGCTTCGCCGTCGCATCGATCGCTGCACTCGGTGCAATGTTCTGTGCGGGCTGCGGCGTGGTATCTAAAATTTGCGCCATACGAGCATAGGTCAGGTAGGGATTCTTCACTACCAGCGCCGCACTCTTAGCAAAAGGAAGATCGTCCTGCGTCATCACAACGGCGGAAGCCTGGCATACGCCTAAGTGTTCACGGTACTTAGGATTCACCATAAATGTGATATTGCCAGTTTGCGCAGATTGCATGGACGCTACGCCGGTGATGACGATATCGCCATCACCGTGTAATTCTGCATCCAACTGCTCTGCTAAATCAGCCAGTCGAATTGAAGGCATTACTTATTTAACCTGTTTCAGTACGTCAGCGGTGATGTCTTTTACATCGCTGCTGTTGTATGCAACGGTGTTTGCGTCAACGACCAGATCGATGCTCTGGCTGTTAGCAACAGATTTCACAGCTGTCTGGATACGAGTAACCAGTTTGCCACGTTCTTCGTTGGAACGACGCGCACGATCCTGCTCAAAAGCCTGAGCTTTCTGAGAGAAAGTCTGGCGCTGAGCCATAACGTCTTTTTCCAGCTTGGTACGATCGCTACCCGCTTTCATAGATTGCAGACGCTGCATTTTAGATTGCAGATCGGATTCCATGCGCTGCAGTTCGCTGGCACGGCCTTTGAACTCGTTTTCCAGCGTCGCGGAAACACCTGTCTTCTGTGCAACCTGTTGGAACAGGCTACCCATGTTGACGATTGCAATTTTGTCAGCAGCCTGTGCGGACGTTGCCATCGCTAAACCGAGACCTGCAGCTAATAACCACTTTTTCACAATTAACTCCTTACCATCCCATTTGCACCCGAAGGTACAGTTCTTTGCGTGGCCAGGCGATCCCATGCAAGATCGCCTAAAGTCAGCGCTACACTACCACTACATTCCTTTGCGAAGAACAATTACCAGGTTTTACCAATGTTAAACTGGAACTGTTCCGCTTTGTCTCCATCGTACTTCTTGAACGGTTGGGCGTAGGAGAAAACCAACGGCCCCAATGGGGACATCCATTGTAAAGCGATACCAGCTGACATACGGATATTGCTCGGATCGCTGTAATCTGGCACACCGACAGCTCGTGTTTCTGCGCTATCCTGCCAATTAGTATCCCAAACGGTACCCATATCCCAGAAGAAGGAGGTACGAACCGAGTTGGCATATTTATCACTAATAAACGGCGTTGGGGTAATAAACTCCAGGCTGGCGACAGCCATGGCGTTACCACCGACTGCATCATCTGATTTACAGTCTTTACCGTCCTTGTTCGTGCACTCTTCGTAGTCGTCAGGATCCCCTGCATAAGCCCCTGATTTATAAACTGCTTTCGGACCGATAGTATTCGACTGGAAACCACGTACGGTGCTGGAACCACCGGCATAGAAGTTCTCATAGAACGGCATCTCTTTACTGCCAATACCGTCTCCATAACCTACCTTGGTACGGCCCAGGACAACCCATTTGTGATCGTCATCAATCGGCACGTAGGTCGCGGTATCCATCGACAATTTGTAGTATTCGTTATCAGAACCCGGAATGGTCACTTTACCGTTCAGATTGACGCGCGTACCGTCTGTCGGGAAGTAGCCACGGTCAAGCTTGTTATATGTCCAACCATAGTTAAAGGTGAAGTCATCAGCAGCAAAGCTGTTGGTATTACTCTCACCCATTGACTCAAGATAACGATCCATCGCAACCTGCGGCTGCATGTTGGACAGTTTGTTATGTACATAACCCAGACCCGCACGCAGCGTATTGTATTCGTTAACCGGGAAGCCAAGCGTTACATCAGTACCATAACTTTTGTTGGTATAGTCGGACAGGTCTGCATCATCCGCTTCAAAGTCGTTATAGAAGACGCGGCCACCAAGGCTCACACCGTCAACGGTGAAGTACGGGTTGGTTACAGACAACTCAGTATAGGTCTGGTAGTCGTTTTTGGTGCCGTTAATACCGACGGAATAACCGGTACCTAACCAGTTATCCTGCTGAACGCCCGCCTGGAAGCTCACGCCGCTCTCGGTACCGTAACCGACGCCGAAGTTAAAGCTACCGGTGTTACGCTCTTTCACCTTATAGACCACATCAACCTGATCCGGACGACCCGGAACACGCTGAGTATCGGTATCGACGGTTTCAAAGTAACCCAGACGGTTCAGACGTTCTTTACCCTGGTCGACCAGATCGCTGCCCAACCATGCGCCTTCCATCTGACGCATTTCGCGACGCAGAACGGAGTCTTTAGACGTGTCGTTCCCTTCAAAGCGAATCTTACGCACGTAGAAACGGTTACCCGCATCCACATTTACGCGTAATTTAACGGTTTTGTCGGCATCGTTGATTTCAGGCTGCGACTGAACGCGCGGATAGGCATAGCCATAGCGCCCCAGAAGCTTCTTGATATCATCTTCCATTTTGGTCACTTTGGTGCCGTTATAGAGTTCGCCTGGCTCGATTTTGGTCAGGCTCTCAATTTCGGCGGAGTGTCCGGCCAGGTTACCGCTCACCTCGACCCCAGAAAGCTTGTACTGATCGCCTTCAGTGATGTTAACGGTGATGTAGATACCTTTTTTATCCGGCGTCAGACTGACCTGGGTAGAATCGATATTGAAGCGAGCATAACCGCGATCCAGATAGTAGCTGCGCAGGGTTTCAAGATCGCCCGCGAGTTTCTGTTTCTGGTATTTACGATCGCCCACCACGTTCCACCACGGCACTTCATCACGCAGTTGGAAGTGAGAGATAAGTTCGTCAGTCGAGAAGGCATGGTTGCCGACGATATTGATCTGTTGGATCTTCGCCGAAACACCTTCCTGGAAGACCAGTTTGAGGTCAACGCGGTTACGCGGCAACGGCGTTACCACCGCTTTCACACTGGCGCTGTACTTACCGACGCTATAGTAGAAATCTTCCAGGCCCTTTTCGATATCGGCAAGCGTGGTGCGATCCAGAGACTCGCCAACACGTACGCCAGACGCCTCGAGGTTTTGCTTCAGCATGTCGTCTTTCACCGATTTGTTACCGGAGAAAGTGATGCTGGCAATCGTAGGACGTTCTTTTACCTGAACCAGAAGGGTATCACCATCGCGCAGGACGCGGACATCCTCAAAGTTACCGGTGGCGAACAGAGCACGAATGGTATTACTGATGTCTTCATCATTAACCGTGTCGCCTGTGCGCACCGGCATACTGAGGAGAGCCGCACCAACGGCGACTCGCTGTAGGCCTTCGAAATGAATGTCCTTCACTACGAACCCTTCAGCACCGTATACGGTGGCGCTGCTAAACAGCAGCGACGCTATGAGCAACTTTTTCATCGCCATCGTTATTATGCGTTCTTCCTAACACTCTCTTACAACCGAGAGAAATCATTGAAAAGTGCAAGCCCCATTAACAACACCAGCAAGATAGAGCCAATGCGATAACTAAAGTCTTGAACCCGCTCGGATACCGGACCGCCCTTCAGCTTTTCAATCGCCAGGAACAGCAGATGCCCCCCGTCAAGAACGGGCAACGGAAACAGGTTAATTATCCCTAAGTTCACGCTGATAAGCGCAAGGAACATCAGGTAATAAATCACCCCGAACTCCGCTGACATCCCAGCCCCCTGGGCGATGGAAATCGGCCCACTGAGGTTGTTCAGTTTTACATCACCGGTAATCAATTTTCCCAGCATACTGACCGTCAGCTTCATCAACTGCCACGTTTTATCCGAGGCTTCGAGGATGGCGCTGAAGGGCCCATACTGGCGTACAGTCTTATACTCATCAGGCAGAGGAATAATTTTAGGCACCACGCCCGCAAAACCTTCTGCCTTCCCGTTAACCTGTTTTGAATCTGGGGTTAACGTTAAAGACAAGGAACTCCCTTGTCTTTCAATATCTAGCGCTAACGGCATATCCGGATTATCGCGCACCAGCGTCACGAACGTCATCCATTGCGTCAGCGGCTGACCATTGACTTTAACGATCCTGTCGCCCGCTTGCAAACCCGCCTTACTCGCAGCCGAGTTAACCTGCACTTCTGACAGCACCGGTTCAATCTGCGGACCGCGTGGGCGAATCCCTAAACTGGAGACGGGATCCTGTTTGTCTGGCTCAAATGCCCAATGGCGTAAATCCAGCGTTTTGTCCTGCCGCTGGTTACTGCCAAACTGCGCCACGCTGAGCGTCGTATGCTCATCGCCAATTTTGGAAACCAACTGCAGTCTCACGGCATCCCAATCAGGGGTTTCGATACCATCAACCGCTTTTAGTTCCGTACCAGGCTGAATTTGCGCCTGCGCAGCAATCGAGTTGGGTGATATTTCACCAATAACCGGACGAACGCCAGGAACACCGATGATAAACACCAGCCAATAAGCGAAAATAGCAAAAAGGAAATTTGCAATCGGACCTGCGGCGATAATGGCTGCACGTTGCCCAACCGTTTTATTGTTGAAAGCGTAATGGCGCAGCTCCGGTACCACCGGTTCAGCGCGCTCATCCAGCATTTTGACGTAACCGCCGAGGGGGATTAGAGCGATGACGTATTCTGTACCCAGTTTATCGGTACGACGCCAAAGCGCTTTTCCAAAGCCAATGGAAAAGCGCTCAACGCGGACTCCGCAGCGCCGTGCAACCCAGAAATGACCAAATTCATGCACGGTGATAAGCACACCGAGTGCGACGATGAATGCAGCCAGATTCCAGAGAATACTCAGCATAAGACCATCCGTTAGAGCGTCCTGAATACCAGTAACAACAGGCAGGCAAAGACCGGTACCGCAGCCGTCAGGCTATCAATACGATCCAGAATACCGCCGTGTCCTGGAATTAAGTGACCACTGTCCTTAATACCTGCTTCACGCTTAAACATACTCTCAGTCAGGTCACCCAGCACGGAGGCCAGGGCTGCAACGATGGAGCAAATAAGCAAGGTGACAGGCGCAACTTCAAGATTCGCCCACATGCCATAACCCCATGAGATCACGGCCGCAGTGGCGAGTCCGCCAATAAAACCCTGCCAGGTTTTACCAGGAGAAACCTTCGGCGCCAGTTTATGTTTGCCAAACAGCTTACCAAACATATACGCACCAGAGTCCGCTCCCCAGACGAGGATCATGACATACAGCAGCCATAGCGCGCCACTATAATGATTCTCATCATAGTGCCATGCCCGTAGCGCCAGCATTCCCCAAAAGAACGGGACAATGGTTAACACGCCGAAAATTATGCGTAATGTTTTGGAATTACGCCAGACCGACGCCGAACCTGGGTAAAACAGTACCAGTAACAGCGCGACAATCCACCAGCCCAGCGACGCCCATAGCGATACTTCAACCAGCGGCTGATGAATATTGCGATGGTATTCTGGCAGTAAAAAAAGCATTAGCGCCAGCAACAGCCCGCACAAAACCGCCAGCCAGACTCGCTGTGTACGCGTGGTAAAGCCGCTTAACTGTCCCCATTCCCAGGCGGCCAACATACAGACGACCAGCGTAACAATGGCGAACCCCACCGGCGGCAGCAAAAACAGCGCCGCGATGACAACGGGTATTAAAACAAAAGCAGAAATCAGGCGATACTTCAGCAAAAGCGACCCCCATCAGGCTTTTTCATCACCGGGCTCGGTGCCGCCGAAACGACGCTCACGATTAGCAAAGGCATGCAGCGCACCTTCAAAGTCTTGTTCATCGAAATCGGGCCAGAGAACATCCGTAAAGTAAAGTTCGGCATAGGCAATTTGCCATAACAGAAAATTACTAATTCGATGCTCTCCCCCAGTCCTTATCACTAAATCCACAGGGGCCAGTTCATGCATACAAATTTGCTGCCCAAGCATTTCTTCATCGATTTGCTCTGGACGCAGCAGACCTTCCTGCACCTGTTGTGCCAGTTGCCTGACTCCCTGGACAATATCCCACCGTCCACCGTAATTCGCTGCAATATTCAGCGTCAACCCGGTATTCTGGGCGGTAAGCGCTTCTGATTTGCGAATCCGTTCTTGCAAACGTGAGTTAAATCGACTGATATCCCCGATAATACGCAGACGTACGTTATGGCGGTGCAGGTTTTTCACTTCGCTATCAAGCGCCCACACAAACAGTTCCATTAACGCGCTAACTTCCTGCGCAGGTCGGTTCCAGTTCTCACTGCTAAAGGCATACAGCGTTAACGCATCAATACCGTTATTGGCAGCAAAAGAGACAGCCCGGCGGACGGATTTTGCTCCGGCCTTATGCCCAAAGGCGCGAATCTTCCCTTGCTTTTTCGCCCAGCGGCCATTGCCATCCATGATGATTGCGACATGGCGGCAACCATGTGCTGGCAAATTTTCGCTTAATGGTTTAGTTGCAGACAACATAACGCGTTTTTAGTCCCTGAAAGGATTTACGGTACTCAGGAATACTGAAGCCCTCACACAAAAAAGCCGTGTCAAACCACGGCTTACCCGACCGAAAAAAAGCAACTACCTGCGATCGAGTGGCGCAGACTATATCACTGAAGCCCAACGCTAACAAATAGCACGATCTTCCGTAGAGGGATTATCATCAGCTTGAGAGTCGCATCACTTCTTTTCTGGCGACTTCCCGCGCGATGGTATCAACCTTCAGCACGTCATCAACGCTCTGCGGCTCCTGCAAATCCATCTTATCCAGTACGGATAAATTAAGATCGGCAATATCGGTAAATCGAATCTGCTGCGCCAGAAATGCGGCAACGGTAATTTCATTCGCGGCGTTCAGGGCGGTCGTCGCCGCCTGCCCTTGCTCAAACGCGTCCATCGCCAGTTTCAGGCACGGATAGCGCTGGTAGTCAGGTGCGGAAAACGTCAACGCACTGAGTTTGCAAAAGTCGACAGGCTTCACGCCAGACTTCACTCGTTCCGGCCATGCCATCGTATGGGCAATAGGTGTACGCATGTCAGGTTCCCCCAACTGCGCCAGAACGCTGCCATCCTGATAACGTACCATCGAATGGATAACCGACTGCGGATGAATCAGCACTTCCATCTGGCTTGCGCTGGCATTAAATAACCAACGCGCTTCAATGTATTCCAGACCTTTATTCATCATGGTGGCTGAATCGACAGAGATTTTTCGTCCCATCGACCAATTCGGATGACGACATGCCTGATCGGGGGTCATAGCAACCAGATCGCGCAATGGCGTTTCACGGAAAGGGCCACCAGACCCGGTAAGCAGAACGGACACGACGCCGTTTTGCTCAAGGTCAGCGTATCCCAGATTGAGTTGGATCGGTTGCGGTAAACTCTGAAAAATCGCGTTATGCTCGCTATCCACCGGCAAAAGCTGCGCTTTGTGGCGTTTCACGTCGTCCATAAACAGACGTCCGCAGGTTACCAGAGACTCTTTGTTCGCCAGCAAAATGCTTTTGCCCGCGCGGATTGCCGAAAGCGTCGGCAGCAAACCCGCTGCGCCGACAATCGCCGCCATGACCTGATCAACATCATCCAGTGCGGCCATATCACAGGCAGCCTGCTGTCCACTCATCACTTCAGTGCGGCTACCCTGCTCCAGCAGGGCCGATTTTAGCAATACCGCGCTTTTTTCATCGTCCATTACCGCATAGCGAGGAGAAAATTCCAGGCATTGCTCCACCATGCGGGCAACATTCTTACCCGCAACCAACGCAGCAACACGAAATTTTTCCGGGTTATGGCGTACTACATCCAGCGTACTGCAACCAATGGAACCGGTTGATCCCAGGATGGTTAATTGCTTCATGAGACATCCAGAAAAATAGGGTATAGACAGTAAAAAGCAAAACGCCGCCATCCAGCCTTTGCAGACCTTCTAAGCGGCGTTTTTAGCGTACAGGCGAATCAGAACTGCATCAGTTCCGTTTCTTTCTCTGCCAGCGCCGCATCAACTTTCTTGATTGCTGCGTCAGTCAGTTTCTGTACTTCGTCCTGAGAACGGCGATCGTCATCTTCGCTGATCTCTTTATCTTTCAACAGCGCTTTCACTTTGTCGTTTGCATCGCGGCGTACGTTACGTACGGCAACACGCGCGCCTTCAGCTTCGCCACGCACGATCTTGGTCAGATCTTTACGACGCTCTTCGGTCAGCGGAGGCAGCGGAACGCGGATGTCGGAACCCGCAGAGCTTGGATTCAGACCAAGGTCGGAAGCCATAATTGCTTTTTCAACGGCTGGTCCCATGGAACGGTCAAACACGTTGATTTTCAGGGTACGGGAATCTTCAACCGTTACGCTTGCCAGCTGGCGCAGCGGAGTCGGCGTGCCGTAATATTCCACGACAATACCATCCAGCAGGCTAGGAGAAGCGCGGCCCGTACGAATTTTGCTGATTTGGTTTTTGAACGCTTCGACGCATTTGTCCATGCGTACTTCGGCATCTTTTCTGATATCGTTGATCACGTTACGAATCCTTGAAAGCTCGTTTCAGTCAGACCATACCCACCACGTAAGCTGTGACAAGTATAGTCTTGATTAATTTTGAGGGACGTATCCCGCGACATTAAAGCGGAATATTACCTGCATTTAGCCGCAACGGGAATTATTCCGTGATTAACGTGCCTTCTTTTTCACCCATAACAACACGGCGCAGCGCACCCGGTTTGTTCATGTTAAAGACACGAATCGGTAATTTGTGGTCACGAGCCAGCGTGAACGCCGCCAGATCCATCACTTTCAGCTCTTTATCCAGTACTTCAGTGTAGGTCAACTGTTCGTACATGGTCGCCGTAGGATCTTTCGCCGGGTCGGCAGTAAATACGCCGTCCACTTTGGTGGCTTTCAGTACCACATCCGCTTCAATTTCAATCCCGCGCAGGCAGGCTGCTGAATCGGTAGTGAAGAACGGATTACCGGTACCCGCAGACAAAATAACAACGCGGTTGTTACGCAGCAGGCTGATCGCTTCCGCCCAGCTGTAGTTATCACACACGCCGTTCAGAGGAATGGCGGACATCAAGCGAGCGTTCACATAGGCGCGGTGAAGCGCATCGCGCATCGCCAGACCGTTCATTACGGTGGCTAACATGCCCATGTGGTCGCCCACAACGCGGTTCATCCCTGCTTTCGCCAGACCAGCGCCACGGAACAGGTTACCGCCACCAATCACTACGCCAACCTGAATACCCAGCTCAACCAGCTCTTTGATTTCCTGAGCCATACGGTCAAGTATGCTTGCATCAATACCGAAGCCTTCTGAACCTTGCAGAGCTTCGCCACTTAACTTAAGCAGAATACGTTTGTAGACGGGTTTTGCATTGGTAGCCATGTTTCTTTCCTGAGACTGTCAACGAATGAGATGAGTTAATTCCGGCGACATTGTATGTCGCTTTTCAGCATGACCACTATAGTGGTTCGCTGAATTTACAAGCCAGACACAAAAAGAAGCCGCCCTCAGGCGGCTCCTTTAAAAATTAAGACTGCTTGGACATCGCAGCAACTTCTGCTGCAAAGTCAGTCTCAACTTTCTCGATGCCTTCACCCACTTCGAAGCGGATGAAACCAGTTACGTCAGCGTTGTGCTCTTTCAGCAGCTGACCAACAGATTTGCTCGGTTCCATAACGAAAGGCTGGCCAGTCAGAGAAACTTCGCCAGTGAATTTCTTCATGCGGCCTTCAACCATCTTCTCTGCGATTTCTTTCGGCTTGCCAGACTGCATGGCGATGTCCAACTGAACCTGGTATTCTTTCTCTACCACTTCAGCAGAAACGTCTTCCGGCTTAACGAATTCTGGTTTGCTTGCAGCAACGTGCATTGCCAGCTGTTTAACCAGTTCTTCGTCAGCGCCAGTTGCAGCAACCAGAACACCGATACGCGCACCGTGCTGGTAGTTACCCAGAACTTCGCCTTCCAGGGAAGCCACGCGACGAATGTTGATGTTCTCACCGATTTTAGCAACCAGCGCAACACGTTCTTCTTCGAACTGTGCTTTCAGAACTTCAACGTCAGTGATTTTGCCAGCAACGGCAGCGTCCAGTACTTTGTCAGCGAAAGCCTGGAAACCAGCATCTTTAGCAACGAAGTCAGTCTGGCAGTTAACTTCCAGAATGAAAGCGATGTTGCCGTCGATTTTGGTTTTGATTACGCCGTCAGCAGCAACGTTGCCTGCTTTTTTCGCCGCTTTGATTGCGCCGGACTTACGCATGTTTTCGATTGCCAGCTCGATGTCGCCATTAGCTTCAGTCAGTGCTTTTTTGCAATCCATCATGCCTGCGCCAGTACGCTCACGCAGCTCTTTTACCAGGGATGCGGTAATTTCAGCCATTCTAAAATCCTCGGAAGATTTGATCTGCCCGGCATGAAACCGCACAGATTTAAAAGTGAAAAAGGGGGCCATATACAGGCCCCCTAACCAAACGTGATACTACCTGGTCTATAAGGGCTCTAACGAGCGTGCCTTATTATTCAGCTTCTACGAAGCTTTCTTCCGCCTGGGAAGCCAGATCCTGAGAACGGCCTTCACGAACGGTA
This sequence comes from Citrobacter freundii complex sp. 2025EL-00176, assembly GCF_053309355.1. Taxonomy (NCBI): domain Bacteria; kingdom Pseudomonadati; phylum Pseudomonadota; class Gammaproteobacteria; order Enterobacterales; family Enterobacteriaceae; genus Citrobacter; species Citrobacter freundii complex sp. 2025EL-00176. The sequence continues at coordinate 232,407 of NZ_JBRYHT010000006.1, read as the reverse complement.
GTAGCTACAGCGCCCAGGTACAGGGTCACAGCACGGATTGCGTCGTCGTTACCCGGGATAACGAAGTCAACACCGTCCGGATCAGAGTTGGTATCAACGATAGCAAATACCGGGATACCCAGGTTGTTTGCTTCTTTGATAGCAATGTGCTCGTGGTCAGCATCGATTACGAACAGAGCGTCCGGCAGACCGCCCATGTCTTTGATACCGCCCAGGCTGTTTTCCAGTTTCTCAAGCTCACGAGTACGCATCAGCGCTTCTTTCTTGGTCAGCTTTTCGAAAGTACCGTCCTGAGACTGAGTTTCCAGATCTTTCAGACGTTTGATGGACTGACGAACGGTTTTCCAGTTAGTCAGCATACCGCCCAGCCAGCGATGGTTCACGAAGAACTGGTCGCAGCTGTTAGCAGCTTCTTTCACCGCTTCGCTTGCAGCGCGTTTAGTACCAACGAAAAGGATTTTACCTTTACGAGAAGAGATCTTGTTCAGTTCAGCCAGAGCTTCGTTGAACATCGGTACAGTTTTCTCAAGGTTGATGATGTGAACTTTGTTACGCGCACCGAAGATGAACGGCTTCATTTTCGGGTTCCAGTAACGGGTCTGGTGGCCAAAGTGAACACCAGCCTTGAGCATGTCGCGCATGGAAACAGTTGCCATGATTAAAACCTCTATATATAAAAGTTGGGGTTAAGCCTCCACGCATCCCATATTACCGACCCCAAAGGGCACCCCGGAATATGTGCCGATACGTGTGTGTTGTTACACAAAGTGAGATTTGTCGCTCCCGTCCATCGTGTGTAGTCTTCGAATGGATCGGAAGTCCGGCGCGCTTTATACCACAAATACGCCGTAGACACCAATAATTGTTGGCGGTCTGTGCTGAATTGAACAATGAATTTCGTGTTACAGGCAGGCGGCAAATTTTTGAATCCCCGGGAGCTTACGGCCAGTAAGTGACTGGGGTGAAAAAATGTAGCCAACGCACCTGTGGCACGAAAGGCGAAGTTCAGAATGATTCTCAATTTGGCAGGGTACACCCCTGACTGATACCATTGTCAGCACTTACACAATTATTGCCGAAATAATCGGCACTGATGGACAGAATTCATGGCTATCTCAATCAAGACCCCTGAAGAAATCGAAAAAATGCGCGTCGCTGGCCGTCTGGCGGCGGAAGTACTGGAGATGATCGAACCATTTATCAAACCGGGCGTCAGCACCGGCGAACTGGATCGCATCTGTAATGACTATATCGTTAATGAGCAGCACGCCATTTCCGCGTGCCTGGGCTACCACGGTTACCCTAAATCCGTGTGTATCTCGATTAACGAAGTGGTGTGCCACGGGATCCCGGACGACGCTAAGCACCTGAAAGATGGGGATATCGTTAACATCGACGTGACCGTCATTAAAGACGAATTCCACGGCGATACCTCCAAAATGTTTATCGTCGGCAAACCCACCATTCTGGGCGAACGTCTGTGCCGTGTAACGCAGGAAAGCCTGTATCTGGCGCTGCGGATGGTTAAACCGGGCATTCGCCTGCGCACGTTGGGCGCTGCGATTCAGAAATACGCGGAAGGCGAAGGCTTCTCTGTAGTACGTGAATACTGCGGTCACGGTATCGGTCGCGGCTTCCACGAGGAGCCTCAGGTTCTGCACTACGATGCGGACGACGGCGGCGTGGTACTGCAGCCGGGCATGACCTTCACCGTAGAACCAATGCTGAATGCCGGCGATTACCGCATCCGCACTATGAAAGACGGCTGGACGGTGAAAACCAAAGACCGCAGCTTGTCTGCTCAGTACGAGCATACTATTGTGGTAACGGAAAACGGCTGTGAGATCCTGACGTTACGCAAGGATGACACCATCCCGGCGATCATCACACACGACGAATAATGTTTTGCCTGATGGCGATGCATTCGCATCTTATCAGGCCTACAAATTGTACTACTTCGTAGGCCGGATAAGGCGCTCGCGCTGCCATCCGGCTTTTTAATGGGTGGCGCATAATGAATACTCTTCCTGAACAGCACGCAAATACGGCCCTCCCCACCCTGCCTGGCCAACCGCAAAACCCCGGAACCTGGCCACAGCACGATCTCAACTGCGCCGGCATTAAAGCGCATATCGACACGTTCCAGCGCTGGTTAGGCGAAGCGTTTGATAGCGGAATTTCCGCTGAACAGCTCATTGAGGCCCGTACCGAATTTATTGACCAGTTGCTACAGCGCCTGTGGATTGAAGCCGGTTTTGGCCAAATTGCCGACCTGGCACTGGTTGCCGTTGGTGGTTACGGGCGCGGCGAACTGCACCCGCTTTCCGATATCGACCTGTTGGTCCTCAGCCGTAAAAAGCTCCCTGACGCGCAGGCCGAAAAAGTGGGTGAGCTGTTAACGCTGTTATGGGACGTGAGGCTGGAGGTGGGCCACAGCGTGCGTACGCTGGAAGAGTGTCTGCTGGAAGGTTTATCAGATTTAACCGTCGCCACCAACCTGATAGAAACACGCCTGCTGATTGGCGACGTGGCGCTGTTTCTTGAGCTACAAAAGCATATTTTTAGCGAAGGTTTCTGGCCGTCCGATAAGTTTTACGCCGCCAAAGTGGAAGAGCAAAATCAACGCCACCAGCGTTATCACGGCACCAGCTACAATCTGGAACCCGATATCAAAAGCAGCCCCGGCGGCCTGCGCGACATCCACACTCTACAATGGGTCGCCCGCCGCCATTTTGGTGCAACCTCACTGGATGAGATGGTTGGTTTCGGTTTTTTGACGCTGGCGGAGCGTGCTGAGCTGAATGAATGCTTGCATATCCTGTGGCGCATACGCTTTGCTCTGCACCTGATCGTGAGTCGTTACGATAACCGCCTGCTGTTTGATCGTCAGCTTAGCGTAGCCCAACGGCTAAACTACGGCGGCGAGGGCAATGAGCCAATCGAGCGGATGATGAAAGACTACTTCCGCGTCACACGACGGGTCAGCGAACTGAACCACATGCTGTTGCAGCTGTTCGACGAGGCGATCCTCGCCATGCCCGCCGACGAAAAGCCGCGTCCGATTGATGACGACTTTCAACTGCGCGGCTCCTTGATTGATCTGCGCAACGATGACCTGTTTATCCGCAAACCTGAAGCGATATTGCGGATGTTTTACATCATGGTGCGTAACAGCGCGATAAGCGGAATTTACTCCACCACCCTGCGCCATTTGCGCCATGCCCGCCGTCATTTAACGCAGCCGCTATGCTACATCCCGGAAGCGCGCTCGCTGTTTCTCAGCATGTTGCGCCATCCGGGCGCGGTGAGCCGCGGCCTGCTGCCGATGCATCGTCACAGCGTGTTGTGGGCCTATATGCCGCAATGGTCGCATATCGTTGGCCAAATGCAGTTTGACCTGTTTCATGCCTATACGGTGGATGAACACACCATCCGCGTAATGCTCAAGTTGGAAAGTTTTGCCAACGAAGATACCCGCCAGCGCCATCCGCTATGTGTGGATCTGTGGCCGCGCCTGCGCCAGCCGGAGCTGATTCTGATTGCCGCTTTGTTCCACGATATCGCCAAAGGCCGCGGCGGCGATCACTCAGTCCTCGGGGCGCAGGACGTCCTCAAATTCGCCGAATTACACGGCCTGAATTCCCGCGAAACGCAGCTGATCGTGTGGCTGGTGCGTCAGCATTTGCTGATGTCAGTAACCGCTCAACGTCGCGATATTCAGGATCCCGAAGTGATTAAGCAATTCGCCGAAGAAGTGCAAACGGAACACCGCCTGCGCTTTTTGGTGTGCCTGACCGTCGCGGATATTTGCGCCACTAACGAAACGCTGTGGAATAGCTGGAAACAAAGTCTGCTGCGCGAGCTGTACTTTGCCACGGAAAAACAGCTACGCCGTGGGATGCAAAACACGCCGGATATGCGCGAGCGCGTACGTCACCACCAGCTTCAGGCGCTGGCGTTATTGCGGATGGATAACATTGATGAAGAAGCGTTGCACCATATCTGGTCACGCTGTCGAGCGAACTATTTCGTACGCCACAGCCCAAATCAACTGGCCTGGCATGCGCGTCATCTCTTGCAACATGACCTGAAAGAGCCGCTCATTCTGCTTAGCCCGCAGGCAACGCGTGGGGGAACGGAGATCTTTATCTGGAGCCCGGATCGCCCGTATCTGTTTGCCGCCGTTTGCGCCGAACTGGACCGGCGTAATCTGAGCGTCCACGATGCGCAGATTTTCACCACCCGCGATGGGATGGCGATGGATACGTTCATTGTGCTGGAGCCGGACGGCAGCCCGCTGTCGTCAGACCGACACGAAGCGATCCGTTTTGGGCTGGAACAGGCGATCACTCAGCGTAGCTGGCAGCCGCCGCAACCGCGTCGCCAGGCAGCAAAATTACGCCATTTTACCGTTGATACCGAAGTGACTTTTCTGCCGACCCATACCGACCGAAAATCATTCCTCGAGCTTATCGCGCTCGACCAGCCAGGACTGCTGGCGCGGGTCGGGCAGATTTTTGCCGATCTGGGAATTTCGCTGCATGGCGCCCGAATTACAACTATTGGCGAGCGAGTAGAAGATTTATTCATAATCGCCACCGCCGACCGGCGCGCCCTTAATAATGAGCTGCAGCAGGAAGTGCATCAACGGTTGACAGAGGCCCTCAATCCAAACGATAAAGGGTGATGTTTTTATTTATTATGGAAAGAGTTTAACAATGCAGCAGTTACAGAACGTTATTGAATCCGCTTTCGAGCGCCGTGCCGACATTACTCCGGCAAATGTGGATACCGTAACCCGCGAAGCGGTGAATCAGGTTATTTCTTTACTGGATTCCGGTGCTCTGCGCGTCGCTGAAAAGATTGAGGGTCAGTGGGTCACGCATCAGTGGCTGAAAAAAGCGGTCCTGCTCTCTTTCCGTATTAACGATAATCAGGTTATCGATGGTGCGGAAAGCCGTTACTTCGATAAAGTGCCGATGAAATTCGCCGACTACGACGAAGCGCGCTTCCAGAAAGAAGGTTTCCGCGTGGTGCCGCCTGCGGCAGTACGTCAGGGCGCGTTTATTGCACGTAACACCGTGCTGATGCCGTCTTACGTGAATATCGGCGCTTATGTTGATGAAGGTACGATGGTTGATACCTGGGCGACAGTCGGGTCCTGTGCGCAAATCGGTAAAAACGTACACTTGTCCGGCGGCGTTGGTATTGGCGGCGTACTGGAGCCGTTACAGGCTAACCCGACCATCATTGAAGACAACTGCTTCATCGGCGCGCGTTCTGAAGTGGTAGAAGGCGTGATCGTCGAAGAAGGCTCCGTTATCTCCATGGGCGTGTACATCGGCCAGAGCACCCGTATTTACGATCGCGAAACTGGCGAAGTGCATTATGGCCGCGTTCCGGCGGGCTCTGTTGTCGTCTCCGGCAACCTGCCGTCGAAAGATGGCAAATACAGCCTGTACTGCGCGGTGATAGTGAAAAAGGTTGATGCCAAAACGCGTGGCAAAGTGGGAATCAACGAACTGTTACGCACCATCGACTAACGGCAATTTGAAAAAGCGGGCTTAGCCCGCTTTTTTTACATCCGCGAGTGGCATAAACAGGGCTTTTCGTTAATTATTCAATGGTTATAGTGAGCTTAAGGGTACCGCTATGTATGACAATCTGAAAAGTCTGGGCATTACTAATCCTGAAGAGATCGATCGTTACAGCCTGCGGCAAGAAGCCAACAACGATATCCTGAAAATCTATTTCCAGAAGGATAAAGGCGAGTTTTTTGCCAAGAGCGTGAAGTTCAAATATCCCCGCCAGCGTAAAACGGTTGTCGCCGATGGCGTCGGCCAGGGTTACAAAGAAGTGCAGGAGATCAGTCCCAACCTGCGCTATGTGATCGATGAACTGGATCAGATCTGCCAGCGCGATCGCAGCGAAGTCGATCTTAAACGTAAGATCCTCGATGATTTACGTCATCTGGAAAGCGTCGTGACCAACAAGATCAGCGAAATTGAAGCCGATCTGGAAAAACTCACGCGTAAATAACCGCGAGTGGGTGTATTTTTAGGCCGGGTAAGGCGAAGCCGCCACCCGGCATTTTGCCTGATAAGCGTCACGCCATCAGGCAATCAATGCTGCTCATCTAACTGCAACGCCACATACAGCAGCAGCCTGTCGTCAAAATTCCCCAAATCCAGCCCGGTCAGTTCTGAAATACGATTCAGGCGATACTCCAGCGTATTACGATGAATAAACAAGGCTTTTGAGGTCGCCAGCGGCTGAACGTTATGCCGAAACCATGCCGCTAACGTCCGACGTAGCAAACCGTTGTTATCCATTGCTTTTAACCGTACCAACGGACGCGCCAGCTCATTGGCCTGCCAGCCACCGCGCAGGCTGTCCAGCAATACCGGCAGCATCAGATCCTGATAGAAATAGCTTCGGCTTTCCGGCATCCGCTGCTTACCGACCATCATGGTGGTACGCGCCGTACGATACGAACGGGCAATGCTGCCAGGTCCGGTAAAATAGTTGCCGAGCGAGACGCGAAAACGCAGCTGTCCGTTCTCTTTCATCCGGGCAATAAGCTGTTCAACGCGTTTGCGATGATCTTCGGCATCCCAGCGGCCAAACTGATTGAGCGCGGGTTTCAGCACCACCATCTCGGTCAGGGAAACAATCGCAATCAGATTATTACGCTCGGGCGTGGTCAACGCATTCTGTAATTGCTGTAGCTCAGCCATGGCGCTGTCGACGCCAAGCTGACCGCTGTCGACTTCCACTACCGCCACCACGCGCGGCTGATTTAAATCGATGCCTAAACGCTGCGCCCATTCCATTAGCGCTGGGGTATTTTCTTCCGCCTGAATCAGGTTCATCACCAGCTCTTCACGCAGACGGCTGTCCTGGGCTAAAAGATGCATCAGACGCGACTGTTCCAGCATCATTTCGGCGGTCATACACACCAATTCGCCGTATTTGCGCAGATGTTCCGGTTCGCCGGTAAGACCGATAACGCCAACGATTTCGCCCTCCAGACGCAACGGCAGGTTGATCCCCTGTCGCACACCGTGTAAATGCCGTGCGACCGCATCGTCAATATCGACCACCCGCCCCTGAGAAAGCACCAGCAGCGCACCTTCGTGCAATTCACCAATTCGTTCGCGATCGCCGCTGCCAATTATCCGCCCACGGGCATCCATTACGTTGATATTGGTATCAATTATGCGCATGGTACGCGCCACGATATCCTGCGCCATTTTGGTATCAAGATGCCAGCCAGCCATAAACCCCTCCTGTGAGCAGAGATCAAGCATAAGGAAGATAACAAGCGACGACATTGTGCAAATGCACAAAGCGGAAGAGAGAAGTATGGAGTTGTGGGAAGTATCACAAAAAGAAACCCCTTCCTGTACAGGAAGGGGTTGAGGGAGATTACTGCATCAACAGATAGATCGAGCTGTCGCCACGCTGAATGTTCAGCGCCAGCACAGCCGGTTTGCTGTCGAGAATTTTGCGCAGTTCGGCGATATTTTTCACCGGTTGCTGGTTCGCACCGATAATCACATCCCCTTTCTTCAGGCCAATCTGGGCAGCCGGAGACTTCGGTTTCACGTCGCTTACCACGACCCCTTTGTCCTGGCCCTTGTTGCTCATATCGGCACCTTCAATACCGGTGAAGATAGAGCTGGAATCAACCTGGGTCTGGCTGCTCTGCTGCAGTTCCAGATTCACAGTAACAGGCTTACCGTCGCGCAGCAGGCCAAGGTTAATTTTGCTGCCTACCGGCATAGTTCCCACCTGCGCACGCAGTGCGGCAAAGCTGCTGATAGGTTTACCGTTCAGGGAGGTAATCACGTCCCCGGCTTTAATACCCGCTTTCGCTGCGGAAGAGTTCGGCATTACCTGGCTGACGAATGCGCCACGCTGTGCGTCAACTTTCATCGCCTTCGCCAGCTCAGAGCTCAGCTCGGTACCCATAATGCCCAGCTCGCCACGTTTAACCTGGCCGAACTCAACCATCTGCGAGGTCAGGTTTTTCACCATGTTGCTTGGGATGGCAAAACCGATCCCGATATTACCGCCGTCCGGCGCGAGGATCGCGGTGTTAATCCCGATCAGCTCACCGTTCAGGTTGACCAGTGCGCCACCGGAGTTACCCCGGTTGATCGCAGCATCCGTCTGGATAAAGTTCTCGTAGTTTTCCGCATTCAGGCCGCTACGACCCAGCGCAGAAACGATACCGGAGGTGACGGTCTCACCGAGGCCAAACGGGTTACCAATTGCCACGGTGTAATCACCCACGCGCAGCGCGTCGGAATCTGCCAGCTTAATTGCCGTCAGGTTTTTCGGATCCTGAATCTGGATCAGCGCGATATCGGAGCGTGGATCTTTACCCACGATCTTCGCGTCAAATTTACGACCATCGCTCAGTTGAACTTTAATCACCGTGGCGTTATCTACCACGTGGTTGTTGGTCACAACATACCCTTTCGCGGCATCAATAATTACGCCGGAGCCCAGCGCCATAAATTTTTGCTGCTGACCGCCGCCGTTATCCGCACCCGGTGCGCCGCCCTGGCAGAACGGCGAACTCTGGAACGGAGAACCGTCCTGGCAGAACGGGGAATTATCACCGAAGAACTGCTGGAAATTACGCGGCATGCGCGGCGTATTCACCGTCGTGCTCCCCTCGACGTTAATACTCACCACCGATGGCATCACTTTTTCAAGCATCGGGGCCAGGCTTGGCATCTGTTGGGCGGTCGTTGCTGAAGACGCCGTTTCAGCCGCTGTTGCAGACAAGGGGGACAACGCCAAACCTAAACTCAGAGCCAGTGCACTCATTGCTAATGTGGTTTTTTTCATGTGTTTCGTTCTCGATTAACAGGTAACGCAAAATTGCTGTATACGTCAGAGTCGTTTTATAGCGCTAAGTTCCAGATTTAAGTTTAAGGAAAAAGTAAAATTTTATTGTCGATCTTTACAAATGATTATTTATTGTTCTACTGCCATCAATCGACGATATTCATCCCAGGCGTATAAATCTGTCATCCCGCTGATATAATCCTGAATCAAACGGCAACGATAATAATATTCCAGCACAGGAAACTCAGCGCAACTAACCGATATTTTACTGACAGCCTCCACATAAGCAAGGCGATGGCGAGTAGACAACTTCTGAAATAACCGGGACTCGATAGGAAAACGTTTTACTCTTTCATTTTCGACCAATTCAGTAAAATCTAACTGAGTCATTTTTAATAACGGTTGATAGATTTCCAGCAGCCCGCTGATCACCCGATAGCCCTGTAACTCTAGTTGTTCGACGTCAGGGTGGCTAAAGACATGTTTTATCGCCACATTTTTATAGACGCCCAGCAACTGGCTGAAGCTGCTGGCGTCTTCTAACAGTGCGTGATTAAAACTTCCCTCGAAAATCTGCGGCAAGTTATCGATAAATCGCTGAGCAGCGTACGGCACCAGTTTATTCAAGGTATTAACGCGTAAATACATAAAGAACTGATCTTCGGTACTCCGGCTTAATGTATTTGAACGTGATTTCTCCCAGGCGTTCTCTACCACCAGACTGAACAGCGAACCTTTTTCATGGTGTCCCCACGCGTCATACAGATGATGATAAAGTTGTTCGACGCTAAAGATTCTTTTCTCAACGGCATCTTCCAGATCGGCCACGCAATAAGAGATATCATCGGCAGCTTCCATAATCCAGGTTAATGGAAAGCGACTGTAAGGCGCTAATGATAATTCTTTACGTAACCTCTCAATATACAGTTCTTCAGAAAGATAATAGCCTGGTTTCTTCATTAAATAGTCGTGTGTTGCGGGCGTATTGCCGCGCCACCACGCCGGACGGGTATATTTCAAAATACCGCCAACCTGCGCCCAGGTAAGATTCATGCGCATCAGGGTATGCACCAGACGAATCCCTTGCGCATTGCCTTCAAAATGACACAAGTCCTGTCGCACTTTACGGCGAATATCATTCAGTGATTCTTCGCCTTCGCGCAAACGTAATGCCGCCACCAGGCAGCGGTCATCGCTGAGTGGCTGGCTTTCAGCATCTGCGGGGTACAGTCGCTGGCGGAACCAGTCATTAATCGCCGCTTCACCAAAATGACCAAACGGCGGATTGCCAATGTCATGCATCAGGCAGGACATTTCGACAATACTCTCAAACGGTCCCGTCAGTTCATCCAGACCATACTGCTCCAGCAACTTTTGCTCTTTGAGTCGGCTGAGGATCTCTTTCGCGATATAGCGACCAACCTGCTGGACTTCCATTGAGTGCGTTAAACGCGTGCGCACTGCCGCATTACGTTCCAGCGGAAAGACCTGGGTCTTTTGTTGCAGTCGGCGAATTGCCGGAGAATTGATAATGCGTCCCCGATCGCTTTCGAAAATACGCAGGATCTCATGCTCAGTCTTCACGCCCTGCGGCGAACGGTAACGACGATGCCAGTTTATTTTTTTTCGGAAATCGATCTGTGCCATGTCCTCTCCCGCCTGAGAAATGCGCTACCCCTTAAGCGCATGATAGACTATGCCCTCAAATCTGGCTTATCGCGAGTAAATCTATGAAAATCGGCATCATTGGTGCAATGGAAGAAGAAGTTACGCTACTGCGTGACAAAATCGAAAACCGTCAGACCATCGCTCTCGGCGGTTGTGAAATTTACACCGGCCAACTGAACGGTACTGAGGTTGCGCTACTGAAATCAGGCATCGGTAAAGTCGCTGCGGCACTGGGCGCTACGTTGCTGCTTGAACGCTGCAAGCCGGACGCCATCATTAATACCGGTTCAGCGGGCGGCCTGGCCTCTACGCTGAAAGTCGGCGATATCGTGGTTTCTGATGAAGCGCGCTATCACGATGCCGACGTCACGGCCTTTGGCTATGAATTTGGTCAGCTACCGGGTTGCCCGGCGGGTTTTAAAGCCGATCCTGCGCTGATAGCTGCGGCAGAAGCCTGCATTGCAGAACTGAATCTGAATGCCGTCCGTGGGCTTATCGTCAGCGGCGATGCCTTCATTAATGGCTCTGTTGGCCTGGCAAAAATTCAACATAACTTCCCACAGGCGATTGCCGTTGAGATGGAAGCAACCGCAATTGCGCATGTTTGCCACAATTTTAACGTGCCGTTCGTGGTGGTTCGCGCCATCTCTGACGTCGCCGATCAGCAGTCCCATCTCAGCTTTGACGAGTTTCTGGTCGTCGCCGCGAAGCAGTCAAGCCTGATGGTTGAAACGCTGGTACAGAAACTGGCGCATGGCTAAATTACTCTCCAGGGCGCTGGTCGCCCTGCTTTTCACTCTTCCGGCGTTCCTTCACGCCGCACCGCGTGTTGTTACGCTTTCTCCTGCCAATACTGAACTCGCCTTTGCCGCAGGCATTACGCCCGTTGGCGTCAGCAGCTTCTCAAATTACCCGCCCGAGGCCCAAAATATTGAAGAGGTCTCAACCTGGCAAGGCATGAATCTGGAACGCATTGTGGCGCTAAAACCGGATTTGGTCATCGCCTGGCGCGGAGGAAATGCTGAGCGGCAGGTTAATCAGCTAACCGCGCTGGGCATTAAGGTCATCTGGGTGGATGCCGTTACCATTGAGCAGGTCGCCGATGCGCTACGCCAGTTGGCGCCATGGAGCCCCAGGCCAGAGCAGGCCAAACAGGCGGCAAAAACGTTGCTTGATGAATATGCTTTACTAAAATCTCAGTATGCCAACAAACCGAAAAAACGCGTGTTTCTCCAGTTTGGGGCGAATCCTCTGTTTACCAGTGGGAAAGGCTCCATTCAGCACGAGGTTCTTGAGGTATGCGGCGGAGAAAACATCTTTGCCGGTAGCCGGGTTCCCTGGCCGCAGGTCAGCCGTGAACAGGTCCTGGCAAGAGCGCCGCAGGCTATTGTTGCCACCGGCGGATCGGGCGAAACGCTGAAAATTGAGCAATATTGGGGAGATCAGCTTAAAATCCCGGTTATTACCCTTAATAGTGATTGGTTCGAACGTGCGAGCCCGCGTATTATCCTCGCCGCAAAACAACTCTGCAATGCGCTTTCACAGGTAAATTAGCGCCTGCCCCCACCAGGTTTGTTGTGAGGATTAAAACATGCTCGTCTATTGGCTGGATATTGTCGGTACCGCGGTATTTGCTATCTCTGGCGTATTGCTTGCCGGAAAACTGCGTATGGATCCCTTCGGCGTTCTGGTCTTAGGCGTGGTAACAGCCGTCGGTGGCGGTACGATCCGCGATATGGCGCTGGATAACGGACCGGTTTTTTGGGTTAAGGATCCTACCGATCTGGTGGTGGCGATGATCACCAGCATGCTGACGATCCTGCTAGTGCGTCAGCCCCGACGTTTGCCAAAGTGGATCCTGCCGGTGCTGGATGCCGTTGGTCTGGCGGTATTCGTCGGCATTGGCGTCAACAAAGCATTTATTGCCGGGACAGGGCCCCTGGTGGCGATTTGTATGGGAGTGATTACCGGCGTTGGCGGAGGGATCATTCGTGACGTATTAGCCCGCGAAGTACCGATGATTTTGCGCACCGAAATCTACGCTACGGCCTGTATTATCGGCGGGATCGTACATGCGACCGCGTTTTATACCTTTGATGTTTCGCTGGAAAACGCCAGTATGATGGGGATGATTGTCACCCTGCTGATTCGGCTGGCCGCCATTCGCTGGCATTTGAAATTGCCAACGTTTGCACTGGATGAAAACGGACGTTGATGTGACGATACAGAACATGTAGGCCGGATAAGGCGTTTACGCCGCCATCCGGCACATTGCCCGCTGGCGCTACGCTTACCGGGCCTACACCATCAGACCATCGGTATCACAGACAGCTATCAGATGCTGAAAGAAGAACCACACCCGCAGGTGCTTTTGGCATTCGGGTTAGTCACAACGAAGCGGGAACCTTCCAGACCTTCGGTATAGTCAACCGAACCGCCCACCAGATATTGCAGGCTCATCGGATCAACTACCAGACCAACACCTTGTTTCTCAATGGTCATATCACCATCGTTCACCTGATCATCAAAGGTGAAACCATACTGGAAACCGCTGCAACCACCGCCGGTGATATACACGCGTAATTTCAGGTTCGGGTTATCTTCGTCAGCGATCAGGCTTTTTACTTTATTGGCTGCTGCTTCAGTAAATTGCAGTGGCAGCGCTACGTCATCACTCATATTTTGCTCCAAACGACATTGGCAATTGGGCAAATTATAACCCAATGGTTAAAGCCATTATCTAATACCCTGGTATTTCGTTCAAGTATTCTCGCCAGCGGCGGTACCCTGGCTTTTTGCCGCCTGCTCCGCTTCCTGTTTTGCCAGCGTGCGGGCAAGGATAGTCGAGTATAGCGGCTTTCCGCCCATAAATTGGGCTAATAGTGTTGCGCCAAGACAGGTAATAATCATTGGCAAAATGAGCTGATAGTTATCGGTCATCTCCAGCACCAGCACAATACCGGTGAGCGGCGCCCTGACCGACGCCGCCAACAAGGCTCCCATTCCGGCGATGGCGAAGGTCCCGGCCTCGAGGTGATAATGCGGGAAAAAGGCCGCTGCGGCCATACCGAACGCGGTACCAAGCAATGTGCCTAACGCCAGCATCGGGGCAAAAATCCCGCCAGGCGCACCGGACGAGAAGCACAGCAGCGTGGTAATCACCCGGGTAATAAAGATAAACAGCAGCAGACCGACGCTAAAATTGCCCGCCGCAGCAATCGGGATCAGGTTAAACCCGCCGCCTGCCGCTTCAGGTTTAATTAATCCCAGGATCCCGCACAGGCCGCCAATCGCGCCGCCCATGAGCACCCATTTTTTAATCTCGCCACCGTGGAAACGCTGGAACATATCCTGGGTACGCAACACCATGGTATTAAACAACGGTCCGACGCAGCCAAAAATAATCCCCAGCACCAGATACAGCCACAGCGTATTAACCGGCGCATTGGAGAGCTTGCCAACTTCAATAATCGGGGCTTCACCGTTGAAAACGCGAAACACAATGCTCGACATGATGACGCCGGTAAACACGGCTTTGATCGACACGAGGTTATAGCGAAACTGGGGACGCATCTCTTCAATAATGAACAGGATCCCCGCCAGAGGGGCATTAAACGCCGCCGACAAGCCCGCAGCGGCACCGGTAGCCAGCAGGGTATGCCGCGCTTCGGCGCTGCGCATACGGAAAATATCCAGCACCATACGCCCGATGTTGCCGCCAATCTGCACGGTCGGCCCTTCTCGCCCGAGCACCATCCCAGCACCCAGCGTGCCCATACCGCCGATAAATTTCACCGGCAATACGCGCCACCAGCGGACAGGTCGCAATTCTTCCAAAGCGCCTTCAATCTCCGGGATCCCTGAACCACCCGCTTCCGGCGCAAATTTACGCACCAGAAAATAGCCGACCATCGCCAGCAATGCAGAGAGGATAAACGCCAGCGGCCACAGCAGAATGGCATGGTCAGCAACCTGAGCCAGCGCGCCAATGCGCTGATTCTGCACCCAGGTTACCGCTTTCTCAAAGGCTACGCCCACAAGTCCCGTCACGGTACCCACTACCGCGGCCATTAAGAGGATCGCCAACGGCGTTTTGTCTCGTTCCAGGAGTCGACGGATTTGATCCCTGCGGCGTAAACGCACAATTTGTTGTGCTTCAAAAGAGGGAGTGTCTGTCTTCATCAGATGATCATTAATTGGTAATACAAATACGGAATCGGCATTCTACTCGCACATTTCACGAAAATCCCCTGCAAATCGCATTGTTTCAATTGCGTAAAACTTTCATAACCTTCTCTGAATAACTAGAATAGCGGGCATTTACTTTTTCTACGAACCAGGACCCCATCCATGAGTAAGTCTGAAAATCTCTACAGCGCAGCACGCGAACTTATCCCCGGCGGCGTTAACTCCCCCGTTCGCGCCTTTACTGGCGTGGGTGGTACTCCGCTGTTTATTGAAAAAGCGGACGGCGCGTATCTGTATGATGTCGATGGTAAAGCCTATGTCGATTACGTCGGTTCCTGGGGACCGATGGTGCTGGGCCATAACCATCCGGCAATCCGGAACGCGGTGATTGAAGCCGCAGAACGCGGTTTAAGCTTCGGCGCGCCGACCGAGATGGAAGTGAAAATGGCGGAGCTGGTCACTGAACTCGTGCCGACCATGGACATGGTGCGCATGGTGAACTCCGGTACGGAAGCGACAATGAGCGCCATCCGTCTAGCGCGCGGTTTTACCGGTCGCGATAAGATCATCAAATTCGAAGGCTGCTACCATGGTCATGCTGACTGCCTGCTGGTCAAAGCCGGTTCCGGCGCGTTAACGCTGGGCCAGCCGAACTCCCCTGGCGTTCCGGCTGATTTCGCGAAACACACCCTGACCTGCACCTACAACGATCTCGCCTCGGTACGTGCGGCGTTTGAGCAATACCCGCAGGAGATCGCCTGCATTATCGTTGAGCCAGTCGCAGGCAACATGAACTGCATCCCGCCGCTGCCGGAGTTCCTGCCAGGTCTGCGTGCGCTGTGCGATGAGTTTGGCGCGCTGTTGATCATCGATGAAGTGATGACCGGTTTCCGCGTGGCGCTGGCCGGTGCGCAGGATTATTACGGCGTTGTTCCGGACCTGACCTGCCTGGGCAAAATCATCGGCGGCGGAATGCCCGTTGGCGCATTCGGTGGCCGTCGTGATGTGATGGACGCCCTTGCGCCGACCGGGCCGGTTTACCAGGCGGGTACGCTGTCCGGTAACCCGATTGCGATGGCGGCGGGCTTTGCTTGTCTGACCGAAGTGGCGCAACCGGGTATTCATGAAACGCTGAACGAATTGACAACGCGTCTGGCGGAAGGTCTGTTGGAAGCGGCCAAAGACGCCAATATTCCGCTGGTGGTTAACCATGTGGGCGGGATGTTCGGGATTTTCTTCACCGATGCAGAAACAGTGACCTGCTATCAGGATGTGATGGCATGCGACGTTGAACGCTTTAAGCGTTTCTTCCACATGATGCTGGATGAAGGGATTTACCTGGCGCCGTCCGCCTTCGAAGCGGGCTTTATGTCTGTGGCGCACAGTGAAGAAGATATCAATAACACCATCGACGCCGCGCGTCGGGTGTTTGCGAAATTGTAAAAGAGAACGTCCAGATACAACGCAGGCCGGGTAAGGCGAAGCCGCCACCCGGCTTTTTTATTACTGGATGGCGACGCAAAGCGTCTTATCCGGCCTGCATGAAAAGAATCAGCCTCAGCGGCTCTGCTTTCTCAGTAGATAGATAAAGTACGGCGCGCCGATAAACGTCGACAGTAATCCCGCTGGGATCTGATACGGAAACAGCACCATTCTGCCGCACCAGTCGGCAAAGACCAGCAGCACACCGCCCGCCAGCGCTGAAATCAGCATATGCGGCATCGCCCGGCGAAATCCCATCATGCGAGCAATATGCGGCGCCATCAGCCCAACAAAGCTCAACGGCCCAATCGTCATGGTTGCTGTCGCCGTCAATCCCGCCGCCAACAGCAGTAACCCCACGCGTGACGGCGTCAACGCCATACCGACCGCCCGCGCCGTATCGCCGCCCAGCGGTAAAATCGTCAACCAACGACGACACAACGGCGTCAGCGCCAGCAAGAAAACCATCACTATCCCGGTATGCAATACCTGCTCGCCTGTCGCGTTATAGGTTGAACCGGAGATCCATGTCAATACGCCCGCCATGCGCGGATCGCCGCTGGCCTGCAGCATCATTAGTAGCATTGTAAACGCCGTGCTGAGCGCCATCCCTGCCAGCAGCATGCGGTGCGGCGAAAAACCGCCGCGCCCGGCGGCAACCATGATGATAAGCAGAGTGACCGCCGCTCCGAGGCTCCCGGCGGGGAGCAGCCAGCTAAAGGCATTGCCGGGCACCAGAAACAGCATTAACACCACGCCAAATGCCGCCCCGGAGCTAATACCGAGGACTTCCGGGCTGGCCATTGGATTTCCGGTCAGACGCTGAATAATGCACCCCGCCACCGCCAGCATAACCCCGGCAATCAGCGCCGCCAGAATACGTGGCCAGCGCCAGGGCATCAGTTCATCAAGCATCGCGCCGCTGGCCCATGTCCAGCCGTGCGCATCACGTCCGAACGACAGCGCCACGATGACCGTCAGCAGTAAAATCGCACCGCCCGCCAGCGCAAACATCAGTACATTTTGACGCTCAGCGGCGATGCGGTTGCTGGCATTCATATCCGGTGCGCTCATGCTCTTAAGGCGCGGCAGCAGCCACAGCAGCAGCGGTGCGCCAATCAGCGCCGTCACCGAGCCGGTGGAGACTTCCATCCATACCCGGGTCAGCCACAGAATGATTTGGTCGGAGAGCCATAGGATTAGCGCGCCAATCAGCGGAGCCAGCAGCAGACGCGCCAGTAAGCGCCGGGCACCGAGCATTTTCGCCAGCAGCGGGGCAAACAGGCCGATAAAACCGATAATTCCCACGGCGTTAACCAGCAAGGCGCTGATGACAATCGCCAGCGTCAATGCCGCCAGGCGCGCCAGCGATAGCGCCAGCCCAAGGTTGCGCGCTACGCCGTCATCCAGTCCCATCAGCGTCATTGGGCGTAATAACAGCAGCGTCAGCATCACGCCACCCAGCAGTTGCGGCCACAAACGCTGAACGCCAGTCCAGTCGGTTTGCGTCAGCGAGCCACTGCTCCATAAAAACATGCTTTGCAGCTGATCGTGATGGAAGAGCACCATCAACTGGTTAATCGCCCCGCAGTACAGGCTGACCACCAGACCGGCAAGGATTAGCGTCACGGGGGAAAGACGTTTGCCCCAGGCGACGCCGAACACCAGCGCCCCAACGATACAGGCCCCTGCCAGCGCCGCAAATTGCGCGGTCAGCGCCCCCGGAATCGCCCACAGCGTCGTGACCGTAATGCCTAACTGCGCCCCGGTTGCGACACCTAACGTAGTGGGTTCTGCCAGTGGGTTACGCAGAACCTGCTGAAACAACACGCCAACCAAACCCAGCCCGGCGCCAACTAATAGCGAAATCGCCAGCCTCGGCAGCAGGCTGTAGTGAAAAACCATCTGCTCAATAGCATTGATATTCGGTGACCAGATTGCCTGTTGCCACTGGCTGCGCGGTAATGCCACAGAGAAGTTAACCCAGGTCAGCCAGAGAGCAACAATAACCAGTACCAGCAACAGTAACGCCGGATGGCGGTTTCGCCTTATCCGGCCTACAACGCGCGCAAACCGTAGGCCGGATAAGGCGCTTTTAGCGTCGCCATCCGGCATTTCAAATTTCCTGCTCACGCTTTGCCTCCCAGTGCATTATCCAGAATGCGGGCAAAATGCATCGCGGACAGCGTTGCACCATAAAACCAGACGGCAGGCACGCGCTGAAAACGTCCGCTACGGACAAACGTCATCGCCCGCCATAACGGCGTAGACATCAGCACATCCATTTCGCTGTTGTTGCCGTGATCAAAGCACAGCACATCAACATCCTTATAGGCTGCAAGCCGGTCAATACTCACGGCAGTGCTGCCCCAGAAGTTGGTTTCTCCCTGCCAGGCGTTGGGGATCCCATATTCGTCCAGCACCTCCTGGAACAGGCTGTTCGGGCCAAACACCAGCATATGCCGCGAATCAAGTAGGGACGTCAGGAGCACGGGACGCGCGCCACGTTGGATAAAGCGCGGTTTCAGGCTGGCGATAAAACGTTCGTATTCAGTCAGATGGCGTTCAGCAGAAGCTGGCAGATTCAGCAACTGCGCCATTTCCTGCAGCGACTGACGCGCAACCGCCAGCGGCTTTTTGCCATCGCTGAAGTTAAATCCCTGTCCGGGCGCAATCCGCGCCAGCTTTTCGGGGGCGGGGCCATAACCTGCCGACCACACCAGAAACGAGGGCTTCATTTCGGTAAGCAGTTCGAGATTGGGTTCCGTACGTAGCCCGACGTCAATCACCGAATCCGGCAACGGAGGTTCATTGACCCATAATTTGTAATTGGGGACGTCCGCAACGCCATAGGGGGTAATGCCCAGCGCCAGCAACAGCTCTACCGGCAGCCATTCCAGCGCCACAATACGCCGCGGATCAATCGCCGCCGCATGCGCCGTATTCATCCGCCACAGCAGCGGCGACAGCGCCATCGCCGTCAGCAGCCGCCGACGGGTAATATGAGGTAATCCGATCATTAATAGACAAAACTCACGGGTGCGGCACCAGCCGGATGCGGCAAAATGCCCATCGGGATGCCGTAAATCTGTTCCAGCGTTTCACTGCGCATCAGTTCAGCCGGCGTTCCTTGCGCAATCATTTCACCGCCGCGCAGCGCAACTAAGTAATCGCAATAGCGGGCCGCCATGTTGATATCGTGTAGCACCGCAACCACCGTCAGCCCACGCTGCTGGCTTAAGCGATGCACCAGCGCCAGCACGTCAACCTGATGGGCGATATCCAGCGCGGAGGTCGGTTCGTCAAGTAGCAGACAGCGGCTATCCTGCGCCACCAGCATGGCGATCCACGCACGCTGGCGTTCCCCACCGGACAGGCTATCGACCAGACGATGTGCCAAAGGTTTTAAACCCACCAGCGAAATGGCTTCTTCTACTTTCTCCCGGTCAGCCACACCAAACCGTCCCAGCGCGCCATGCCACGGGTAGCGGCCAATGGCCACCAGCTCGCGGACGGTCATCCCTTCAGCTTGCGGCAGTTGCTGCGGCAGATAAGCAACCTTGCGGGCAAACGCTTTACTGCTCCAGCTCTCCAGCGGCTGGTCGTCTAGCAGGATTTCGCCTTCTGACGGCGGCTGATGACGTCCCAGCATTTTCAGTAACGTCGATTTTCCGGAACCGTTGTGACCGATAAGTCCTGTCACTTTTCCCACGGGAAACGTTAACGAGAGGGGATGCAAAAGCGTGCGCCCTGGCACACGAAAGGAGACATTACGCAACGCAAAAGTGGTGTCGGGATGGGATCTGTTTTCCTGCATA
The DNA here is from genome assembly GCF_053309355.1 of Citrobacter freundii complex sp. 2025EL-00176. Taxonomy (NCBI): domain Bacteria; kingdom Pseudomonadati; phylum Pseudomonadota; class Gammaproteobacteria; order Enterobacterales; family Enterobacteriaceae; genus Citrobacter; species Citrobacter freundii complex sp. 2025EL-00176. Next base: position 212,389 of record NZ_JBRYHT010000006.1, on the reverse strand, counting down.
GCAGCCAACTTGTAAAACGGGCACGCAAAGCGTGCCCAAAGAGAAATTAGAAACGGAAGGTTGCGGTTGCAACGACCTGACGTTCTGCGCCCCAGAAGCAGCCATAAGTATCAAAGCAGCTGGCAACGTATTCACGGTCAAACAGATTAGTAACGTTAACCGCAACGCTGGAACCTGCCATACCGAGACGAGCGAGATCGTATTTAACGACAGCATCCATCACGGTTGAGCTACCCACCTTGAAAGTATTTCCAGGATCGCCATAGCTAGAACCGACATAACGGCCACCGGTTCCCAGCGTTAACCCAGATAACGGGCCTTCGTAGAAGGTGTAATCCCCCCACAGAGAGGCCATGTTTTTTGGTACCTGAACAGGTGTTTTACCTTTAAGCGTCGTGTCTTCTGTATATTCCGCATCGGTATATGTATAAGACGCTGTCAGGTTAATGTTTGCGTTCACTGCGGCTTTTGCTTCTAATTCAACGCCACGAGAACGTATTTCACCCGCCGGAACCTGCGCAAACGGATTAAGCGGGTCGGTGGTCAGGTTATTCGTTTTCGTTAACTCATATACCGCGGCAGTAACAACAACGGGCAGATCTTTTGGAACATATTTCACGCCAGCTTCATATTGCTTACCTTTTGACGGCGCATAAGCAACGTTATCAGCAGGTGTTGCCGCCCATGCTTTTGAAGGGTTCGGCTCAAAAGATTCGCTGTAGCTGAAGTATGGCGTAATACCATTGTCAAAAAGATAGTTAATCCCACCGCGCCAGGTGAACTGCTCATCGTTACGTTCAACTTTTTGATTGCTGGAACGAATAGTGGTTGCCTGCTGAGACCAGTCATAGCGCCCGCCAAGCGTTGCAACCCATTTATTCCATTCCAGTTGATCCTGTACATACACACCCGTTTGGTGCTGTGTGTTGAGCTGGAACGGCTTCGCATCCGGGAAATCTACATCCTCATACACCGGATTATTCATATCTAACGGAGGCGCACTTCCGTAGGCGTTATCAATATCATTTCGTAGACGTGAATAGTCGACACCGGTAAGCAGCGTGTGACCAATATCGCCCGTCGCAAACTTGCTTTCCAATTGTGTATCTACACCAAAATCATTGTAGCGTTCATCGGCGACGATAATCTGACGGGTCAGCTGATTACCCACTGCGCCGAAACCGTACACACTCTGTTGAGAGGTTTTGATTTGGCTATAACGTAAATTTTGACGCACAGTGAAGGTATCATCAAAACTGTGTTCAAAGCTGTAGCCAACCATTCGCTCATAACGCGAATAGGTATTGTTCGGCGCATAATCCGTAAAGCTCACTGGCAAACGGGAACCATCGGGTAACGGATCGACCGTACCTTGTTTCGGCAGCCAGCCGTAATAGCCAGTTGACGGTTCATTCTGAATGTTTGCTCGCAGAGTCAGGTTGGTTCGGTCATCAGGCTTCCAGCTAAATACTGGAGCAATGGCATAACGTTTCTGTTTCGCAAAATCTTGTTGTTCGTCATTAGAACGTGCCAACCCAGTCAAACGATAAGAATAGATGCCATCATCATCCAGGGAATCGCTGAAATCAAAACCGGTTTGGAACAGATTATCCGAGCCCATTTTGAATTGAATTTCTTTTAACGGCTCTGATGTCGGGCTTTTGCTGACCATGGAGATCAAGCCGCCCGGATTACTTTTCCCGTAAAGGACAGACGTTGGCCCACGCATTAGTTCGACGCGTTCAAGCATGTAAGGATCAACGACGGCAGAGCTGTAGTAATCACCCTGTAGCTTGACACCATCAAGGTAATTGTTTGGTGTGGGCCCTGGCGTATAGAAGCCACGAATAATCACGAAATCATAAGTACTGGAAGCGCCACGCGTAGAAACAGCAGCTCCGGGAGTATAGGCTAAAGCCTCTTTCACCGAACCAGGCTGATGCATATCCATCTCTTCACGCGTTACTACCGAAACAGACTGCGGCGTCTTTTCGATAGGCGTATCAGTTTTGGTGGCGGTGGCGGAACGCTTCGCGGCAATGGTTGGCGAAGGTCCCCATGCGCTTTCTTGTGCGGCTGGCGCTGCGGTTACGGTGATAGTTTCTTCTTTCGGTTGAACCGCCGCCTGTGCATAGACAGACATGCCGCTAACCGCTGTGGCTACCACGACTGCAATTTTACGCAGCGAGGAGTTTGGCTGAGCAGTTTTAAGACGCGCCATTGGTATATCTCTGATGAAAGTGAATGATAACGTAAACGAGAATTATTATTATAACGGCAGCATAATAGGACAGCGCAAGGACGCATAGCAAGCAATAAAAGTCCCTACCAGAATTAAGGGGTTAAGAAATAAACAGATGAAAGAAGAAGGTTATTGAATGATGATGAAATGTTGTTTATCTGTAAGAAAGGCCTGCCAGAATACAGGCCTGGTAAGGTTTAGCGATAGTTAACCTCAAAGGTTGCTACAGCTTCGACCTTTCCCCCCTTTACCGTTCCCGTTTTCACGTATCGCGCTTTAAAAGGGATGGTTTCCACGCCTTCTCCACCTGCGCCATCTATGCCCGTATAATTCCGATCAAAATCCAGAGCTTGATTTTCGTTATTGAGAATCTGAATCCCAACCCCACTGGCTGCGCCGTCGCCGCTTGCAATATTTAAAATATTACCTTCCGAGACCCCCGTTGAGCCTGCGCTGGTAAACTTATAGTCAATATGGGTTCCGGCGGCACAATTTTTAACCTCAATTTTAAAACGATCGTCGGTCAGAACGGGTGATAGCCCTTCTGACAGGCTTCCCGACGTTACCGTATCCATCAGGACATTAATGTCTTTGCTGACCAGATTACAGGTATTAGTCCTCACATCAACTGTCGTCGGGGCAAAACGTAGTTTCGCCGCCATAAGACTGCCCATTTGGTAGTCGGCATTAAATTTACTGGTATCAAGCGTACCGGACTCAACGGTACCAATAACCACCAGTTCAACGCCTACATGATAGGTCGAGTCATATGTCACCCAACTCCCTCCTGTCATGCCAATATAGTGCCAGGGTGTGATAATATTTTCACTGGTGAATGCCGCAGTTTTATTCTCCGCGCGGGCGGCGCGGAAACCAATACCGGGTACGGTTGTTTTATAGACACCGGGTAATACACCTGAATAATCAGCATCGGTTAATACCGTATAACCTTCACGTAGTTGCACACTGCCATTACAGTCCAAACCATGCGATTCCCCGGCAGTTTCACCAGCATAGATAATCGTACCAATGGCTGTATCAGGTTCCACAACAAGTTTTGCGGGCAGCGTAAAAGTAATCGTGGGATTCGCATCAGGATTACTAAACGCGCAGTCTGCCCATGAGGATTTGATATAGGTACATATAACAATGACACTCAGTATGAAGACAAAATTGAGGGGACTACACAGTGATATCCTCCTTCTATCCAGGAAAATGGTAGAATCATCTGCCTCTCTCCCCTTGCTTGCAATCCTTGCCATCCTGCTTCCTTTCGCCAACGATAGTCGACCACTGTAATGAAAAAACTACTTGCCAGAGATTATTAGTGACTGCCAATTATCTGAGGTAACGAACTTAACGGTAGCTCACCTCAAAGGTCGCCACAGCATTCACATCACCGCCTTTGATGGCTCCGGTTTTAATGTAGCGAGCCTTTAGCGGGATATATACCGATTGGTTCTCCGTAGTTTTTGCCACCGCCGTATAGTCCTTGTCGAATAACAGAACGCTATTGTTGCTATCCAATATCTGGATCCCAACACCTTCTGCCGCTCCTGAACCGGTTGCAATTTTCAACGTATGACCGTTGCTAACGCCGGTAGAGCCAGAGGTAGTGAATTTATAATCCACCTGAACATTAGCAGCACATTGATCTAACTGAATTTGAAAACGGCTATCAGAGACTATATCTGAGAAATTACTATTAAATTCACTGGTCGTCATTGAACTTAAGGGGACGGTAATGTTTTTCTCCGCCAGATTACAGGTATTCGCCTGTACGTTAATGCTGGTAGCAGTAAATCGAAGCTGCCCAATAACAATATCGTCATACTTCCAGTCAGCGACCAGCTTACTGGTGTCTAATAACCCGCTGCCAATCGGTCCTGTAACGACCAGTTCGATCCCTGCATTCAGCGTTATAGGGTAAGTACCATCCCCAGGATTCACCGTTGAGCTTCCCAAGTGCCATGGAGAAATCAAGTTACCGCTTGAAAGTGGAGAGCTTGTATTGTTCCCCCAACCAGCTCGAAAACCGATACCAGGGATATTTGTTGCGTAAACTTTCTCCAGTGCGCTATTGGTCACCAGATCGGCATCACTTAATACCGTATAGCCCTGATAGATATTTCCCTTGGCACTGCACGTCACTTTAATCGCCGCGCTGTTTAAATGTTCCGAATACAAGATAGTCCAAGGTTCTGCATCACTGCTTACCACAATCGGTGGAATAGTGAAGGTAACCATAGCTGGCGTGGCTCCTGCGCTTGTAATGCTGCAACCCGCCCATGCAGACGAATTAAAGCAGGCGTAGAAAACCAGCAGGATTATCGCGTGTAAATAAAAGAATATTCTCGTTCTTGTCATTATTCATCCCTGAATTATTGGCAATTTGCCGTCGCAAGCCATACGCGTGCAGTCGATGACTCAGGCACAGAAACCTGCCCATGGCATTGTTCATCCGCGGCCCGGCCCCACTGCACGCTAAAAGATTGCACGCCTTTCAAGCCTGTGACATAAACCTCACCGTCACTGCCAACAATCGATGTCGCGCCATCCATACTCAGTACAGCCCCGAAAGGAACCTCTCCGCCACGATATTTCAGCGTTAATAATGCGCGCTTGCCGGATCTCGCCGTAAAATTAGCGGCTACGGCGGCCCCTTTGGTTGGAATAACATCCAGTGAAGCATCCTGAATATCCAGGTCATCACGTTTTTGGGTATTAACGGTAATCGCGTTATGGCGATAGTTGGTTAACGTCGGCACTACCGCATTCCCCCAACGGTCGGTATAAATACCCTGCGAACTATGAATTCTGACATCCTTGCCATCATCAATATGCACCACAGCAAAAGCATCCTGAATCGAGCGTCCCAGCGTAACACCATGAGGGTGCGCGACAATGGAACCTTGGGCACTGTAGCTCAATTGATGATTATCGCCCTGTGAGCTGTAGCTGGTGCTAAATTCGCCCGATGAAGCACGATAACGACCGGATAAATAACTGCCGTATCCCGTATTGTTATCGGTATAGCTTTGTTGCAGGTTATAGCTAAAGTTATTGTCCTCCAGCAGCGTGCCGCTGATCCCAAGCTGGTGCGAGGTATTCCCGTGTTGGGAATTGTTTAGTGAATATGTTGCCCATGAATTGGGAAGCCACTGTGAAAGTGGAATACTCACCATCAGTGAAAACTGCCGATCGCTTTCCGTTGATGGTGTTTTCGTCAGGCTATAATTCACCGACCAGTTTATCCCTTGCCAGTTACTGCTATACCCCATACTAGTGCTGCGCTCATGCCCCTCAAGATGCCAATAATCTTGCTGATAGGCATTGATATAAAACGATCCCCACTCACCTAATGCTTGCGATAAATTCACCTGCAGACGGCTGCGGCGATTATTGGTATCGCGATAACTGTAAATGCTGTCGTCGTCACGGTCGTCGCTCCGCATATCAATCGCCTCCTGGAACGTATAAAAACCCGAGGTGGAGTAGCGATAGCTTGCCAGCGTTACCGTGGTATTTGTCAGCGGAAAATCTTTGGCATACTGCGCCCGCCACGACCCACCTTCCGAGTCACCGTCACCATCATCAAACGAAGCGCTGGCAGCCGTAAAATCCATTGACAGCGACCCCAGCGTACGCAAATCAGCCCCAATACCTACCACGCCTGAACGGTAAATGGACGCGCCCAACGCACCACCATAAATCGTGACACCATAGGGTAAACCATAAATCACCGTCGCCTGACCAAAGCTGGGCTCTTCGCCATTATCGACATCGCGATAACGCCCTGCAGCAATACTGTATTTAACGGCGCCTTCACGCTGTAAAATCGGCACTGAGGAACTGGCCTGAATAAAGCTACGTTCCGAACCATCCGCTTCCTGGACAGTTACCTCTAAATCAGAACCAGCCGTTACCTGGCTAAGGTCACGAATCTCAAAGGGACCTGAGGAAACGTAGGTTTGATAGATAATGTAGCCATTTTGCTTCACCGTGACTTTCGCATCACCGTTCGCGATCCCGCGCACAACCGGCGCGAAACCTTGCTGACTACTGGGTAGCATGCTGGTGTCCGTCTCCAGCTTGATTCCGGTCATCTGTACGCTATCGAACAAGTCACCATTGGTATAGGTTTGCCCCAGCTCCAGCTGACTTTTCAGGATTTTAATATCGCGCTGTAAAAGGGTGCTGATTGATTCCCAGCCATCCTCATTCCCCCAACTGCTATTGTTACGTAGCCGCCATGGGCCAATATTCAGCCCCGAAGTAACGTTTGCCCAATGGGTAACGCTGTTTCCCGTATCATTTTTTTGCTGCGCGCCTGAAACGTAGTAACTCGACCACAATACGGGCAGTCCGTCATCCCAATACTGCGGATCGATCTCCCCGGCTGCGCTGGCATCGCGATAAATTTGCGGAATGCGCAAATGTAGTGTTTGGGTATCAGGACTAAAGTCATAGCTCGCATCTGGAATATAATCAGCGATATCAGTAACGATAGCGTCTTCAGCCAGCGAAGAAAATGCCTTCACCGCGTCAACTTTCACCCCAAGTTGACGTAACTGCCCCTTAGTAAATTGAGGTAGCAGCTTATTCCGATCTTTTGAAAGAACATAATCCAGCGTTTTTTTCTCGATTGTATCCTGTCCCCAGACAATGACAGTTAAATAACGACCGGCCATTAATCCATTGTTCTTTAAATATTCGGCAATCGCCCCCGTATTTTCCAGAGGAGAGCCCGTTTCCAACACGCTTAAATTAAAATAGTCTTCCGCACATGCAGAACCGGAGGCAGAATATAAACCAATAAGAATAGCGTTTAGAACAAAGAACCGGGCAGTGACTTGCTCAGACATAACGGGGCTCTCTCATTCAGTTAAACGGGGCAGCCTCGTTATAAAGACTGCTTATGCGATTTCGTTTCCGCTCCAAAGTCATTGATAGCCGTCCAGCTAACTTCTCCACCACTTTCACTGGAAAGTTGAAAGTAATGCTCACTGAATGGCGCAACCATCATAGTGAGTGCAGAAGGAATCGTTTTATCGTTGGGAGGTGAAACATCTTTTCCGCCAACGGTTAATTTACCGAATGAGATATAAAAAGGTGTTGGGTTTTTAGCGATAAGTTGGGTTCCCTGACGACGAAATTGTAATTTTTGCCATGCCGTCTCGGCAGCGCTACCGCTCAATTTTTCAGGCCGCCAGAATAATTTGATTTTTGTTTTAACTGCAAACTGTAGCGTATTTTTATTTTTTAACTCTGGAGGAATAGCCGAGACCGATTTTACGTTCATGATAAAGATCGATTCACGGTCTTGAGGTAATGATTTTCCGTCACCCGTGTAGATGACATGTAATAACGTCTTACGATTTTCTTCCAGCTTATAAATGGGTGGTGTGATGACAAAAGGGGCTTTTGTATCATCAACATTACTTACCCAACTTTGTACCAGATAGCGCTCATCCTTATCTTTGTTTCTTAATGAAACCTGTACTTCACTTTGCTTCTCCGGATAGATAATCCGCGTCCCACCAATCACAACGCCTGCCTGTACAGAATGAACAAAAGCACACAGGAAAAGGACAAAAATAGCGGTAATCCTTTGCATAAACAGCTCCATTCCATTGGAGAAGCAGACCCGGTAAGCGAGCCTGCTTCTGTTTATCAATTAACGATAGATTAACGAATAGGTCGCTTCGGCAGTGTAGGTACCTGCTGTTGGTGCGGCGTCGCCCACCTGAACGACTTTTGCGGTATAGCTAAACGTCGTCTCTCCGGTAGTCCCCAGCTGTTTGTCTGATCCAGTCAAAGGCTCAGAACCATCAAATTTAACTGCAGCATTTGACCAGTCAAGAAGACGAATACCCACGTTCGTTGCTGTTCCTGTTGCCTGCAGCACTTCTTCGCCTTTATTCGCAACTCGCGTGCCATCAAATTTAATATTGATGTTTGATATATTGGTATCGCAACCGGTTAAGGCGATATCAAAGGCCTGACTTTCCCCTTCAGCATCATCGGCGCCGAACGCGCTTGGATACAAATCGCTAAATGTCACCGTCCCATTGGCACCCATATTATTGACATTCACATCACAGGTATCTTCAATTATCTTTCCTGTAAAGGTAACGGTGCCAGTGTCAACGGCAAATACGGACGGTACCACGCTAAAAGCAAATAAACCGATAAACCACGCAGATAACTTTTTTTTGCACATAATGTGTTCCTTACATTACATAATTTTATGACCAGAGAGGTGTATTTCCTACAGGGGAAGAGAAAGATGAAAATCCAAATGCTTACTGAATATATTGTGAGTGTCTTGCATAATCTATCCCTGATTAATACATTATAAACAATAACGTATTTACAAGATAAAAAAAAGCACAGCAAACATACAAACCATTAATTAAATTAACCTACCCCATTGAATCTAAAGAATATAATGTTTGCCTTTAAATTTACTGAAATGAATATTAAATAAAACTACAGCAAAGGCTTGTATTCACAGAATTAATATAAAACAAAACGAAAAAAAATGGCCGCTCATCTCCTGCGCGACCATTTTATGTACCACAGCGTCTTTAGTTCCCGCCGAACATATCCTTAATCCAGCCCGCTACGCCGTCGCTGTCTTTCTTCTCTTGCTGCGCTGGTTGCTGCTGTTGAGGCTGCTGTTGCTGCGGCTGTTGAGAAGATTGATCGAACGGATTACCAGACTGCTGCTGCATTTCCCCCTGCTGACACAGTGAGTCAGGATCGGTGGTCCATACCGGCAGCGTGCGCATACCCCCGCTACACACGAAGTTGCCGTCATAGTCCACGCCCATATCCACTACATCCTCCGGTGGCGTCAGCACCAGCGGGGTTGGCGTCTGGTTGGCCAGATAACGCTGATAAATCGACATCGCGCCGCTGGCACCGTACAGCTTGGTTGGCTGGTTGTTATCACGGCCCACCCAGGTAATGGTCACCTGGCTGCCGTCGATCCCGGCGAACCAGGTATCAACGTTGTTGTTGGTGGTCCCGGTTTTACCTGCCAGATGCAGCCCAGGATACTTCGCGCCAAGCTGGCGGCCCGTACCACGCTGAACTACCTGCTGCATGGTCCACAGCGTCATATACGCAGCCTGCGCCGGAACGGCACGCTCAGCCTGCGGGAAGCTCTGATACAACACCGTGCCATCTTCGGCAATCACCGAGCGCAGCGCCGACAGCGGCGCGCGGTTCCCACCGCTAGCGATAGTCTGGAACGCCTGCGCCACTTCGATTGGCGTCAGGTTCAGCGCCCCAAGCAGCATAGCCGGAACCGGGTTAAGCTGATCTTTCGGCGCGCCCAGCTTCAGCCAAGTATCGGTCACGGCAGGCAAGCCCAGCGCCATCCCCAGATTCACCGTAGGAACGTTCATTGAGCGCGTTAACGCGTCCACCAGCATCACTTTACCGCTTTCGCTATAGCGACGGTCATCGTTCTGCGGCGACCACACCTGGCCGTTCGGTTGACGCAGCGCAATTGGCGCATCGGCAATCCAGGTATTCAGCCGGTACAGCTTCGGCTGGCTGAGTGCCGTCAGATAGGTCGCAGGTTTCGCCAGGGAACCAATCGAACGACGCGCCTGCATCGCACGGTTATAGCCCGCAAACTGCGGCTCTGCCCCACCGACCATGGCGCGAACTTCGCCGCTAAAGCGGTCAACCACCACAATCGCCGTTTCCAGATCGCTCAGCTTACGTTGTTTCTTCAGCACCGGAATGCCTTCCACCGCCGCTTTTTCTGCAGCGTCCTGCGCCACGGAATCAAAGGTGGTGAAAATTTTCACGCCGGAGAGATCTTTAACTTTATCGCCGAGCTTCGCCTGTAGCTCCTGACGCACCATCTGCATAAAGGCAGGCTGCGGGGAGATCACCCCGCCGCGCGGTTGCACGCCTAACGGACGCGCGCTCAGCATGTCATACAGATCCTGGTCGATAATCTGCTGCTGTTGCAGCAGACGCAGCACCAGGTTACGACGCTCCAGCGCCAGTTTCGGGTTACGCCACGGGTTATAAATCGACGCCCCTTTCACCATCCCAACCAGCAGTGCCTGTTGGTCGAGACTTAACTCTTCAACCGGACGCCCGAAGTAATACAGGCTCGCCAGCGGGAAGCCACGGATCTCGTTGTCGCCGCTCTGGCCGAGATAGACTTCGTTCATGTACAGCTCAAGAATGCGGTCTTTGCTGTAACGCGCATCCATGATCAGCGCCATATAGGCTTCGTTGGCTTTACGCCAGTAGGAGCGCTCGCTGGAGAGGAACAGGTTCTTCACCAACTGCTGGGTCAGCGTACTGGCCCCTTGTACCGTACGACCTGCCGTCAGGTTCGCCAGCACGGCACGGCCAATGGAATAGAGGCTGATCCCGTCGTGCTCATAGAAGTGACGGTCTTCTGTCGCCAACAGCGTGTCCACCAGCAGATCCGGGAAGCCGCTACGCGGGACAAACAGACGCTGTTCGCCGTTAGGCGAAGAGAGCATGGTGATCAGACGGGGATCGAGACGGAAGAAACCGAACTGGCGGTTGTTATCCATATTCTCGATGGTGTCCAGATGATCGCCGTCAAAGGTCAGACGCGCGCGCACCTGCCCTTCTTTGCTGTCCGGGAAGTCAAACGGACGGCGAATCATCTCAATGCTCTTCGCCTGTACGGTGAATTCGCCCGGACGCGTCATTTTCGTCACCTGACGATACTGCGTGGCCTCCAGCAGCTTCACCATCTCGTTCTTGCCGATGGGCATTTCTGGCTCAAGGTTAACCATACGGCCATACACCGCCGCCGGAAGTTGCCAGACTTTGCCATCAATACGGCTACGAATTTTTTGGTCCAGATACACGCCGTAAATGGCGATCAGCACCAAAAAGACAATCGACAGTTTTACCAGCAGCCAGAACCAGCCGCGCTTACCACGAGGCTTACGCCCTTTGCCCTTACCCTTACGCGGCATCGGTTCTTCATCCTCATAGTCATCATCATCATAATCGTCGTCATACTCTTCATCTCTGAGTTGACGACGGCTCACCTTTTGTTTTACCGGACGCGATGGTTTCCCTTTACGTCCAATTGGCTCGCGGTCATTCCCCGCCATGCTTTTTCTCCGCAACATTCAGGCGCAAGGGCCCGATTCTCTGTTCTTCCGTCCCGCGACAGAAGAAGAAATCTCTCAATTTTCTGCTGTATTTATGCCGGATAACGGCTTTGCCTTATCGGGCCTACAGTTGCATTACGAATACTTCTTCGTACGCCGCGTTGGCGCGGTATTCGCCGGATCGTCCGGCCAGACGTGTTTCGGATAACGCCCTTTCATCTCTTTTTGCACCTCGCGGTACGATCCCTGCCAGAACGCGCTCAGATCGCTGGTCACCTGTAGCGGTCGTTGGGCCGGAGACAGCAGCTCCAGCACCAGCGGAACGCGGCCCTGGGCGATGGTTGGCGTCTTCGCTTCGCCAAACATTTCCTGCATCCGCACCGCCAGTACCGGGGGATTATCCTCATGATAGCGAATGGCTATCCGACTTCCCGTCGGCACAGTGTAATGCGCCGGCAGTTCACTATCCAGACGTTGCAGCATTGACCAGTCCAGCAAACCGCGCAACGCCTGACCCACATTTAATGCTTTTAACGCGCGTAAAGAGTGTACACCGCTCATGTGCGGCAACAGCCAAGTCTCCAGCGTCGCCAGCAGAGAATCCTCATCTACCGCAGGCCAATCGTATTCTGGCAGCCAGTTCGCCGCACATTGTAAACGTAGCCGAAACTGCTCGGCTTCCGGCGTCCAGTTGAGCACACTTAGCCCTTTATCGCGAATGCCATTCAACATCGCCTGGTGCAATTCCTCTTCCGAGGGTTTAGCCAGCGGCTGGACTTTTACCGTGAGCTGACCGATGCGCGAGCGGCGTAAGGCCTTTAACGTACCCTGAGTTTCATCCCACTCGATAGTGTCGGATTGCTGGAGCAGTTCTGGACAGGTCTGCATCAGCGCATCGATATCCAGCGGCAGGGCCAGCAGAATACGCGCATCCGGCGAAGCGCTGCCCTGTAGCAACAGCGGCGCTATCAGCCATTCATGGCGTCCTGAAGCGTCATCGGCATCCAGCATTGCCCCCATACCATTAGCCAGTTGATAGCGCCCTTCCTGCCCGCGTCGACGCGCGATCCGGTCGGCAAACGCCTGCGCCAGTAACGGGGAGAGCAGCGTACTGTCGGGCTGTCCGCTGCGAACGTTAAGCCGTTTCAGCAATTGTTGACTGCGCTGCTGCCAGGCGGGCTGATTGCGTGAAAAAGCCGCTAGCAGATCGGTTTGTCCGCCACGCGGCGGCTCTTCCAGAATCGCAGCCAGTTTTGCCGCCGTTGCCGCTTCGGTATCATTGTGGGCGCTGACCAGCATCGCCGCCAGGCGAGGATCGTTCCCCAACATCGCCATTTTCTGCCCGCGAGCGCTGAGCCTGTCGCCCGCAAGCGCACCCAGCATTTGCAACAATCGTTTTGCCGCCTGCAGGTTGATGGCGGGCGGCGTATCCAGCCAGTTGAGTTGCGCGGGGTCGGCGCATCCCCATTGCAGCAACTCCATCAGTAACCCGGACAGATCGCTCTGTAAAATCTCCGGCTCCCCTTGCGAAGCCGCTCTTTCCGCCTGCTCTTTGGCAAGCAGGTGCAGACAAATTCCGGGTTCCAAACGCCCTGCGCGTCCCGCTCGCTGAGTCATTGAGGCCTGACTGATGCGCTGGGTAAGCAATCGGGTCAGTCCCGTGCGTGCGTCATAACGCGCCACGCGCTCCTGAGCGCAGTCCACCACCAACCGAATCCCTTCAATCGTTAAGCTGGTTTCAGCTATGTTGGTGGCCAGCACCACTTTGCGCTGGCCTTGCGGCGCGGGAAAAATCGCCTGCCGCTGCTCGGCAAGCGTCAGCGCGCCATACAGTGGGCACAGTACAACATCGCTGCCCACACGCGTTGCCAGTTGTTCCTGCACGCGCAGGATTTCCCCAACGCCCGGTAAAAACAGCAGCAGCGACCCGCTTTCATGGCGCAGTAACTCCGCCGTGGCTATCGCCACCGCTTCGTCAAAACGCAGATGTGCCGCCAGCGGCTGATACCGTCGCTCGACCGGGAATGTGCGGCCTTCTGAGATAATCATGGGCGCATCGGGCAATAACTGCTGCAAACGCCCGTTATCGAGCGTTGCGGACATGATCAACAGTTTCAGATCGTCACGCAGACCTTGCTGTATATCCAGCAACAGCGCCAGCGCCAGGTCGGCCTGCAAGCTCCGTTCGTGAAATTCATCGAGGATCACTAATCCGACGCCCGTGAGTTCGGGATCGCGTTGGATCATGCGCGTCAGGACGCCTTCCGTCACCACTTCCAGTCGGGTCTGCGGCCCCACGCAGCTTTGCGCGCGCATGCGATAACCCACGGTCTCACCGGGCTTTTCGTTCAGCAACTCCGCCAACCGCTGCGCCACATTGCGTGCCGCCAGACGACGCGGCTCCAGCAAAATAATCCGCCCCTTGATGCCACCATGCTCAAGCAGTCGCAACGGCAGCCAGGTCGATTTCCCGGCACCGGTCGGTGCGGTCAGCAGCACCTGCGGCGAGTTATCAAGGGCAGTAAGCAGTTCAGACACTACGGCGGCAACGGGCAACGACGTCACAAATGGCTCCAGAGGGTTAACATTCTTCGCGCTGCATTGTAGCATCGCGTTAATTCATAACCGAGTATCCATCATGTCTGAGCCAAAAAGGCTGTTCTTTGCGATTGAATTGCCAGGCGAGGTTCGGGAGCAGTTAATCCATTGGCGAGCCGCGCAGTTCCCTCCTGAAGCAGGCCGTCCCGTCGCCGCCGAGAATCTGCATCTGACGCTGGCCTTTTTAGGTGATGTCAGCGCAGAGAAGCAACAGGCGTTGTCGCAACTAGCCGGACGCATTCGCCAACCCGGTTTTACGCTCAAACTGGATGATGCCGGGCAATGGCTGCGTTCACGAGTGGTGTGGCTGGGGATGCGTCAACCGCCGCGCGGACTGTTACAACTGGCGAATATGCTGCGGGCGCAGGCCTCGCGCAGCGGATGCTATCAAAGCCCGCAGCCGTTTCACCCGCATATCACGCTGCTGCGCGATGCCGGACACGCGGTTCCAATCCCCCCTCCGGGCTTTGGCTGGTCGTTTCCGGTCACCGGGTTTGCGCTCTATTCCTCCTCATTCGCACGAGGACGCACGCGTTACACGCCGTTGCAACGCTGGACGCTGACTGAATAATCAAAGGGACTGTTCATGCAATTTTCTCCACCTTTACAACCGGCTACGCTCATCCAGCGCTACAAGCGTTTTTTAGCGGATGTGATCACACCGGATGGCACAACGTTAACGTTACACTGCCCAAATACCGGTGCAATGACCGGATGCGCAACGCCAGGCGATACCGTCTGGTATTCGACATCAGAAAATACTAAACGCAAATATCCGCATACCTGGGAATTAACGCAAACGCAATCCGGGGCATTTATTTGTGTTAACACGTTGTGGGCGAACAGATTAACGAAAGAGGCGATTCAGCAGTCGCTAATTTCAGAAGTTTCAGGTTATAGCGTGTTGAAAAGTGAAGTAAAATACGGCGCAGAAGGGAGTCGTATAGACTTTTTGTTACAGGCGGATTCCCAACCTGACTGCTATATTGAAGTGAAATCAGTCACGTTGGCGGAAAAAGATCAGGGTTATTTTCCCGATGCCATCACTGAACGAGGTCAGAAACATCTTCGGGAATTGATGAGCGTAGCGGCTGAAGGTAAGCGGGCGGTGATATTTTTCGCAGTGCTACATTCAGCCATTACACGGTTTTCACCCGCGCGCCATATTGATACCAAATATGCGCAATTATTGGTCGAAGCTCGGCAAAAGGGGGTCGAAATTCTGGTTTATAAAGCGGAACTTTCTGCCCATGGTATGACTCTTAAAGAGCCATTGCCCATTACCTTGTAATGGTGTAAACATTTGGTTAATTAATATTCTGGGCGCGTGGGCAAATACGCTTTTCCTCACAGGGTTGTCAAGTGTTACGTTTAGATAATTGCTATCCGGAAAAGCATCTGCTATTTATAGCGACCTGATTTTTCCCCCGAACATGGGGATCGATAGTGCGTGTTAAGGAGAAGCAACATGCAAGAAGGGCAAAACCGTAAAACATCGTCCCTGAGTATTCTCGCCATCGCTGGGGTGGAGCCGTACCAGGAGAAACCGGGCGAAGAGTATATGAACGAAGCCCAGCTGTCGCACTTCAGGCGTATTCTTGAGGCATGGCGTAATCAACTTAGGGATGAAGTTGATCGCACCGTATCTCATATGCAAGACGAAGCGGCTAACTTTCCTGACCCGGTGGACCGCGCCGCGCAGGAAGAAGAATTCAGCCTTGAGCTGCGTAACCGTGACCGTGAGCGCAAACTGATCAAAAAGATCGAGAAGACGCTGAAGAAGGTAGAAGACGAAGATTTCGGCTACTGCGAATCATGCGGCGTAGAAATTGGTATTCGCCGTCTGGAAGCGCGTCCGACAGCCGATCTGTGTATCGACTGCAAAACGCTGGCAGAAATCCGCGAAAAACAAATGGCAGGTTAATTCCGGTCATTTTTACCACGTTTACTACAGGCGGGAGTTTCTCCCGCCTTATTATTTGTCAGTCCGCAAAATGAGCGATTCACACTATATTGGCCGCTTCGCCCCTTCCCCTTCCGGCGAACTGCACTTCGGTTCACTGATTGCCGCCCTCGGCAGTTACCTGCAGGCTCGTGCTCAGCGTGGCATCTGGCGAGTACGTATTGAAGATATCGACCCCCCTCGTGAAGTTCCCGGTGCTGCAGATACGATCCTGCGTCAGCTGGAACATTACGGTCTGCACTGGGATGGCGAAATTTTATGGCAATCTCAGCGCCATGAAGCCTACCGCGAGGCGCTTAGCTGGCTGCATCAGCAGGATCTGAGCTATTACTGCACCTGTACGCGGGCGCGTATTCAAAGCGTCGGCGGTATTTACGACGGTCACTGCCGTGAGTTACGCCACGGACCTGAGCAGGCGGCAGTGCGTATTAAACAACGCCACCCCGTGATGCAGTTTACTGACCGGCTGCGCGGTGTGATTCAGGCTGACCCGCAACTTGCTGGCGAAGATTTTATCATCCACCGTCGCGATGGGCTGTTTGCCTATAACCTCGCGGTAGTGGTAGATGACCACTTCCAGGGCGTAACAGAAATTGTGCGCGGCGCCGATCTTATCGAACCGACGGTGCGGCAAATTTCGTTGTACCAGCAGTTTGGCTGGCAGGCACCAGACTATATTCATCTGCCGCTGGCGCTTAACGAACAAGGCGCTAAGCTTTCCAAACAAAATCATGCACCTGCCCTACCGCATGGCGATCCACGTCCGGTGATTATTGCCGCGCTGCGCTTTCTCGGCCAGCGTGCGGATATCCCGTGGCAGGAGATGCAGGTCGATCAGATCCTTCAGTTGGCAGTGAAAAACTGGAGTCTGACAACGGTGCCAGAATCAGCGATCGTAAATACGCCATTCTCAAATGCGCCACGCTGAGCTATGATTAGCCGCTATTTTTACACAGCAACACTTGTTCTGATTGAAGTTTGACACTACCGAGGTGCACTATTTTTACCCGAGTCGCTAATTTTTGCCGCAAGGTGCTAAGCCGCGAGGAGCGCGAGGCCGAGCTCGCCGTCGCCCGTCCACATATGACGGTAATCCCGCGTGAGCAGCACTCAATCTCCCGCAAAGATATCAGTGAAAATGCCCTGAAGGTAATGTACAGGCTCAATAAGGCCGGATACGAGGCATGGCTGGTTGGCGGAGGCGTGCGCGATCTTTTGCTGGGCAAAAAGCCAAAAGATTTTGATGTCACCACTAACGCAACGCCGGATCAGGTGCGAAAACTGTTTCGCAACTGTCGCCTGGTCGGTCGCCGTTTCCGCCTTGCGCATGTGATGTTTGGCCCGGAAATCATCGAAGTGGCGACCTTTCGCGGCCATCATGAAGGCAGCGAAGCCGATCGCACCACGTCACAACGCGGGCAAAACGGTATGCTGCTGCGCGACAACATCTTCGGCTCCATTGAAGAAGATGCCCAACGTCGCGATTTCACGATCAACAGCCTGTATTACAGCGTGGCCGATTTCACCGTGCGTGATTACGTCGGTGGCATGCAGGACCTTGAAGAAGGCATCATTCGCCTGATTGGTAATCCGGAAACCCGCTATCGCGAAGATCCCGTGCGTATGCTGCGCGCCGTGCGCTTTGCCGCCAAGCTCGACATGCGTATCAGCCCGGAAACCGCAGAGCCGATCCCGCGTCTGGCAACGCTGCTGAACGACATTCCTCCCGCACGCCTGTTTGAAGAAGCGCTCAAGCTGTTACAGGCGGGCTATGGGTATGAAACCTATAAAAAACTGCGTGAGTACAGCCTGTTCCAGCCGCTGTTCCCAACCATTACGCGCTACTTCACCGAAGACGGTGACAGCCCGATGGAACGCATTATCGCCCAGGTGCTGAAGAACACCGATAACCGCATTAACAATGATATGCGCGTTAACCCGGCGTTCTTGTTCGCCGCGATGTTCTGGTATCCGTTACTGGAAGCCGCGCAGAAAATCGCGCAAGAGAGCGGTCTGGCCTATTACGACGCCTTCGCACTGGCAATGAACGACGTACTGGACGAAGCCTGCCGCTCGCTGGCAATCCCGAAACGGCTGACCTCGCTGACCCGTGATATCTGGCAGTTGCAGTTACGCATGTCCCGTCGTCAGGGCAAACGCGCCTGGAAGCTGATGGAGCATCCGAAGTTCCGCGCCGCCTACGACCTGCTGGCCCTGCGCGCTGAAGTGGAAAATAACGCCGAGCTGCAGCGTCTGGCGCAATGGTGGGGTGAATTCCAGGTTTCAGCGCCGCCGGAGCAAAAAGGTATGCTGAACGAGCTGGATGAAGAGCCAGAACGCCGTCGCCACCGCCGCCCGCGCAAACGTGCGCCGCGTCGTGAAGGTAGCGCGTGACCGTCGCCTACATTGCTATCGGCAGTAATTTAGCCTCTCCACTGGAGCAGGTGAATGCTGCCGTGCAAGCGATCGGCGAAATCCCTGATAGTCGTATCATAGCGGTTTCTTCGTTTTACCGTACCCCGCCGTTGGGTCCACAGCATCAGCCTGACTATCTGAACGCCGCCGTGGCGCTGGATACCGCTCTCGCCCCAGAAGAATTGCTTAACCATACCCAACGCATTGAACTGCAACAGGGCCGTGTGCGCAAAGCCGAACGCTGGGGACCGCGAACGCTGGACCTCGACATTATGCTGTTTGGCGATGAAGTGATTAACACCGACCGTCTGACCGTGCCGCACTACGATATGAAAAATCGGGGCTTTATGCTGTGGCCGCTGTTTGAGATCGCTCCTGATCTGATCTTTCCGGATGGTATCAGCCTGCATCAGTATCTCACCCACCTTGGCGCAGCAAAACCCGCGCACTGGTGAACTCTCCTCTTCTCTTTAGCGTTTACTGCTTTAGTGCCAAACGGTTGCTTAAATCAATTGCCCCCCTGAATGTGACTGTTAGAATGCCGGTAAATATGACTTTCATCATCAGGAAATGTTATGAAACCGACCACCATTTCGCTGTTACAGAAATGCAAGCAAGAGAAAAAGCGCTTCGCGACAATTACCGCCTACGACTACAGTTTTGCCAAACTCTTCGCCGATGAAGGTATCAATGTGATGCTGGTGGGCGACTCCCTGGGCATGACAATTCAGGGGCACGACTCCACCCTGCCGGTCACCGTGGAAGATATCGCCTACCACACCCGCGCCGTTCGCCGTGGCGCACCGAACTGCCTGCTGCTCTCCGACCTGCCGTTTATGGCTTATGCCACGCCGGAACAAGCGTTTGAAAACGCGGCCATCGTGATGCGTGCGGGGGCCAATATGGTCAAGATTGAAGGCGGCGCATGGCTGGTTGACACGGTGAAAATGCTCACCGAACGCGCCGTCCCGGTTTGTGGCCATCTGGGGCTGACGCCGCAATCGGTGAATATCTTCGGCGGCTATAAAATTCAGGGTCGCGGCGATGCCGGGCAGGTACTGCTGGATGATGCGCTGGCCTTAGAAGCGGCGGGCGCTCAACTGCTGGTGCTGGAGTGCGTGCCGGTTGAACTGGCGAAGCGCGTTACTGAAGCGCTGTCGATTCCGGTGATTGGCATCGGCGCGGGTAACGTTACCGACGGTCAGATCCTGGTGATGCACGATGCGTTTGGCATCACCGGCGGTCATATTCCAAAATTCGCGAAAAATTTCCTTGCCGAAGCGGGCGACATGCGCGCCGCCGTACGGCAGTATAGGGCTGAAGTGGAGTCCGGCGTTTATCCGGGCGAAGAACACAGTTTCCATTAAGGAGTCAAGGTGTGTTAATTATCGAAACTCTGCCGCTGCTACGCCAGCATATTCGCCGTCTGCGTCAGGAAGGCAAACGCGTCGCATTGGTTCCCACTATGGGCAATCTGCACGACGGCCATATGAAACTGGTTGATGAGGCAAAAGCCCGGGCTGATGTGGTCATCGTCAGCATTTTCGTCAACCCGATGCAATTCGACAGACCGGAAGATCTGGTGCGCTATCCGCGCACGCTGCAGGAAGACTGTGAAAAGCTGAACAAACGCAAAGTTGATTATGTCTTTGCTCCCGCCGTTGAGGAAATCTACCCACAGGGGCTGGAAGGCCAGACGTACGTTGATGTTCCCGGCCTCTCTACCATGCTGGAAGGCGCCAGCCGTCCGGGCCACTTCCGCGGCGTTTCGACCATCGTCAGCAAGCTGTTCAACCTGATCCAGCCGGATATCGCCTGCTTTGGCGAGAAGGATTTCCAGCAACTGGCGCTGATTCGCAAAATGGTCGCCGATCTGGGCTACGACATTGAAATTGTCGGTGTGCCGATTATCCGCGCCAAAGATGGTCTGGCGCTCAGCTCGCGTAATGGGTACCTGACGGCGGATCAGCGTAAAATCGCCCCGGGGTTATACAAAGTGATGAGCAGCATCGGCGAAAAATTACAGGCCGGTGAGCGCGATCAGGACGAGATGATTGCCATTGCAGCGCAAGAACTGAATGAAAAAGGCTTCCGCGCCGACGATATTCAGATTCGCGATGCCGACACGCTGCTTGAACTCACCGAAAACAGCAAACGTGCGGTCATTCTGGTCGCCGCATGGCTGGGACAGGCGCGTCTGATCGATAATCAAAGCGTTACATTAGCCCAGTAGACAGGGGTTAAAAATCGGGCAATACTGCCTGAGAATTTCCAAAGCAGGCTACAAGCGCCTGCTTAGCCAAGATAAACGACAGGGTATAGAAGTTATGATTCGCACCATGCTGCAAGGCAAGCTCCACCGCGTAAAAGTCACGCAGGCGGACCTGCACTATGAAGGTTCCTGTGCCATTGACCAGGATTTCCTCGATGCCTCCGGTATTCTGGAAAACGAAGCGATTGATATCTGGAACGTGACCAATGGGAAACGTTTCTCAACCTATGCGATCGCGGCTGAACGCGGCTCCAAAATCATCTCGGTGAATGGTGCGGCGGCGCACTGCGCTGAGGTTGGCGACATTGTGATTATCGCCAGCTTCGTCACCATGTCTGATGAGGAAGCCCGGACATGGCGCCCGAAAGTGGCCTATTTTGAAGGCGACAACGAAATGAAGCGCACCGCGAAAGCCATTCCGGTCCAGGTTGCCTGATAGCCCTTACCCCTGCGGCTGATTGACGATCAGCCGCGACATCGTTTCCAGCGAATCCGTGCGTAAAATATACAGCCTTTTGAGCAGCATCGGATTATCTCCCGGCTTCACCTTCCCTCTCACCGTGGTTACCGCCAGATGGAAACCGGCGTCGTTCGCCGCTTTTACCGCCGTGGCGTTATAACCGCCAAACGGATACGAAAGATACAGAACGTGGGAATTGAACTGGGACAACGCCCGACGCGAACGAGCAAAATCGAACAGAATGTTGTGATAGCTGCGGCTGAGCAGGATCGGCCGATGGTGAGCGTCCACTCGATGTAAAAAATGGGTATGCGACTGGAAGTCAAACACGTCCCTGATCTCATTCAGTTCAGAGACGCTCATAAACTGTAGCGATTTCGGGTCCCACTTCTGCGGATGGCGCTTAATGCGTGACGAGATAATAAACGCCGTCGCCTTCATACCGTTCTGTTTCAACACCGGATAAGCATAACGACTCACCGACTTCAGACCATCGTCGAACGTCAGCACCACCGCCCGCGCCGGGAGGTTCATATTGTTGCGTACATAGCCTTCCAACTGATACATCGTCAGCGTCGTGTAGCCGCGGTCGTGTAGCCAGGCCATCTGGTTGCTAAACGCGCGTACGGAGGTTGTCGTGGAGGTGTGACGAAAGCGGGTATTCTCTTCATCGCGCAGAATATGATGATAGGTTAACACCGGGATACCGTTGTCTTCCTGCGCATCCAGAGCACTGATATAGGCCAGTCTGCCGCCAATGCGGATCTGGTACCACGTCTGGTTAAGACGGTCTTTAAGCTTACTGATAATGGGATAGCGCAGATTATCCGCCAGCACGCCAAACGGAGCGCTGCCGACATCCGGGGCATTATAAACCGGTGTATCTTTCCAGGTAATCAGGCTTTGATTGCTGAGCGGTTTATTGAGATCCCCCAGACCATCGTCAACTTTCTGCCGCCCCTGAACAGGCTCCAGATGTCCCTTATCAATAAACCCGGTACCCAAGCCAAAGGTAAATTCGTAATAGTCTGCCGCGATCGGCTCTACGGCGAGGATCTGCCCGGCGCGAATATTCCCCACCGTCACCATTTTGTCACCTATCTGCGCCCACACGGCAGCCGCTTCGGTGGTTTGCATGTAGCGAGCAGGCAAAGCCGCAGCTACGCTGCCAGAAGACAGGAGCAACAAAATAAGCACAACGCGCATAACCATATGAGATAACCGAACCGAGGCGAGAAACCTCGGCTATTGTAGCAAAAGCGCCATCAATACCAACGATTAATACTCATACAAATCATGCTTCAACACGAAGGGGGGATTTTTTTGTTGTTGATGCCAGAGACTTGAGACTTCCGGCCCGCCAAGCGCAACAATGCAATCGCGAAACGCAGAGCTGCTCATTGATTCCCGCGACGAAAGCATTCGCTCAAGCAATGAATAGCTGATACCTGAAATCACTTCACACTGGGGGTGTTTGTGGCTCATTAACGAGGCCACGCGGTACGGCGCGGCCCCTGCGGTATCCGTCAGGAAGATCACGCCCTCGCCTGAGTCAGTAGCATGCAGAGCGTGGCACATCATGCGGCTCAGCATATTTGAACTAAGCCCACGCCAAAAACTTACCGCCTGGCATTGGGCCAACGGGCCGTGCTTTTGCTCCAGACGATGCAGCATATCCTGTGCCTTATCGTCATGACAGGTAATTACCCAACCTAACATTGCCTACCTCCTTAGCAGGCAAGTAGTTTATCAGTGTGATAAATCCATAATGGTGATAAGCATCAAAAGTCTTCCTCTCCCGCACAGAGAGAGGAAGAAAGTATTAGCTGCGCAAACCGCGTCCACGCTGGATCAGGTACCAGCACAGCAAATAAAACGCTGCGATGAACACCACCAGCACGCCAAACGTGGTGACCAGCGGAACATCATGGATACCCAGGAAACCGTAGCGGAACCCGCTGATCATGTAGACAATTGGGTTCAGGTGCGACAGTCCCTGCCAGAACGGCGGCAGCAGCGTTAACGAATAGAACACGCCCCCTAAATAGGTCAGCGGCGTCAGTACGAAGGTTGGGATCAGGCTGATATCGTCAAAGGTTTTGGCAAAGACCGCGTTCAGCAGACCGGCCAGCGAAAACAGTACCGCCGTCAACACCAGCGTGAGCGCTACAAAGACCCAGGAGTGCACCTGGAACGGCACGAAGAACAGTGAAATAGCCGTTACGAGGATCCCTACGCACAGGCCGCGCGCCACGCCGCCGCCGACAAAGCCCGCGATAATGACGTGCGTCGGTACCGGAGCAACCAGCAGTTCTTCAATATTGCGTTGAAACTTGGCGCTAAAGAATGACGATGCCACGTTAGCGTACGAGTTGGTGATCACCGCCATCATAATCAGCCCCGGCACAATAAATTGCATGTAGCTAAAACCATGCATTTCGCCGATACGCGAGCCAATCAAATTACCAAAAATAATAAAATAGAGCGTCATGGTGATGACGGGAGGAACCAGAGTCTGGACCCAGATACGCATAAAGCGGTGGATCTCTTTCGCCCAGATGCTTTTCAGCGCAACCCAATAAAGCTGCATCATGCGCGATCTCCTTGTTTTTCATGCACCAGAGAAACAAACAGTTCTTCCAGTCGGTTCGCTTTGTTACGCATACTCAATACCTGAATACCCTGGGCGCTCAGCTGTGAGAACACGCTGTTAACCCCTTGCTCACGCAGAACTTCCACTTCCAGCGTCGAGGTATCAACCAGACGATACTGATACCCTTCCAGTTTTGGCAGCGGACTTTTTGGCGCCAGATCGAGAATAAAGGTCTCGGATTTCAGTTTAGAGAGCAGGCTCTTCATGGAGGTATTTTCCACCAGCTCGCCGTGCTGAATAATACCGATATTGCGGCACAGCATTTCCGCTTCTTCGAGATAGTGGGTGGTCAGAATAATCGTGGTGCCTTTGTCGTTTAAATCTTTTAAAAAGCCCCACATTGAACGACGTAACTCAATGTCGACGCCCGCCGTTGGTTCATCGAGAATCAACAGCTTTGGCTCATGCATCAGCGCGCGCGCGATCATCAGACGACGTTTCATCCCACCGGAAAGCATACGCGCACGTTCGTTACGCTTTTCCCACAAGTCGAGCTGTTTTAGATATATTTCGCTACGCTTAACGGCTTCTTTATGCTCAACGCCGTAGTAACCTGCCTGGTTGACCACGATCTGCTGCACGGTTTCAAACGGGTTAAAGTTAAACTCCTGCGGCACCAGCCCAAGCTGACGTTTAGCGTTAACCGTGTCTTTATCGAGATCGTATCCGAAGACGCTTACCCGTCCGGAAGTTTTATTCACCAGCGAACTGATAATGCCGATGGTGGTGGATTTACCTGCGCCATTAGGTCCCAAAAGCGCATAAAAATCACCCACTTCGACTTGTAAATCTATGCCGCGTAGCGCCTGCACGCCACCGGGATAGGTTTTCTTAAGTTCTTGAAGTTCCAGAGCAATGGTCATGGTTTTTTACTTACCTTACGTTCTGACATTTTATATATAGTTTAATTAATGCTGGAGTTACCCTATATTAGCCCATCGAATTTATCTGGCTTCGGGTCGTACAACTCCATGAAAGACATAGATACACTCATCAGCAACAATGCACTATGGTCAAAGATGCTGGTAGAAGAGGATCCCGGATTTTTTGAAACGCTGACACATGCGCAGAATCCACGTTTTCTATGGATTGGATGTTCCGACAGCCGCGTTCCCGCTGAACGATTGACCGGTCTTGAACCGGGCGAATTATTTGTCCACCGTAATGTCGCCAATCTGGTTATTCACACCGACCTGAACTGCCTCTCAGTGGTTCAGTATGCGGTGGATGTGCTGGAAGTGGAACATATTATTATTTGTGGCCACTACGGATGCGGCGGCGTCCAGGCGGCGATTGAAAATAAAGAACAGGGGCTGATTGATAACTGGTTACTGCACATTCGCGATATCTGGTTTAAACACAGCTCACTGCTGGGCGAAATGCCGCAGGAACGCCGCATGGACACCCTGTGCGAACTGAATGTCATGGAGCAGGTCTATAACCTGGGTCATTCAACGATTATGCGATCGGCCTGGAAGCGCGGTCAGAAAGTCACGATTCACGGCTGGGCCTACGGTATCCATGATGGCCTGCTGCGCGATCTCGACGTCACCGCCACCAGTCGCGAAACGCTGGAGCAGCGCTATCGCCAGGGTTTATCTAACCTCAGCCAGAAACACTGCAACCATAAATAATGTGACATTGCCGGGAGGCGGCTATGCCTTACCCGGCCTACAAACCTGCGCCGTAGGCCTGATAAGCGAAGCGCCATCAGGCACTCCAGCCAATTACTCGTCCAGCAGCACCACTTTGCCAACGTACGGCAGATGGCGATAACGCTGAGCATAGTCAATGCCGTAGCCGACCACAAACTCATCTGGAATAGAGAATCCGATAAACTCGACCGGGACATCAACTTCACGACGGGAAGGTTTATCCAGCAGCGTACAGATAGCCAGGGATTTCGGCTCGCGCAGGCTCAGAATCTCACGCACTTTAGACAGCGTGTTGCCGGAGTCGATGATGTCCTCGACAATCAGCACGTCCTTGCCACGAATGTCTTCATCCAGATCTTTCAGGATCTTAACATCACGCGTGGTAGACATTCCGCTGCCATAACTGGATGCAGTCATGAAATCGACTTCGTGGGAGACATGCACTTCACGGCACAGGTCCGCCATAAACATAAATGAGCCGCGTAACAGACCAACCAGCACCATATCGCTGCCGCTGTCCTTATAACGTTCGTTAATCTGACGTCCCAGTTCAGCAATACGCGCTTTGATCTCCGCTTCCGGGATCATGACTTCAACAGTATGTTTCATATCTCTAACCATATGATTTAAAAACAAATCACTCAATGCTTACTTTTAATAAGCGAGCATCTAAGCGCAAGGCACGCAGTATACCAGCAAAAGCATTCATACGCGGCATCTGTTGATAAAGTTCATAATGTGACAATCGTCACGCGTTTTAACTCCTATAATTAACTGCTATTAAAGAAATAACACCTGTGATGGTATTTTTTATGGCAAATAACAACGTACGATCCCAACGACTTATCGTGACACTGAGTGCTCTGTTCGCGGCACTTTGTGGACTCTATCTCCTGATTGGCGGAGGCTGGCTGGTCGCCATCGGTGGCTCCTGGTATTACCCGATAGCGGGCCTGGCCATGCTCGGCGTGGCCTTCCTGCTATGGCGGAGTAAACGCTCCGCGCTTTGGCTGTATGCCGTCCTGCTTCTCGCCACCATGGTTTGGGGAGTGTGGGAAGTCGGCTTTGATTTCTGGGCATTAACACCGCGTAGCGACATCCTGGTCTTCTTCGGTATCTGGCTTATCCTGCCGTTCGTCTGGCGTCACCTGATCGTCCCTTCCAGCGGTGCGATAACGGCGCTGGTCGTCGCACTACTGATTAGCGGCGGGATCCTGACCTGGGCGGGTTTCAACGATCCGCAGGAAGTACACGGCACGCTGAGCGCGGAGACCATCCCGGCCGAAGCAATTTCACCGGTGGCCGACGAGGACTGGCCCGCTTACGGGCGTAATCAGGAAGGTCAACGCTACTCACCGTTAAAACAAATTAACGCCGACAACGTACATCAATTGAAAGAAGCCTGGGTATTTCGTACCGGTGATTTAAAACAGCCGAACGATCCGGGTGAAATCACCAATGAAGTCACGCCAATCAAAGTTGGAGATACGCTCTATCTGTGTACCGCCCACCAGCGTCTGTTTGCGCTTGATGCGGCGAGTGGTAAAGAGAAGTGGCATTTCGATCCCCAACTCAATACCAACACCTCTTTCCAGCACGTGACCTGTCGCGGCGTTTCTTATCATGAAGCACGTGCCGATAACGCCAGCCCGGAAGTGGTTGCTGACTGTCCGCGCCGCATCATCCTGCCGGTGAACGATGGCCGTCTGTTTGCCCTGAACGCAGAAACGGGCAAGCTGTGCACAACCTTCGCCAATAAAGGGATCCTCAACCTACAGACCAACATGCCGGATACCACGCCGGGTCTGTATGAACCGACGTCACCTCCCATCATCACCGATAAAACCATCGTGATTGCCGGGTCGGTGACCGATAACTTCTCCACCCGCGAAACCTCCGGCGTTATCCGTGGCTTCGACGTGAATACCGGTAAGCTGTTGTGGGCGTTCGACCCAGGCGCCAAAGATCCCAATTTCATCCCGTCAGATGAACATACGTTCACCTTTAACTCACCAAACTCCTGGGCCCCGGCGGCCTACGACGCGAAGCTGGATCTGGTGTATCTGCCGATGGGCGTCACCACACCGGATATCTGGGGCGGTAACCGCACGCCGGAGCAGGAACGTTATGCCAGCGCCATCCTGGCGTTAAATGCCACGACCGGGAAGCTGGCCTGGAGCTATCAAACCGTTCACCACGATCTGTGGGATATGGACTTACCGGCGCAGCCGACGCTGGCGGATATCACCGTTAAAGGGCAGAAAGTCCCGGTCATTTACGCCCCGGCGAAAACCGGTAACATCTTCGTGCTCGACCGCCGTAATGGTGAACTGGTGGTCCCTGCCCCGGAAAAACCGGTGCCGCAGGGCGCAGCCAAAGGTGATTACGTCAGCAAAACCCAGCCGTTCTCCGACCTGAGTTTCCGTCCGCAGAAAGATTTGAGCGGCGCGGATATGTGGGGGGCCACCATGTTCGACCAGCTGGTGTGTCGCGTGATGTTCCACCAACTGCGTTATGAGGGCATCTTCACCCCGCCTTCGGAGCAAGGCACGCTGGTATTCCCCGGCAACCTGGGCATGTTCGAATGGGGCGGCATCTCCGTTGATCCCAACCGTCAGGTCGCCATTGCTAACCCGATGGCGCTGCCGTTTGTGTCGAAGCTGATCCCACGCGGCCCTGGCAATCCGATGGAGCCGCCGAAAGATGCCAAAGGCACCGGCACAGAATCAGGGATTCAGCCACAGTACGGCGTGCCGTTTGGCGTCACGCTGAATCCGTTCCTGTCGCCATTTGGCCTGCCGTGTAAGCAGCCAGCCTGGGGATACATCTCCGCGGTGGATCTGAAGACCAATGAAGTGGTGTGGAAAAAACGTATTGGCACCCCACAGGACAGCATGCCGTTCCCAATGCCGGTTCAGGTGCCGTTCAATATGGGGATGCCGATGCTGGGAGGGCCGATCTCCACCGCCGGTAACGTGCTGTTCATAGCCGCGACCGCCGATAACTATCTGCGCGCCTACAATATGAGCAACGGTGAAAAACTGTGGCAAGGCCGTCTACCTGCAGGTGGACAGGCGACACCGATGACCTATGAAGTGAATGGCAAGCAGTATGTGGTCATTTCCGCAGGCGGTCACGGCTCATTTGGTACGAAGATGGGCGATTATATCGTGGCGTACGCATTGCCGGACGACGCGAAGTAAAATGAAAAGCGCCCGCTGTGTTGCGGGCGTTTTTTTATTCAAACTTCAGTGACAGTAACGAAGCCTTCGCGGCGTCCTGGTACTGCGACACCAGATCTTTGGTCATATTGAAGGAGACCTGCACCGCTTTCTCATTTTGCGAGGTAACCAGCAGCAGGTTGAGAATTTCAGTATCCGGCGCTTGCGAGCGGAAGGTAATCAGCCACGCTTTATGCCCGTCAACCGTGACGGGTTCCGCCTGCGGCTTGAAGTTGGTCAGCATTTTCAGCGTCGCGTCCTTTGCCATATCCAACTGAGCGGCAGGCAGCGCGTTGCGCCCGGCGGTAATGCCTAAAGACGCTTTACCACGTTCATCACCGTAAATCACCTGCGGACGATTTTCGGAAGGGTATTTGATTTTTGCCATCTCGTCCGGCATGGGCGTGAGCGTCTGAGGGATTTCGAGGCTTAAATTCAGTTTCGAAATCTGTTGGCGTTCCATCTTCATCGCGGCCTGCGCAGAGACCGCCAAAAGCATGATAAACGATGCTGCCAGTACATTACGGAAAAGCGTCATGAATACCTCTTGGAATGAGTGATTAACTCCCTCAGTATATGCACGCTTTTACTCGACGATAGGGTAATAATCCGTTTTCGTAATAAACGTTTAGCGGATAGCGCCACCGCTATCCGACACTGTTTATACGGTAAAACCGAGCATCATGCCGGTATCTTCATGCTCTAACAGATGGCAGTGCGCCATGTAGGCATGCTCTTTCGGCGCGTCGTGGTCAAACTTCACCAGCACCTCGCTGACGCCGCCTTCTACCCGTACCGTGTCCTTCCATCCCGCGCGGTGCGCGGCAGGCGCGTTGCCATTCTCAGACAAAATGCGGAACTGGGTGCCGTGAATATGGAACGGATGCAGCATCATGTCGCCCTGACCGGAAATCACCCAGCGCTCATGTTGACCTTTTGCTGCAGCAAACATCGGCTTATTCATATCAAACGCCAGACCGTTAATCCGGTTGGCATTATGGAAATCAAATGATCCCCCCTGCTTCATGTTGCCATGCTGCATATTCCCCATGTTGCCATGGTTCATATTGCCATGATTCATGTTCCCGTGGCCCATATTGTCATTATTCATATGGCCCATCATCTTCCCATGATCCATACCCGCCATAGCCTGACCGCCGTACTTCTTCATCAGCATTTGCATGCCCATCATGTCGAGCATCGGATCCATAGACAGCTGTAGTTTGCGCACCGTCAGGCCATCCAGTGACGGCAGCGACGGCATGGATGTCAGCGAATCCGGCAGCGTTCCGGAAGCGGTAATCAGCAGCGGCTGAACGCGCATCACCGGGTGCGGCTTATCAAAGGGCGCAACTGCCATCCCCATCTGGCTCACTGGCAGGGTGACCAGGTCAAAAGCTTTACCGTCGCTCACATCCACCAGTACTTCAAAGCGCTCGCCCATCAGCATGGGAAGTTCAGTTACTTTGACCGGTTCCGCCAACAGTCCACCATCGCTGGCAATGACGTACAGAGGACGATTGTCGCTGGCGGCAATATTCAGCGAACGCGCGTTACACCCGTTCAGCAGACGTAAACGCAGCCAACCGCGCGGTGCGGCATGCTGAGGATAAATCGCGCCGTTGGTCAGTAACGTATCGCCAAACCAGCCAACGGCAGCGGTCATCATGTCCAGTTGATAGTCGATCTGTCCATCTGCGGAAAACTGCTTGTCCTGAATAATTACCGGCACATCATCAATGCCCCACTGCTTCGGCAGCAGCAGTTTGTGGATCTCTTCATCTTCAATCAGCACCAGGCCAGCCAGCCCCATCGCCACCTGACGACCGGTTTTGCCATGCTGATGCGGGTGGAACCAACAGGTTGCAGCCCGTTGATCCGGTGTGAAAGTGACGGAACGTTTTCCGCCTGCCGGGATAATACCCTGCGGCCCACCGTCAACTTCACCAGGAATTTCCAGCCCATGCCAGTGCAACGTCGTCTCTTCGGCAAGCTGGTTGTGGATATCCACCGTCACCGATTGCCCTTTGTTCAGCTTTAGCGCCGGTCCGAGCAAATTTCCGTTATATCCCCATGTCGTGGCGGTTTTACCTGCAAAGCTCGACTGCCCGGCTTGTGCAATCAACTGAATGCGATTGGAGGCATCGGCGGTTAACAGGTCTGGAATGGGTAATGCCGGACGGTCGGCGGCAAATACGCTACGGCTCCACAGAGGTAATGCTGACGCGACGCCCAGCGCCACGGAGTACTTTAAAAAGTCACGACGTTGCATAATCACTTCCTTATATTCAGCAGCTTAAGCAGGCTATCTTTTAAGCATAAGCCTTCCCCTTACGGGAAGGTCAAGTAAACGGCTAATAATAAAGGTCGTCGCTTCGCTCGCAGTGTGCTAACGTTTAAATTCCGTGATGCAGTGGTAGAAGCAATGAAGACGTTTTTCAGAACAGTTTTGTTCGGCAGCCTGATGGCCGTATGCGCAAATAGCTACGCGCTGAGCGAGTCCGAAGCCGAAGATATGGCCGATTTAACGGCGGTTTTTGTTTTTCTGAAAAATGACTGTGGATACCAGAATTTGCCAAATGGGCAGATCCGTCGCGCACTGGTCTTTTTTGCCCAGCAAAACCAGTGGGACCTGAGTAATTACGACACCTTCAACATGAAGGCGCTGGGTGAGGACAGCTATCGCGATCTCAGCGGTATCGGCATCCCAACGGCCAAAAAATGCAAAGCGCTGGCGCGTGACTCCCTGAGCCTGCTGGCGTACGTGAAGTAACAGACATAGCGGAGCCCGCTGGCTCCGCATGGATTAACGCTGTTGCACAAATTCACGGTACGCCGCGACCACTTGCAGGAAATCCTCTACGCCGCAGAGCGAAAAGCTCTCTTCATCGTAGTAGCTCATCCCCTCTTCCATTTCGTCGCCGGAGAACTCAAGCTGATTGGCGCGAACCATCACCTCTTCGCCATCCAGCCAGAGCGTATATTCATGCCCTGCTCGCTGCCAGGAGCGCTCACTGCCTTTCACCGCACGCGCCGCCTGTTCCACTTCATCAAGTAGGGCCAGGTTCTCTTTCACTTCCTCATTAAACCAGTGCCCCACCACCTCGTGGCCCATGGACATACGCACTTTTACCACTCCGGTAATATCGCGCAGAAATTCGTAATCCATAATGTCTTCCTCTGCTCCCGGCAATGCGCCAATACCGCATTGCGCCTTGTTGTAATTATCGCAGCAGCGCGGCAGAAAAAAAGCGTAGCGGGTATAAGGAATAGAAATAAAAATGCCCGGAGAAGCAGACTTCTCCGGGCATTGATGCGTTTTTACACAAAACGCGTTAGCGCATTAGACCGCGGTCTGGAAAATCACGCCGTCCGCTTTCTCGGTGTACTGAGAAAGCTGGTCGAAGTTCAGATAACGGTAGGTATCCACCGCCGTCTTATCCACCTGCGCCACATAGGTCTGATACTCTTCCGCCGTCGGCAGCTTGCCAATCAGCGCCGCCACCGCCGCCAGCTCCGCAGAAGCCAGATAGACGTTTGCCCCGGTGCCTAAACGGTTCGGGAAGTTACGGGTAGAGGTGGAAACCACCGTCGCGCCGTCGGCCACACGCGCCTGGTTACCCATGCACAGGGAACAGCCAGGGATCTCAATACGTGCGCCGCTCTTACCGAACACGCTGTAGTAGCCTTCTTCGGTCAGCTGCGCCGCGTCCATACGGGTCGGCGGTGCCACCCACAGGCGCGTCGGCAATTGGCCTTTGTGCGCATCCAGCAGCTTACCGGCGGCGCGGAAGTGGCCAATGTTGGTCATGCAGGAACCGATAAACACTTCGTCGATCTTCTCGCCCTGCACGTCAGACAGCAGACGCGCGTCGTCCGGATCGTTCGGCGCACACAGGATTGGCTCTTTGATATCCGCCAGATCGATGTCGATCACCGCCGCGTATTCCGCGTCAGCATCGGCTTCCAGCAGCTGCGGATCCGCCAGCCATTTTTCCATGCCCTGCACGCGACGTTCCAGCGTACGGCGGTCACCGTAGCCTTCTGCAATCATCCACTTCAGCAGGACGATGTTGGAGGTCAGGTACTCGATAATCGGTTCTTTGTTCAGCTTGATGGTACAACCGGCAGCGGAACGCTCAGCGGAGGCATCAGTCAGTTCGAACGCCTGCTCGACTTTCAGATCCGGCAGACCTTCGATCTCCAGAATGCGGCCAGAGAAGATGTTTTTCTTGCCTTTCTTCTCCACGGTCAGCAGGCCCTGTTTGATCGCGTACAGCGGGATGGCGTGTACCAGATCGCGCAGCGTGATGCCCGGCTGCATTTTGCCTTTGAAGCGCACCAGAACGGATTCCGGCATATCCAGCGGCATCACGCCGGTCGCGGCAGCAAACGCCACCAGACCAGAGCCCGCCGGGAAGGAGATACCAATCGGGAAACGGGTATGGGAGTCACCGCCGGTGCCCACGGTATCCGGCAGCAACATGCGGTTCAGCCAGGAGTGGATCACACCGTCGCCCGGACGCAGCGACACACCGCCGCGGTTCATGATGAAGTCTGGTAGCGTGTGGTGCGTGTTCACGTCCACCGGCTTCGGATACGCCGCAGTGTGGCAGAAGGACTGCATCACCAGGTCAGACGAGAAGCCCAGACACGCCAGGTCCTTCAGTTCGTCACGGGTCATCGGGCCAGTGGTGTCCTGGGACCCCACGGAAGTCATCTTAGGTTCGCAATACGCGCCCGGACGGATGCCTTTCACGCCGCAGGCGCGGCCAACCATTTTCTGCGCCAGAGAGAAGCCACGGCTGCTTTCTGCCACGTCTTTCGCCTGACGGAAAACGTCTGAGTGCGGCAGACCAAGCGCTTCACGCGCTTTGGTGGTCAGGCCACGACCGATGATCAGCGGGATACGACCACCGGCGCGGACTTCGTCGATCAGCACGTCGGTTTTCAGCTCAAAGCTTGCCAGCAGCTCGCCGGTTTCGTGGTTGCGCACTTCACCGCTGTAAGGGTAAACGTCAATCACGTCGCCCATGTTCATGTTCGACACGTCAACTTCGATTGGCAGCGCGCCCGCATCTTCCATGGTGTTGAAGAAGATCGGCGCAATTTTGCCGCCGAGGCACAGACCGCCGCCGCGCTTGTTCGGCACATGCGGGATATCATCGCCCATAAACCACAGTACGGAGTTGGTCGCCGATTTACGGGAGGAACCGGTGCCGACAACGTCGCCCACGTAGGCCAGCGGGTAGCCTTTCTGCTGCAATGCTTCGATCTGTTTGATCGGGCCAACGGCACCCGGCTGATCCGGGTCAATGCCTTCACGGGCGTTTTTCAGCATCGCCAGCGCGTGCAGCGGGATATCCGGGCGAGACCAGGCATCCGGGGCCGGAGAGAGGTCATCGGTGTTGGTTTCACCCGTCACTTTAAAGACGGTAACGGTAATTTTTTCAGCCAGAGCAGGACGGTTGAGGAACCATTCGGCATCAGCCCAGGACTGCATTACCTGCTTCGCATATTCGTTGCCCGCTTTGGCTTTTTCTTCCACATCGTAGAAGTTATCGAACATCAGCAGCGTTGAGGAGAGCGCTTTGGCAGCAATCGGCGCCAGTTTTGCGTCGTCCAGCGCGTCGATCAGGGGATGAATGTTGTAGCCACCCTGCATGGTGCCCAGCAGTTCAATGGCTTTTTCTGGCGTAACCAGCGGGGAGGTGGTGTCGCCTTTCGCGACAGCAGCGAGAAAACCGGCTTTAACATAGGCGGCTTCATCTACGCCAGGAGGAACGCGGTTGATTAACAGGTCTAACAGGAATTCTTCTTCGCCCACAGGCGGGGTCTTCAGCAGCTCGACAAGTGCGGCCATTTGGGTTGCATCTAAAGGTTTTGGCACAATCCCCTGGGCAGCACGCTCAGCTACGTGCTTACGGTATTCTTCTAGCACGACGATATCTCCTCGCTCTCATTGTCATAATGCGGCGCTTTTGTTGATGGGCGATTCTCTTCACGCTCCTGTGAGACAGTAGTTAGTAGGGTAAATGCCCGGTACCGCATAAGGCACAATAACAGGATTTTCTTTAAGTGTTAATCTGTTTACAAAAAAGCAACATAAAAAATTGGCTGAATCGTTAAGAATGGTGTAGCAGCAAGGCGAGGCGCATTTCAGAGGGATAAAGATTGCCGTAAAGCGGTTGATTTTCAAGCGCGACATGCTGAATTTTCCAGCGTTTTTTTAGCCATCAGATATAATTGTGTAATAAATACTCACACTCTTTTTCCGGACCTGCCGGCTGAATCCCCAATAAAAGTCAAAACTGTCAAACACGGGTGCATGATACTCGCGGCAACAGGAACGCCTCACGGCACAGCGCTTGTCTCGTTGGAGTCATTTTATGAAGTTGCCATTTAAGCCACATCTGCTTGTTCTTCTGTGCAGTGCCGGGTTGTTTGCCGCCTCTGGCGTGATGTTCGTTAAAAGTCGCGTAACGGAGCCCGCTGCTCCGGCTCCCGTCGCACAACAACCTTCAGCGCCGGCTCCCGTAGCGCCCCCTGCCCCCGCAGACCAACCTGCGCCTGCTGCTGCGCCGACATACTCGGCTGCACAAATCGATCAGTGGGTGGCACCTATCGCGCTCTACCCCGATTCACTGCTATCACAAATTTTGATGGCCTCAACCTATCCGGCTAACGTCATCCAGGCCGCGCAGTGGTCAAAAGATAATCCCAAAATGCAGGGCGATGCCGCCATTCAGGCCGTTGCCGGTCAACCCTGGGATCCCAGCGTGAAATCGCTGGTCGCCTTTCCACAGTTGATGTCGCTGATGGGTGAAAATCCGCCGTGGGTACAAAGCCTGGGTGACGCTTTCCTCGCGCAACCGAAAGACGTCATGGACTCCGTGCAACGCCTGCGCGCGCTGGCGCAACAAACCGGGGCGTTGCAATCAACACCGCAACAGACCGTCACTACTGTGACAAAAGCGGCACCAGCTAAAACCGTCACCAGCGAGTCATCAACCAGTTCAGTGACTACTACAGCCACGCCCGCCTCAACAAGCCCAACGGTTATCAAAATTGAATCCGCCGATCCGCAGGTGGTGTACGTCCCCACCTATAACCCGAATACGGTTTACGGTACCTGGCCCAATACCGCCTATCCGCCAACCTATCTGCCGCCAACGCCCGGCGAGCAGTTTGGCAACAGCTTCGTGAACGGCTTAGGTTTCAGCCTCGGTGTTGCCACAACCTATGCCATCTTCAGCAATATCGACTGGGATGATGACGATGACTGGGACCACCACCATCACGATGACTGGGATAACCATGGCGGGTATAACCGCAACGGCGATAACAACATCAATATTAACGTTGATAACTTCAATAAAATCAGCGGACAACGCCTGACAGACGCCAACCGTACCTGGCAGCACAACCCGGCCTATCGCGAGGGTGTGCCGTACCCTAATAGCCAGCTCAATAACCGCTTTCACCCCACTAATACGGCTACGGGCTTAAGCTCAGCCCAGCAAAGACCCGTCAACCGTGATAGCCAGCGTCAGGCTGCCCTGAGCCAGATGGAAAAATCAACGGGGAAAACATTCCCGCAGACGGCGCGTACGGGCACTAAAGACGCTCAGCGTCAGGCATCCAGCCAACAGCTGAAGCAGATTTCCCAGCGTAACAACTATCGTGGTTACGATACCAAACCGCAAACCGCGAAGCGGGCGAACACTCAGCAACGTGAAAATCGCCAGGCTGCGACCCAGCGCCAGGAGAAACGGATCACGCAACCCGTGCAGCACCACAATGTACAGCAGCGTAATCTTCAACAGCGCCAGCCGCGCGCCAATGCGCTGAGCGGTAATGACAGTCGTTCCGCCAACTGGCAGGCACAGCAGCAGCGAGGGGCTCAAAGCAGGCAGTTCGCCCGCAACCAGCCATCTCGTCAGCTATCCGGCGGCCGTGCTGAACACCGTGAATTCCGTCATCGTTAAGGGAGCCGACATGAAAAATAAATTACTTAGTGGAATGGTGTTGTTCATGGTTTCGGTCACGGCGATGGCGCAGCAATCCTTCACCACGCCGGACCAGGCCACCGATGCGCTGGCAAACGCTATCAGTGAGCAAAATGAAAGTGCGATGAACAATTTGCTTGGGGAAAACTGGCGTGATTTTCTGCCGCCGGAAGGCGTCGATCCTGATGCGGTAGAGCGCTTCCTGCGCGACTGGAAGGTTCGCCATAACACTGTCGTTGACGGCAATACCGCGCATCTTGTTGTCGGAGACAGCGACTGGCAGCTACCGATCCCGGTGGTTAAAACCACTTCCGGCTGGCAATTTGATATTAAGGAAGCGGCGGAAGAGATCCTGACCCGTGAGATTGGCCGCAACGAACTCGCAGCCATCGAGGCGTTACATGCCTATGTTGATGCTCAGCAAAGCTACTTTGCGATGAACCAGACGTACGCACAAAAGATTGTCAGCTCTGAAGGGAAAAAAGATGGTCTGTACTGGCCCGTGTCACCTGGTGAAGCGCCAAGCCCGCTTGGACCAGCCTTCAGTCCGCAGGAGCCTGGTACGGGCTATCACGGCTATCATTTCCGTATTCTTCCCGACAAAACCAGCGGCTTTGCGATGGTTGCCTGGCCCGTCAGCTACGATCAGACCGGTGTGATGAGTTTTATGGTTAACGGTGATGACAAGGTCTATCAGGCGGATCTTGGCGAGGAGTCGCAGCAAAAAGCACAGGCGTTAACCGCCTACCACCTGGATAAAACCTGGCAGCCTGTCGCGCCCTGAATCCCCAAAGTCGAAGGATGAGTTGCCGGATAACCGTAGCGCCCTCCGGCAACTCGCAACACATTACAGGATGTTAGCGACAGATTTCGCCAGTTGCGCTTCCAGAACCGGCTTCGCCTCTTCGAACTTCAGGTTCACTTTATTGGCGTTAGATACTACGCGGGTCTGATATTTTGCGCGATCGCCTTGCGCGGTGCTGGTTTGCAGCTTAATGCCGGACGTCCCCTGACGCAGCGCGGCAACGTTATCTGTTGTCACTTTCGCTTTGCTGCGCTCGGAGATTTGCAGGTCAGTGACCATGGTGTAGTTCACGTCTTCCACCATCGCATCAGCAGCCATACCGATCAGTCCCGCCGCCAGGCCAACGCCCAGCGCCGCGCCGGAGGAGTTGCTGTTATAGGCGGTAATCCCCGCGCCCAACGCAGCGCCTACCGCCGCCCCTTCATAGCCGGTCTTCAGGAAGCCCTGCGCTTCGCGCAGATCCATTTTGTCTGCTTTCAGTACGTTCGCCTGCACCCAGTAGTAAGCGCTGTCCGGTGAACTGGTCACTTTATAGCCCTTCGCGGACAGGTCGTTTGCCAGCAGGGTTTGCAGGTTGCTCATGTCTTTATCAGAAGTGTTTTTTACCTGAATGTAAACGGTCTTCTCGTTGGAAGGCTCCAGCCAGATGGTTTCACTCATCTGCGTTTTCACTTCGAGGTTACGTTTTTTAACGGCGGTGGTCATCGCGCCACACCCGGTCAGCGTCATTGTCGCGACAACCATGCCAACAACCGCGATTTTTTTTAAAGACATGTTTTTTCCTTTTTTCGTGTAATAGAGAGTCCAGAGCCTCTTAACCGCGCGGCCAGTAGCCACACAATGGCGAAAAAAGTATCGGCAGTTGCGCAATTTTTTTTAGCGGAAATATCAATAAGATGACTACCAGAACTGGTAGTTTGGGACTGGCGACGCTCACGTCAGCGTGGATTTGTCTGACGTGAGCGGGAGAGTTAATTCTGATGTGGCATTAATTCAGGATAACCTTTAAACGCCGGCTTCGTGCTGGTAAGTGCTACTTCGTCAGCTCGAATGCTGCCAGAGTTTGTGGCCCACACACCTTCCTGTGTCTGGCTAATCTGCTGATGCTGCGCATTCAAATTTTGCCCCATTGCCGCAATATGCGTGCTTTCAGTGCCACCGCTGTTGGTAGCCCATGGAATGACGGCATCCTGCGCCAGCGCCATGCCGGAAATAAACACGGTAGTCATTACTGCTGCTTTTAAAAAACGTTTCATCATTTCCCCTCTCAATTTGTTATCACGCTATTAGTTTAGAGGGTTATTAATTTCATCTAATGACAAGATAAGGTGATTTATTTCTTGTGAAACAGTACGTTGACCTGGAATGGCGATTTCATGCGGTTCGGGCGTATCGTGCGGTGCGGGAAAAAACATTTTCTGGCAATTCGGCGATTTACCTTAATTTTTGCCAGATTTTGACACCATTTTGTAACAAACACATAAAAAAAGCGGCCATTCAGCCGCTTTTTATCATTTTGGAAAAATTACTTTTTCTTCGCTTTCGGGTTCGGCAGGTCGGTAATGCTACCTTCGAACACTTCAGCTGCCAGGCCAACGGACTCGTGCAGAGTCGGGTGAGCGTGGATAGTCAGCGCGATGTCTTCTGCGTCACAGCCCATTTCGATTGCCAGACCGATTTCACCCAGCAGCTCGCCGCCGTTGGTACCGACAATCGCACCACCGATCACACGGTGAGATTCTTTGTCGAAAATCAGTTTGGTCATACCGTCTGCGCAGTCGGAAGCGATAGCACGGCCAGAAGCAGCCCACGGGAAGGTGGCGGTTTCGTAGCTGATGCCTTTTTCTTTCGCTTCTTTCTCAGTCAGGCCAACCCATGCAACTTCTGGTTCAGTGTACGCGATGGATGGGATAACTTTCGGATCGAAGTAGTGTTTCTTACCGGCGATAACTTCAGCGGCAACGTGACCTTCGTGAACACCTTTGTGCGCCAGCATCGGCTGGCCGACGATATCGCCGATAGCAAAGATGTGCGGCACGTTGGTGCGCAGCTGTTTGTCAACGCGGATGAAGCCACGGTCATCAACCTCCACGCCAGCTTTGCCCGCATCGAGGTTTTTGCCGTTCGGAACACGACCGATAGCCACCAGCACGGCATCGTAACGCTGTGCTTCAGCCGGTGCTTTTTTGCCTTCCATGGAAACGTAGATACCGTCTTCTTTCGCTTCAACGGCGGTCACTTTGGTTTCCAGCATCAGGTTGAATTTCTTGCTGATGCGCTTAGTGAAGACTTTAACCACGTCTTTATCGGCAGCCGGGATAACCTGGTCGAACATTTCAACCACGTCGATCTCTGAACCCAGCGCATGGTACACGGTACCCATTTCCAGACCGATAATACCGCCACCCATAACCAGCAGGCGCTTAGGAACAGTTTTCAGTTCCAGCGCATCAGTGGAGTCCCACACGCGCGGATCTTCGTGCGGAATGAACGGCAGCTCGATCGGACGGGAACCCGCCGCGATGATCGCGT
Source organism: Citrobacter freundii complex sp. 2025EL-00176 (assembly GCF_053309355.1). Lineage (NCBI taxonomy): Bacteria > Pseudomonadati > Pseudomonadota > Gammaproteobacteria > Enterobacterales > Enterobacteriaceae > Citrobacter > Citrobacter freundii complex sp. 2025EL-00176. Next base: position 172,433 of record NZ_JBRYHT010000006.1, on the reverse strand, counting down.
TGTCGAAGTTGATCACGGTTTTGCCGTTTTCGCCTTCAACTTCCAGGGTGTTCGCCCCGGTAAATTTACCCAGACCGTTAACCACTTTCACTTTACGGCCTTTGGCCATACCAGCCAGACCGCCGGTCAGTTGAGTGATAACTTTTTCTTTCCAGGTACGAATCTTGTCGATATCGGTTTTCGGCTCGCCGAAGACGATACCGTGTTCAGCCAGCGCTTTGGCTTCTTCGATAACTTTTGCTACGTGCAGCAGCGCTTTAGAAGGGATACAGCCGACGTTCAGACAAACACCACCGAGGGTGCTGTAACGTTCTACGATGACGGTCTCCAGACCTAAATCTGCGCAACGGAAGGCAGCAGAGTAACCTGCAGGGCCTGCCCCAAGTACCACGACCTGAGTTTTGATTTCAGTGCTCATCATGACCTCTTAATTTATACCCGTCGTCCACCGGGTCGTTCTATCCGCCCGTATTTTACAAAATTGTTAACAATTTTGAAACAACAAACGGCAACCGATTTGTCTTTCGCACAATAACCTCACTGACTTCATGAGATTACCAGAAAAAAGCCGGCCGTCGGGCCGGCTTTTTCGCTTACATCACCAGGCGGCGAATGTCAGACAGCATGTTGTTGATGATGGTGATAAAGCGCGCACCATCCGCACCGTCGATTACGCGGTGGTCGAAGGAGAGCGAAATCGGCATCATCAGACGCGGCATAAACTCTTTACCGTTCCACACTGGCTCCATAGAGGACTTGGAGACACCGAGGATCGCCACTTCCGGCGCGTTAACAATCGGCGCGAAGTGGGTAGTACCCAGGCCACCGATGCTGGAGATGGTGAAGCAACCGCCCTGCATTTCGCCAGCAGTCAGCTTGCCATCACGCGCTTTTTTGGAGATGGTGGTCAGTTCGCGAGACAGCTCGGTAATGCTCTTCTTGTTCACGTCTTTGAAGACCGGAACAACCAGACCATTCGGCGTATCAACCGCGACACCGATGTTGATGTATTTCTTCAGCGTCAAACGCTGACCGTCTTCGGACAGAGAACTGTTGAAGCGCGGCATCTGTTCCAGAGCAGCGGCAACGGCTTTCATGATGAAGACCACTGGGGTGAATTTCACGTCCAGTTTACGTTTTTCAGCTTCGGCGTTCTGCTGTTTACGGAACGCTTCCAGATCGGTGATATCGGTCTTATCGAAGTGCGTAACGTGCGGGATCATCACCCAGTTACGGCTCAGGTTCGCACCAGAAATTTTCTGGATACGGCCCAGTTCCACTTCTTCGATTTCACCAAACTTGCTGAAGTCCACTTTCGGCCAAGGCAGCATGCCCGGGATACCGCCGCCAGCAGATGCTGCCGGTGCAGACTCGGCGCGTTTAACCGCGTCTTTCACGTAAGCCTGAACGTCTTCACGCAGGATACGACCTTTACGACCAGTGCCTTTCACTTTCGCCAGGTTTACGCCGAATTCGCGCGCCAGGCGACGAATCAGCGGGGTGGCGTGGACGTAAGCGTCGTTTTCAGCGAAGTCAGATTTACCTTCCGCTTTTGCAGCCGGAGCCGCTGGCTTCTCAGCTTTCGCCGCTGGAGCCGGTGCCGCCGCTTCCTGTTTAGCCGGAGCGGCCGCAGGCGCTGCGCCTTCAACTTCGAAGACCATAATCAGAGAACCGGTTTTCACTTTATCGCCGGTGCTGATTTTGATTTCTTTCACGGTGCCCGCGAACGGTGCCGGAACTTCCATAGAGGCTTTGTCGCCTTCAACGGTGATCAGTGACTGCTCAGCGGCAATTTTATCGCCCACTTTAACCATCACTTCAGTGACTTCAACTTCATCACCACCGATGTCCGGCACGTTAACTTCTTTCGAGCCAGAGGCTGCCGGAGCCGGAGCTGCTGCTGGCGCCGCTTCAGCTTTCGCCGGGGCAGCCGCACCCGCTTCGCCTGCTACTTCAAAGATCATAATCAGGGAGCCGGTAGACACTTTGTCGCCAGTGCTGATTTTGATCTCTTTCACGGTGCCTGCGAACGGCGCCGGAACTTCCATAGAGGCTTTGTCGCCTTCTACGGTGATCAGAGACTGCTCAGCCGCAACGGTGTCGCCCACTTTAACCATCACTTCGGTCACTTCGACTTCGTCGCCGCCGATGTCCGGTACGTGTACTTCTTTCGCCGCTGCCGCAGCAGGTGCTGCTGCCGGAGCCGCTTCTTTCTTCTCTTCTGCCGGAGCAGGTGCAGCAGCTGCTGCACCGTCGGCGGAATCGAAAATCATGATCAGTTTGCCGGTCTCAGTTTTATCGCCAACAGAGACTTTGATCTCTTTAACGATACCAGCCTGAGGAGACGGAACTTCCATAGAGGCTTTGTCGCCTTCTACGGTGATCAGCGACTGTTCAGCTTCAACTTTGTCGCCCACTTTGACCAGGATCTCGGTGATTTCAACTTCATCAGCCCCGATGTCCGGTACATTGATTTCGATAGCCATTATTCTTTTACCTCTTACGCCAGACGCGGGTTAACTTTATCTGCATCGATGTTGAATTTGGTGATTGCGTCAGCAACCACTTTCTTATCGATTTCGCCACGTTTAGCCAGTTCGCCCAGGGCCGCTACCACCACGTAGGAAGCATCAACTTCGAAGTGGTGACGCAGGTTTTCACGGCTGTCAGAGCGACCGAAGCCGTCAGTACCCAGTACGCGGTAATCATCAGCCGGTACATAAGTACGAACCTGTTCGGCAAACAGTTTCATATAGTCAGTAGATGCTACTGCCGGTGCGTCGTTCATTACCTGAGCGATGTACGGAACGCGCGGCGTTTCCATCGGGTGCAGCATGTTCCAGCGCTCACAATCCTGGCCATCACGCGCCAGTTCAGTGAAGGAGGTTACGCTGTACACGTCAGAACCAACACCGTAGTCGTTCGCCAGGATCTGTGCTGCTTCACGGACATGACGCAGGATAGAACCGGAGCCCAGCAGCTGAACTTTGCCTTTCTTACCTTCGAGGGTTTCGAGTTTGTAGATACCTTTACGGATACCTTCCTCGGCACCTGCTGGCATTGCCGGCATGTGGTAGTTTTCGTTCAGGGTGGTGATGTAGTAGTAAACGTTCTCTTGTTTCTCACCGTACATACGTTCCAGACCATCATGCATGATGACCGCAACTTCGTACGCGTAAGACGGATCGTAAGAGATACAGTTCGGGATAGTCAGAGACTGAATATGGCTGTGACCATCTTCGTGCTGCAGACCTTCGCCGTTCAGCGTCGTACGACCGGAAGTACCACCAATCAGGAAGCCGCGAGCCTGCTGGTCGCCAGCCTGCCAGCACAGGTCGCCGATACGCTGGAACCCGAACATGGAGTAGTAGATGTAGAACGGGATCATCGGCAGATCGTTGGTGCTGTATGAGGTCGCAGCAGCCAACCAGGATGCGCCGGCACCCAGTTCGTTGATACCTTCCTGCAGGATCTGACCTTTCTCGTCTTCTTTATAGTAAGCAACCTGCTCACGGTCCTGCGGGGTGTACTGCTGGCCGTTCGGGCTGTAGATACCGATCTGACGGAACAGACCTTCCATACCGAAAGTACGCGCTTCGTCAGCGATGATCGGTACCAGACGATCTTTGATCGACTTGTTCTTCAGCATCACGTTCAGGGCACGAACGAACGCGATAGTGGTAGAAATTTCTTTGTTCTGCTCTTCCAGCAGCGCACCGAAGTCTTCCAGCGCCGGCAGTTCCAGCTTCTCGCTGAAGTTCGGCTGACGAGCTGGCAGGTAGCCGTGCAGTTTCTGACGCTGAGCGTGCAGATAGGTATGCTCTTCAGAACCTTCCGGGAAGGTGATGTAAGACAGGTTTTCAACCTGCTCATCGGTTACTGGAACGTTGAAACGGTCGCGGATATAACGCACGCCGTCCATGTTCATTTTCTTAACCTGGTGAGCGATGTTTTTACCTTCGGCGGTGTCACCCATGCCGTAACCTTTGATGGTATGGGCGAGGATTACAGTTGCTTTGCCTTTGGTTTCCTGTGCTTTTTTCAGTGCAGCGTAGACTTTCTTCGGATCGTGACCACCACGGTTCAGAGCCCAGATCTGCTCATCAGTCCAGTCAGCAACCAGCGCTGCGGTTTCCGGGTATTTACCGAAGAAGTGCTCACGTACGTATGCACCATCTTTGGATTTGAAGGTCTGGTAGTCGCCATCAACGGTTTCGTTCATCAGCTGGATCAGTTTACCGCTGGTGTCTTTACGCAGCAGTTCATCCCAACGACCGCCCCACATGACTTTGATAACGTTCCAGCCAGCACCTGCAAAGATGCCTTCCAGTTCGTTAACAATCTTGCCGTTACCGGTGACCGGGCCGTCAAGACGCTGCAGGTTACAGTTGATAACAAAGACCAGGTTGTCCAGTTTTTCACGGGTCGCGATGGTGATCGCACCTTTAGATTCTGGCTCATCCATCTCGCCGTCGCCGAGGAAGGCGTAAACGGTTTGTTTAGAGGTATCTTTCAGGCCACGGTGTTCCAGATATTTCAGGAATTTAGCCTGGTAGATAGCACCGATTGGGCCCAGCCCCATAGAAACGGTCGGGAACTGCCAGAATTCCGGCATCAGTTTCGGGTGCGGGTAGGAAGACAGGCCTTTGCCGTGAACTTCCTGACGGAAGTTGTTCATCTGCTCTTCAGTCAGACGACCTTCCAGGAATGCGCGTGCGTAGATACCCGGAGAGATGTGACCCTGGAAGTATACCAGGTCGCCGCCATCCTGCTCGTTGCGTGCACGGAAGAAGTGGTTGAAGCAAACATCATATACCGTTGCGGAGGACTGGAAGGATGCCATGTGGCCACCCAGTTCGAGGTCCTTTTTAGACGCGCGCAGTACGGTCATGATGGCGTTCCAGCGGATAGCAGAACGAATACGACGTTCCAGATCCAGATTACCCGGATATTCCGGCTCATCTTCAACGGCAATAGTGTTTACATAATTGCTGGCCCCTGCACCTGCCGCTACTTTCACGCCGCCTTTGCGCGCTTCTGAAAGCAGTTGGTCGATCAGATACTGAGCACGCTCAACACCTTCTTCACGGATGACCGATTCGATCGCCTGTAGCCAGTCGCGAGTTTCGATCGGATCCACGTCATTTGGGAAACGTTCTGACATGGGGGTATTCCTTATCTATCTAATACGTTGAGTTATCTGGAACCTGTCCCATTGTGTTCTCGCTCAAGAGCACAATAAGACAGGTTCTGCGTTTAGTTGCCGCGCTTTTGGTTCGCGCTTGATTTACAACATCTTCTGGTTAACGTTCTGCCAGAAAAATCACTAATTCTTTCGTTGCTCCAGACGGCGTAAGGCGCGTTCACGACGGCTTTCCTCACGGCTTCTGTCCAGTAAAATCTCTTCGATAAACGCCAGGTGACGGTGAGACGCTTCACGCGCCTCTTCAGGCTTCCCGGCGATGATTGCTTCAAAGATACGGGTACGGTGACTGCTTACCAGAGGCAGCATCTCGCGACGCGCGTACAGCAATTCGAAGTTTTGACGGACGTTCTGGGCCAGCATCGGCTCCATACACCTTAGCAGATGGAGCAGCACCACATTGTGTGCGGCTTCGGTGACAGCAATTTGATACTGGAGTACCGCATCGGATTCGCCGTCAAGATCGCCGGACTGTTGCGCAAGCTCGATCGCATGGTGGAGTTCACGGATACGCGTTTTGTCTTCATCCGTGCTGCGCAGTGCAGCGTAATAAGCTGCAATACCTTCCAACGCATGGCGCGTCTCAAGCAGGTCAAACTGGGATTCAGGATGGTCAGAGAGCAGCTCTACCAGTGGGTCGCTAAAGCTCTGCCACAGGCTGCTCTGAACAAAAGTGCCACCGCCCTGACGACGAAGCAGTAACCCCTTCGCTTCAAGGCGTTGGATCGCCTCGCGTAAGGAAGGGCGGGAGACGTCGAACTGTTTTGCCAGCTCGCGTTCCGGTGGGAGTTTTTCTCCGGGGCGAAGTGTCCCCTCAAGAATTAAAAACTCCAGCTGCTGCTCAATCACATCGGAGAGTTTTGGTTGGCGGATTTTGCTGTAGGCCATGATTTCCTGTCTTAAGCCATTTGCCCGGAGTCAATTGGTCTTACCAATTTCATGTTCTTGACGCTAAAGTAACAAAGTATTCACCTTCTGTCCATACAGGTTTTGATTGAAATCAGTAAAGGGGGCATATTTTAACAACATTACAGAAATAACGTTTCAAACATGTAACTATGCACAAATGTTAAATTTACCCATCACGGGGTAGTTTTAACGGAATTGAAACGAAAAAATATATTATCTGAACCGATTCACCTGCCTAATTACCGAGTTATTAAGCAAAATTATTGAATGAAAATTCAAAATGGAAATTTTGTGGTAGATAAACTCGCATTTACAAATGGTTTCTTTTTATTCAACTCGTCAACGCCCTCGCATAAAGCAGGTGCATTCGCGCTCGCATAACATTATTCTGATCAAGACAAAAGTCTTAAGGCAACATTTCATTATTGTTATCTGTAAACAAATTAATACAACAAACGGAATTGCAAACTTACACACGCATTGCTGCGTAGTTCAAAAAATAAGTACTCGAAATTATGAAGAGTAAAACCACACACGAGGTTTAATGATGGAAAGTCAACCGCATGGCGATCAGCTCAAGCGCGGCCTTAAAAACCGCCATATACAGCTAATCGCGCTGGGTGGCGCGATTGGTACCGGGTTATTCCTTGGTAGCGCATCCGTTATCCAGTCTGCAGGACCGGGGATTATTCTCGGTTACGCTATTGCCGGCTTTATCGCCTTTTTGATCATGCGTCAGTTAGGTGAAATGGTGGTTGAAGAGCCGGTTGCAGGCTCCTTTAGCCACTTTGCCTATAAATACTGGGGCGGTTTCGCGGGTTTCTCTTCCGGCTGGAACTATTGGGTACTGTACGTTTTGGTTGCCATGGCAGAGCTAACTGCCGTAGGTAAATACATTCAGTTCTGGTATCCGGAGATCCCGACCTGGGTTTCTGCGGCTGCCTTCTTCGTGCTGATCAACGCCATTAACCTGACCAACGTGAAGGTGTTTGGCGAGATGGAGTTCTGGTTTGCCATTATTAAAGTCATTGCCGTAGTCGCAATGATCCTGTTCGGCGGCTGGTTGCTGTTTAGCGGCAACGGCGGTCCACAGGCCAGCGTCAGCAACTTGTGGAGCCAGGGTGGATTCCTGCCGCACGGCTTCACCGGTCTGGTGATGATGATGGCGATTATCATGTTCTCCTTTGGTGGGCTGGAACTGGTCGGCATCACCGCAGCAGAAGCCGATAACCCGGAGCAAAGCATCCCGAAAGCGACAAACCAGGTTATCTACCGCATCCTGATTTTCTATGTCGGTTCACTGGCTGTGCTGCTTTCCCTGATGCCATGGACGCGCGTAACGGCTGATACCAGCCCGTTTGTCCTTATTTTCCATGAGTTGGGCGACACCTTTGTTGCCAATGCGCTGAACATCGTGGTGTTGACCGCCGCCCTTTCTGTCTATAACAGCTGTGTATACTGCAACAGCCGTATGCTGTTCGGTCTGGCACAGCAGGGCAACGCGCCGAAAGCGCTGATGAACGTCGACAAGCGCGGCGTACCGGTTAACACCATTCTGGTCTCCGCGCTGGTAACGGCCTTGTGTGTACTGATCAACTATCTGGCGCCGGAATCCGCCTTTGGCCTGCTGATGGCATTGGTGGTTTCCGCCCTGGTGATCAACTGGGCGATGATCAGCCTGGCGCACATGAAGTTCCGCAAAGCCAAACAGCAGCAGGGCGTAACCACCCGCTTCCCGGCTTTGCTCTACCCGCTCGGTAACTGGGTGTGCCTGCTTTTCATGGCGGCAGTACTGGTGATTATGCTGATGACGCCGGGCATGGCGATCTCGGTGTACTTAATCCCGGTATGGATTGCCATTCTTGGCATCGGCTATCTGTGCAAGCAAAAAACCGCCGGCACGGTTAAAGCGCATTAAACTTCCCTCCCCCACCTGGACCAGGTGGGGGTTGTTACCTGCCTCACACTTTCCCACTCACGACTGTTTCGTCCATATCAGCGGCGTTATCCTGCAACGTAAAAACATCAATAGCAGACAATAATTCTCTCCATATCTCATTAATGGAGTGCAGTTGATGGAAACCAGTAAGCTCACGGTGAAAGAAAAGATCGGCTATGGAATGGGCGACGCCGGATGCAACATCATCTTTGGCGCCATCATGTTGTTTGTTAACTATTTTTACACAGATATTTTTGGTCTTGCGCCTGCCCTGGTCGGCGTATTACTGCTCTCCGTACGCGTTATCGATGCCGTTACCGACCCTATAATGGGCGCGATGGCCGACCGCACACGCAGCAAATATGGTCGATTTCGTCCATGGCTTTTGTGGATGGCTTTCCCTTACGCATTATTCAGCGTGCTTATGTTTACCACCCCTGAGTGGACGTATAACAGCAAAGTTATCTATGCCTTCGTCACCTACTTCCTGCTCTCTATTACCTATACGGCGATCAACATTCCCTACTGCTCGCTCGGCAGCGTTATCACTAACGATCCCAAAGAACGCGTCGCCTGCCAGTCATATCGCTTTGTATTGGTAGGGATAGCAACCCTGCTGCTCTCCCTTACCCTGTTGCCGATGGCTGACTGGTTTGGCGGGGAAGACAAAGCTAAAGGGTATCAGATGGCGATGGCGGTACTCGCCTTCATCGGCATGTGTATGTTCCTGTTTTGCTTTGCATCAGTTCGTGAACGCGTTCGCCCCGCCGTGCAGACTAACGACGATTTGAAAGCCGACCTGAAAGACGTGTGGAAAAACGATCAGTGGGTAAAAATCCTGCTGTTAACCCTGTGCAACGTCTGCCCGGGCTTTATTCGCATGGCCGCCACCATGTACTACGTTACGTGGGTGATGCAACAAAGCACGCAGTTCGCCACGTTGTTTATCAGCCTCGGCGTCGTCGGCATGATGATCGGCAGCATGCTGGCGAAGGTATTAACCGATCGCTGGTGCAAACTGAAGGTGTTCTTCTGGACCAACATCGTCCTGGCGATTTTCTCCGCTGCATTTTATTTCTTCGACCCGAAAGCCACCCTGATGATCATGGTGCTCTACTTCCTGCTCAACATCCTGCATCAGATCCCTTCCCCGCTGCACTGGTCATTGATGGCGGATGTCGATGACTACGGTGAGTGGAAAACCGGTAAGCGCATCACCGGGATCAGTTTCTCCGGTAACCTGTTTTTCCTCAAGCTGGGCCTGGCGATCGCCGGAGCGATGGTTGGCTTCCTGCTCTCCTGGTACGGCTACGACGCAGGGGCGAAAGCGCAAAGCGACTCTGCCATTAACGGTATTATGCTGCTATTCACCATCATACCCGGCGTAGGTTATCTGATTACCGCGGGCGTGGTTCGCCTGCTAAAAGTTGACCGCGAGTTTATGCAGCAAATCCAGACCGATCTGGAAAAACGCCGTACCAACTACCGTGAACTCAATGAATACCACGATATAAAAACGACTGAACCCGTAAGGAAAGCCTAATGAATCAGTGGCCAAATCCCTTTATCGAACAACGCGCCGATCCGTTTATCTTACGCGACGGTAGCCACTACTATTTCATTGCGTCAGTGCCAGAATATGACCGGCTGGAGATCCGCCGGGCTGACTCTCTGGAGGGTTTGCGCTCCGCCACTCCCGTTGTCGTCTGGCGTAAACCGGAAAGCGGCCCTATGAGTCAGCTCATCTGGGCACCGGAAATCCATCATCTGGCGGGCAAGTGGTACATCTATTTTGCCGCTACCCATACTCAGGCGCTTGATAAGCTGGGAATGTTCCAGCACCGCATGTTTGCTTTGGAGTGCGCAGACGCCGATCCGTTGACCGGCAAGTGGACGGAGAAAGGTCAAATTAAAACGCAGTTTGATACCTTCGCCCTGGACGCCACCACCTTTAATCATCAGGGAAAACAATGGTATCTATGGGCACAAAAATCGCCCGATATCGCCGGAAATTCCAATATTTATCTCGCAGAGATGGAAAACCCATGGACGATTAAAGGCGAGCCGGTCATGCTCAGCCATCCTGAGTATGACTGGGAATGCCGGGGGTTCTGGGTCAACGAAGGCCCGGCCGTCGTGGTGCATAGCAACAAGCTGTTTATCAGCTATTCGGCCAGCGCCACCGATGAGAATTACTGTATGGGGTTGCTGTGGATTGACCTCAACGACGATCCGCTCACCCCGCAGAACTGGCATAAATCACCGCGCCCGGTCTTTACCACCAGCTATGAAAATCGTCAGTATGGACCGGGACACAACAGCTTTACGCAAACGCCGGAAGGTGAAGATGTGCTGGTGTACCACGCGAGAAATTACACCGAAATTGAAGGCGATCCGTTGTACGATCCAAACCGCCATACGCGTCTGAAACTGGTACGCTGGGACGAAAACGGGATGCCTGATTTTGGCATCCCGCCTGCTGATACGATCTAAGCCGTTGCACTGCCCGGTGGCGCTAATGCTTACCGGGCCTACACGTTTTTCCACTGTAGGAAGCGTTAGCGCCATCCGGCAACAATCGCTAGATCAGCGTGCCGTAAATCGTCAACAGCGCAATAATCACCACCACCACAAACGAGGTCTTCTTCGCCATTGAAACAGCCGCTTTTGGCGTTTCGACTTTATCAGTATGCGGTTCACGCGCCAGAGAGAACTGCGCCAAACGAGTAAGCACCTGATATTGGGAAGTATGCAGATCCGCCAGCGAAGCAAACCAGGCAGGCAACGCCTTCTCGCCGTGTCCCAGCAGCGCGTAGACTACGCCAGCCAAACGAACCGGGATCCAGTCCAGCACATGCAGGATCGCATCAATACCCGATTGCAGACGCTGATGCGGCGTCTGATAGCGCGCCAGCCAGGACTGCCAGGCGCGTAAAAAAGCATAACCAACCAGCGTCACCGGTCCCCACGGACCACCGACAATCAGCCAGAATAACGGCGCCAGATAAAAGCGGAAGTTGTTCCATAACAACGCGTTCTGCAGTTCGCGCAAGAACTCTCGCTCATCGCAATCCGGCGGAACCCCATGTATAAGCGTCAGCTCGCTGGCCATCGCCTCACGAGCATGTGCGTCATCGTGAGATGCCGCCTGTAAATAGGCATGATAGTGGAGACGCGCCTTGCCAGCGCCAATGCACAGCAAGCCAATCAAGATCCACGCCACCAGCAACGGAACGTTAAACAGCAGCCCATGAAGCGCGCGCAGTAGCAGGAATGTCAGTCCCATCGCAATCAGGGTCATGCCCACCGTACGCATCATAGAGAAATGCTTAATTCGGCGGAAAAAAACTTCCACCCGATGATCAAGCTGCCAGTGCTCACCCAGCTTAAACAGGCGTTCGACAATCAACACCAGTAATGTTGTAAACAACGTCATGTCATCTCCTTGTGCGACGAGGGGGTGACCAGGGCGCGAAATTTTGCCCAGTCAAAAGACGGCCCGGGATCGGTCTTACGCTCGGGGGCAATATTGCAGTGTCCAGTCATATTGTTGGCAATGGCCGGATAACGCGTAATCAGCGCATTCGTCACGGCGGCCAGTTGCTTATACTGCGCATCGGTATAGGCCAGCGTATCCGTTCCTTCCAGCTCAATACCAATTGAAAAATCATTACAGCGCTCACGCCCCTGATAATTTGACACGCCCGCATGCCAGGCACGTTTATCAAAAGGGACGTACTGCACAATCTCACCATCACGGCGGATCAAACAATGGGCTGAGACGCGCAAATGGGCGATCTCAGCAAAAAAAGGATGGGCCTTGGGATCAATCGTGCCGGTAAACAACGCGTCTATCCACGGGCCGCCAAACTCGCCGGGCGGCAGGCTGATATTATGCACCACCAGCAGAGAAGGGTTTTCGTCATCCGGGCGGCAATCGTAATGAGGAGAGGGAACGCGTCGCGCCTCTGCCAGCCAGCCCTCGTCTAACAACATGCAGAATCTCCTTATTGGTGGTGCTCATATCAGGTTCAGGGTAGCATGTTTCCACCTTATGATTCGTTAGCAATTTGGAGTTTTATCATGCCGCCTCGCCGCTATAACCCTGACTACCGACGTGACGCGCTGTTGGAACGCATAAATCTGGATATCCCTGCCGCTGTAGCTCAGGCACTGCGCGAAGATTTAGGCGGAGAAGTTGATGCCAATAACGATATCACCGCACAGCTTTTACCCGAAGACATGCGCTCCCATGCCACCGTGATCACCCGAGAAAATGGCGTTTTTTGCGGGAAACGTTGGGTGGAAGAGGTCTTTATTCAACTGGCTGGCGATGATGTCAACATCACCTGGCATGTCGAAGATGGCGACAGCATTAAGGCTAATCAACCGCTGTTTGAGCTGGACGGCCCTTCCCGCGTACTGCTGACCGGCGAACGTACCGCGCTTAATTTTGTGCAGACGCTTTCGGGCGTAGCGAGCGAGGTGCGTAAATACGTCGATCTGCTGGCGGGGACAAAAACCCAACTACTGGATACACGTAAAACGCTGCCAGGGCTGCGTACCGCTCTGAAATACGCCGTGTTATGCGGCGGCGGCGCGAATCATCGCCTGGGGCTTTCTGATGCCTTCCTGATTAAAGAAAACCACATTATTGCTTCTGGTTCGGTACGACAGGCCGTTGAAAAAGCCTTCTGGTTGCATCCGGATGTGCCCGTTGAAGTTGAAGTTGAAAGCCTGGAAGAGCTGGACGACGCGCTAAAAGCCGGGGCGGACATTATCATGCTCGATAACTTCGAAACTGAGCAAATGCGCGAAGCGGTAAAACGCACCAACGGTCAGGCGCGTCTGGAAGTCTCGGGTAACGTCACCCATGAAACGCTGCGCGAATTTGCCGAAACCGGGGTGGACTTTATCTCCGTTGGCGCACTGACCAAGCACGTCCGCGCGCTCGATCTCTCCATGCGTTTTCGTTAATTGCTAATTGCACTGCCCGATGACGCTTCGCTTATCGGGCCTCCCCCCAGCCGGATAAGGCATTTACGCCGTCATCCGGCAGTTTCTTCGAGCCCCTTCGCAAATACGTTGTCTGATGCTGTAATTTCGTAAAAATCCTCTGAATCCGCCTTCCCGTTCTGTTTTTTGTCTCTCGCCTAAGATCCGTTCGATTTGCCAAAGTAGCGCCAGCTAACTCCAGGAGCGAATCAACAATGGACAAACAACGAGGCTTCACGCTTATCGAACTGATGGTGGTCATTGGCATCATTGCCATTCTTAGCGCCATCGGTATTCCGGCTTATCAAAACTATCTACGCAAAGCCGCCCTGACGGACATGCTGCAAACCTTTGTTCCCTATCGCACCGCGGTCGAACTCTGTGCGCTGGAGCATGGTGGAACAGAGTCCTGCGATGCCGGGACCAATGGCATCCCCTCCCCCACAACCACCCGTTATGTCTCAGACATGAGCGTTGAAAAAGGCGTTGTCAGCCTCACAGGCCAGGAAAGCCTGAACGGGCTAAGCATCACGATGACGCCGGGCTGGGACAATGCCAACGGCATTACCGGCTGGAGTCGTAACTGCGCCATTCAAAATGACAGCGCACTACAACAGGCTTGCGAAGACGTTTTCCGCTTCGATACCTACTAAGGAAAAGAGATGAATACCACGCAACTTACGGCGCTATGCCAACGTTATCAGGGAATATTACTCGATGCAGACAATGAAGTTGTGCACATCGCCGTGGTGGATGCACCGTCCCATGAGCTGCTGGATGCACTGCATTTTGCAACGACCAGGCGTATCGATATTGTTTGCTGGACGCGCCAGCAAATGGAAGGGCACACGCATACGCCACAAAAAATGTTACCGGTCGTAGTGTCTGAAAGCAGCGCCACCGCAGCCGGGTTGCTGAATCAGACGTTTCAATCCGCCCTGACGCAACGGGCTTCTGATATTCACTTTGAACCAGAGGAACACCGCTATCGAATCAGATTACGCGTGGATGGCGTATTACACGCTTTGCCGGAAGTCACAACTGAGATGGGCATCGCTATCACCGCACGATTAAAAGTATTAGGCAGTCTGGATATTGCCGAGCACCGGCTGCCACAAGACGGACAATTTACCGTTGAGATTTCAGGACAACCCATCTCGTTTCGTATCGCCACCCTGCCCTGTCGCTGGGGTGAAAAGGTAGTGCTGCGGCTACTTCATCAGGTCGATCAGACGCTGGATATCACTGCATTGGGAATGCAGGACGCGCAGCTGGCAGCATTTTCGCAAGCGTTGCAGCAGCCTCAGGGGCTGATTCTGGTTACCGGGCCTACCGGGAGCGGTAAAACGGTCACCCTGTACAGCGCGTTACAAACCCGGAATACATCAGATGTGAATCTTTGTAGCGTAGAGGATCCGGTAGAGATCCCGATCGCTGGCCTTAACCAGACACAAATTCACCCACGCGCAGGTCTTACTTTTCAGGCAGTACTGCGCGCTCTACTGCGCCAGGATCCCGACATAATTATGGTCGGCGAAATCCGCGATGGCGAAACGGCTGAAATAGCGCTTAAGGCCGCACAAACCGGTCATCTGGTTCTGTCAACACTGCATACTAATTCCACCAGTGAAACCTTAGTACGTCTGCAGCAAATGGGGGTTGCGCGTTGGATGATCGCCTCCGCGCTGACGCTCGTCATTGCCCAGCGGCTGGTCAGAAAGCTATGCCCCCATTGCCGACAACGTCTGGATACATCCATTACGCTCCCCAAAGCAATCTGGCCTATGCCGCTACCACGTTGGCATGCGCCTGGTTGCGAACATTGTTATCACGGGTTTTATGGTCGTACCGCATTGTTTGAAGTGCTACCCGTTACTCCTGCATTACGCCAGAGTATCGCCAGTAGCACATCCGTAGACGGAGTGGATTCAGATGCTCAGCTATCAGGGAGTACGCTTTTCGGGAATGGCTGTCAGGCCGTCGAACAAGGCTTAACGACATACGAAGAACTGATTCGCGTACTGGGCATGCCGCATGTCAGCTAAACAGCTTTGGCGCTGGCAAGGCATTAACAACGAAGGGGAGCCGTCGGAAGGCGTATTATGGGCTGATACCCGACTCTTGCTAATACAGGCTCTGGAACAGCGGCATATCACGCCGTTACGTATTAAACGTATGCGTGTCAAAACCTCGCACTGGAGCCGTGAAAGAAGCGCCGAAACCATACACCAGTTGGCAACATTGCTAAAAGCAGGGTTAACGCTCTCAACAGGGCTAGCTCTGCTTGCTGAACAGCATCCCAGCAGCCAGTGGCAGGCGCTACTGGGCACGCTGGCTTACGATATGGAGCAGGGCATTCCCCTCTCCACCTCACTCGCAAAGTGGCAACACGTTTTTCCGCCACTTTATCAGGCGATGATCCGTACCGGAGAGCTTACAGGTAAGCTGGACGACTGCTGTTTTGAACTCGCCAGACAGCAAAAAAACCAGCAGCAACTCGCTGATAAAGTTAAAAAAGCCCTGCGCTATCCGATTATCATCATCACGATGGCGGTAATGGTCGTATTTGCGATGCTGCAGTTTGTGCTCCCTGAGTTTGCCGCCATCTACCAAACGTTCAACACCCCACTACCGGCACTCACTCGGGGGATGATTGCCATCGCCGACTATAGCAGCCAATGGGGGTGGCTGGCGGTAGCACTCACTATGCTCTCGGTTATGACATATCACGTGATCAAACAGAAACCATATTGGCTCATTCTGAGTCAGAAATTGCTGCTCGGACTCCCTGTTACAGGCGCAATGGTCAGAGGACAAAAACTCACGCAGATCTTTACCGTTCTGGCGTTAACGCAAAACGCTGGTATTCCCTTTTTACAGGGTCTTGAGAGCGTCACCGAAACACTTGCCAGCCCCTTCTGGTCTCAACGTTTAGCGCAGGTTCATCACGACATCAGCGCCGGGAAACCTGTCTGGTTGGCACTGAAAAATTGCGGCGAATTCAGCCCGTTGTGTATACAGCTGGTAAGAACGGGGGAAGCATCAGGTTCGCTGGATGCAATGCTGCGTAATCTCGCTAACCATCACGGGGAGAAAACGCTGTCTCAGGCGGAAAATCTGGCTGCGTTACTTGAGCCTGCGTTACTGGTCATTACGGGGTTGATCATCGGTACGCTGGTTGTCGCGATGTATTTACCGATTTTCCATTTGGGAGATGCGATGAGCGGCGTAGGATAAAGCTGGCGCATTACCCACACGCCAGCTTGATTATGTTACAGGCTATTGAAAACGCGGTTTTCTTGTTCCTGTACGCGAATAAACGTTGTACGTTTGGTTAGCTCTTTCAGACGGGATGCACCGACATAAGTACAGGCTGAACGCAGGCCGCCGAGAATATCACGAGCGGTATTATCAACCGGACCGCGCAGCGGCAGCTTAACGGTTTTACCTTCTGCGGCGCGGTACTGTGCAACGCCACCTACGTGACGGGTCATGGCAGATTCAGAGCTCATACCGTAGAACAGCATGAATTTCTCACCGTTCTCTTCAACAATTTTGCCGCCACTTTCTTCATGACCGGCCAGCATCCCACCGAGCATCACGAAGTCCGCACCGCCGCCGAACGCTTTTGCCACGTCACCCGGCATTGTGCAGCCACCGTCGCTGACAATCATACCGCCCAGACCGTGGGCAGCATCGGCACATTCAATCACTGCAGAAAGCTGCGGATAGCCAACGCCGGTTTTTACACGCGTGGTACATACAGAACCCGGCCCAATACCGACTTTGACAATGTCCGCACCGGAAAGCACCAACTCTTCACACATTTCACCGGTAACCACATTGCCCGCGCAGATAGTTTTCGTCGGCCATGCTTCACGCGCTTTTGAGACGAACTGAACAAAATGCTCTGAGTAGCCATTTGCCACATCAATGCAGATAAAGTTCAGCGCCGGGTTGAGCGCCAGAATCTGTTTGGTTTTTTCGAAGTCTGCGTCAGAGGTGCCGGTTGAAACCATCACATGCTTGAGGACATCGGCAGAGCTATCCGCGATAAAGGCAGACCAGTCTTCAACAGAATAGTGTTTGTGCACAGCCGTCAGGATGTCGAAGGATGCCAGCGCCGTTGCCATGGCAAACGTCCCGACAGTGTCCATGTTCGCGGCGATAATCGGTACGCCGGACCAGGTCTGACCTGAATGCTTAAAGGTAAATTGACGTTCCAGCTCAACATCGGAACGGCTTTTGAGAGTAGAACGCTTAGGGCGGATAAGAACGTCTTTGAAACCTAACTTCAGATCTTCTTCGATACGCATGTGCGGATTCCTGGGGTTAATGGCGAAAAATCGAAACTCACAACTCCAGTGACGCTATCATACGCACTAATCAATGCCGCGCAAGACTGCGAAATTCTCTTTTTTTACGCTACAATCCCATAAATTTACCTGGCGAATAGTAGGTTAATCCTGCAGCAGCCTCGCCTTCACGCGCTTAACTTTTAACTGTTTGATAATCAAACGTAAACTCCAGGATCTGCATCTATGAGGTATACAGTAGCCTTAACCGGCGGCATTGGCAGTGGTAAAAGCACCGTTGCAAATGCGTTCGCTGACCTCGGAATAAACGTGATTGATGCAGATATCATTGCGCGTCAGGTGGTTGAACCAGGTACGTCTGCCCTCAAGACGATTGAAGAACATTTTGGTTCCGACGTGATAGCTACGGACGGGTCGCTACAACGGCGCATTTTACGCGAACGTATTTTTTCCAATCCTGAGGAAAAAAATTGGCTAAATGCCCTGCTCCATCCGCTTATTCAACAGGAAACACAGCGTCAATTTGATCAAGCGACCTCCCCCTATCTGTTATGGGTTGTTCCGTTGCTGGTAGAGAATTCGCTGTATAAAAAAGCCAACCGCGTACTGGTGGTGGATGTCACCCCCGAAACCCAGCTCAGACGAACCATGCAGCGTGATGACGTGACGCGCGAGCATGTTGAACAAATTCTTGCTGCCCAGGCAACGCGTGAAGCGCGTCTGGCCGTGGCAGACGATGTTATTGATAATAATGGCGCACCGGAAGCCATCGCCTCGGATGTCGCCCGCCTGCACGCGCTCTATTTGCAACGCGCGTTGCAGTTTGTCTCACAGGAAAAACCGTAATGCACACCCAGGTCCTTTTTGAACACCCTCTCAATGAGAAGATGCGTACATGGCTGCGCATTGAGTTTTTAATCCAACAGCTCTCCGTTAATTTACCCATTGCGGACCATGCAGGCGCGCTGCATTTTTTCCGCAACATCGGAGATTTACTGGATGTCTTTGAACGTGGTGAAGTCCGAACCGAACTCCTGAAAGAACTGGAACGACAACAGCGTAAACTCCAGGCCTGGGTTGAAGTTCCCGGCGTCGATCAAAGCAGAATCGACGCATTGCGCCAACAGTTAAAAAGCGCGGGCAGCATTTTGATTTCGGCCCCACGCATTGGACAAACGCTGCGTGAAGATCGTCTGATTGGCCTCGTGCGTCAGCGTTTAAGCATTCCCGGCGGATGCTGCAGTTTCGATCTCCCCACCCTGCATATCTGGTTACATTTACCACAGCCGCAACGCGACGCGCAGGTTGAAGCCTGGCTTGCCAGCCTGAATCCGCTCAACCAGGCGTTGTCGCTGGTGCTGGATTTGATTCGTAACTCAGCGCCGTTTCGTAAACAAACCAGCCTGAATGGTTTTTACCAAGATAACGGCGAGGATGCCGATTTGCTGCGCTTGCAGCTGCCGCTTGATTCGCAGCTTTACCCGCAAATTTCTGGTCATAAGAGCCGTTTTGCCATTCGTTTTATGCCGCTGGATAGCGAGAATGGCCAGGTGCCTGAGCGTCTCGATTTTGATCTGGCGTGCTGTTAAGGAGTCAACATGTCTGAACAAACCATCGTCAACTGCCCAACCTGTGGAAAACCCGTGGTGTGGGCTGAAGTCAGTCCGTATCGCCCATTCTGCAGCAAACGCTGCCAGTTAATCGATCTGGGTGAGTGGGCCGCAGAAGAGAAACGAATCCCAAGCTCTGGCGATCTGTCGGAAAGCGACGACTGGAGTGAAGAGCAGAAATAATTCTGCCAAAACGGGAGAAGGCAACGCCGCATCCGGCGTTGTATGTTGTTTTGCCTGATGGCGCTGCGCTTATCAGGCCTACGAACGAAAACGTAGGGCGGGCAAGCGTAGCGCCCCCGCCATAATTGGCCGGATGCGGCATTGCCTTATCCGGCCTACGAACACCATTAGCCCGCAATCAGCTTTTCAATGACCGGCGCATTCGCGGGCGGGAAATCCTCCGCATTCAGAGCATCTTGCGCAATCCACTGCGCCGGTTGCCCCTCTTTGCCCCACGGTTCGCCTTCCCAGCTCTCAACCAGCCAGAACCACAGCGTGATGTGCCGGTCCGGAAACTGATACTCCAGCTTTTCGAACAGTGAATTCTGAGTCGGTATGATCCCGACTTCTTCCTGTAGTTCGCGAATCAGCGCCTGCTCTGGCGTTTCACCCGCTTCAATTTTCCCGCCGGGGAATTCCAGCTTATTTGCCATATGGGCATCCGCCGCACGCTGGGTGATAAAAATTTCATTGTGCTGATTACGAATAATCCCGACGGCGATCTGCAATATTTTCATTTTCATCATCCATAAAAAAGGCGCAGAAGTCTGCGCCTTTTCAGTAAGTTATTTGCTTAGCTCAGACGGCCATGACACTGTTTGTATTTCTTGCCGGAACCGCAAGGGCACGGATCGTTACGCCCCACTTTACGATCGCCGGTTTGTGCTGCCAGCTCTTCTGCCGCGGCGGAATCGTCACCTTTATGGCTCAACTGCTGCATCTGCGCTAAACGCTCAGCTTCTTCACGACGCTGCTGCTCCATCGCTTCTACTTCTTCAGGCATACGTACCTGAACTTTGCTCAGGGTGCTGATCACTTCATACTTCAGTGATTCCAGCATTGATGCAAACATAGAGAAGGATTCACGCTTGTATTCCTGCTTCGGATCTTTTTGCGCGTAACCACGCAGGTGGATACCCTGACGCAGGTAGTCCATCGCCGCCAGGTGCTCTTTCCACAGAGAGTCGAGCGTTTGCAGCATCACGCCTTTTTCGAAGTGACGCATCATCTCTGCGCCCACAACTTCTTCTTTGCGCTGATAAACTTCTACCGCGTTTGCCAGAATACGTTCGCGCAGCGTTTCTTCGTGCAGCTCAGGTTCTTTATCCAGCCACTCTGAAATCGGCATATCCAGATCGAAGTCGTTTTTCAGGCGCTCCTGCAGACCCGGAATATCCCACATTTCTTCCAGAGACTGCGGCGGAATATAGGCATCAATCGTTGCTTTGAAGACGTCTTCGCGGATGCTGTTAATGGTTTCGCTAACGTCAGAGACGTCCAGCAGTTCGTTACGCTGGGTGTAGATTGCGCGGCGCTGGTCGTTAGCAACGTCATCATATTCCAGCAGTTGCTTACGAATATCGAAGTTGCGGCTTTCCACTTTACGCTGCGCGTTTGCAATGGCTTTAGTTACCCATGGGTGTTCAATCGCTTCACCCGGCTTCATACCCAGTTTACGCATCATGCCGGACACGCGGTCAGAGGCAAAAATACGCATCAGCGCATCTTCCATCGACAGGTAGAAACGAGACGAACCCGCATCCCCCTGACGACCGGAACGACCACGCAGCTGGTTATCGATACGACGAGATTCATGGCGCTCAGTACCGATAATATGTAAACCACCGGCCGCTAACACCGCGTCATGACGAACCTGCCACTCAGCTTTGATCTGGGCGATCTGTTCCGGAGTTGGGTCTTCCAGCTCGGCAACTTCCGCCTGCCAGCTACCACCCAACACGATATCGGTACCACGACCCGCCATGTTTGTCGCAATAGTTACGGCTGACGGATAACCCGCCTGAGCAACGATATCCGCTTCGCTGGCGTGGAACTTGGCGTTCAGCACGTTGTGCTTGATCCCCGCTTTGGTCAGCTCGTTAGAGACCACTTCCGATTTTTCAATGGAGATAGTACCCACCAGCACCGGCTGGCCATTTGCGGTACGCTCTTTAATATCTTCAATGATCGCCTGAATTTTTTCCGCTTCGGTCATGTACACCAGATCCGGTAAATCTTTACGGATCATCGGACGGTTGGTTGGAACGACTACGGTATCCAGTTTGTAGATGGAGCTGAATTCAAACGCTTCAGTGTCTGCAGTACCGGTCATACCGGCCAGTTTTTCGTACAAACGGAAATAGTTCTGGAAGGTAATGGATGCCAGCGTCTGGTTTTCGTTCTGGATATCTACGCCTTCTTTCGCTTCAACAGCCTGGTGCAGGCCATCGGACCAGCGACGCCCCTGCATGGTACGACCGGTGTGTTCGTCGACGATGATAACTTCGCCGTCTTTCACGATGTAGTCGACGTCACGGGTAAACAGCACGTGCGCGCGCAGTGCGGCAGTCACGTGGTGCATCAGCATAATGTTGCCCGGAGAGTACAGCGACTCGCCCTCATCCATAATGCCTTCGTTAACCAGCAGTTCTTCAATCAGCACCAGACCACGTTCGGTCAGGTTAACCTGGCGTGCTTTCTCATCTACTGAGAAGTGACCTTCGCCCTGGAACGTGTCGGAATCTTCCTTCTCCTGACGGATCAGATGCGGGATGATTTTGTTCACTTTTTTATACATTTCCGAGCTGTCTTCAGCCGGACCGGAAATGATCAGCGGCGTACGCGCTTCATCGATCAAGATGGAGTCGACTTCATCGACCAGCGCATAGTGCAGTTTACGCTGAACGCGCTCTTCCGGGCTAAACGCCATGTTGTCACGCAGGTAGTCAAAGCCGTATTCGTTGTTAGTACCGTAGGTAATATCGGCATTATAAGCTTCACGTTTGGCTGGTGCAGGCAGGCCAGACATGTTAATACCGACAGTCATCCCGAGGAATTCAAACAGTGGGCGGTTATTTTCGGCGTCACGCTGGGCCAGATAGTCGTTCACGGTAACCACGTGTACGCCCTTCCCGCTTAACGCGTTCAGGTACGCAGGCAGCGTTGCGGTCAGGGTTTTACCTTCACCGGTACGCATTTCCGCGATGCAGCGATCGTTCAGCACCATACCGCCCAGCAACTGAACGTCGAAGTGGCGCATGCCGAACACACGCTTACTCGCTTCGCGGACCACCGCGAATGCTTCCGGGATCAGGCTCTCAACGCTGGCGCCTTTTTCCAGACGGGCACGGAATTCAGCGGTCTTCGCTTTCAGTTCATCATCGGAGAGTTTTTCCATCTCCGGTTCCATTGCGTTGATGACATTGACCACTTTACGCATACGACGCAGCGTACGTTCGTTACGACTACCGAATACTTTTGTTAATAATTTGATTAGCATAATAAAATCTCAAACGCCCCGCGGTGCGGAGTCAAAAATTATAAGTTGGAAGGTTATTTTTTAGCTGAGGCGTTGAGGGCCAGCGCGAATACCTTGCAGCTGGCTGATCCAGACCGGAACGCTAAACGCGGCCTGAGAGGTAAAATGGGAGTATGTCACGCGACTTACGGTCGCGGGCGGTCTGCCTTCCTGCGTCAGCATCGCGCTGAGCGTATTCAGTAACGCAAGATGGTGCGCCTGGATTGGCAACGGCTCTTCGGCAACGGGCAGCGCCTGAGGAGCCATAGCAAAAGAAAGATGGCGAATGACCGTACGAATGGCATGCTGATGCCAGTAGTCGACGGTAAAATTCGGGCGGCGATTGGTCGCTTCCAGCAAAGCAAGTTGGCTAAAGTTAACTTTAGCGCCTTGATCGTGATTGCTGGCGGTCGCCTTCGCGGGGGTATTAGGTTCAGCAGCATTACCGAGCGCGGGCAGGCCAAAACTAGCCGCGACCATCCCCAACAGGAGATGCGGCCAGAAGTACCGTCTGCCTAACTGTCGCCAGCGCGTCAGTATTCCACTCACGTTATTGCCACCTGATATACCCTGCGTTTGGGGTTACAAATGCAAAACCATTTTTTGCGCACAAATATTACCATTAATGCGTTCTCACCACAGCAGTAATGACGCAAGTCGCGGGTAAATATGCTTAAGAAAGCAGCGATCGAACGCTATTTTACTCTGCCGGTGGGGGGAAAGTCGCTTCAGAGAAGGTGGTTTGCAATCGGAAAATAAAAAAACGACTGGTTCACCTGGCCGGAGAGAGTGCCAGATTTACCAGTCGAATTTATGCGACAGCGTATGTCGTTATGCCAGTACGGTCGAAGGTGCTTTGAACGCCAACGGCAGTTCTGCATCGTCCTGGAAGGTCACATATTCCCAGGCTTCCTGTTTCGCCAGGACCGCCTGCAACAGTTTGTTATTCAATGCATGACCGGATTTATACGCGGTGAATGCACCAATAATGTTGTGACCACACATGAACAAGTCACCAATCGCGTCGAGCATTTTGTGACGAACGAACTCGTCTTCAAAACGCAGGCCGTCTTCGTTCAATACGCGATAATCGTCAACAACGATGGCACAATCGAAGCTGCCGCCCAGGCACAGACCACGGGACTGCAGATATTCGATATCACGCATGAAGCCGAAAGTACGTGCACGGCTGATCTGGCGCATGAACGCATCCGCAGAGAAGTTCATCGCGTAGCGCTGCGTGCTGGAGTCGATTGCCGGATGGTTAAAGTCGATGGTGAAATCCAACGTAAAACCATTATACGGCTTAAACTCAGCCCACTTATCGCCATCTTCGACACGAACGGTCTCTTTGATGCGAACAAATTTTTTGGCGCTGCTCAGTTCTTCAATACCTGCATCAAGCAGCAGATAAACGAACGGAGCGGCACTGCCATCCATGATCGGGATTTCCGGGGCGTTAACTTCAATAACGATGTTATCGATACCTAAGCCCGCCAGAGCAGCGTTAAGGTGCTCAACGGTTGAAATCCGTACATCATGCTCGTTGACCAGACACGTACAGAGCATGGTATCACGCACAGATTTGGCATCGGCCGGGAAATCTACCGGAGGATTCAAGTCGGTGCGACGATAGATGACCCCGGTGTTGGCCGGCGCAGGGCGTAACGTCAGTGTGACCTTTTTGCCGGTGTGTAAACCGACGCCAGTCGCCTGAACGATACGTTTAAGAGTCCTTTGTTTGATCATCGTATAATCTCGCCAAATTACCTATCCAACCGAAGTGTACTATACATTCGGTGGGCCAGTTTAGCACAAAGAGCCACAATTCCCAAATTCCAGCTAATTCTTAATCAGCTTGCTTACGCAGGAATGCAGGGATATCCAGATAATCCGGCTCTTTCGTGGTTTGCGGCGTATTGTCGTTAACCACTTTTGCTACCGGTTTCTGCTCTTGCGTCAACGGCGCCATACCGTGCTGCTGGTAACGATCCATTACCGGCTGCTGGACCTGCTTGTTGGTCACCAGAGTGATTTCAGGACGCTTGTCCATACCAATTCCAGTGGCAACAACGGTCACGCGCAGTTCGTCGTTCATATCCGGGTCCAGAGAGGTACCGATAACCACGGTCGCGTTATCCGATGCAAAGGCACGGATGGTGTTACCGACGGTTTCGAACTCATCCAGACGCAGGTCGAAGCCCGCAGTAATGTTGACCAGTACGCCGCGCGCACCAGACAGATCGATATCTTCCAACAGCGGAGAAGAGATAGCCATTTCAGCCGCTTCTTCCGCACGATCTTCACCGCTTGCCACGCCGGAGCCCATCATCGCATAGCCCATTTCGGACATCACGGTGCGCACGTCTGCAAAGTCGACGTTCATCAGGCCCGGACGCGTAATCAGTTCAGCGATACCCTGAACTGCGCCTTTCAACACGTCGTTCGCTGCGCCAAACGCATCCAGCAGGGAGATACCACGGCCCAGCACTTTCAGCAGTTTGTCGTTCGGGATAGTGATCAGAGAGTCCACGTGTTTGGACAGCTCGGTGATACCCTGCTCCGCGAATGCCATACGCTTCTTGCCTTCAAAGTTAAAAGGCTTAGTCACAACAGCAACGGTCAGGATACCTAAATCTTTTGCTACTTCAGCAACCACTGGCGCTGCACCGGTTCCGGTACCGCCGCCCATACCTGCTGCGATAAACACCATGTCTGCGCCGTCAAGCGCTGCACGCAGAGCTTCACGATCTTCGTCTGCCGCATTACGACCGACTTCCGGGTTTGCACCCGCGCCCAGACCTTTGGTGATGCCGCTACCAATCTGAATGGTCTGTCCAACCGCCGTTTTACGCAACGCCTGAGCGTCGGTATTCACCGCGAAGAATTCAACACCTTCGATGCGCTCGCGCACCATGTGTTCAACGGCATTACCGCCGCCGCCGCCGACGCCGATGACTTTAATCACCGCGTCATTGGTTAGTTCCATAGGTTCAAACATAGTTTCTCTCTCCGTTGTGCCTGTCGCCTGAGACCAGTAATGTGCGTCGGTCTCTTTAAAAATTAAAACTCTTTTCGCAGCCAGCTATTGAGTCGTTTAATCCACGAGCCAACTGACGCCGTTACGCGTTTTTCAACTTCAGCCTCACCACTTAAATGGGATTCTTTCCCGTAGTGAAGCAGCCCCACCGCCGTTGAATAATACGGCTCCTGGGCATAATCCGTCAGACCGGTAATATTCAGCGGTGCGCCAATACGGACTTGCGTATGGAACACGCGCTGAGCACAGGCCGCTAGACCTTCAATTTGCGCTGCGCCGCCGGTTAACACAATCCCCGCCGCCAGATGATGTTTCACCCCTTGCTGGCGAAGCTGTTCTTGTAATTGCAGAATTTCTTCGTTGACCAGGTTGAGCAGCTCGGTATAACGCGGCTCAATGACCTCTGCCAAAGTCTGACGCTGCAGGCTCCGCGGCGGACGACCGCCCACGCTTGGCACCTCAACGCTCTCGTCTTTACCGACGATGGAACCCAGCGCGCAGCCATGACGTACTTTGATGGCTTCGGCATCGCTCGGCGGCGTACCAAAGGCATACGCGATATCGCTGGTCACCACATTCCCTGCATAAGGGATCACTTTGGTATGGCGCAACGCCCCGCCAGTATAAACGGCGATGTCCATTGTACCACCACCAATATCTACCACGCAGACACCCAGTTCACGTTCATCTTCCGTCAACACGGAATAACTGGCTGCCAGTCCGGCGAAAATCAGTTGGTCAACTTTCAGACCACAACGTTCAACGGCTTTGACAATATTCTTCGCCATGTCGTTGTGGCAGGTAATAAGATGCACTTTTGCCTGCATACGTACGCCGGAAAGACCGACCGGATTTTTGATACCTTCCTGGTAGTCAATGGCGTATTCCTGCGGAATCACGTGCAGAACACGATGTTCATCGCGCACGCGTACGGATTTTGCCGTATGTACGACGTTTTCCACATCTTCCTGCGTCACTTCCTCTTCGGAAATGGGCACCATACCAATTTCATTCTGACAGCTAATATGTTTGCCGGAAAGCGCCAGATACACCGAGGATATCTGGCAATCTGCCATCAGCTCAGCCTGGTCAATGGCGCGCTGTACGCATTTCACCACTGACTCAAGGTCATTCACCCCGCCTTTATCCATACCTCGCGATGGGCAACTGCCCACGCCAATGATATTGACCATACCGTCGGGCAGAACTTCCCCTACTAAAGCGGCTACCTTCGCGGTGCCAATCTCCAGTCCAACTACCAGTTTTCTGTCCGTCGCCTTGATCATTGTTGTTCTGCCTGTGCCTGATTCTGTTGCTGATTAGATTCCTCAGGAGGCAAGGGGACCCAGCCTACTGCCGCTCCTGAGTCATAACGCAAATCAACGTAGCTAATCCGTTTGCCATCGGTTTGCGCCTGCTGCTGTAAAACCGGGTAGAGTTCCACAAAGCGAGCCAAACGTTTTATCGTATCGCCCCTGCCCAGATTGAGCTTAATATCGTTATTCAGCGTCAACTGCCAGGAACGACGAGCGGTCATCGCCGCTTCCTTCAGGGTGAATCTATCCTTAGCCAGCACCTGCCCCATATCGCGGAACCCTTGCAGCACTTCGCTTGCGCTGCCTTCCGGTCCGTACAACATGGGTAATACCTGCTTATTGGCCCGACCGGTTGGGACGCTGAACGTATTGCCTTCGGCATCCACCATGTGTTGGTCATTCCAACGCGCAATTGGCACATATTCAACCAGATGAATCTTCAATTCATCAGGCCATTGCTTTCTCACGCTCGCCTGTTTAATCCACGGGAGGCGTTCAATCTGACTCTGGATGATGTTCACATCCTGGGTCATAAAGGTTCCCGGCGCACCCAGCGCCAGAATGGACTGACGGATATCATCATTGCGCGTGTAGTGCCGTTCGCCGGTTAACACCAGTTTTGACAACGGCAAACGCTGCGCATCTTCCATCCATCCCAACACTACCCAGCCGCTGACAAACACGGTGCACAGCACTGTCAGCAGGAACAGTATTCCTGCAAGACGCGTTCCATTATTGCGGCGTGAGGAGTTTACTTCTTCTTCATCACCGTTTCGCGTGTTCAGCGCAGCCTGCGACATATCAGTCCGCCAACTCCAGAATTCTTACCACCAACTGCGAGAAGCTCAGGCCCGCCTGACGCGCCGCCATCGGCACCAGGCTGTGGCTGGTCATACCCGGAGAGGTATTGGCTTCCAGCAGATAAAACTGGCCATCGCTGTCCAGCATGACGTCAATGCGACCCCAACCTTTACAGCCCAGGGTGGTCCACGCTTTCAGGACTAAATCCTGTAATTGAACCTCTTGCTCTACTTCCAGACTTGCAGGGCAGAAATATTGTGTCTCATCAGAGAGATACTTCGCCTCATAATCATAGAAGGTTCCCGCCGGTTGGATACGTATTGACGGTAAAATTTCTTCGCCGAGTATCGCAACTGTAAATTCCGGGCCACTGAGCCATTTTTCAATCAGTACTTCTTCATCATGCTGAAAAGCCAATGCTAATGCACCCTGCAAAGCATTTTCTTCTTCAACTTTTGACATCCCTACGCTGGAGCCTTCACGGCTTGGCTTCACAATCAGCGGCAAACCTAACGCAGAGATTTTTGCAACCACTTCATTGCTAAGACCTTTTTCGAACTCAGCGCGGGTCAACGCAACCCATGGCGCGACGGGTAAACCTGCGCCCTGCCACAGCAGCTTGCTGCGCAGTTTGTCCATTGAGATCGCGGAAGCCATGACGCCGCTGCCGGTATACGGCAGGCCGATCTGCTCCAGCATGCCCTGCAGCGTACCATCTTCACCACCACGCCCATGCAGAGCAATAAACACCTTCTGAAAACCCATTGATTTCAGAAGAGTGACATCAACCTCTTTCGGGTCAACCGGATGGGCATCGACACCACCTTCGCGTAACCCTGCCAGTACGGCCGCGCCGGAATTCAGCGACACTTCTCGCTCTGCGGAGGTACCTCCTAACAGGACCGCGATTTTATCAGCCATGCTGTTCTTCCTCCGGATTTTGCGGCTTCAGTTTGATTTCAGCTAAGGAACGCGCAATTTTGCCGATATTTCCAGCACCTTGCACCAAAATCAGATCGTTGCCGGTTAATACTGGTGCCAACATTTCTGCCACCAGGGCCGGATCGGATACCAGAAT
Source organism: Citrobacter freundii complex sp. 2025EL-00176 (assembly GCF_053309355.1). Lineage (NCBI taxonomy): Bacteria > Pseudomonadati > Pseudomonadota > Gammaproteobacteria > Enterobacterales > Enterobacteriaceae > Citrobacter > Citrobacter freundii complex sp. 2025EL-00176. The sequence continues at coordinate 143,706 of NZ_JBRYHT010000006.1, read as the reverse complement.
AGGATCGATCTTACCGCGACCACGAATAGTACGGCACAGCGAGCGGCTGTCAGCGCCCGGAATGGCGGCTTCACCCGCGGCGTATACATCCAGCATCAACAGCGTATCAACCTGAGTCAGCACGTTGGCAAAGTCGTCGTACAAATCGCGCGTGCGCGTATACCGATGCGGCTGGAACAGCATCACCAGATTTTTGTCCGGCCAGCCCGCGCGCGCGGCTTTAATTGTGGCGTCCACTTCCGTGGGGTGATGGCCGTAATCATCGACCAGCATCGCGGTCCCGGTTTTACCGTTCACCGGCTCAAGCGGGAATTCGCCGAGGAAGTCAAAACGACGCCCTGTCCCCTGGAAGCTCTCCAGCGCACGCAGAATCGCGTCGTCTTCGATGCCTTCTTCCGTCGCAACCGCCACCGCAGCCGCGGCGTTCAGCGCATTGTGGCGGCCAGGCGCGTTTAACGTTACGCGGAGATCGGCCATCCCCTGACGCACAAGGGTGAAGTGACCCTGCGGGCCAATCTGCTGGTAGTCTTCAACACGTACATCAGCATCATCACTGAAACCATAGGTTGTGGTTTGACGGCCCACGCGCGGTAACAGTTCGCGGATCACCGGATCGTCAACGCACATCACCGCACGACCATAAAACGGCAAGTTATGCAGGAAATTAATAAACGTCTGCTTTAAATTTTCGAAGTCGCCATGGTAGGTATCCATATGGTCGGCTTCGATATTGGTGACAATCGCCACCATCGGCTGTAAATGCAGGAACGACGCGTCGCTCTCGTCCGCTTCGGCAATCAAATAACGGCTATGACCCAGGCGCGCATGAACGCCAGCAGCCTTCACCAGACCGCCGTTAACAAAGGTTGGATCCAGCCCCGCTTCCGCGTAAATACTGGAGACCATCGCCGTGGTCGTGGTTTTACCGTGCGTCCCCGCAATGGCGATGCCGTGACGAAAACGCATTAACTCCGCCAGCATCTCAGCACGACGAATCACCGGAATACGCGCTTCATGCGCCGCAACAATTTCCGGGTTATCCGCAGAAATCGCACTGGAGACCACCACCACGCTCGCATCGCGCACGTTTTCAGGGCGATGGTTGAAGAAAATCGTGGCGCCGAGATTCGTCAACTGCTGCGTCACCGGATTCGGCGCTAAGTCAGAACCGCTGATCTGATAACCTTCATTGGCCAAAACTTCGGCAATACCGCCCATACCAGCACCACCGATGCCGACAAAGTGAATGTGCCGAACGCGACGCATTTCGGGCACGATGGAACGCAGTTTTGCCAGTTGTTGTGTATTCATTCTTTAGCCATTAACTTCTTAGTTCATGCGATGCAAAAGGCATCACCACAATTACGCCCGGACAGCCCGGCTCACTTCATTTGCAACGCGTTCGGTGGCATCCGGTATGGATGCGGCGCGCGCACGTTCAGCCATGGTTAATAAAGTTTCTCGCGACCACCCGGCAAGGGTGCTGGCGACAGCATCCACAGTAAACTGTGGTTGCTCTAAAATTTTGGCGGCGCCCGCTTTTTCCAGCGGCAACGCATTCCAGTACTGCTGTCTGTCTTTGTGCTGGAACGGCACAAACAGCGCAGGCAAGCCTGCGGCGGCAATCTCACTCACCGTCAGCGCGCCGGAACGGCACACGACAACATCTGCCCACGCATAAGCGGCGGCCATATCATCAATAAACTCAGTAACCTTATGCTGCGGTTGTCCCGCCTCTGCATAAGCGTGTTCAACGGTCTGCTGCGCGCCCTTACCGCTCTGATGCCAGATAGTCACCGCCTCGCCAAGCTTTGCGGCAACCTGTGGCATAGTCTGGTTGAGGACGCGTGCGCCCTGAGAACCACCGACCACCAGCACACGAACTGGGCCTTCACGTCCAGCAAGACGCGCTTCGGGTAATGGCAGCGCCAGCACGTCCGTGCGAACCGGGTTGCCGACCACTTCCGCATTCGGGAAAGCGCCAGGAAAAGCCTGCATAACCTTCGTTGCAATCTTTGCCAGCCATTTATTGGTTAATCCCGCTATGCCGTTCTGCTCATGCAGTACGACCGGAATACCTAATGACCATGCGGCTAAACCGCCGGGACCTGAGACGTAGCCGCCCATACCCAACACCACATCAGGCTTGAATTGCTTCATGATGGCGCGCGCCTGCCGCCAGGCGTTAAAAATACGCACGGGTGCGGCAAGCAGAGCGTTAACGCCTTTGCCACGCAGACCGGAGATGCGAATAAAGTCAATTTCAATGCCATGCTTCGGCACTAAGTCCGCTTCCATACGATCGGCGGTGCCCAGCCAACGAACCTGCCAGCCCTGGGCCATTAAATGGTGCGCGACCGCCAGCCCCGGGAACACATGCCCGCCGGTACCGCCTGCCATCACCATTAACCGCTTCGGTTGACCACTCATCGTGCACCTCGTGTAAACGCCTGGGCTTTTTCCAGACGCGTTTCATAATCAATACGTAACAAAAACATGATGGCCGTCGACATTATCAACAAACTGGAACCACCATAACTGATCAACGGCAGCGTCAGGCCTTTGGTTGGCAGCATACCTGCCGCCGCGCCGACGTTTACCAGCGCCTGGAAGCTAAACCAGATCCCGATGGAGCAGGCTAAAAAGCCTGAAAAACGGTGGTCAATTTCCAGCGCTTTACGGCCAATCGACATCGCGCGAAAAGCGACGAAGAATACCATTAAAAGTGCCAATACCACACCGATATAACCCAGCTCTTCCCCAATGATGGCGAAGATGAAGTCGGTGTGCGCTTCCGGTAAATACTCAAGTTTTTGGACTGAGTTGCCTAACCCTTGCCCCCAAACCTCACCGCGGCCAAAAGCCATTAGCGATTGCGTCAGCTGGTATCCGCTGCCGAACGGATCTTCCCATGGATTCCAGAAAGAGGTTACGCGTCGAATACGATACGGTTCGGCAAGGATCAGCAGTACGACCGCCGATATCCCCATGCCGATAATCGCAATGAACTGCCACAATTTAGCCCCGGCAAGAAACAGCATCGCCAGCGTGGTAACAAACAGCACCACCACCGTACCGAGGTCAGGCTGCGCCAGCAGCAGCACCGCCAGCACCAGGATCACGCCCATCGGTTTCAGGAAGCCGCGCAGGTTGTTTCGCACTTCATCCACCTTGCGTACCAGGTAGTTGGCGAGATAACAGAACAGCGACAGCTTGGTAAATTCCGCAGGCTGAATACGCAGCGGCCCCAGAGCAATCCAGCGCGATGCCCCGTTAACGGAGCTCCCCACTACCAGCACGATCAGCAGCATGATGATCGAGGCGATGAGCATCGTGGTGCTGTACTTCTGCCAGAACTCCATCGGCAACCGCAGCGTGACCATCGCCAAACAGAACGCCAGGAAGATGTACAGCGCGTCACGTTTAGCAAACAGGAAGGGATCGCCCGCCAGACGTTGCCCCACGGGCATTGATGCCGATGTCACCATGATGAAACCAATTGCCGCCAGACCAAAGGTCAGCCATAGCAGCATGCGGTCATACATGATCAGGCTGTCCGCGTCTTTATCACGCGAAGCCATCACCCAGCCTTTAAGTGCCGCGAAGATCCACGCCAGGACACCCAGTCCCGGTAAGCGCGGCATTCTCAGACGAGGGAGAGATAAACGCATCAACCCAACTCCTTCGCCAGGCGCGTAAAGACGTCACCGCGTTGCTCAAAACTCTTGAACTGATCGAGGCTGGCACAGGCGGGCGACAGCAGCACCATATCACCCGGCTTCACGCGCGGCGCGAGCAGACGCATTGCCTGCTCCATGGTTTCAGTTTGTTCCGCAACCTCAGGTCGCAGCGCGGCAAGCTGCGCGCCATCGCGACCAAAGCAGTACAGACGAATGTTGTCGCCGTTCAGATAACGTTGCAGCGGCATAAAGTCAGCGGATTTCCCGTCGCCGCCCAACAGCAGGTGCAGCGTACCGTCAACGTGCAGCCCATTCAGCGCCGCTTCGGTACTGCCCACGTTGGTCGCTTTTGAATCGTTGATCCAACGCACACCGTTATGATTCAGTACCAACTGGAAACGATGCGCCAGCCCGGTAAAGGTGGTCAGCGCTTTCAGGCTCGACGCCCGCGGCAGACCCGCAGCATCAGCCAGCGCCAGCGCTGCCAGGGCGTTGGTATAGTTATGCTGGCCGGTAAGCGTCATCTCTTTCACGTTCAGAACTTTTTCACCCTTCACCCGCAGCCAGGTTTCGCCCTGCTGACGATTAAGGTGATAGTCTCCCATGTTGACGCCAAAGCTCACGCAACGCTCATCGGCACCACGAACCGGCATGGTCAGCGCATCATCCGCATTGACCACGCAGACCTTCGCATTCTCATAAACGCGCAGTTTGGCCGCACGATACTGCTGCAAGCCAAACGGATACCTGTCCATATGATCTTCGGTGACGTTCAAAATGGTGGCGGCTACGGCCTGTAAGCTGGAGGTCGTCTCCAGTTGGAAGCTCGACAGTTCCAGAACATACAGCTCGCGCTCGTCATCCAGCAGCATCAGCGCGGGCAGGCCAATGTTACCGCCCACCCCTACGTTCACACCGGCCGCTTTCGCCATTTCGCCAACCAGCGTCGTAACGGTGCTTTTACCGTTAGAACCGGTGATCGCAACGATCGGCGCCTGCGCTTCGCGACAGAACAGCTCGATGTCACCGACAATTTCAATCCCCGCATCGGCGGCAGCGCTCAGCGAAGGGTGCGCCAGGGCAATACCAGGGCTGGCGACGATGAGATCGGCGTCCAGCAGCCAGTCATCATTCAGACTGCCAACATGGCGCTCAACCGCTTCCGGTAATTTATCCAGGCCCGGCGGCGTCGCGCGGGTATCCATCACGCGCGGCGTCACGCCACGCGCCAGGAAGAAATCCACGCAGGACAGCCCGGTCAAACCCAGACCGATAATGACGACTTTTTTACCCTGGTAATCAGCCATGATTAACGTACCTTCAGCGTTGCCAGGCCAATCAGCACCAGCATCAGCGAAATAATCCAGAAGCGCACAATCACGCGCGGTTCCGGCCAGCCTTTCAGTTCATAGTGATGGTGAATCGGCGCCATACGGAAGATGCGCTGTCCGCGCAGCTTAAAGGAACCGACCTGCAGAATGACCGACAGCGTTTCTACGACAAACACGCCGCCCATGATCACCAGCAGGAACTCCTGACGCAGCAGCACGGCAATAATGCCCAGCGCGCCGCCCAGCGCCAGCGATCCGACGTCGCCCATAAAGACCTGCGCCGGATAGGTGTTAAACCACAGGAAGCCCAACCCTGCGCCAACTATCGCCGTACAGACGATCACCAGTTCACCGGCATGGCGTAAATACGGAATGTGCAGATAGTTGGCGAAGTTCATGTTACCGGTCGCCCATGCCACCAGCGCAAAACCCGCAGCCACAAACACGGTTGGCATAATCGCCAGACCATCAAGGCCGTCGGTGAGGTTGACCGCGTTACCGGTCCCCACAATCACGAAGTACGCCAGCAGGACGTAGAACAGTCCCAGTTGCGGCATCACGTCTTTGAAGAACGGCACGACCAGTTCGGTCGCCGGGGTATCTTTCCCCGCCAGGTACAGCGCAAAGGCCACGCCCAGCGCAATTACCGACATCCAGAAATATTTCCAGCGTGCGATCAGGCCTTTGGTGTCTTTGCGTACCACTTTGCGGTAGTCATCGACAAAACCAATAATGCCGTACCCGACCAATACCACCAGCACGCACCAGACGTACGGGTTCGACGGGTATGCCCACAGCAGTACGGAGATAACAATCGCGGTGAGGATCATAATCCCGCCCATGGTCGGCGTACCGCGTTTACTGAAGTGTGATTCCGGACCGTCGTTACGTACGACCTGTCCAAAGGACATTTTTTGCAGGCGGGCGATCATGCGCGGGCCCATCCACAAAGAGATGAACAGCGCGGTCAGCAGGCTGACAATGGCGCGAAACGTCAGATAAGAAAAGACGTTAAAGCCGGAATAATATTTGACCAAATGTTCGGCCAGCCAAACTAACATGTCCCATTCTCCTGTAATGCGCGTACTACCTCTTCCATGGCGGCACTACGTGAACCCTTCACTAAAATCGTCATGATCTGATGTTCTGCAATCAGCGCCTTGAGATGCGCGACCAGCGCGGTTTTATCCGCAAAATGCTCGCCCACGCCGCTGGCGTCGCTAATTGCCTGACTCAGTTTCCCTGTACTCAGTACACGGTCGATGCCCGCGGTTTTCGCAGCAACACCTACCTGTACGTGACATGCTTCGCTTTCCGCGCCAAGCTCTGCCATATCGCCCACCACCAGCAAGCGGTAGCCCGGCATTTCGGACAGCACCTGTACCGCTGCGGTCATCGAACCTACGTTAGCGTTGTAGGAGTCGTCCAGCAGCAGCTGATTTTCTGCCAGTTGAATTGGGAACAGACGCCCCGGTACCGCTTGCAGATCCTTCAGGCCCGCTTTGATCGCCTCAGGCGTCGCGCCTACCGCCATAGAGAGCGCAGCCGCCGCCAGGGCGTTAGCAATGTTGTGACGACCCGGCAGCGGCAGCAGAACATCAATGCTTCCGGTTGGCGTTTGCAGCGAAAACTCCGTGCCGTGTGAGGTCACGTGAACGTTGGTCGCCGAAAAGTCGCTGTTGGCCGCATTCGGGGAGAAGCGCCAGACTTTGCGATCGCCAATGATGCTCTGCCAGTTCAGCCAGTCGTTGTTATCAGCATTCATGATGGCGATACCATTCGCTGACAGACCGCTAAAAATTTCACCTTTTGCTTTCGCAACACCCGCCAGAGAGCCGAAACCCTCCAGATGCGCGGCAGCAAGATTGTTCACCAGCGCCGCTTCCGGGCGCGTCAGGCCAACGGTCCAGGCGATTTCGCCCTGATGATTGGCGCCAAGCTCAATCACGGCATAGTCGTAATCGTTGTTTAAGCGCAACAGCGTCATCGGCACCCCGATGTCGTTGTTCAGGTTGCCTGCGGTATATAACGTTTTGCCGCACTGACTGAGAATCGCGGCGGTCATCTCTTTAACAGACGTTTTGCCGGATGAGCCGGTCAGCGCGACCACGCGCGCCGGAACCTGGGCGCGAACCCACGCAGCCAGTTCACCGAACGCCAGACGGGTGTCTTTTACAATAACCTGCGGTAAATCAATATTGAGCGGACGGCTGACTAACAGCGCGCCAGCCCCACCGTCTTTCGCCTTGTCGGCAAAATCGTGGGCATCAAAGCGTTCGCCTTTCAGCGCCACAAACAGGCAGCCAGGCGTCACTTTACGCGTATCGGTTGTCACTGCATCGAGGGTCAGATCGCCCCCTTTTAGGTCGCCACGGAGGATTTCCGCCAGCTGGCTGAGCGTTACGCTAATCATGCGATTACCCCCAGCAGGCGAGCTGCCGTGACGCGGTCAGAATAGTCAAGACGCTGTGAGCCAACGATCTGGTAGTCTTCGTGACCTTTGCCGGCCACCAGCACCACGTCGTTTTCTTTCGCCTGCATGATGGCGTTAGTCACGGCTTCTGCGCGACCTTCCATCACCTTCGCCTGTCCGGCATCCAGCATCCCCGCCAGAATGTCGTTGATGATGGCGCGTGGCTCTTCGGTACGTGGGTTGTCATCAGTCACCACGACAACATCAGCAAATTGTTCGGCAATCGCGCCCATCAGCGGCCGTTTGCCTTTGTCGCGATCGCCGCCGCAGCCAAAAACGCACCACAGTTTGCCTGTACAGTGCAGACGCGCCGCCTGCAGCGCTTTTTCCAGCGCATCCGGGGTATGGGCATAATCAACCACAACGGTGGTTTTACCCGGTGCGCTGAACACTTCCATGCGCCCGCAAACCGGCTGCAATTGTGTCGCTGTTTTCAGTAAATCAGCTAACGGATAACCCAGCGCCAGCAGCGTTGCCAGCGCCAGCAGCAGATTGCTGACGTTAAACGCCCCCATCAGGCGGCTTTCAATTTCGCCGTCACCCCATGAGGAGGTAAAGCGAATCGTTGCCCCGCTGTCGTGATACCTCACCTCAACCGCTTTTAACCAACGACCATGACAGTTCGGGTTGATGTGGTCTTCCATCGAAACGGCAACCGCATCCGGAAGTTTCGCCAGCCAGCGGCGGCCAACCTCATCATCCGCATTGACGATGGCCTGACCGCAATGGTGCGTGGAATACAGCAGCCATTTCGCCGCTTCGTAATGTTCCATGTCACCGTGGTAGTCGAGGTGGTCACGGCTTAAGTTAGTAAATACCGATGCGGCAAACTTCAGCGCCGCGACGCGATGCTGAACCAGACCGTGGGAAGAGACTTCCATCGCGCCAACCGTTGCACCCTGTGCAACCAGCCCCGCCAGCACATGCTGAACATCCACGGCTGAACCGGTGGTATTTTCCGTCGGGATCACTTTACCCAGCAGACCATTGCCTACTGTTCCCATGACCGCGCTGGTTTCGCCCAGCAGTTGGCTCCACTGCGCCAGCAATTGAGTAGTGGTGGTTTTACCGTTGGTCCCGGTCACGCCAACCAGACGCATTTTTTCAGAAGGCTCGTGGTAAAAACGGCCCGCCAGTGCAGATAAGCGTTCGTTAAGCTGGCTGAGATAGATAACCGGAACGCCGTGCATTTCACGGATTTCACCGTCAGTCGCTTCATCTTTTGCTTCTGCAATAATGGCAGCCACACCTTGCGCTATCGCCTGCGGGATATACCGACGCCCGTCCGCCTGATGACCCAATACTGCTACAAAGAGATCGCCCGATGCAGCCACACGGCTGTCGAGCGTCATCTCCCGCAGTGCTCGCTCCGGTGCACCCGGCACCCATGGAGCAAGAAGGTCGCGCAAATTACGATCTGCCACCTGTTGCCTCGCCTTGATTATTCACAAATTCACTTTTATCGCCCGTTGCCAGAGCATCCGGTTCGATGTTCATGGTGCGCAGTACGCCGCCCATGATGGCACCGAAGACCGGCGCGGAAACGGCGCCACCGTAGTATTTACCCGCCTGCGGATCGTTGATAACAACAACCAGCGCGAAGCGCGGCTGACTCGCAGGCGCAACGCCTGCGGTATAAGCAATGTATTTGTTGATGTAGCGGCCATCCGGCCCTACTTTTTTCGCCGTACCGGTTTTGATGGCGATGCGATAGCCTTTAATCGCCGCCTTCACGCCGCCGCCTCCGGGCAGCGCCACGCTTTCCATCATGTGCACCACGGTACGAACGGTCGCTTCCGGGAAAATACGCTCGCCCGGAACAGGAGGGTCAACTTTGGTAATCGACAGTGGGCGATAAACGCCATAGCTGCCGATCGTTGCATAGACTCGCGCTAACTGTAACGGGGTTACCATTAGCCCATAGCCGAAAGAGAAGGTGGCCCTCTCTATGTCAGACCACCGTTGTTTTTGAGGATATAAGCCACTGCGTTCTCCGACCAACCCCAAATTGGTCGCTTTTCCCAGCCCAAAACGTGAGTAAGTATCTACTAACGCTGAGGACGGCATCGCTAACGCCAGCTTAGAAACACCGACGTTACTCGACTTCTGCAAAACCCCGGTAAGGGTCAATTCGCTATAACGCGCCACGTCTTTGATTTCGTGACCATTAATTCGGTAAGGAATCGTATTGAGTACGGTATTTTCGCGTACCACTCCACGCTGCAGCGCCGTCATTACCACCATGGGTTTGACGGTAGAACCCGGTTCAAACACGTCGGTAATGGTACGGTTACGCATGACATCTTTTTGCGTACCGGAGAGATTATTGGGGTTGTATGACGGGCTGTTCGCCATCGCCAGCACTTCACCGGTGTTGACATCCACCAGCACGGCGCTGCCGGACTCCGCTTTGTTGAACGCCACGGCATTATTCAGTTCGCGGTAGACCAGCGCCTGTAAACGCTCATCAATACTCAGCGCGAGGTTATGCGCCGCCTGGCTGTCGGTAGAGGAGATATCTTCAATTACGCGGCCATAGCGGTCTTTACGTACGATACGTTCGCCCGGCTGTCCGGTGAGCCACTTATCGAAGCTCTTCTCAACGCCTTCAATCCCCTGGCTGTCAACGTTAGTAAAGCCAATGAGGTGAGCGGTCACTTCTCCGGAAGGATAGTAACGACGGGATTCTTCACGCAGGTGAATACCTGGTAGTTTGAGTTTTTTGATATAGTCGGCCATGTCAGGGTTAACCTGACGCGCCAGATAGATAAAGCGCCCTTTCGGGTTGGCGTTAATGCGGGAAGCCAACTGGTCAAGCGGGAGATTCAGCGCAGTCGACAACGCTCTCCAGCGTTCACCAACGCTCACGCCGCCTGCGTCATGCACCTCTTTCGGGTCGGCCCAAATTGCCTTCACCGGAACGCTCACCGCCAGCGGACGGCCGGAACGATCGGTAATCATCCCACGCGATGTGGAGACTTCCTGTACGCGCAGGGAACGCATGTCGCCCTGACGCACCAGCATATCCGGCGCGATGATTTGCAGCCAGGCAACGCGCCCCAGCAGGAAACCCAATGCCAGCAAAATACAGCCGCACAGTAACGCAAAACGCCAACTGACAAAGTTGGCTTGTTCTTCCTGGCGTTTTGGTTTGTGCGTTTTTGCCGCTGCTTTCATGCGTCGCGTTTATCCTTATTTTTGTACTACGATATTTTCTTGTGAGGGATCAACATGCTGCATTTGCAGCTTTTCCGTTGCGATCCGTTCAACACGGCTATGGTCGCCGAGCGCGTTCTCCTCAAGGATCAAGTTGCGCCATTCGATATCCAACGCATCTCGCTCCAGAACCAGTTGCTCACGCTGCGCGGTCAGTAACCGCGTATGGTGTGCTGTTGTCACGACGGTAACCGCCGTCAAAATAATGCAAATGAACAGGCAGAGTGGCAGCTTCCCATACCGCAAAAGATCGTCACCGATCACGCCAGGCAAGGCATGGCGCTCGTTGCTTCCTATCGATCCTTTAACTTTGCTGAGGGCTTCTGTCACTCTGCTGATCATGCGTTCGTCCTCTCTGCAATACGCAGAACTGAACTACGGGCACGAGGATTTTCAGCTACCTCTTCTTCACCCGGCATCATCTTGCCTAGTGCTCTTAACTCACGGCCGCCCAGCTTTTTGATCTGCGCTTCCGTCATCGGTATTCCAGCCGGAACCTGAGGACCACGGCTTTGTTCACGCATAAAGCGTTTCACAATGCGGTCTTCAAGCGAGTGGAAACTGATAATCGAAAGGCGACCACCTGGTGCCAGCACGCTGAGCGAGCTTTTTAGCGCCTGCTCTATCTCCTCCAGTTCACTGTTCACCCAGATGCGCACCGCCTGGAAGGTACGGGTCGCGGGATGTTTGAATTTGTCTTTCACCGGCATTGCCGCCGCAATCACTTCCGCCAGCTCTTTGGTGCGGGTCATCGGTTCGATGCGATTGCGCTCTACGATGGCGCGAGCAATGCGTTTGCCAAAACGCTCCTCGCCAAAGGTTTTAATCACCCAGGCAATGTCCGCTTCATCGGCGGTTTGCAGCCATTCGGCTGCGGACTGACCGCGTGTTGGATCCATACGCATATCCAACGGACCGTCACGCATAAACGAGAAACCGCGCTCCGCGTCATCAAGCTGCGGTGAAGACACGCCAAGATCGAGAAGAATCCCGTCGATCTTACCGGTAAGTCCGCGCTCGGCGACATAGTCAGCCAGCGCAGAGAAAGGTCCATGAACGATGGAGAAACGGGGATCGGTAATCGTCTGTGCAACGGCAATAGCCTGCGGATCGCGATCGATAGCCAGTAAACGTCCCTCTTCGCCAAGCTGTGAGAGGATCAGACGTGAATGACCACCGCGACCAAATGTCCCGTCAATGTAGATACCGTCTGGACGAATATTCAGACCGTTGACGGCCTCATCCAGCAATACCGTTGTATGTTTATAATTTTCCATCATTTTATAGAGACAAATCCTGCAATCGTTCCGACAGCGCGCCGGTAACAGACTGCTCAGCGTCGATATCTTCCTTGACCTGTTGATACCAGGTCGTTTCATCCCACAGCTCAAACTTATTGAACTGCCCAACCAGCATCACTTCTTTCGTTAGCCCCGCGTGTTGCCGCAGAATGGGCGCTATCAATAATCGGCCAGCGCTATCCATCTGACATTCGCTGGCATGCCCCAACAACAGACGCTGTACGCGACGCTCAACTGGATTCATGCTCGACAGACGCGATAACTTCTGCTCGATAATTTCCCATTCAGGCAGGGGGTACAGCAGCAGGCACGGGTGATGGATGTCAATGGTGCAAACCATTTGACCGGTAGCGCTCTCGAGCAGTTGCTCCCGATAACGGGTGGGCACCGATAAGCGCCCTTTACTGTCGAGATTAACTAACGTTGCTCCCCGGAACATGCCAGTCTCACCCCCGATTACCACTTTATCCCACAAAATCCCACTTAAAGGAGTTTACGGAGCGGAGGAAAACCTTGTCAAGCAAGTCACGGCGCTAAGCGGAGCAAAAAACACATTGTTTACGGCTAATATCAGCGTTGAACAAATTCCGTACAGCAAACGAAGCAAATTAACGTCATGAATATTTGTAAGAAAAAAATCCAACAACTCATGATTGTTTAAAACAACTGAATATCATCAAAAGAAAATATAAAGTGTCAGTTTGCGACGCGAGCGGCATTTTAGGACAATATGCAGCGAGATAACAGTACCAGTTAATCAGTCTGTATGCCGTGCAGGAGCGAGGTCAGCGTGAGGTTGTCGCCATAGGGCTGCAAAGTGTTTGTTAATTCGGCAAATCCCCACAAGCATGTAACAAAATAATACAACCGTAACGCATCTTTACGCTTCAATAACCCAAAAATGGCGAGTTGCATTTTTAATTCGGCATAATTCAAGAATCAATTTCAGATAATTCTAAAGAATATTCTTAATTATAATGAGGTTATTTCTGAGAATAGAATATTTGATGACGTCAGAGGCTTATGCCGTTGACGTCATCAAATGAGGCAACTTAGTTACGGCTCAGAATACCGCGACGGTACAGATTACGCCGTATACGCGTTAATCCAGGTTTTGGTTTACGCGGCTCATCCAGACTTGCCAGCACAATCTCCAGCACGCGTTCCGCTACATCACGATGGCGTTGCGCCACCGCGAGAACCGGACACTGCAGGAAGTCGAGCAGTTCGTGATCGCCAAAAGTCGCTATCGCCAAATCAGACGGCAACTGCCCATCGCGACGCAGGGTCACATCCATCACCCCCTGTAACAGAGCAAACGATGTGGTAAACAGCGCCTGAGGCATTGGATGCGTTTCCAGCCATTTATCAAATAGCTGTGCTGCCGCTTCCCGCTCATAGCTGTTGGCGTAGAGGAAATGCACGTCACGCGGATCGTCTTTCCATGCGGTACGGAAACCCTGCTCACGCAGGAAGCTGACGGATAATTCAGGGAGCGCGCCCAGATAGAGCACGGTTTCTGCAGGGAATTTACGTAACTCCTGCGCCAGCATTTCCGCATCGTCCTGGTCCGCGCCCACCACGCTGGTGAAATGTTCGCGATCCAGCGCACGGTCCAGCGCCACAATCGGGAATGAACTGTTTGCCCAGCGCTGATAGAACGGATGTTCTGGCGGCAAGGAAGTCGACACAATGATGGCATCAACCTGGCGTTGTAAAAGATGCTCAATACAGCGCATTTCGTTATCTGGCTGATCTTCAGAGCAGGCAATCAACAGTTGATACCCGCGCTGACGCGCCTGGCGCTCCAGATAGTTTGCGATCCGGGTATAGCTTGTGTTTTCAAGATCCGGGATCACCAGCCCGATAGAGCGTGTGCGTCCAGCACGCAGCCCGGCCGCCACGGCATTCGGGTGGTAATTATGCTCACGCACCACCGCCATGACTTTTTCAACCGTTTTGTCGCTTACGCGATATTGCTTTGCTTTGCCATTAATAACGTAGCTTGCAGTCGTTCGCGAAACGCCGGCCAACCGAGCGATTTCATCCAGTTTCACAATTGCCCCTTGCGTAAAATGTACAAACCATAACCTTTGTGATGGCATGGGTTAAGTTTCTTAACATCTAAGCGCAGAATAATGACTGCGGCAACCGCTTTTGTCTCTGGTTACTGCTGATTTCGCAAAAAAAAAGCGCAGCAGGTAGCATCAGCGAAAACGGGTACGTTACCTGTAGGCCGGATAAGGCGTTTACGCCGCCATCTGGCATGACCGCCGCGATGATGTCTGATGGCGCTGTGCTTCTCAGGCCTACAGGCGACTATTAGCGCATGATTTTATCGCCGCGAGAAAGCCCCACCACGCCGGAACGGGCTACCTCTACAATTTTGGCAACTTCCCGTAATGTTGCCAGGAACGCATCCAGCTTATCACTGGTGCCCGCCAACTGTACGGTGTAAATGGACGGCGTGACGTCGATGATTTGCCCACGGAAAATCTCCGTGTTGCGTTTCACCTCTTCCCGACCATAGCCGCTGGCCTGGATTTTCACCAACATGATCTCTCGTTCAACATGGGCGCCCTGCCCCAGTTCGCTAACGCGCAGAACATCCACCAGTTTGTGTAGCTGCTTTTCGATCTGCTCCAGGACTTTCTCATCCCCTACCGTCTGGATCGTCATTCGCGATAAGGTTGGATCGTCAGTGGGCGCGACGGTCAGGCTTTCAATATTGTATCCACGCTGGGCGAAAAGGCCTATCACACGCGACAAGGCACCCGACTCGTTTTCCAGCAATACCGATAATATCCGGCGCATAATCAGGTCCTCTCCGTTTTGCTTAACCACATTTCATCCATACCGCCCCCACGAATCTGCATCGGGTAGACATGCTCGCTGCCATCAACGGTGACATCGACAAACACCAGACGACGGTTGCGCACATGCTCCAGCGCTTCACTTAGTTTGCTTTCCAGTTCTTCAGGATGGTTAATCTGGATACCAATATGCCCATAAGCCTCGGCAAGGCGCACAAAATCGGGCAGCGACTGCATATAAGATTGTGAGTGACGTCCGGAGTAGATCATGTCCTGCCACTGTTTGACCATGCCGAGATAGCGGTTGTTCAGGTTGAGCACTAATACCGGCAGCTCATATTGCAGCGCCGTCGACAGTTCCTGGATATTCATCTGAATACTGCCATCGCCGGTAACACACACTACCGTTTCATCCGGCAATGCCATTTTTACGCCTAACGCCGCAGGTAATCCAAATCCCATGGTGCCGAGGCCGCCTGAGTTAATCCAACGGCGTGGTTTATCGAACGGATAGTAGAGTGCGGCAAACATCTGATGCTGGCCAACGTCAGAGGTCACATACGCATCCCCTTTCGTCAGACGCCAGATGGTTTCAATCACCGCCTGTGGCTTAATGCTTTCACTTTGCGTGTCATATTTCAGGCACTGACGGGCGCGCCAGTGTTCAATCTGTTGCCACCAGTCACGGTTATCATCCAGCGGCTGCTGGGATTTCTCCTGCGGCAGTAGTTCGAGCATCTGATCGAGTACCAGGCGCGCATCGCCGACAATCGGAATATCCGCAGTGACGGTTTTCGAAATAGAGGTCGGATCGATGTCGATATGCAGCACGGTCGCATTTGGGCAATATTTTACCAGGTTATTGGTCGTTCGATCGTCGAAGCGTACGCCGACGGCAAAGATCACATCGGAATGATGCATGGTCATGTTTGCTTCGTAAGTTCCATGCATGCCCAGCATCCCCAACGCCTGGCGATGTGTTGCCGGAAACGCGCCTAACCCCATCAGCGAGGAAACTACAGGCAGATTAAGTGCTTCAGCAATCTGGCCCAACTGCTCATGGCAGGCGGCATTCACGGCACCACCACCCACGTACACAACCGGTTTTTTAGCCGCGACTAACGTCTGCAGAGCGCGTTTTATCTGCCCTTTATGTCCGGTCGTCGTCGGATTATACGAACGCATACTCACCGACTCCGGCCAGCTATAAGGCAGTTTCTTAGCTGGATTCAGAATATCCTTCGGCAAATCCACCACCACAGGCCCCGGACGACCGCTTGCCGCCAACCAGAAGGCTTTTTTTAGCACCTGTGGGATGTCTTCCGTTTGTTTGACCAGGAAGCTGTGCTTCACCACCGGGCGGGATATGCCCACCATGTCACACTCCTGGAAGGCATCATAGCCAATCAGCGACGTTGCGACCTGCCCAGAGAGGATCACCAGCGGAATAGAATCCATATAAGCCGTTGCTATCCCGGTGATGGCGTTGGTAGCGCCTGGTCCGGAAGTGACTAATACGACGCCCACCTCCCCCGTGGCGCGCGCAAGGCCATCAGCCATGTGTACCGCGGCCTGCTCGTGACGGACCAGAACATGATCAATACCACCGACCGTATGCAGCGCATCATAAATATCGAGGACGGCCCCCCCGGGATAACCGAATACCTGCTTTACACCCTGATCGATGAGCGATCGGACGACCATCTCGGCTCCAGACAACATCTCCATGGCTTGCCTCACTCTTATAATGAAAAACGGTTTAACAACACATTAACCGCTGACGATGACGCATGGCAATTGACTCCGCAGGGGTAGCGTCGGAGCAAATAAGAATAAAACGGAGGAAAGCGTCGATTTAATGGAGAATTAAACCAGGATAAGTAAATGATATGATAAATAATCGCTTAAAAAGGGGGACTTACAGCTATTACTCTATTTTTTTACACTTTTGGCTAAACCTGAAAAGTGGATTTCAGCATAAAATTTCATACACAAAGAAAAAAGCAGAACAAACCAGATGTATTATCCGGCTTGTTCTGCTGAATGCTATTGCTTACAGACGGAGACCAACAGCTCTTCCATCCATTGATGTCCTTTATCCCGGCCCGCAGCTTCATGCCAGGAAAGATAACATGTCCGGCTGTTCAATTTTAAAGGTAGAGGCAATATCTGAAGTTCTAACGAATCTGCGAACTCTTCTGCCAACCAACGTGGCGCAATCGAAACCAGATGCGTTTGCGACACAATATTAAGAACGCTAATTAATGCCATACCCTGGTAAGCGACGCAGGATTGTTTATCCGGTGTGTCATACCACGGCTGGCTGAAAGATGCGAAGCGGTCCAACGAAACCACTGCGTGCTGCTCATTATAAAGGTCGCTTTCCAATAATGGACCACTAATGCGCGGATGCTTTTTACTCGCCACTAATACCATTTCATCATTGAATAACGGAATACTTGAGAATTCTGGACGACGGAATTCTTCATAGCTAATAACAAACTCCGTTTCCTGGTAACGTAGTTGATGCTCGGTATTTTGATTGAGTGAAGATTTAAATACGACATTAATGTTTGGCGCGACTTGTTCAACCCGATTATAAATCAATGATGTCAGGATATTATCTAATGGGCTGCATACGCAAAGATTGAATACACGTTCGCTGCTTGCTGGCTCGAAACCCGATCCAGGCAGTTCGTTTTGCACTAATTGCAATGCCTGACGAATGGAACCAAACAGCTGGAAAGCTCTTGCTGTCGGCTGGATCCCACGACCATAACGAACAAAAAGCTCATCATTAAACATGAGCTTCAGGCGTGCTACCGCATTACTGACCGCAGGTTGCGACATCCCCAAAGTATGTGCAGCGCGGGTAATATTCTGTTCCTGCATTACCGCATCAAAAACGGTTAAAAGATTAAGGTCAACCATGCGAAGCTGTGGTTTTCCTGGCTCTAAAAAATTGGGTTTATCTATTATTTTTACTTCTGGCATAGTTAACTCCACTGTCACTCTAAACTCCCTTTTCCCAGACGGAGTGAAGAAATAACCTCCGTTAATATGATTTACCATACATATAAAATGAGAAAAAGGAAAAACATTAAAATTAGGAAAACATAAAGGTACAAACCTAAATGAACAAAAGAGCAATGCGAGCGCAGTGTGGCAGAGGTCACTGCACGATGATTCATATGTTTAAATTTCAAAAACAATATAACCATAAGCACGGCGAATACACAATCATACACATTATGAATGTATATTTAAGTTTTAATTAAATGTTTATATTATTAATACATTAAAAGTTAACATTAATTTATCAATTATGAGCGTTTGCTCTCTTCCCATCCATTCAGAATTAGTATAAAAACAGGCAAATCATACAGATATAAAATCTCAAACAGGTCCACTACTTCAACCGATGGTTACAGTAATTGCAAGCAAATATGCTTAAATATGTCTAATCATAAAAAATATGTACAAGCATCAGCGGATTAATTTTATATATGGTAAAAAATTCAGCACAATTCGCTTAAGTTTTGCCTAAACTTTCCTCTGCTACAGGGGCATTTACAGAGGATGGAGTTGACATCGAAGTTCATATCCAGTACCACTAAAAGCATATCGCATTCGCCTGGAGCTTAATTGATGACTTACATTGCTCGTTTCAACGGTCTACTACTACTAAACGCATCTTCGTTGCGCGGTAGACTGGTGGACGACATTCAGCATTAAGTCAGCTCCAGTTAAGACAGAAACCCGCGCCGTTGCGCGGGTTTTTTTATGCTCGAAGCAAGGCGCCCTAAAGACCAAGGACCTAAACCATGAGCCAGCAAGTCATTATTTTCGATACCACCTTACGCGACGGAGAACAGGCGTTACAGGCAAGCCTGAGTGTGAAAGAAAAACTGCAGATTGCGCTGGCGCTCGAGCGTATGGGCGTTGACGTGATGGAAGTGGGTTTCCCGGTCTCTTCACCCGGTGACTTTGAGTCGGTGCAGACCATCGCTCGTCAGGTTAAGAACAGCCGCGTTTGCGCCTTAGCGCGCTGTGTTGAAAAAGATATCGATGTTGCTGCAGAATCCCTGAAGGTCGCTGAAGCTTTCCGCATTCATACGTTTATCGCCACCTCGCCGATGCATATCGCAACAAAATTACGCAGCACGCTGGATGAGGTTATCGAGCGAGCAGTCTATATGGTTAAGCGAGCGCGTAATTATACGGATGACGTGGAATTCTCCTGCGAAGACGCTGGTCGTACGCCTATCGCAGACCTGGCTCGCGTGGTAGAAGCCGCCATTAATGCGGGTGCCAAAACCATCAATATCCCCGATACCGTCGGTTACACCATGCCTTTCGAATTTGGCGCAATCATTTCCGGTCTGTATGAACGCGTACCGAATATCGATAAAGCCATCATCTCCGTACACACCCATGATGATTTAGGTCTGGGCGTCGGCAACGCGCTGGCGGCCGTGCACGCCGGCGCGCGCCAGGTGGAAGGCGCGATGAACGGTATCGGCGAACGCGCTGGTAACTGCTCACTGGAAGAAGTGATCATGGCGATCAAAGTGCGCAAAGATATCCTGAACGTACAAACCCGCATTAATCACCAGGAGATCTGGCGTACCAGCCAGTTAGTCAGCCAAATCTGCAACATGCCCATTCCGGCAAACAAAGCGATTGTCGGGAGCGGCGCCTTTGCGCACTCCTCCGGCATTCATCAGGACGGCGTACTGAAAAATCGTGAAAACTACGAAATCATGACGCCTGAATCCATCGGCCTGAATCAGGTGCAGTTGAACCTGACCTCCCGCTCCGGACGCGCCGCGGTGAAACACCGTATGGACGAGATGGGCTATAAAGAAAATGAATATAATCTGGACAACTTGTACGACGCTTTCCTGAAGCTGGCGGATAAAAAAGGTCAGGTATTTGATTACGACCTGGAAGCGCTGGCCTTTATTAACAAACAGCAGGAAGAGCCAGAACATTTCCGTCTGGATTACTTCAGCGTGCAGTCTGGTTCGAATGACATTGCAACCGCCTCCGTCAAGCTGGCCTGCGGTGAAGACGTCAAAGCCGAAGCGGCGAACGGTAACGGTCCGGTTGATGCCATTTATCAGGCCATCAACCGCGTGACGGAGTACAACGTCGAACTGGTGAAATACAGCCTGACCGCCAAAGGGCACGGTAAAGATGCGCTGGGTCAGGTGGATATCGTCGCTAACTACAACGGTCGTCGCTTCCACGGCGTCGGTCTGGCAACAGATATCGTCGAGTCTTCCGCCAAAGCGATGGTCCATGTGCTGAACAATATCTGGCGTGCCGAAGAAGTCGAAAAAGAATTGCAACGCAAAGCTCAGAACAACGAGAACAACAAGGAAACCGTGTGATGTCGAAGAATTACCATATTGCTGTTTTGCCGGGTGACGGTATTGGCCCGGAAGTGATGGCGCAAGCCTTGAAAGTACTGGACGCAATTCGCCACCGTTTTAACCTGCGCATTACCACCAGCCACTACGATGTAGGTGGCGCCGCCATCGATAACCACGGTCAGCCGCTGCCGCCGGCAACGGTTGAAGGCTGTGAGCAAGCTGACGCCATTCTGTTTGGCTCCGTTGGCGGCCCGAAATGGGAAAACCTGCCGCCAAACCAGCAACCGGAGCGTGGTGCGCTGCTGCCATTGCGTAAGCATTTCAAATTATTCAGCAACCTGCGCCCGGCAAAGCTGTACCAGGGGCTGGAAGCGTTTTGCCCACTGCGCGCCGATATCGCCGCTAACGGTTTCGACATCCTGTGCGTGCGTGAACTGACCGGCGGGATCTACTTCGGTCAGCCAAAAGGTCGCGAAGGCAGCGGTCAGCATGAAAAAGCCTTTGATACCGAGGTATATCACCGTTTCGAGATCGAACGTATTGCGCGTATCGCGTTTGAGTCAGCTCGCCAGCGTCGCCGTAAAGTCACGTCGATTGATAAAGCTAACGTGCTGCAAACCTCTATTCTGTGGCGCGAAATCGTCAATGAAATTGCGAATGAATATCCGGACGTTGAACTGACGCACATGTACATCGACAACGCCACCATGCAGCTGATCAAAGATCCCTCTCAGTTCGACGTCCTGCTGTGTTCCAACCTGTTTGGCGACATCCTGTCTGACGAATGCGCCATGATTACCGGTTCAATGGGTATGTTGCCGTCCGCGAGCCTGAATGAACAAGGCTTTGGTCTGTACGAGCCTGCTGGCGGCTCTGCCCCGGATATCGCCGGGAAAAACATTGCTAACCCTATCGCCCAGATATTGTCGCTGGCGCTGCTGCTGCGCTATAGCCTGGATGCCAACGATGCGGCAACCGCAATTGAGAGCGCCATCAACCGCGCATTAGAAGAAGGCATTCGCACCGGTGACTTAGCCCGTGGCGCTGCCGCAGTCGGTACCGATGAAATGGGCGACATCATTGCCCGTTACGTCGCAGAAGGGGTGTAATCATGGCTAAAACGTTATACGAAAAATTGTTTGATGCGCACGTTGTCTTTGAGGCGCAAAACGAAACCCCGCTGCTGTACATCGACCGCCATCTGGTGCATGAAGTCACCTCCCCGCAGGCATTTGATGGCCTGCGCGCGCATGGACGTCAAGTGCGCCAGCCGGGTAAGACTTTCGCCACCATGGACCACAACGTCTCGACGCAAACCAAAGACATTAACGCCTCCGGCGAAATGGCGCGTATTCAGATGCAGGAACTGATCAAAAACTGCAATGAATTTGGCGTCGAGCTGTACGACCTGAACCACCCGTATCAGGGTATCGTCCACGTGATGGGGCCTGAGCAAGGTGTAACTTTGCCGGGTATGACCATCGTCTGCGGCGACTCCCACACCGCTACCCACGGCGCGTTCGGTGCGCTGGCGTTCGGTATCGGTACTTCAGAAGTTGAACACGTACTGGCGACCCAGACCCTGAAACAGGGCCGCGCCAAAACCATGAAGATTGAAGTCAACGGCACAGCCGCGCCGGGTATCACGGCGAAAGATATCGTGCTGGCGATTATCGGTAAAACCGGTAGCGCGGGCGGTACCGGACACGTAGTTGAGTTTTGTGGCGAAGCCATCCGCGCGCTGAGCATGGAAGGCCGTATGACCCTGTGCAACATGGCGATTGAGATGGGTGCTAAAGCGGGTCTGGTCGCACCGGATGAAACGACCTTTAACTATGTGCAAGGTCGCCTGCATGCGCCGAAAGGCGAGGATTTTGCCCACGCGGTTGAGTACTGGAAAACGCTGCAAACCGACGACGGCGCAACGTTTGATACCGTCGTCACCCTGCAAGCAGAAGAGATCGCGCCGCAGGTGACCTGGGGAACGAATCCGGGTCAGGTTATTTCCGTGAACGATAATATCCCCGATCCGGCATCATTTACCGATCCCGTTGAACGCGCATCGGCTGAAAAAGCGCTGGCATATATGGGACTGAAACCGGGCATTCCGTTAACAGAAGTGGCTATCGATAAAGTGTTTATCGGATCCTGCACCAACTCGCGCATTGAAGATTTACGCGCTGCGGCGGAAATCGCCAAAGGGCGCAAA
Source organism: Citrobacter freundii complex sp. 2025EL-00176 (assembly GCF_053309355.1). Lineage (NCBI taxonomy): Bacteria > Pseudomonadati > Pseudomonadota > Gammaproteobacteria > Enterobacterales > Enterobacteriaceae > Citrobacter > Citrobacter freundii complex sp. 2025EL-00176. The sequence continues at coordinate 121,305 of NZ_JBRYHT010000006.1, read as the reverse complement.
GTCGCGCCGGGCGTACAGGCACTGGTGGTGCCGGGGTCTGGTCCGGTGAAAGCGCAGGCGGAAGCGGAAGGTCTGGACAAGATCTTTATCGAAGCAGGATTTGAATGGCGCTTACCGGGCTGTTCTATGTGTCTGGCCATGAATAATGACCGCCTGAACCCAGGCGAGCGTTGTGCATCCACCAGCAACCGTAACTTTGAAGGTCGTCAGGGCCGCGGTGGTCGCACGCATTTAGTCAGCCCGGCCATGGCCGCCGCCGCCGCCGTTACCGGCCACTTCGCCGACATTCGCAGCATCAAATAAGGAAACTACCATGGCAGAGAAATTTACCCAGCATACCGGCCTGGTTGTCCCACTGGATGCCGCCAACGTCGATACCGATGCAATTATCCCTAAACAGTTTTTGCAGAAGGTCACGCGCACCGGTTTTGGCGCCCATCTGTTTAACGACTGGCGCTTCCTGGACGAAAAGGGTCAACAGCCTAATCCGGAATTCGTGTTGAACTTCCCGGAATATAAAGGCGCGTCGATTCTGCTGGCGCGGGAAAACTTTGGCTGTGGCTCTTCACGCGAGCATGCGCCGTGGGCGCTGACCGACTACGGCTTTAAGGTGGTGATTGCGCCAAGCTTCGCCGACATCTTCTACGGCAACAGTTTCAATAACCAACTGCTGCCGGTAACCCTGAGCGACGCGCAGGTCGATGAAATGTTTGCGCTGGTGAAAGCCAATCCGGGCATTAAATTTGAAGTGGATCTGGAAGCACAGGTGGTGAAAGCAGGTGATAAAACATACGGCTTTAAAATCGACGACTTCCGCCGCCACTGCATGCTGAACGGTCTGGACAGCATCGGGCTGACGCTGCAGCACGAAGCCGCCATCACCGAATACGAAGACAAGCAGCCCGCATTTATGCGCTAGTCATTGTGACGCCGGATGCGCTGCGCATCCGGCAACATGACTAAAAGCTAAACGTCCTTCACCCGCCCGGTCATCACCAGCGTGACCACAGAAATCGCCGCAATCACCCAGTACACGGCAAAATGCCCGTAGCTTTGCGCCACAGCGCCCTGAATCACTCCCGCCAGAATGACACCCGTTGAAATACTGTTGGTGAATAATGTGGTCGCAGAACCCGCGCGCCCGGGCATCAGGTCCTGAAACCACAGCATGCCTATCCCGGCGATAATGCCGATAAACACCGCGTTAAACAGTTGCAGAACCAGCAGCGCCGTGCGGCTGTGAAAGAAGATCAAACCGAGATAAAACAGTACGCCCGCCGCTACGGCCGCGATCATCATGCGCCGCTTACCAAAGCGTTTCACATAGTAGCCCGCCAGAATCATCGCCGGAATTTCCAGCCCAGCCGCCGTCCCCATCAGGATCCCGGCCAGCTTGTCCGGTAAGCCCAGATCCAGGCTAATCCACAGCGGCATATCAATGATGTACATGGTATTGCAGGTCCACATCAGCGTGGAGGCAATAAACAACATGCGCACATTTTTGTCCTGCCAACCGCCGGTCTGTTCCAGCGGCACATCGACAGGTTGCTCCACCCTCGCCACAGACGGCAGTATCAGCGCGATCAGTACCAGGCTAATCGCAAAAATGCCTGCAGCAATGGAAAACATCGCCGTGAAGCCGTAATTCAGCGCTAGCATAAAGGCCAGCGGCGGCCCAATGACCCACGCCAGCGAAAGCTGCGCACGCATCACCGAGCTAAACATCACCACTTCGCGCGCCGAGCTATCGGCATATTCCCGCGCCAGCGCAAACAGCTGCGGCATGGCGGTATTTGCCAGCGAAGCCAGCAGCACACCGCAGGTGATCAGCGTGAGATAGTGGCGATTAAAGGCAAATAGCAGCGCGTTGCCGATTGCCATCAGACAACAGAACATGATCAGTTTGCGCCGATCGCCCTGGCTGTCGGATCGTTTCGCCAGACCAAGGCTGACTCCGATCCCGGCAATAGCGTTGACGGTGTAAAACAGCCCGACCCAAAATGGCTGCGCCCCGACTTCACGGCTCAGGAACAGGCTCAGCGTGGGGGCCTGTAACGCCCCGGCCACACCCATCATAAAAGCGACCAGCATAAATGCCGCATAAACGCCGTTGAGGCGCCGTCCCATGGTCATAATCCAGAGCATTGTTATCCCTATTGGCTGGGCTGATACGAAAAAAGCCAGCAGAAAAAATCTGCTGGCGGGTGAACGAGGCTGTATCCTGCCATTATATCTGGCATCGACGCTGGGTAAAAAACGCATAATCCAGGCGGAGGGCGCTGGGTATAGAAATCTATTCCCAAGCCTGACAACGCAGAGTATGCGTTTTTTACACGCGTCCCGGAGGGCTGGGGCCATTTTTTCACATAGCTGTGTTGCTCACACCTTATTTGATTCACCAAATTTCACTGTTCGCGCCTTGCCATGTGAAAAAATAGCCACCAGCGATGCTCAGAGATAATGGCAGGATACAGCCTGCACCAATACTCAGTCACACATGATGTCTGCAACTCGCAATTCGGAGGTCAGGCTGTCACCTCCCACTGCATCAGTTCCTCGAGCATCTTTAAGCGCTGCGGTGCGCTCAGGCAAGCCAACCAGGACGATTTTTCCGTCGCAGTAAAGTACTTCAACCAGAACTGACGCATAGATGACCCCTTCGTTGTCTCATCGCTTCATCGAAATCTATTATTGGCTTAATATAGGGAAAATAAAATTGCTGAGTTTTCCGCAGGAGTTCCCCTTTTATGTCTTCTGGTCGTTTGCAACAACAGTTCATCCGTCTGTGGCAATGCTGTGACGGCAAAACGCAAGATACGACGCTGAACGAACTGGCGGAGCTGCTGAGCTGCTCGCGCCGCCATATGCGCACCCTGCTTAATACCATGCAGGATCGCGGCTGGTTAACGTGGGAAGCTGAAGTTGGCCGGGGTAAACGCTCGCGCCTGACATTTCTCTATACCGGGCTGGCGCTCCAGCAGCAGCGGGCAGAAGACCTACTGGAACAGGATCGTATCGATCAACTGGTGCAACTGGTCGGTGATAAAACGGCCGTCAGACAAATGCTGGTTTCTCACCTGGGACGCAGTTTTCGCCAGGGGCGGCACATCATGCGCGTCCTCTACTATCGCCCTATGCACAATCTGCTCCCCGGCACGGCGTTACGCCGCTCCGAAACCCATATTGCCCGGCAAATCTTCAGTTCCTTAATTCTGGTAAATGAGGAAAATGGGGAACTGGAAGCCGACATTGCCCATCATTGGCAGCAAATTTCGCCTTTACACTGGCGATTCTTCCTGCGCCCGGGGATCCATTTCCACCATGGCCGCGAGCTGGAAATGGAAGATGTCATTACCTCGCTACAGCGCATCAACGCACTGCCGCTGTACTCGCACATTACGCAAATCGTCTCGCCCACGGCCTGGACGCTGGATATTCATCTTGCCCAGCCCGATCGCTGGCTTCCGTGGTTGCTGGGGCAAGTCCCCGCCATGATCCTGCCGCGAGAATGGGAAACGCTAAATAACTTCTCCAGCCAGCCGATTGGCACTGGCCCCTATGCCGTGATGCGCAATACTAATAACCAACTAAAAATTCGCGCCTTTGATGATTACTTCGGCTACCGGGCACTGATCGATGAAGTTAACGTGTGGGTATTACCTGACATCGGCGAAGAACCTGGCGGCGGGTTGACGCTAAAAGGTCCCACGGAAGATGAAAAAGCGATCGAAAGCCGCCTCGAAGAAGGCTGCTACTACCTGTTGTTTGATGCGCGAACCCATCGTGGCGCGAACCAGGAGGTCCGCGAGTGGGCAAGCCGCGTTCTCTCACCGACGAATTTAATCTGCCACGCCGACGAGCAGTATCAGCAACTGTGGTTTCCCGCCTATGGGTTACTCCCCCGCTGGCACCACGCCAGGCCCGGGCATGGCGAAAAACCGGCCGGGCTGGAAACACTAACCCTCACTTACTACCGCGATCACATCGAACACCGGATTATCGCGCAGATCATGAAAACGCTGCTGGCGCAGCATCAGGTACAGTTAAATATTCAGGAGATCGACTACGATCAGTGGCATGCAGGTGAAATAGTCAGTGATATCTGGCTTAACAGCGCCAACTTTACCCTACCGCTGGACTTCTCGTTGTTCGCGCATCTCTGCGAAGTCCCGTTACTGCAAAACTGTATCTCGCGTGACTGGGAAAACGATGCGGCCCGCTGGCGAACGGGTGAAATGAGCCTGGCGGCATGGTGCCAACAACTGCTCGCCACAAAGGCCATTGTGCCGTTGATCCACCACTGGCTGATCATTCAGGGACAGCGAAGCATGCGCGGGCTGCGTATGAATACCCTCGGCTGGTTTGATTTTAAATCGGCATGGTTTGCGCCGCCGGATCCGTAAGAGCCAGCTCTTAATTGCTGCCTGGCAACAAAATCACTACACTAACGCCGTTCTCAACGGGGTGCTAAATAAAAAACATACACAAAATCATTCACGTTGCATCACAAAACGCTAGAGCGTTTTGAACAGCGCTCGCGCTGGCCCCGAAGGGGCGAGGCTGCAAGCCGAGTAACGCGGCAAGCGAGTGAGTCCCCAGGAGCATAGATAACTATGTGACTGGGGTGAGCGAGCGCAGCCAACACAGAGGCAACGTGAATGATGAAGTGTATGGGCTGAGAGATACCCGTCGAACCTGATCCGGATAATGCCGGCGAAGGGATTTGAGTCTGTTCCTCAAGTCCTTTGCCACCCAACTCTTGAGGTGCAAAGTGTTTAAAAAATGTCTTCCGCTTTTACTGCTGTGCGCAGCGCCTGCCTTCGCCAAACCGGTACTGACCGTCTATACCTACGATTCGTTCGCCGCCGATTGGGGCCCTGGCCCGACAATCAAAAAAACCTTTGAAGCGGACTGCAACTGCGAACTGAAGCTGGTCGCGCTGGAAGATGGCGTCTCGCTGCTTAACCGCCTGCGCATGGAAGGAAAAAACAGCAAAGCCGACGTCGTACTGGGGCTGGATAACAACCTGCTGGACGCCGCTACGCAAACCAAACTGTTCGCCAAAAGCGGTGTCGCAAACGACGCCGTTAACGTACCCGGCGGCTGGAAAAATGACACCTTTGTCCCGTTTGATTACGGCTACTTCGCCTTCGTGTATGACAAAAACAAGCTGAAGAATCCGCCAAAGAGCCTGAAAGAACTGGTCGAAAGCGATCAGAAATGGCGCGTGATTTATCAGGACCCGCGCACCAGCACGCCGGGTCTGGGCCTGCTGTTATGGATGCAAAAAGTCTATGGCGACAAAGCGCCGGAGGCATGGCAGAAACTGGCAGCCAAAACCGTCACCGTCACTAAGGGCTGGAGCGAAGCCTACGGGTTATTCCTGAAAGGTGAGAGCGATCTGGTATTGAGCTACACCACCTCTCCGGCCTATCACATCATTGACGAGAAAAAAGATAACTACGCCGCCGCTGAATTTAGTGAAGGTCACTATTTGCAGGTGGAAGTCGCCGCCCGCACCGCGGCCAGCAAGCAGCCGGAACTGGCGGAGAAATTCCTCAAGTTTATGGTGTCTCCGGCATTCCAGAATGCCATTCCGACCGGCAACTGGATGTATCCGGTGACGCAGGTTGCTCTTCCGTCAGGATTTGAGCAACTGAATAAACCGGCTACCGCGCTGGAATTTACACCGCAGCAGGTTGCGGCCCAGCGTCAGACATGGATTAGCGAATGGCAACGCGCCGTCAGCCGTTAATTCCCGGCTGGCTGGTTCCAGGGCTTTCTGCCGCCACGCTGATGGTGGCGGTTGCCCTGGCCGCGTTTCTGGCGCTATGGTTTAACGCTCCACAAGGTGAGTGGCTCTCGCTGTGGCGAGACGACTACCTGTGGCACGTGGTGCGCTTTTCGTTCTGGCAGGCTTTTTTATCCGCAGTGCTGTCGGTTGTCCCGGCAATCTTCCTTGCCAGAGCGCTTTATCGCCGCCGTTTCCCCGGACGTCTGGCGCTGCTACGCCTGTGCGCGATGACGTTAATCCTGCCAGTGTTGGTCGCGGTCTTTGGCATCCTCAGCGTGTATGGCCGTCAGGGCTGGTTAGCCTCGCTCTGGCAGACATTCGGGCTGGAGTGGACGTTTTCGCCGTACGGTTTGCAGGGCATCCTGCTGGCGCACGTTTTTTTCAATCTGCCGATGGCCAGCCGTCTGCTGTTGCAGTCGCTGGAAAATATTCCCGGCGAACAGCGACAGTTAGCCGCGCAGTTGGGCATCCGCGGCTGGCATTTCTTCCGCTTTGTTGAATGGCCATGGTTACGCCGTCAGATCCTTCCCGTCGCGGCGCTCATCTTTATGCTGTGCTTCGCCAGCTTCGCCACCGTTCTGTCGCTGGGCGGCGGGCCGCAGGCAACCACCATTGAGCTGGCTATCTATCAGGCGCTGAACTTTGATTATGATCCCGCCCGGGCCGCTATGCTGGCGTTGATCCAGATGCTGTGTTGTTTAGCGCTGGTGCTACTCAGCCAACGTCTGAGCCGCGCTATTGCGCCGGGCACCACGCTGGTTCAGGGCTGGCGCGATCCTGACGATCGTATGCACAGCCGCCTGACAGATTCGCTGCTGATTATTCTTGCCCTGTTGTTGCTGCTGCCGCCGCTGCTGGCGGTGATTGTCGATGGTCTTAACCGCCAGGTACTGGATGTACTTACGCAACCTGTCCTGTGGCAGGCGTTGGGAACCTCACTGCGCATCGCGCTGGCGGCAGGGGCATTGTGCGTGATACTCACCATGATGCTGTTATGGAGCAGTCGCGAACTGCGCGCCCGACAGCAGGTGCTGGCAGGCCAGATGCTGGAGCTTAGCGGCATGATGATCCTCGCCATGCCGGGTATAGTGTTGGCAACCGGCTTCTTTCTGCTGCTCAATAACAGCGTTGGACTCCCCGCATCTGCCGACGGCATTGTGATTTTCACCAATGCGCTGATGGCGATCCCTTACGCGCTGAAGGTACTGGAAAACCCAATGCGTGACGTGACCGCACGCTACAGTATGTTGTGCCAGTCGTTGGGAATTGAGGGATGGTCGCGCCTGAAAGTGGTTGAACTACGGGCACTGAAACGCCCGCTGGCGCAGGCGATGGCGTTTGCCTGCGTACTGTCGATTGGCGACTTTGGCGTGGTGGCGTTATTTGGCAATGAGGATTTCCGTACCCTGCCGTTTTATTTATATCAGCAGATTGGCTCTTACCGCAGTCAGGATGGCGCGGTTACGGCGTTATTGCTGCTGATCCTGTGCTTTACGCTGTTTACCGTTATTGAGAAATTGCCGGGTCGAAATGTTAAAACTGATTGATATCACATGGCTTTACCACCATTTGCCCATGCGCTTTACGTTGTCGGTCTCGCGCGGTGAGCAGGTAGCAATACTCGGACCCAGCGGCGCCGGGAAAAGTACGCTATTGAATCTGATTGCCGGTTTTCTTGCGCCTGCCAGCGGCACAATGATGATTGAAGGGGAAGATCACACCACAACCCCGCCTTCACGTCGTCCCGTTTCCATGCTGTTTCAGGAAAATAACCTGTTCAGCCATCTGAACGTGCAACAAAACATCGGCCTGGGTCTTAATCCGGGATTAAAACTGAACGCGCTTCAGCGGGAGAAAATGCACCACATCGCCCGGCAAATGGGGCTTGATTCACTGCTGGAGCGACTCCCCGGCGAGCTTTCAGGCGGGCAGCGACAACGCGTGGCGCTGGCGCGTTGTCTGGTGCGGGAGCAACCCATTTTGCTGCTCGATGAACCGTTCTCTGCGCTCGATCCCGCGCTGCGTCAGGAGATGTTAACCCTGGTCGCCGAGGTCTGCCGCGATAAGCAGCTTACGCTGCTGATGGTTTCCCACAGCGTAGAAGATGCGGCACGAATTGCGCCCCGGTCAATCGTGGTCGCCGACGGACGCATTGCGTGGCAAGGTAAAACAGATGAGCTACTAAGCGGTCAAGCCAGCGCCTCAGCGCTATTGGGCATCAACCCCCCTATTTCGTAGGCCGGATAAGGCGAAGCCTCCATCCGGCAAAGGAATCGTTAGTAACCCACAACTTTGCGCAGAATATCGATATACACCGGCATCAGCGGGTGACGCAACAGCGCCACCAGTGCGACCACGCCGATCCCGAGCGTCAACGGCGCCAGATACAGCAAACGGCTGCGGGGGAAATACGCGGTTAAACGATCGACTGCCGCTTTGCCGCTGCGCCACAGCCGCCAGCATAGCCAGCCTCCGACCCACAGCAGCAACGCCGTCGCCAGCAGCAGCCATTTGAAATCTCCGCTTTGCATATCGGAAGGAATATCGATTGCCGCACCCGCCAAAATACCCGGCAGGAAATAAAACGGCGGCCACAGCACACAGCCAATAATATTCGGCACAATAAATTTTGCGACAGGCAGATCCAGCATGCCCGCCACCATCGGCACCAGTGGACGCGTTGGGCCGACAAAACGCCCCACCAGAATGGTAAACATGCTGTGCTGATGCAGCGCATGCTCCGTTTTATCCAGCAGCGCCTTGTTCTTTTTCATGAACGACCAACGGTGCAGCGGCTTTTTAAAGCGCCAACCCAACCAGAAGGAGATCCAATCCCCCAACAGGCAACCGACAATGCCCGCAAGCCAGGCATGCCAGAAATTCAGTTCGCCACTGCCAATCAACGCCCCCAGCCCCGCCATCATCACGGTGCCGGGCAGAATCAGACCAACCAGCGCCAGCGACTCCAAAAAGGCCACCAGAAGTACGGCGATCAGAGAGTACAGGGCGGACTGGAGAATAAAGTGTTCCAGCAATGCTTGCATAATGTGTCCGTCAGATTTACGAAGCAGGGATTTTGATAACCCTTCTCAACTTCGTCAAGCCATCAATTGTCTGAATAGATTGCCAGTTATGACAACTTTCAGGACACATCATTCACTTTTTATTCACATCCAGCACGGAACTCGCTCGGACTGGCGCCGGTACATTTTTTGAAAACGCGAGAGAAATAGAGCTGGTCATCAAAACCGACGTTGCGACCCACCGTGGCGATAGGCATACGTGTGGTACTCAGCAGTAGCTTCGCCTGACTGATTCGTTGATCCTCACGCCAGCTTAATACGCTGATGCCCAACTGCTGGCGGAACAGGTGTGATAAACGGGAAGGCGACAGGCAGACATGCTGTGCGACGCTGGCAATATCAAAATTGCTGTCCGCCAGATGATCGCTAATGTACTGACAAGCATCGCGAACGCGGTTGTCCATTGGCGGGTGCAGCGACTCATTAATGGCTTCCATACGTCGGAGCAACAATTGCTCCAGCAAATTAATCGCCAGCAGTTCGGAATAGCGGCCCTCCCCCTGCCCGGCGTTAATGATCTGCCCAAACAGTTCATTGAAATGTGGTTGATGCGCTTCATCAGGGCGAAAGAAACCGGTCTGGGCAAAAATGGCCGGCCAGGCCAGCCACTCCTGCCAGTAAGCGCGTGGCCGGAAGTAGACCCACTGGTGATACCACTCGCTGGCGTCCGGGTGGCGTCCGTAGTGGTGAATTTCTCCGGGTGGAAAAAGCAAAATATCGCCAGGTCGACAGACAAACTGCTTGCCCTGATTATTAATGACCCCTTCCCCACGAATGGTGAGATTGAGGATATAGCCCTTCATCCCCAGCGGTCTGTCGATAAAAAAATCCAGGTATCCGTTCGCCTCAATGGGGGTCAATCCCGCCACCAAATGTGCGTTAAACGAATAGCCCGGCAGGAGGGGATCGTTTTGCGTTTCAGCCATAATTTCAATACTCCCTGGGTTTTGCTAAGAAACAATTTGTCCATATTACGCCAGACAACATCGCCGTCGCCCCCGCGGGCCACAGTGTTTACGGTAATGGACCATCAACCCCGCTTGTGAAAAGCAATTTGTAAAAAACATATACTAGGCCAACGTCAAAATCGGCTAACAAAAGTGTCTATAACTACGGCAGAAATGTCCACATTGATTATTTGCACGGCGTCACACTTTGTGATGCCACAGCATTTTAGTCCATAAGATTAGCGGATCCTGCCTGACGGTTTTTATCCCTTCTCACTACTGTTTATCCATACCCGTATTTTTGGATGGAGTAAGACGATGGCGATTGCAATTGGCCTCGATTTTGGTAGTGATTCGGTACGCGCTTTGGCGGTGGAATGTGCCACTGGTGAAGAAATCGCCACCAGCGTTGAGTGGTACCCACGTTGGCAGGAAGGGCAATATTGCGATGGCCCAAACAACCAGTTTCGCCATCATCCGCGCGACTACATTGAATCCATGGAAGCGGCGCTGAAAACCGTACTGGCCGAACTGAGCGCGGAACAACGTGCAGCAGTGGTCGGGATTGGCGTTGACAGTACCGGCTCAACCCCGGCCCCCATCGATGCCGACGGCAACGTACTGGCGCTGCGCCCGGAGTTCGCGGAAAACCCGAATGCGATGTTTGTTCTGTGGAAAGATCACACCGCGGTCGAAGAAGCCGAAGAAATTACTCGCCTGTGCCATACGCCGGGCAAGACTGATTACTCCCGCTATATTGGCGGTATTTATTCCAGCGAATGGTTCTGGGCAAAAATCCTGCACGTGACTCGCCAGGACCACGCGGTCGCCGAGGCAGCGGTCTCATGGATTGAGCTATGTGACTGGGTTCCGGCCCTGCTCTCCAATACTGTGCGCCCCCAGGATATTCGTCGCGGTCGCTGCAGCGCCGGGCATAAATCCCTGTGGCATGAAAGCTGGGGGGGACTGCCGCCAGCCAGTTTCTTTGACGAACTCGACCCCATCCTCAACCGCCATCTGCAATATCCCATGTTTGGCGATACCTTCACGGCGGACCTGCCGGTTGGCACCCTGTGTGCCGAGTGGGCGCAGCGCCTGGGGCTACCGGAAAGCGTGGTGATTTCTGGCGGCGCTTTTGACTGTCATATGGGCGCGGTCGGCGCAGGCGCACAGCCCAATACGCTGGTGAAAGTCATCGGCACGTCTACCTGCGACATTCTGATTGCCGATAAACACAGCGTTGGCGAACGCGCGGTGAAAGGCATTTGCGGCCAGGTTGATGGCAGCGTGGTGCCGCATTTTATCGGTCTGGAAGCAGGACAATCGGCTTTCGGTGATATCTATGCCTGGTTTAGCCGCGTATTGAGCTGGCCGCTGGAACAGCTTGCCGCGCAGCACCCAGAACTGAAAACCCAGATTAAAGCCAGCCAAAAACAGCTGCTGCCCGCGCTCACTGAAGCCTGGGCGAAAAATCCGTCGCTGGATCACCTGCCAGTGGTGCTCGACTGGTTCAATGGTCGCCGTACGCCCAATGCCAACCAGCGTCTGAAAGGCGTCATTACCGACCTGAATCTGGCCACCGATGCGCCAGCGCTGTTCGGTGGGCTGATTGCCGCCACGGCCTTTGGCGCGCGCGCCATCATGGAATGCTTCACCGAACAAGGCATTGCGGTGAACAACGTCATGGCGCTCGGCGGTATCGCGCGTAAAAACCCGGTCATCATGCAGGCCTGCTGTGACGTACTAAACCGTCCGCTACAGATTGTCGCTTCAGACCAGTGCTGCGCGCTCGGTGCGGCTATCTTCGCCGCCGTTGCCGCGCAGGTCCATGCAGACATTCCAGCCGCCCAGCAACACATGGCGAGCGCCGTGGAAAAGACGATGCAACCTCGTCCAGAACAGGCTCAACGTTTTGAACAGCTTTACCGCCGCTACCAGCAGTGGGCAGTAAGCGCTGAACAACAATACCTTCCGACTGCCGCACCGGCGCAGCAAGCCCCGGTAGACCTGGCAACCCTGACTCATTAAGGACACGACAATGACAATTTTTGATAACTATGAAGTGTGGTTTGTGATTGGTAGCCAGCATTTGTATGGCCCGGAAACCCTGCGTCAGGTAACCCAACATGCAGAGCACGTTGTTAATGCACTGAATACTGAAGCTAAACTGCCCTGCAAACTGGTATTAAAACCTCTGGGTACTTCACCTGACGAAATTACCGCTATCTGTCGTGATGCCAACTATGACGATCGCTGCGCAGGTCTGGTGGTCTGGCTGCACACCTTCTCACCGGCCAAAATGTGGATTAACGGTCTGACTATCCTCAACAAGCCGCTGATGCAGTTCCACACCCAATTCAACGCCGCCCTGCCGTGGGACAGCATTGATATGGACTTTATGAACCTGAACCAGACCGCACACGGCGGTCGCGAGTTCGGCTTCATCGGTGCGCGTATGCGTCAGCAGCACGCCGTGGTCACCGGCCATTGGCAGGATAAGCAAGCACACGAGCGCATCGGCTCCTGGATGCGCCAGGCGGTGTCCAAACAGGATACCCGCCATCTGAAAGTCTGCCGTTTTGGCGACAACATGCGCGAAGTGGCGGTCACTGACGGCGATAAAGTTGCCGCACAAATCAAATTCGGCTTCTCGGTAAATACCTGGGCCGTTGGCGACCTGGTACAGGTGGTGAATGCAATTAGCGACGGCGAAATCAACGCGCTGATCGACGAGTACGAAAGCACCTACACCATGACAGCGGCTACGCAAGTCCATGGTGAGAAACGTCAGAACGTACTGGAAGCCGCTCGGATTGAACTGGGAATGAAGCGCTTCCTGGAGCAAGGCGGATTCCACGCCTTTACGACGACATTTGAAGATTTGCACGGTCTGAAACAACTTCCGGGTCTGGCCGTACAGCGTCTGATGCAGCAAGGCTACGGTTTTGCAGGCGAAGGCGACTGGAAAACTGCCGCTCTGCTTCGCATCATGAAGGTGATGTCAACCGGTCTGCAGGGCGGCACCTCATTTATGGAGGATTACACCTACCACTTCGAGAAAGGCAACGATCTGGTGCTCGGCTCGCACATGCTGGAAGTATGCCCGTCAATCGCTGTGGAAGAGAAACCGATCCTCGACGTTCAGCACCTCGGTATTGGCGGTAAAGACGATCCTGCCCGTCTGATCTTCAACACTAAAACTGGCCCGGCAGTGGTTGCCAGCCTGATCGATCTCGGCGATCGCTATCGCCTGCTGGTTAACTGCATCGACACGGTGCAAACGCCGCACGACCTGCCGAAACTGCCGGTGGCTAACGCATTGTGGAAGGCCCAGCCGGATCTGCCAACCGCATCCGAAGCCTGGATCCTTGCCGGTGGCGCGCACCACACCGTCTTCAGCCATGCGCTGGATCTAAACGATATGCGCCAGTTCGCTGAAATGCACGATATCGAGATCGCAGTGATCGATAACGATACCCGTCTGCCGGCCTTTAAGGACGCGCTGCGCTGGAACGAAGTGTATTACGGATTCAAACGTTAATTGGCGAAACGAATTGCCCGGTGGCATTTCATTTACCGGGCCTACAAATCACCGTAGGCCGGATAAGCGAAGCGCCATCCGGCATTCAGGAGTTAACATGCTAGAAGATCTTAAACGTCAGGTACTGGAAGCGAATCTGGCGCTGCCAAAGCACAACCTGGTGACGCTGACCTGGGGGAACGTTAGCGCCGTCGATCGCGAACTCGGCGTGTTTGTGATTAAACCTTCCGGCGTCGATTACAGCGTCATGACCGCCGACGATATGGTTGTTGTCAGTATCGCCACCGGGGAAGTTGTTGAAGGCACGAAAAAGCCCTCCTCCGATACGCCAACGCACCGTTTATTATATCAGGCATTCCCGAGCATTGGCGGTATTGTTCATACCCACTCGCGCCACGCTACAATCTGGGCGCAGGCGGGTCAGTCGATTCCGGCGACAGGCACCACCCATGCGGACTATTTCTATGGCGCCATTCCCTGCACACGTAAAATGACCGACAGCGAGATTAACGGTGAATACGAGTGGGAAACCGGTAAGGTGATCGTTGAAACCTTTGAGAAACAAGGCATTGACGCAGCGCAGATGCCTGGCGTACTGGTGCACTCTCACGGTCCATTCGCCTGGGGAAAAAATGCCGAAGATGCGGTGCATAACGCCATCGTGCTGGAAGAAGTCGCCTATATGGGGATTTTCTGCCGCCAGCTCGCGCCGCAGCTGCCGGATATGCAACAAACCCTGCTGGATAAACACTATCTGCGTAAACACGGCGCAAAAGCCTATTACGGGCAGTAGTCTCTGCGGGTACAGGACAACTGTATAAAACCACAGCAAACCTATCAGAACCAGGCTATAATCATGCCTGGTTTTTTAATGGATACACAGCGTGGCGCAGGCAGGCTTTATTTTAACCCGGCACTGGCGGGACACCCCGCAGGGAACTGAAGTCTCATTCTGGCTGGCTACTGACGACGGGCCGCTGCTGGTCACGCTCGCACCTCAGGAATCCGTCGCGTTTATACCAACCAGTCAGGTTCCGCGCGTTACATCATTATTGCGTACAGAAAACGGCTATCGCCTGACGCCGCTTCAGCTACAAGATTTCCACCGCCAGCCCGTTTCGGGTTTGTATTGCCGCTCACATCGCCAGCTTATACGGCTGGAAAAGCTCCTGCGCGAGAACGACATCACCGTTTATGAGGCCGATGTGCGCCCACCGGAGCGATATCTGATGGAGCGCTTTATCACGTCCCCGGTCTGGGTCGAGGGCGACAAACATCACGGCACGCTGATAAATGCCCGCCTGAAGCCAAACCCGGACTATCGCCCACCGCTAAAATGGGTATCGCTGGATATCGAAACCACACGGCACGGGGAACTCTACTGCATCGGTCTCGAAGGGTGCGGGCAACGTATGGTCTACATGCTTGGCCCGGCAAACGGCAATGCCTCGCAGCTGGATTTTGACCTTGAGTACGTGGCAAGCCGCCCGCAGTTGCTGGAAAAGCTCAACGACTGGATTGCCCGTCACGATCCCGATGTCATCATTGGCTGGAACGTGGTGCAATTCGATTTACGCGTCCTGCAAAAGCATGCCGAACGTTATCGTATCCCCCTGCGTTTTGGTCGTGATAATAGCGAACTGGAGTGGCGCGAGCATGGCTTCAAAAACGGCGTGTTCTTCGCGCAGGCCAAAGGTCGTCTGATCATTGACGGCATTGAAGCGCTCAAATCCGCATTCTGGAATTTCTCGTCATTTTCGCTGGAAACGGTGTCGCAAGAATTGCTGGGCGAAGGAAAGTCGATTGATAACCCGTGGGACCGAATGGACGAAATTGACCGTCGGTTTGCCCAGGATAAACCCGCGCTCGCCACCTACAATCTCAAAGACTGTGAGCTGGTCACGCGTATTTTTCATAAAACCGAGATCATGCCCTTTCTGCTGGAGCGCTCGACGGTCAACGGTCTGCCGGTCGACCGTCATGGTGGTTCGGTTGCCGCCTTTGGCCACCTCTACCTTCCGCGCATGCACCGGGCGGGTTACGTGGCGCCAAATCTGGGGGAAGTTCCCGCACACGCCAGCCCCGGCGGCTATGTGATGGACTCGCGCCCTGGGCTGTACGACTCCGTGCTGGTACTGGATTACAAAAGCCTGTATCCCTCAATCATTCGTACATTTTTGATCGATCCGGTGGGGCTTATCGAAGGGATGGCGCAGCCGGATCGGGAGCACAGCACCGAAGGTTTTCTTGACGCCTGGTTCTCACGCGAAAAACACTGCCTACCGCAGATCGTTACTCAGATCTGGCACGGGCGCGAAGAAGCAAAACGCCACGGAAATAAACCGCTCTCGCAGGCGCTGAAAATTATCATGAACGCGTTTTACGGCGTACTTGGCACTACCGCCTGTCGCTTTTTCGACCCGAGACTGGCCTCGTCAATCACTATGCGCGGCCATGCGATCATGCGCCAGACCAAAGCGTTAATTGAGGCTCAAGGCTATGACGTCATCTATGGTGATACCGACTCGACCTTTGTCTGGCTTAAAAAGGCGCACTCGGAAGACGATGCCGCTCGGATTGGCCGGGAGCTGGTGAGCCATGTCAACGCCTGGTGGGCGCAATCGCTGAAGCAACAAAATCTGACCAGCGCGCTGGAGCTGGAGTTTGAAACCCACTTTTGTCGCTTTCTGATGCCGACCATTCGCGGTGCAGATACCGGTAGTAAAAAGCGTTACGCCGGGATGATTCAGGCAGGGGATGAGCAACGCATGGTGTTCAAGGGGCTGGAAACGGTACGCACCGACTGGACACCGCTGGCGCAACAATTCCAGCAGGCGCTGTACTTGCGAATTTTTCGTAACGAGCCGTATCAGGAGTTTGTCCGCGAGACCATCGACCGTCTGATGGCAGGTGAACTGGATGCACAACTGGTGTACCGCAAACGCCTGCGCCGCCCGTTAAGTGAATACCAGCGTAATGTTCCGCCACATGTTCGCGCGGCACGACTGGCCGATGAACAGAATATAAAACGAGGTCGCGCGCCACAGTACCAAAACCGTGGCACCATTAAATATGTCTGGACGGTAAACGGCCCTGAACCTGTGGATTACCAGCAATCTGCTCTCGATTACGAGCACTATCTGACCCGTCAGATACAGCCGGTTGCCGAGGGAATACTTCCCTTTATTGATGATAACTTTGCTACACTACTCACAGGGCAACTGGGGTTATTTTGACGCGTGACGAAACCGCCGCCATCCAGTACCATAGCGCCCTTTCCATTCCTGGACCCATTTAACACCCCTACCACTGATTTATTAGCCTGGTAGCGGGGTCGTATGCTCTCAACAACCGGGTTAGCCCGGAAAATGACGAGTATTGCCTGCAATTAAAGATATAGAGCCGAACATATATGCCTTTTACACTTGGTCAACGCTGGATCAGCGATACAGAAAGCGAACTGGGACTTGGTACTGTTGTCGCCATGGATGCGCGAACCGTCACTTTACTTTTCTCATCGACGGGCGAAAACCGTCTGTATGCGCGCAGTGATTCTCCCGTGACCCGCGTGATGTTCAATCCTGGCGATACGATAACGAGCCATGAAGGCTGGCAACTGCATGTCGATGAAGTAAAAGAAGAAAACGGCCTGCTTGCCTATATCGGAACCCGCCTTGATACCGAAGAAACCGGTGTCACGCTGCGTGAAGTGCTGCTCGACAGTAAACTGGTATTCAGCAAGCCACAGGATCGCCTGTTTGCCGGCCAGATTGACCGTATGGACCGCTTTGCGCTGCGCTATCGCGCGCGTAAATTTCAGAGCGAACAGTACCGTATGCCATGGAGTGGTTTGCGCGGCCAGCGTACCAGCCTGATCCCCCACCAGCTCAACATCGCTCATGATGTTGGTCGTCGTCACGCCCCGCGCGTTTTGCTGGCTGACGAAGTGGGTTTGGGTAAAACCATTGAGGCCGGGATGATCCTGCATCAGCAACTGCTTTCCGGCGCCGCTGAACGCGTACTGATCATCGTCCCGGAGACGCTACAGCACCAGTGGCTGGTCGAAATGCTGCGCCGTTTCAACCTGCGCTTTGCGCTGTTTGATGATGAGCGTTATGCAGAAGCGCAGCACGACGCCTACAACCCGTTTGAAACCGAACAGTTAGTTATCTGTTCGCTGGACTTTGCCCGTCGCAGCAAACAGCGTCTGGAGCACCTGTGTGACGCCGAATGGGATCTGCTGATTGTCGATGAAGCCCATCACCTGGTGTGGAGCGAAGATGCGCCCAGCCGCGAATATATGGCCATTGAACAGCTGGCTGAACGCGTGCCGGGTATCCTGCTGCTGACCGCTACGCCAGAACAGCTGGGTATGGAAAGCCACTTTGCGCGTCTGCGCCTGCTGGATCCAAGTCGTTTCCACGATTTCGCCCAGTTTGTTGAAGAGCAAAAAAATTACCGTCCGGTCGCTGATGCCGTCGCCATGCTGCTGGCAGGCAACAAGCTGAGTAACGATGAGCTGAACATGCTCGGCGACATGATTGGCGAGCAGGATATTGAGCCATTATTGCAGGCAGCAAACAGCGACAGCGAAGACGCCCAGAGCGCGCGTCAGGAGCTGGTTTCGATGCTGATGGACCGCCATGGCACCAGCCGAGTGCTGTTCCGTAACACCCGTAACGGTGTCAAAGGCTTCCCGAAACGCGAGCTGCATACCATCAAATTACCGTTGCCAACCCAATACCAGACGGCGATTAAAGTCTCCGGCATTATGGGCGCGCGTAAGAGTGCGGAAGACCGGGCTCGCGACATGCTCTACCCGGAACAGATTTATCAGGAATTCGAAGGCGACACCGGCACCTGGTGGAATTTTGACCCACGCGTGGAATGGCTGATGGGCTACCTGACCAGCCACCGCTCACAAAAAGTGCTGGTTATCTGCGCGAAAGCGACCACCGCGCTACAACTGGAGCAGGTCCTGCGCGAACGCGAAGGGATCCGCGCCGCCGTGTTCCATGAAGGAATGTCGATCATTGAACGTGACCGTGCTGCGGCCTGGTTTAGCGAAGAAGACAGTGGCGCCCAGGTGATGCTGTGTTCTGAAATCGGCTCAGAAGGGCGTAACTTCCAGTTTGCCAGCAACCTGGTGATGTTCGATCTGCCGTTCAACCCGGACCTGCTGGAACAGCGTATTGGTCGTCTGGACCGTATCGGTCAGGCGCATGATATTCAGATCCACGTGCCGTTCCTGGAAAAAACCGCCCAATCCGTGCTGGTGCGCTGGTACCACGAAGGCCTGGATGCGTTCGAACACACGTGCCCAACCGGACGTACTATCTATGACACGGTATACAACAATCTGATCGGCTTCCTGGCTGAGCCGGAAAACACCGATGGCTTTGATGACCTGATCAAAACCTGCCGTGAACAGCATGACGCGCTGAAAGCCCAACTGGAGCAAGGCCGCGATCGCCTGCTGGAAATTCACTCCAATGGCGGCGAAAAAGCTCAACGGCTCACCGAAAGTATTGAAGAGCAGGATGACGACACTAGCCTGATCGCCTTTGCGATGAACCTGTTTGATATCGTCGGTATCAATCAGGATGACCGTGGCGACAATTTAATCGTGCTGACGCCGTCCGATCACATGCTGGTACCGGATTTCCCTGGCCTGCCGGAAGATGGCTGCACCATTACGTTTGAACGTGATGTCGCCCTGTCGCGTGAAGACGCGCAGTTTATTACCTGGGAGCATCCGCTGATCCGCAATGGTTTGGATCTGATCCTTTCCGGCGATACCGGAAGCAGTACTATTTCTTTATTGAAAAACAAAGCGCTACCGGTCGGCACTCTGCTGGTTGAACTGGTCTACGTTGTAGAGGCGCAAGCGCCGA
This sequence comes from Citrobacter freundii complex sp. 2025EL-00176, assembly GCF_053309355.1. Taxonomy (NCBI): domain Bacteria; kingdom Pseudomonadati; phylum Pseudomonadota; class Gammaproteobacteria; order Enterobacterales; family Enterobacteriaceae; genus Citrobacter; species Citrobacter freundii complex sp. 2025EL-00176. Next base: position 102,046 of record NZ_JBRYHT010000006.1, on the reverse strand, counting down.
AACAGCTGCAATTGAACCGCTTCCTGCCGCCAACGCCGGTACGCATGCTGCTGGATAAAAACGGCAATAACCTAGCCGCGCAGGTTGAATTCGAAACCTTTAACCGACAGCTCAGCGCCGTTAACCGTCACACCGGCAGTAAACTGGTCAACGCTGTGCAGCAGGATGTTCATGCCATCCTGCAACTGGGCGAAGCGCAGGTGGAAAAATCCGCCCGCGCGCTGATTGACGCGGCGCGCAAGGAAGCGGACGAGAAGCTGACGGCGGAACTGTCGCGTCTGGAAGCCCTACGCGCCGTTAACCCGAACATCCGTGATGACGAACTGAGCGCCATTGAAAGCAACCGCCAGCAGGTGTTAGAAAGCCTGGATCAGGCGGGCTGGCGTCTCGATGCCCTGCGTCTGATCGTCGTGACGCACCAGTAACGGAGCCATACATGGGGATGGAAAACTACAATCCGCCGCAGGAACCCTGGCTGGTTATCCTGTATCAGGATGAGCACATTATGGTGGTCAACAAGCCGAGCGGCTTGTTGTCCGTGCCGGGTCGTCTGGATGAGCACAAAGACAGCGTGATGACGCGTATTCAGCGCGATTATCCGCAGGCTGAATCCGTACATCGTCTGGATATGGCAACCAGCGGCGTGATTGTAGTCGCGCTAACCAAAGCGGCAGAGCGTGAACTTAAACGCCAATTTCGCGAGCGCGAACCGAAAAAGCAGTATGTCGCACGCGTATGGGGACATCCCGCTCCGGCCGAGGGACTGGTTGATTTACCGCTGATTTGCGACTGGCCGAACCGGCCAAAGCAGAAAGTGTGTTATGAGACCGGGAAATCCGCGCAGACCGAGTATGAAGTGGTCGAGTTCGCGGCGGATAACACCGCCCGGGTGGTGCTCAAACCTATTACCGGACGCTCCCACCAGTTGCGTGTGCATATGCTGGCATTAGGGCATCCGATTCTGGGCGACCGCTTCTACGCCCCGCCAGAAGCACTGGCCTTAGCGCCGCGGCTGCTGCTGCACGCAGAGATGTTAACCATCACCCATCCCGAATACGGCAACAGCATGACGTTTAAAGTCCCGGCGGATTTTTAAACGCAGAGCCAATTGATGCCGGGGGCGCTTCGCTTGCCCGGCATCAATTCATTAACCCAGGTCGGATAAGGCGCTAGCCGCATCCGGCAATTCAATCACTTGAATCCTTTTTGATCCTTAATCAGCTCGTAAGCTTTTTGAATTTCCTGCGCCTTTTGCTTGGCCATTTCCATCATTTCTGGCGGTAAACCTTTCGCGACCAGTTTGTCCGGATGGTGTTCGCTCATCAGTTTACGATAAGCGCGCTTAATGGTGGTCGCATCGTCGGTTGTTTTAACACCGAGAACATTGCAGGCGTCTTCCAGCGTCGGGCCTCGTTGCGCCTGCTGCCAGCCGCCGCCACTGGACTGCTGCTGATATCCACCGCCAAACTGTGCCCCGCCCTGCATCATACGCAGGAACTGATCAAACTGGGTCCGTGAGATCCCCAACTCTTCAGCGATCACATACAGCACTTCACGTTCGTTAGGATGCAATGACCCGTCGGCAAATGCCGCCTGGATCTGAATCTCCAGAAACATGCGGATCAGATCGAATCGACCAAAACAGACGCTGCGAAACTGACGCATCTTTTCACGTAATGGGTAATTGTCTGATTTTCCCACCCGGAAGGCGTGTTGCGCGGCAGTACGGGAATCACCGTGCAAATTCATCCGATCCATCAGCTGGCTGGCAATATGAATATCGGCTTCCGTGACGCGACCTTTGGATTTGGTCAGATGCCCCATCACCTCAAAAGTGGTGGCAAAAAAAAGCGCCTGGCGTTCACGTTGGTTGGCAAACCACGCCATTTTGCGCATGCGAGCTTTGTCGAACATGTGGCCGACTAACAGGCCGAGAACCACACCCCAGAAGCCGCCGCCCATCATTAAAGCCACGGCTACACCAATTATCTTTCCCCAATACTGCATAGACTCCCCAAATCTTTATGCTATCAGCCAGGCTATGTCCCACAATATAAGGTGCTTTTACCGTTTGACGGCTGCGGTCAATTGTGGGACATCGCCTATAATTTGCATTATCATACCTGTCATTCAATGCCGTGCCTAACACCACGGATGCCTAAATGGGCAGGATTAACACTAGCGCAGTGAAGATGAGATAAGTTAGGCTGTGACCGTTTGTCACGCGCGACGCTACCGATGATGGAACAATAAATACAACGTATGAAAAAACGTATTCCCACTCTTCTGGCCACCATGATTGCCAGCGCCCTTTATAGTCAACAGGGCCTGGCAGCCGATCTCGCCTCACAGTGTATGCTGGGCGTGCCGAGCTATAACCGTCCTCTGGTGAAGGGCGAAACCAATGAATTACCCGTCACCATCAATGCCGATAACGCGAAAGGGAATTACCCGGATGACGCGGTGTTTACCGGCAACGTGGATATTGCGCAGGGTAATAGCCGCCTGCAGGCCGACGAAGTTCAGCTTCATCAGAAGCAGGCAGAAGGCCAGCCGGAGCCAGTACGTACCGTCGATGCGTTGGGTAATGTCCATTACGATGACAATCAGGTTATTCTGAAGGGACCGAAGGGCTGGTCTAATCTGAATACCAAAGATACCAACATCTGGGAAGGTGATTACCAGATGGTGGGTCGTCAGGGACGCGGGAAAGCCGACCTGATGAAGCAGCGTGGGGAAAACCGCTATACCATTCTGGAAAACGGTAGCTTTACCTCCTGTCTGCCCGGTTCCGATACCTGGAGCGTCGTCGGTAGCGAAGTCATCCACGATCGTGAAGAACAGGTCGCAGAGATCTGGAACGCCCGTTTTAAACTGGGTCCGGTTCCGGTCTTTTACAGTCCTTATTTACAGTTGCCCGTCGGCGATAAGCGCCGTTCCGGTTTCCTGATCCCGAACGCAAAATACTCGACTAATAACTATTTTGAGTTCTATCTCCCGTATTACTGGAACATTGCGCCCAATATGGACGCCACCATTACGCCGCATTATATGCACCGTCGTGGCGGCATCATGTGGGAGAACGAATTCCGCTATCTTACCCAGGCGGGCGCAGGCCTGATGGAGTTCGACTATCTGAACTCCGATAAAGTGTACGAAGATGATAATCCGAAGGATGACAATTCACGCCGCTGGCTGTTTTACTGGCGGCACGCTGGCGTCATGGACCAGGTGTGGCGTTTCAACGTCGACTACACCAAGGTCAGCGATTCTAGCTACTTCAACGACTTTGACAACAAGTACGGTTCCAGTACCGACGGCTATGCCACGCAAAAATTCAGCGTCGGCTATGCGGTACAGAACTTTGACGCTACGGTATCTACCAAACAATTCCAGGTTTTTGGTGACCAGAATAAAAGTAGCTATTCCGCCGAACCGCAATTAGATGTCAACTTCTACCAGAACGACGTCGGCCCTTTTGATACTCGTATTTATGGCCAGGCGGTTCATTTCGTGAACACCACGGATTATATGCCGGAAGCAACACGTCTGCATCTGGAGCCAACGATTAACCTGCCGCTGTCAAATAACTGGGGCAGTGTCAATACCGAAGCGAAACTGCTGGCAACGCACTATCAGCAAAGTAACCTCGATTGGTACAACAGCAAGCCAAGCAACGTGAACAAGCTAGACGATTCAGCCAACCGCGTCATGCCGCAGTTTAAAGTCGACGGCAAGATGGTATTCGAGCGTGACATGAACATGCTGGCGCCGGGATATACCCAGACGCTGGAGCCGCGCGCGCAGTACCTGTACGTCCCATATCGCAATCAAAGTCATATTTATAACTATGACTCATCCCTGCTGCAATCTGACTACAGTGGCCTGTTCCGTGACCGTACCTATGGCGGTCTGGACCGTATTGCGTCCGCCAACCAGGTAACGACCGGGGTCACATCTCGCGTTTATGATGACGCAGCCGTTGAACGTTTTAATATTTCTGTGGGTCAAATCTACTATTTCACCGAGTCTCGCACTGGCGATGACCATACAGAATGGGAAAATGACGACAAAACGGGCTCACTGGTATGGGCGGGTGATACCTACTGGCGCATCTCCGATCGTTGGGGTTTACGCAGTGGGATCCAGTACGACACGCGTCTGGATAGCATCGCAACCAGCAATAGCAGTATCGAATACCGCCGCGACGAAAACCGTATGCTGCAATTGAACTACCGTTATGCCAGCCCAGAGTATATTAAGGCCGCTGTACCTTCACGCGATGTCACTAACGCCCAATATGAAAATGGGATTTCACAGGTGGGTGCGGTGGCGAGCTTCCCGATTGCCGACCGCTGGTCGATTGTCGGTGCTTACTACTTCGATACCAATGTGAACAAAGAAGCAGATTCAATGCTGGGCTTACAGTACAACTCCTGCTGTTACGCCATTCGCTTTGGCTACGAACGTAAGCTGAACGGTTGGGATAACAAAATGCAGCACGCGATTTATGACAACACGATCGGCTTTAATATCGAACTGCGCGGCCTGAGCTCTAACTACGGTCTCGGCACCAACCAAATGTTGCGTTCGAACATTTTGCCGTATCAAAGCGCTTTATGATCTGATTGATTTACAACGTAATCCGCATTGCGGTTAATTGAAATGGAAAAAGTATGAAGAACTGGAAAACGCTGCTTCTCGGTATCGCCATGATCGCGAATACCAGTTTCGCTGCCCCACAGGTAGTCGATAAAGTCGCAGCCGTCGTCAATAACGGCGTCGTTCTCGAAAGCGACGTCGATGGCTTAATGCAGTCAGTAAAACTTAATGCGGGTCAGGCTGGTCAGCAGTTACCGGACGACGCCACGCTGCGTCATCAGATCCTGGAGCGTTTGATCATGGATCAAATCCTCCTGCAAATGGGTCAGAAGATGGGTGTTAAAATCTCTGACGAGCAGTTGGATCAGGCTATCGCCAACATCGCCAAGCAGAACAACATGACGCTGGATCAGATGCGCAGCCGTCTGGCGCAGGATGGCTTGAGCTATTCGACCTATCGTAGCCAGATCCGCAAAGAGATGACCATCTCCGAAGTGCGTAACAACGAAGTTCGCCGTCGCGTCACCATTCTGCCGCAGGAAGTGGATGCCCTGGCGCAGCAGGTTGGCAACCAAAACGATGCCAGCACCGAGCTGAACCTGAGCCACATTTTGATTCCATTACCGGAAAACCCAACTTCAGAGCAGGTTAACGAGGCTGAAAGCCAGGCGCGTTCCGTTGTTGATGAAGCGCGTAACGGTAGCGATTTTGGCAAACTGGCCATCACTTACTCCGCAGACCAGCAGGCGCTGAAAGGCGGTCAGATGGGCTGGGGACGTATTCAGGAACTGCCGGGTATCTTTGCTCAGGCGTTAAGTACCGCGAAGAAAGGCGATATCATCGGCCCTATTCGTTCAGGTGTGGGTTTCCACATCCTGAAAGTCAACGATATGCGTGGTCAAAGCCAGAGCATCTCCGTGACTGAAGTGCACGCCCGCCATATTCTGCTGAAGCCATCGCCGATCATGACCGATCAACAGGCGCGTCTGAAGCTGGAACAAATCGCGGCAGATATTAAGAGCGGTAAAACCACCTTCGCAGCAGCAGCGAAAGAGTTTTCTCAGGATCCCGGTTCTGCCAACCAGGGCGGCGATCTGGGCTGGGCTGCGGCGGATATTTTCGATCCCGCTTTCCGCGATGCGCTGACCAAACTTAACAAAGGCCAGATGAGCGCCCCGGTGCATTCCTCTTTCGGTTGGCATCTGATCGAACTGCTGGACACGCGTAATGTGGATAAAACTGACGCAGCGCAGAAAGACCGTGCCTACCGTATGCTGATGAACCGTAAATTCTCGGAAGAAGCAGCGACCTGGATGCAGGAACAGCGCGCCAGCGCATACGTTAAAATTCTGAGCAACTAATGACTCGTATTCAACGCGTTGTCATCACTCCCGGCGAACCCGCCGGGATTGGCCCAGACCTCGTGGTTCAGCTCGCACAGCGTGAGTGGCCCGTAGAACTCGTCGTCTGTGCGGATGCCGCTCTTCTCAGTGACCGGGCAGCGATGCTCGGTTTACCGCTTTCACTCCTCCCCTACTCTTCAGATACCCCAGCCAGACCGCAATCAGCAGGTACGTTGACGCTGTTACCGATTGCGCTGCGGACACCTGTAGTTGCAGGTCAGTTGGCGGTAGAAAATGGGCAATATGTTGTGGATACGCTGGCTCGCGCCTGCGATGGTTGTCTGCAAGGTGAATTTGCGGCGCTGATTACCGGTCCTGTCCACAAGGGCGTAATCAATGACGCTGGCGTGCCGTTTACCGGACATACCGAGTTTTTTGAAGAGCGATCGCAGGCGAAAAAAGTGGTGATGATGCTGGCGACGGAGGAGCTGCGCGTTGCTCTGGCCACCACGCATTTGCCGCTCAGAGCCGTTGCCGACGCCATTACGCCTGCCCTGTTGCAGGAAGTGATCGGCATTCTGCATCATGATTTGCGCACCAAATTTGGCATTGCTGATCCGCATATTCTGGTGTGCGGTCTTAACCCGCATGCTGGTGAAGGCGGTCATATGGGGACGGAAGAGATAGACACCATCATTCCCGTCCTTGATGCACTGCGTACGCAGGGGATGAAACTAAACGGCCCACTGCCAGCAGATACGCTGTTTCAGCCCAAATATCTCGACCACGCGGATGCCGTATTGGCAATGTACCACGATCAAGGCCTCCCCGTGCTAAAATACCAGGGATTTGGTCGCGGTGTGAATATCACGCTGGGCCTACCTTTTATTCGTACATCCGTCGATCACGGCACCGCACTTGAACTTGCGGGTCGTGGGCAAGCAGATGTCGGCAGTTTTATTACGGCGCTTAATCTCGCCATCAAAATGATTGTTAATACTAATGAATAATCGAGTCCATCAGGGCCACTTAGCCCGTAAACGTTTCGGGCAAAACTTCCTTAACGATCAGTTTGTGATCGAAAGTATTGTCTCTGCTATCAACCCGCAGAAGGGACAGGCAATGGTCGAAATCGGCCCGGGTCTGGCTGCATTGACCGAGCCAGTAGGCGAGCGCCTGGATAAGCTCACGGTCATTGAACTGGACCGGGACCTTGCCGCGCGCCTGCAAACTCACCCGTTTTTAGGACCAAAGCTGACGATTTATCAGCAAGATGCCATGACCATGAACTTCGGCGAGCTCGCACAAACGATGGGCCAGCCGCTGCGCGTTTTCGGCAACCTGCCGTACAACATCTCCACGCCGCTGATGTTCCATCTTTTTACCTATACTGATGCCATTGCCGACATGCATTTCATGTTGCAAAAAGAGGTGGTCAATCGTCTGGTTGCAGGGCCAAACAGTAAAGCGTATGGTCGATTAAGCGTCATGGCGCAATATTATTGCAATGTGATCCCGGTACTCGAAGTACCGCCATCCGCATTCACGCCTGCGCCAAAAGTCGATTCCGCCGTTGTGCGTCTGGTTCCTCATGCGACGATGCCGTACCCGGTTAAAGATGTCCGCGTGCTGAGCCGTATTACCACCGAAGCGTTTAATCAGCGCCGTAAAACGGTACGTAACAGCCTCGGCAACCTGTTTAGCGTTGAGGTCCTGACCGAGCTGGGTATTGATCCGGCGATGCGCGCGGAAAATATCTCTGTCGCGCAATACTGCCGGATGGCTAACTATCTGTCAGAAAACGCGCCATCGAAGGAGAGTTAAAGATGATCAATTCGCCCCGAGTGTGCATTCAGGTACAAAGCGTCTACATTGAGGCGCAATCCTCACCTGATGATGAACGTTACGTTTTTGCTTATACCGTGACTATCCGCAATTTGGGGCGAGCGCCTGTGCAGCTGTTGGGGCGTTATTGGTTGATCACTAATGGTCATGGCCGTGAAACCGAAGTTCAGGGCGAAGGCGTGGTTGGCGTTCAGCCCCACATCGAACCTGGCGAAGAGTATCAGTACACCAGCGGTGCGGTAATTGAAACACCGCTGGGCACCATGCAGGGTCATTACGAAATGATCGATGAACAAGGCATCGCTTTTACCATCGACATTCCCGTGTTTCGGCTCGCCGTTCCAACACTCATTCACTAAAACAATAACTATGGCGACATACCTTATTGGCGACGTTCACGGTTGTTACGATGAACTGATCGCCTTGCTGCACCAGGTAGACTTTACCCCCGAACAAGACACCCTATGGCTCACCGGCGATCTGGTCGCGCGTGGACCTGGCTCTCTGGACGTTTTACGCTACGTGAAATCGCTGGGCGATAGCGTGCGGTTAGTCCTTGGCAATCACGATTTGCACCTGCTGGCCGTGTTTGCCGGTATCAGCCGTAACAAACCGAAAGACCGACTCACACCGCTGCTTGAAGCACCTGACGCGGATGAGTTGCTTAATTGGTTACGCCGCCAGCCGCTCTTACAGATTGATGAAGAGAAGAAGCTGGTGATGGCGCATGCCGGTATTACCCCACAATGGGATCTGCAGACCGCGAGGAATTGCGCCCGCGATGTTGAAGCCGTATTGTCGAGCGACTCGTATCCCTTCTTCCTCGACGCCATGTATGGCGACATGCCAAACAACTGGACACCGGAACTCACGGGACTGGCGCGCCTGCGTTTTATTACCAACGCATTTACCCGCATGCGCTACTGCTTCCCCAACGGTCAGTTGGATATGTACAGCAAAGAGTCGCCAGAAGATGCGCCAGCCCCGCTGAAGCCCTGGTTTGCCATTCCAGGACCTGTCAGTGAAGCCTATAGCATTGCTTTCGGGCACTGGGCATCGCTGGAGGGGAAAGGCACGCCTGAAGGTATCTACGCGCTGGATACGGGATGTTGCTGGGGGGGAGACCTCACCTGTCTGCGCTGGGAAGACAAACAGTACTTTGTGCAGCCATCAAATCGCCATCAGAATCTGGATCCCGGCGAAGCGGTCAACGCCTGATAGTCGTTTGCCGGATGCGGTGCTCGCACCTTATCCGGCCTAAATTAGCTGGATGATAAGGCATTTCGCCGCCATCCGGCATTTACAGTATTAACGACGTTCAAGAATCTCGAAGCAGTAGCTGTGGGAGTTTTGTGCGTCGGCATCGTGAAATTCGCTGAACACCGATTCCCAATCGTCCGGTTCGTAGTCCGGGAAATGCGTATCCCCTTCCACTTCCGCATCAATGTGTGTCAGATACAGTTTTTGCGCTTTCGGCAGGAACTGCTCATACACGCGTCCACCGCCAATCACCATAATTTCAGGTTCATCGCCGCAGGCCGCTATTGCTTCATCAACAGACTTCACCCACTGCACACGATCGTCGGTGCCAGGTTGACTACTGATGACGATATTTTTACGCCCTGGCAACGGTCGCCCGATGGATTCCCAGGTATGGCGTCCCATGACAACTGGCTTGTTTAAGGTATTACGTTTAAACCAGGCGAGATCGGCAGGTAGGTTCCATGGCATGGCGTTTTCCATACCGATGACGCGATCTACCGCTAACGCCGCAATCAGACTGATCATTGAATGTTTCCCGGATACAAAAAAATTGTCGCCACTATACGGAAAGCGCAATCTTTCGTCGACTGGCGGAAAGAGGATGAGCATGAAAATTTTCCGTTCTGCTGGCGAACCGACCTATTTAAGGTGGTACGCCAGCATTACAGTAGTTCAAAAACAGCCAATTAGCAGTAAAGTTTGCAGAACATCACATTTTTTACTCTATGCTGACGGTTTCACTTCCGGCTCATCGGCGACGTCGCCCGTATGTTTACCTTCATCCGTACCTTGCCAGCCATGGCGTTGAATTAACGATAAGTGTTGGCGATCTTCCGCAATAATTTCACTCAGCATTGCGCTGGTGCGTTTATATACCGCTGCACGGGAAATCGCGTCATTTTCCCCTTTCACCATCTCCTCAACCATGAGCATATTGAAGCGACGGAATACGTCGGCCCGCTCACGCGCTTCATAGCGCCCCAGCCCAAGACCTTCCAGCGCCAGACGCCCGGTCTTCAGCGCGCCTTCAAAGGTTTCACGTTCCGGCATTTCCACACCCGCCTGGCGCAGGCGAATGTAATGATCCACATCGCGCGCGCGGGCAATAATTTGCAGATGAGGGAAATGTTCCTTCACCATTTCGGTTAATTGCAGGCTGGTTTGCGGATCGTCAATGGCGTTAATAATGACTTCAGCTTTAGCCGCCCCAGCAGACTCCAGCAGATCCATCCGGGTCGCATCGCCATAGAAAACCTTCATACCGAATTTACGTAGCGTTTCGATATGGTCTGGGTCATGATCAAGAACCACCATTTTGACGCCGCTCGACAACAGCAAACGGCCGGTAATCTGACCAAATCGCCCAAACCCGGCGATGATCACTCGCGGTTGTTCTTCGTCGATTTCATCCGCTTCCCGCTCTTCACCGGTCGCCGATTTTTCCAGTCGCGTCAAAATCACCAGTAAAATCGGCGTCGCCGCCATCGACAGCGCCACCGCCAGGGTCAACGATTTCGCCCAATCAGGATCAAGCACGTTTGCCATTTGCGCCGCGCCAAATACCACAAAGGCAAATTCACTGCCCTGCCCTAATAATACGGCAAACCAGCGACGTTGCTTATTCGGCACCTGCAACGGTTTCGCTATCAACCACAGCATGACGGTTTTGATAACCAAGAAACCGACCAGCAAGATGATAATACGCAAGGGGTTATCAATCAGCGTGCCAAAATCGATAGACATCCCCACGCCGATGAAGAACAAACCCAACAACAGCCCTTTGAACGGTTCAATATCGCTTTCCAGCGCGTGGCGATACTCAGAGCTGGCCAGCAGCACACCGGCCAGAAACGCCCCCATCGCCATCGACAGTCCAACCTCTTCCAACAGCAGACCGAAGCCAAACACGAGGAACAGCGCGACGGCGCTAAACACTTCCCGCAGGCCTGAACGGGCGACAAAACGTAAGGCCGGACGCGTCACATAGCGACCTAACAGCACCACCAGCACCAGTGCGCCCGCCACCTTTAGCGCAGAGAGCGCAAACGCGCCAAGCGTCGTCGATGCGCCGCTCGCCGCGAGTAATGGGATCATCGCCACCAGTGGAATAGCGGCGATATCCTGGAACAGCAGCACGGCAAATGCGCTACGTCCCAGTTGCGACACCATCAGGTTACGTTCATTCATCGCCTGCATAGCAATGGCCGTGGAGGAAAGCGCCAGCGTCATGCCGATGAGTTCCGCTACCTGCCAGCGCAGGCCGAGGAACATACAGAACAGACCGATCAGCCCGCCGCAAACCACCATTTGTAATGCACCGCCGCCAAACACCGAGGCTCGCAGCTTCCACAAACGTTGCGGATCCAGTTCCAGGCCGATGACAAACAGCATCAGCACCACGCCGATCTCGGCAAAATGGAGGATTGATTCGGCATCTGTCACCAGCCTCAAGCCCCAGGGACCGATGATGCACCCGGCGATGAGATAGCCCAGCACTGACCCTAAGCCCAGCCGTACGGCGATGGGTACAATCAGCGCCGCCGAACCGAGGTAAATCAGCGCCTGTATTAGCGTATGACTATCCATGATGCACCTCCTGCCACTCCAGCAGACGCTGTTTATAGTGGCGCGCCTGCGCCTGTAGCGTTTCATCATCACAAACAAACGTACAGTGCATCGCAAACGGCGGCAGCCATTTGAGGCCGCAATATAAAGCCGTTGCCTGTAAGGGCTGGGAAAGTACATCAAAGCCGGGATGGGAGCCGATATCAAAGTGGTTTTCACCGCCGCCGGTCGTCACAGCCCACAGCAGATGTTTACCGTGCAGCGCTGTACCGCCATGGCCATAGGCCCAGCCGTGAGAGAGGACTTTATCCATCCACAATTTGAGTAACGGAGGCGTGCTATACCACTGCATAGGATGCTGCCAGATAATTAAATCTGCGCGTGCCAACGCATCCTGTTCAGCGGCAATATCGATATTGAAATCGGGGTAGAGCTGGTAGAGCGAGCGGATCTCCACGCCCTCCAGCGTCCTTGCCTGATCAAGCATCCGCTTATTCGCATGCGAATGCTGCGGATAGGGATGCGCATAAATGATGAGAATCATGATTAGCCTGTGTCACTGCATTATTGTAATAACAGTGAGTTTAGTCAGTTAATCCACAGGCTAACAGTCAATATTATTGAGGCCTATACACAAAATCATTCATGTTGCATCAAGGCGGCAAGGGAAGGACAAATTCGTCTGGAACGAATTTGAACAGCCGAAGGCTGCCTTCGGTGAGGGACATGGATGTCCCTCATTAATCCCCAGTCACTTACTCATTAATCCCCAGTCACTTACTAAAGTAAGTGACTGGGGTGAATGAGCGCAGCCAACACTGAGGCAACTTGAAGGATGAAGTGTATATTAGTTGTCCAGCTCGCTCATATCTTTAACCTGATCGCGGTTAATCTGTTCCGTCTTACCCGTTTGCGCATTTTTATATGACACCAGGCCAGTATCATCATCCACTTGCGGTTTGCCGTCGGTCACGATCGTTTTGCCATCGGTGGTTTTAACCGCCTGGTTTGAGGAACAACCGGCGACGGTAAACAGTGCTGCTGCGGTAAAAATAGAGGTGATCAGGATATGTTTTTGCATGGTGTTCTCCCTGCTTTTCAGTCGTTTTCAGTGATATATAGATTAACTGTAGGCTAACTGACTGAGTTACAGGGAAAATACAGAACACTCCTAATAGCCTGGCCTGGTCACGGGCTTACTGCGAATCGTCATTTGGCTGGTTTGAGACAACGTCAGGCCGCGTGTTTCTGGTGCAAAAGCGATGGACACGAGCAGGCCAATCAGCGAAATCCCGGCCCCCATCAGCATGACATTACTGATGCCGTATTTGCTAATGAACACCGGCAGCGCCCAGGTGGAAACAATGGTCCCGATGCGGCTTAATGACATAATCACCCCGACGGCAGACGCGCGAATATCGGTAGGGAACAACTCGTTGGGATACAGCCACTGCAGATTCCCCGGCCCCCCAGAGAAAAATGCGTATACAGCAAAGGCCAGCACCACCAGCCACGCGCCCATATCAGGAATTAACCCCAGTACGGCCAGCGCCAGCGTCATCATAATAAAGCTGCCAATCAACAGCGGTCGCCGCCCCGCGCTATTGAGCCAGAACATCGGCGGAATACACCCCAGCATAAAGCACAAGCTAATCACCACGTTGCCCAACGCGGCGCTTTTCCCGGCCCCCAGTCCCAGTAGCCCAACAATCTGCGGACCAAAGGTATAAATGGCGAACATCGGGATCACCTGACAGGTCCAGATGGCGGCAACAAACAGCACAAACGGGAAATGACGGCGGTTAAACAGCTGGAGAAAACGCGTCTCCTGCGGTGCTTCTTCGTCGAACACCACCGGTTCGCCGAACAGCTTGATCATCATCGCCTCGCACTCTTTCACCCGGCCTTTACGTAGCAGCCAGCGCGGCGATTCAGGCAGATCAAAACGGCCAATCAGGATCAAAATACAGGGGATCACCGCGCTGCCTAACATCCAGCGCCATCCGCCCTCAACATCATACAAACAGTAACCAACCAGATCGGCACAGGTTGCGCCGACATACCACATCGCCGCGATAAAACCGATAGAGAAGGCACGCTGGCGGGTATTGGAGAATTCGGTGATCATCGAGGTGGCGATCGGGTAATCGGCGCCAATCACAATGCCGATCAGCACGCGCATCACCAACAGCTCAACGGGCGAGGAGACAAACATGGTCGCTGCCGATATCACGCCAATAGCGATGATATCGATAATAAACATTTTGCGCCGCCCGACCTTATCGGAAATGTAGCCAAACAGCGACGTACCGACAAACAGTCCGGCCAGCGTGCCCGCACCCAGCAGGCCAATCCACTGAGCATCCAGTTTCAATGCTGGCGTGAGTTGTTCCAGCGCCACGCCAATCATTACCAGCACATAACCATCCAGAAACGGCCCACCGCTTCCCCATAGCATTATCCGGCGGTGAATAGAGGTAAATTTGATGTCATCAAAGTTCCTGGGCTGCTGCATGGTGATGTCCTGTTTCAACACGGGCAAAGCGTCATCTGTAGGCCGGATAAGGCGTTTACGCCGCCATCCGGCATTGGCGCCACATGATTGCCGGATGGCGATGCTACCGCATCTGATCCGGCCTACGGGTGCACAACCTCGTACTTATTAGCCGTAGCGGAACTCCACGCCAAACGTCCCGCGCGGGTATTCCCATTTTTCCAGCGCCGTATCAAGGCCGAGGATCCGGCACGTACCGCACTCCAGGCACCCGGCGTAATCAAAACGGACGCTGCCGTCGTCCTGCTTTTTATACAGTCCCGCCGGACAGGCCTTAATCAGCACCTCCAGCGCCTGTTTATCAGGATCGGTTTTGAGAATGATGTGCGGGCTGTCTTCATCGACATTGAACTTATTGACGCCCAGTTTGACGTCCACATTGACGGGAGATGTCATAATACGGTCACTCCTTTCAGGCCATCTTTCATCAGGTTGATGAAGCCCACTTTCTTCGCATGGCGCAGGATTTTTTTACGCATTGGCACCGGAGCGGAGCCATCCACGGTGAACAGGTCGCGTGCGATATTGACCGCCATTTCGGGATAAGCGGTAAACATGCGGGGATTATCAAGAAAAGCCGGCAGTTTCTGATACATGCGCATATCGCGCATCGGACCATCATCCAGATGCTGACGGTATTCACCCAGCGACTGCTTGCTAAAATCGTCGCGCTTCATCGCCGAAAGCACCGTCTTCGCCGCCGCTTCGCCTGCGGATATGGCGAGATCCATACCACGGATGGTAAAGCCGAGGTTCATACACATGCCGGCAGCATCCCCGGCAATCAGTACGCCATCGCCCACCAGTTCAGGCTGCATATTCATTCCCGCCTCGGGTACAACGTGCGCGGCATATTCCACCAGCTTGCCACCAGCGATCAGCGGAGCAACTGCCGGATGCTGTTTAAAATCTTCCAGCATTTGCGGGACCGATTTTTTCGCGTCTTTCAGATGATGAAGACCGCAGACCAGCCCCAGGGAAAGGGTTGTTTCATTCGTATACAGGAAGCCACCGCCCATCAGACCATCGGTCGGCGCCCCGGCAAATAGACAGGCGGCACCTTCGTTACCCTGAAGCTGGAAACGATCTTCAATTACCGACTTCGGCAATTCGATCAGTTCCTTCACGCCGACGGCAACATGCGATGCCTCAACACGCTTTGCCATGCCCAGCTTTTCAGCCAGCAGAGAATTCACCCCATCGGCGAGGATTACGACTTTGGCTTCCAGAATATCGCCATCGGCTTCCACGCCCACGACTTTGCCATCACGCTGAACGACGTTATCCACGCGAATACCGGTGATCAGTTGCGCCCCCGCCTCTTCGGCCTGCTCCATCAGCCAGGCGTCAAATTTACTGCGCAAAACGGAATAAGAAACCTGCGACGATGCGGCGTCCTCGCCGTTGCAATAATCCATCGTCATCGCCCCTTTGTCGGTCATAAAGGCGAGTTTTTCGTGGGTGATCATGCGTTCAATGGGGGCCTGATCCGCAAAGCCGGGGATGATGCGTTCCAGGCTATGCGCATACAGACGCCCACCGGTGACATTCTTCGCGCCAGCAGAATTGCCGCGCTCGATAACCAGCACCTGTGCACCTTCGCGAGCAAGCACCAGCGCCGCAACCGAACCGGCCAGACCTGCACCCACGATGATGGCATCAAAGATATCTTCGGACATACGTACTCCTGTCAGCGGCAGGATACCTTCGCATCCTGCCCGAAATGGTTTATCGCGCTAAGGCAGCCGTCAGCGCAGGCAGGATCTTCAGCGCATCGCCAACGATGCCAAAATCCGCATACTGGAAGATCGGTGCGTTTTTATCTTTGTTGATGGCGAAAATCGTCTGTGCGCCGTTGGCGCCAACCATATGTTGGATCTGCCCAGAGATCCCCACCGCCAGATACAGTTCAGGTTTGAGCATCAGGTTGGAGATACCGACGTAGCGCTCGTGCTCCATCCACTTCTCGTTTTCCGCTACCGGGCGGGAGCAGGCCAGCTCGGCACCAATTGTCTGGCACAGCGCTTCGGCCAACGAGATATTCTCTTTGCTGCCGATACCGCGTCCCACGCTGACGACCAGACGCGCTTTGTCGAGGTCAACGCTGTTGCTCTGACGCGCCTGGGTTGCGGTGCGGGTCACGGCAATGGCCGGAGCCTGCCACTGCACGGTGTGTATCTCGCCGCTGCGAGAAGTATCCGGTTGTTGAGCGTCAAACGTTCCGCTGCTGAGCGTGATCACGGCAAATGGCGAAGCGATGGTTTCTGCCCCTATCGCCAGACCGCCGTAGACCATATGTTTAACCGCCGCTTTTCCATCCTGCAGGGCGACTTCGCTGGCGTCGTTGGAAACCGCAGCCGACAAACGAAAGCCCAGTTTTGCCGCCAACAGCTTGCCCCGACGCGTATTCGGCAGCAGCACCGCGCCGCCCTCGCTATGCTGACGAATAGTCTCAGCCATCGCATCAGCGTAGTCTTCGATCATGCGGTCTTCTGGTTTGCCGCTGAGCAGCCAGACATGATCCGCCCCCAAATGACATGCTGTCGCGCTGTCCGCTTCGTTCAGTACGAACGCGTTAACTTTTTCACCTACAGCCTGCGCGCCACTCATCAGTTCGGGCAGACGAGAAGGGGTATCGCTGAATACCCAGACACTGGAAAATTTGTTCATAACATCCCCTGATAATTAAATGATTTTGCGCAGATTCTCGACAAACGCGGCGATTTGTTCTTCACCGTCCCCTTCAATCACCACGCGCTGACGCTCGCGTTGCTTCGGTGCGGCAACCTGTTGTGCGGAATACGCGGGTACGCTGTTCAGCCCGATGTCCGCAGGCGACCAGACCTGAACCGGTTTTTTCGCCGCGCCAAGAATGGCTTTCATCGAAGGGATTTGTGGGGTGTTGATGTCGGTGGAAACCGCGATCACCGCCGGGAGCGGGATGCTCAGCGTTTCAACTTCATCTTCCAGTTCACGTTCGACCGTCAGAGTGCTGTCGGTAAGAGCGAGGATCTTACTCACGCCGTTAATCGCCGGAACGTTCAGCATTTCGCCCACCAGCAGACCAACCTGCTGAGCATAAAGATCGGAAGAACCGTCGCCGCAAATAAGCAGATCGAAACCTGATTTTTGCGCCGCGGCAGCCAGCGCGGTAGCGGTTTGTTGCGGCAGCGCCTGCTCAAATTGATCGTCAATCACGACAATCAGTTCATCAGGGCCACGAGAGAGGACATCTTTGCGCCCTTTTGCATTGGTCAGCGCTTTGCCGCCAACGCTCATGGCGACAACCTGAGCATCTCCCAACTGCTGTTTTAACTGGCAAGCAGCTTCAATTGCATTCAGATCATATTGGCTGATTTTGCCATCCGCTTTGCTGAAATCGAGTGTTCCATCAGCATTATTAATCGCAATATCCTGTTCATCAGGTACGCATTTGTAGCAAGTAATTATCTTCATTGCATCTCCAGAAATCATGAAGGAAACGTATTTATATCGGCGGTGTTAAATACAGATATCACGCTCTTTAATTCGGAAATAAAACCTTAATCACCAATATTGAAAATGTCACACATTGATATTCGTAACTTTCAATAGTGTTATGTGCCTCACCAATATTGAAAGAAATATGTCAAACAGGAAAATTTTCAATATTGTTTGCTGGCTCAACAATATTGAACGTCAGACACTTAAAAAAGTTAAAAAACCAACATCAACAATATGATTAATAAGACAAAAATAGAAATTTCAAGACAAAATAACCAGCACGAAAAAGTGTGACATAGATAACAGAATCACCCGAAATGAATACCCATTATGAGTTACTCACTGAGGCGTCCCAGAGGTTAAAAACTTATCAACAAATCATTAATAATAAATAAACAAACGTTCATAAACGGGCACGCTAAATAAATTTCGTTTTCACACTGGAATTCACTTATGAAAAATGAAAAGAGAAAATCGGGAATTGAACCGAAGGTTTTTTTTCCGCCATTAATAATTGTCGGAATACTTTGCTGGCTAACAGTAAGAGATCTTGATGCCGCTAACGTCGTTATTAATGCGGTATTCAGTTATGTCACCAACGTCTGGGGTTGGGCATTTGAATGGTATATGGTCATCATGCTCTTCGGCTGGTTTTGGTTGGTTTTTGGTCCGTATTCGAAAAAGAAACTCGGCGACGAAAAGCCAGAGTTTAGTACCGCCAGCTGGATTTTTATGATGTTCGCTTCCTGTACATCCGCCGCGGTGCTGTTCTGGGGCTCTATTGAGATCTACTACTATATCTCCACCCCGCCGTTCGGCCTGGAACCAAATTCCACGGGTGCGAAAGAGATTGGTCTGGCATACAGCCTGTTCCACTGGGGGCCATTGCCATGGGCAACCTATAGCTTCCTTTCCGTGGCCTTCGCCTATTTCTTCTTTGTGCGCAAGATGGACGTCATCCGCCCCAGCTCCACGCTGGTGCCGTTAGTGGGCGAAAAGCATGCAAAAGGGCTGTTCGGCACCATCGTCGATAACTTCTACCTGGTGGCGCTGATCTTCGCGATGGGCACCAGCCTCGGTCTGGCTACCCCGCTGGTCACCGAGTGTATGCAATGGCTGTTCGGTATTCCGCATACGCTGCAACTCGACGCCATCATCATTACCTGCTGGATCATATTGAACGCTATTTGCGTGGCCTGCGGCCTGCAAAAAGGGGTCAGAATCGCCAGCGATGTGCGTAGCTACCTGAGCTTCCTGATGCTCGGCTGGGTGTTTATCGTCAGCGGCGCCAGCTTCATCATGAACTACTTCACCGATTCTGTAGGGATGCTGTTGATGCATCTGCCACGGATGCTGTTCTATACCGACGCCATCGGTAAAGGCGGCTTCCCGCAGGGCTGGACCGTTTTCTACTGGGCGTGGTGGGTTATTTACGCCATCCAGATGAGTATCTTCCTGGCGCGTATTTCTCGGGGTCGTACCGTACGTGAACTGTGCTTCGGGATGGTACTGGGCCTGACCGCGTCTACCTGGATCCTGTGGACTGTCCTTGGCAGTAACACGCTGCTGCTGATGGATAAAAACATCCTCAACATTCCGCAGTTGATTGAACAACACGGCGTGGCGCGCGCCATTATCGAAACCTGGGCCGCCTTGCCGCTCAGCACCGCCACCATGTGGGGTTTCTTTATCCTCTGCTTTATTGCCACCGTAACGCTGATTAACGCCTGCTCTTACACCCTGGCGATGTCGACCTGTCGCGAAGTTCGCGATGGTGAAGAGCCGCCGCTGCTGGTACGCATCGGCTGGTCCGTTCTGGTCGGCGTCATCGGTATCGTTCTGCTGGCGCTGGGCGGGCTGAAGCCCATTCAGACCGCAATTATCGCCGGAGGATGCCCGCTGTTCTTCGTCAACATTATGGTGACGCTGTCCTTTATTAAAGACGCCAAAGTGCACTGGAAAGACAAGTAATTCTAATTAACCCAATTGATCAAGAGGCTGAAAGATGGATTTCAACTTAAATGACGAGCAGGAACTGTTTGTCGCCGGTATTCGTGAACTGATGGCCAGTGAGAACTGGGAAGCTTATTTTGCCGAGTGCGATCGTGACAGCGTCTACCCTGAGCGTTTTGTAAAAGCGCTGGCGGATATGGGCATTGATAGTCTGCTGATCCCGGAAGAACACGGCGGCCTGGAAGCGGGTTTTGTCACCGTCGCCGCCGTCTGGATGGAGCTGGGTCGTCTTGGCGCGCCAACTTACGTGTTGTACCAATTGCCGGGAGGTTTTAACACTTTCCTGCGTGAAGGGACTCAGGAGCAAATTGATAAAATCATGGCGTTCCAGGGCACCGGTAAGCAGATGTGGAACTCTGCTATCACCGAACCGGGAGCGGGATCGGATGTTGGCAGTCTGAAAACCACTTATACACGCAAAAATGGTAAGGTTTATCTTAATGGCAGTAAGTGCTTTATCACTAGTAGCGCCTATACCCCGTACATCGTGGTCATGGCGAGAGACGGTGCATCGCCGGATAAACCTGTTTACACCGAGTGGTTTGTTGACATGAGCAAAGCGGGTATCAAGGTCAACAAACTGGAGAAACTTGGTCTGCGCATGGATAGCTGCTGTGAAATCACCTTTGATGACGTTGAACTGGACGAGAAAGACATGTTCGGTCGGGAAGGTAACGGCTTCAACCGCGTGAAAGAAGAGTTTGACCATGAACGCTTCCTCGTCGCGCTGACCAACTACGGCACCGCAATGTGCGCTTTTGAAGATGCAGCGCGTTACGCTAATCAGCGCGTGCAGTTTGGTGAAACTATTGGCCGTTTCCAGCTGATTCAGGAGAAGTTTGCGCATATGGCGATCAAACTGAACTCCATGAAAAATATGCTGCTGGAAGCCGCGTGGAAAGCGGATAACGGCACCATTACCTCCGGCGACGCGGCAATGTGCAAATACTTCTGCGCCAACGCCGCGTTTGAAGTGGTAGACACCGCCATGCAGGTGCTGGGAGGTGTTGGTATCGCGGGCAACCACCGCATCACGCGTTTCTGGCGTGACCTGCGCGTTGACCGTGTTTCTGGTGGTTCTGACGAAATGCAGATCCTGACGTTGGGTCGTGCGGTACTCAAGCAATACCGCTAATTCAGCACGATTCGTAGGCCGGATAAGGCGTTTACGCCGCCATCCGGCAACATGCCCGGTGGCGCCGTGGTTACCGGGCCTACAAAAAATGCCAGGAGAAAAATTATGCATCATTTACCAATGCCAACCTTTGGTCCGCTTGCTGGGGTACGCGTTGTTTTTTCAGGGATCGAAATCGCCGGTCCGTTCGCCGGACAGATGTTCGCCGAATGGGGCGCCGAGGTTATCTGGATTGAAAACGTCGCATGGGCCGATACCATCCGCGTACAGCCTAACTACCCGCAGCTCTCACGCCGCAACCTGCACGCCCTGTCGCTGAATATTTTCAAAGATGAAGGTCGGGAAGCGTTTCTGAAACTGATGGAAACCACCGATATTTTCATTGAAGCCAGTAAAGGCCCGGCCTTTGCGCGCCGCGGTATTACTGATGAAGTGCTGTGGGAACATAACCCGAAACTGGTTATTGCCCACCTTTCCGGCTTCGGCCAGTTTGGTACCGAGGAGTACACCAATCTTCCGGCTTATAACACCATCGCGCAGGCGTTCAGTGGTTATCTGATCCAAAACGGCGACGTTGACCAACCAATGCCAGCCTTCCCGTATACCGCCGATTACTTCTCCGGGATGACCGCGACGACAGCCGCGCTGGCGGCCCTGCACAAAGTGCGCGAAACGGGTAAAGGTGAAAGCATCGATATCGCCATGTACGAAGTGATGCTGCGCATGGGTCAGTACTTCATGATGGACTACTTCAACGGTGGCGAAATCTGTCCACGTATGACGAAAGGGAAAGACCCCTACTACGCCGGTTGCGGCCTGTATAAATGCGCCGATGGTTACATCGTTATGGAATTGGTTGGCATCACGCAAATCAACGAGTGTTTTAAAGATATTGGCCTGGCCCACATTCTCGGTACGCCGGAAGTTCCGGAAGGCACGCAGCTAATTCATCGCGTGGAATGCCCTTACGGCCCGCTCGTCGAAGAGAAACTGGACGCCTGGCTGGCAGCACACACCATCGCCGAAGTTCAGGCGCGCTTTGCTGAGCTGAATATCGCCTGTGCGAAGGTGCTAACCATTCCAGAACTGGAAGGTAATCCGCAGTACGTTGCCCGCGAATCCATTACTCAGTGGCAAACAATGGACGGCCGCACCTGTAAAGGGCCGAACATCATGCCGAAATTTAAAAACAACCCGGGGAAAATCTGGCGTGGCATGCCATCACACGGCATGGATACCGCCGCCATTCTGAAAAACATTGGTTATAGCGAAGCAGACATAAATGAGCTGGTCGGCAAAGGCCTGGCCAGGGTTGAGGAATAAACGCGACGCGCTAACCCGCTCGTTGGTTAGCGCTCACGCCTGATTTCAGTGGATAAAGCAATATGGATATCGTTGGCGGACAAAACTTACGTCAGATGTGGGACGACCTGGCCGGGGTGTACGGAGAGAAAACGGCGTTAATTTTCGAATCCTGTGAAGGAATCGTTCGGCAGTTTAGCTATGCCTCGCTCAATGAAGAGATTAACCGCACGGCGAACCTTTTTTATTCCTTAGGGATCCGCAAGGGCGATAGGGTCGCACTGCATCTGGATAACTGTCCGGAATTCATCTTTTGCTGGTTTGGGCTGGCAAAAATTGGCGCCATTATGGTGCCGATTAATGCCCGCTTACTGGGCGAAGAAAGTGCCTGGATCCTGCAAAACAGCCAGGTGAGTCTGCTGGTTACCAGCGCCCAGTTTTATCCTATGTACCGTGAAATACGCCAGGAAAATAGCACTCCGCTTAATCATATCTGTCTGATTGGCGAGCAGCTTCCGGCTGACGATGGCGTGAGCCACTTTTCCCAACTGCAGGCTCGTCAGTCGGCCACGCTGTGCTATACGCCAGCGTTATCCACTGACGATACGGCGGAAATTCTGTTTACCTCCGGTACCACCTCGCGTCCAAAAGGGGTGGTGATTACCCACTATAACCTGCGCTTTGCGGGCTATTACTCTGCCTGGCAAATCGCCTTGCGCGATGACGACGTGTACATGACGGTGATGCCCGCTTTTCATATCGACTGTCAGTGTACCGCCGCAATGCCAGCCTTTTCCGCCGGCAGTACCTTTGTGCTCCTGGAAAAGTACAGCGCCCGGGCATTTTGGGAGCAGGTACGTAAATATCAGGCGACGGTGACCGAGTGCATCCCGATGATGATCAGAACGCTGATGGTGCAACCCGCCGCGCCAACGGACAGGCAGCATCATCTGCGTGAAGTGATGTTCTATCTCAATTTATCGGCGCAGGAAAAAGACGCCTTTACCGAACGCTTTGGCGTCAGACTGCTGACCTCTTATGGTATGACTGAAACCATTGTCGGCATTATTGGCGACCGTCCCGGAGACAAACGACGCTGGCCTTCCATTGGTCGCGTGGGTTTTAGCTATGAAGCTGAAATTCGCGACGATCAAAATCGCCCGCTGCCCGCCGGAGAAATTGGCGAAATCTGTATTAAAGGTGTCCCCGGCAAGACTATCTTTAAAGAGTATTACATGCAGCCGGAGGCAACCGCCAGGGCGCTGGAACCAGAGGGCTGGTTACATACCGGTGATTCGGGTTACCAGGATGAGGATGGCTATTTCTATTTTGTCGACAGACGCTGCAACATGATTAAACGCGGCGGGGAAAATGTCTCCTGCGTCGAGCTGGAAAATATTATTTCTGCGCATCCGAAAATTCAGGACATTGTGGTTGTTGGTATTAAAGACGCGATCCGTGATGAAGCCATTAAAGCGTTTATTGTCCTTAATGAAGGTGAAACATTAAGCGAAGCCGAGTTTTTCAGCTTCTGCGAAAACAATATGGCGAAATTCAAGGTTCCCTCTTTTATGGAGATCAGAACCGACCTGCCGCGCAATTGTTCAGGAAAAATAATCAAAAAAAATCTGAAATAAACCTTCCGGCAGGAATTCCTCCCGCCGGGAAACTATTTATCTGGAGATGAACTATGAGTGAATCATTACATCTGACCCGTAACGGCCCGATCCTGGAAATAACCCTCGACCGACCTAAAGCGAATGCCATTGATGCCAAAACCAGCTTTGCAATGGGCGAAGCTTTCCTTAATTTCCGTGACGATCCGGAATTACGCGTAGCAATCATTACTGGCGGCGGTGAGAAATTCTTTTCTGCTGGCTGGGACTTAAAAGCGGCAGCGGAAGGTGAAGCGCCGGATGCCGATTTTGGTCCCGGTGGCTTCGCCGGTTTAACTGAAATATTTGACCTCGATAAGCCAGTCATCGCCGCGGTGAACGGCTACGCGTTTGGCGGTGGTTTTGAGCT
This sequence comes from Citrobacter freundii complex sp. 2025EL-00176, assembly GCF_053309355.1. Classification (NCBI taxonomy): domain Bacteria; kingdom Pseudomonadati; phylum Pseudomonadota; class Gammaproteobacteria; order Enterobacterales; family Enterobacteriaceae; genus Citrobacter; species Citrobacter freundii complex sp. 2025EL-00176. The sequence goes on along the minus strand of NZ_JBRYHT010000006.1, from coordinate 77,916 downwards.
GGCGCTGGCGGCTGACTTTATTGTCTGCGCCGAAAACGCCAGCTTCGCGCTGCCGGAAGCCAAGCTCGGCATCGTGCCTGACAGCGGCGGCGTTTTGCGCCTGCCTAAGCTGTTGCCACCGGCCATCGTCAACGAAATGGTGATGACCGGCAGACGAATGAGCGCCGAAGAAGCGCTGCGCTGGGGGATCGTGAACCGCGTAGTCAGCCAGAGCGAACTGATGGATAGCGCGCGCGAACTGGCGCAACAACTGGTCAATAGCGCTCCGCTGGCGATCGCGGCGCTAAAAGAGATTTATCGCGCAACCAGCGAAATGCCGGTTGAAGAAGGCTACCGCTACATCCGCAGCGGCGTGCTGAAGCATTATCCGTCGGTACTGCATTCGGAAGATGCGCTCGAAGGACCGCAGGCATTTGCCGAAAAACGCGATCCGGTGTGGAAAGGTCGTTAATGTGGCCAGGCCGGATGGCACTTCGCTTATCCGGCCTACAGCACATGCACAACCGTATGCCGGATAAGGTTTTTACACCGCCATCCGGCAAAAAAACCGAGGTACAACCATGAGCTATTACGCCTTTGAAGGACTGATCCCGGTGGTGCACCCGGACGCGTTTGTCCATCCCAGCGCCGTGCTGATTGGCGATGTCATCGTGGGCGCCGGTGTTTATATTGGCCCACTCGCGTCATTGCGTGGGGATTATGGTCGCCTGATCCTGGAGGCAGGATCTAATCTGCAGGATGGCTGCATTATGCATGGCTACTGCGATACCGATACCATCGTGCATGAGAACGGCCATATCGGCCACGGCGCTATTTTACATGGCTGCGTGGTGGGACGGGACGCATTGGTCGGCATGAACAGCGTAATTATGGACGGCGCAGTGATTGGCGAAGAGAGCATTGTCGCCGCCATGAGTTTCGTCAAAGCCGGATTTCAGGGGGGGGCAAGGCAGATGCTGGTGGGTTCACCTGCGCGCATACTACGCCAGGTCACGGACCAGGAGCTGCACTGGAAACGCCTCAACACCAAAGAATATCAGGATCTTGCGATCCGCTGTCGAACAGGTCTACACGAAACGCAGCCCTTAACGCGGGTCGAAGAAAACCGGCCGCGCCTGAAAGGCACGACGGACGTGAAGCCAAAATCAGCTCAGTAATTGATGCCGGATGCGCTCACGCTTATCCGGCCTACGCGCCAATCACCGTTTACACCGCCTCAGGTAAACAGACAATTATCGACGCATACTCTTGGAGAGCATCATCTGCCATTTCTGCTCACGGTTTAGCTCTGTTGGGGGAACGGCAGACAGTCGCGGCGCTTTCGCCACACTCACTTTTCTTTCCTGCAAATTATGATTCAATCGGCGATAGAGATGAGAGTCGATACTCACGACTTTCACCAGACGCTGGCACTGACAGCCTCGTCCTGCAATCTGATTAGGGATCATCTTCACTTCACAAACAATTTCACCCACTTCTGACAGAATATAGGAGAGCGTATTAATTGCTTTGCAGTGTTCAATATCAAATTGACGGGAAATCTCCTTGGCAGTAATCCATCGGTTCTCTGCCATCATCCAGTCAGCAATTAACAAATAAAGCGGTCTTTCAACATATTTTTCACACATAAGCACACCATTTCACAAATTAAAAATCTGGCTACGGCCTGTCCAAATTAATAAAAACTAAGCCATATTAAAATTGTGGATATAAAGATAGTATGCGACTTGAATGTTGATTAGTGTGAGCAATATCGTGCTTATTACATTGAAAATGTGGTTATGAAAGCGCATTTGGCCAGGAATGACCTTACGAGATATAAAAAAAGGGTTTCTTTACAGAAACCCTTGCAAAATTATATTGCAGATCCGCTTAGCGCAATTATCAGCGGACCTTCTGTTTATTATTTATTGATCTGCGCGTGCATTTCCTGCACCGAGGTCACCTTCTCGGTAGCGTCGGCATTCAGCGCCATGGCCGTTGCGAAGCCGCCGTTCAGGGTGGTGTCATAGTGCACTTTGTACTGCAGCGCGCTGCGGCGAATCAGCTTGGAGTCTTCAATCGCCTGACGACCTGCGGTGGTGTTGATGATGTAGGTGTATTCGCCATTCTTAATACGGTCCTGAATGTGCGGACGACCTTCATGCACCTTGTTCACCAGACGCGGGTTGATACCGGCTTCACCCAGCACAATCGCGGTACCGTGCGTCGCATCCAGCTCGAAGCCCTGCTTCAGCAGCTTAGCGGCCAGGTCCACCACGCGCTCTTTATCGCCTTCGCGAACGGAGAGCAGCGCACGGCCCTGTTTCTTCATCGTGGAGTTACTGCCCAGCTGTGCCTTGGCGAACGCTTCCGCAAAGGTACGGCCGACGCCCATCACTTCCCCGGTGGAGCGCATTTCTGGCCCTAACAGCGGGTCAACGCCCGGGAATTTGTTGAACGGCAGCACCACTTCTTTCACCGAGTAATACGGCGGGATAATTTCTTTGGTCACGCCCTGCTCGGTCAGCGATTTGCCGGCCATCACGCGCGCCGCCACTTTCGCCAGCGGTACGCCGGTGGCTTTAGAGACAAACGGTACGGTACGCGCCGCACGCGGGTTGACTTCAATCAGGTAAACTTCGTTGTCTTTCACCGCAAACTGTACGTTCATCAAACCGCGCACCTGCAGTTCGAAGGCCAGTTTCTGCACCTGCTGGCGCATCACGTCCTGAATTTCCTGGCTCAGCGTGTAGGCTGGCAGAGAACAGGCGGAGTCGCCGGAGTGTACGCCCGCCTGCTCGATGTGCTCCATGATGCCGCCAATCAGCACCATTTCGCCATCGCAGATGGCGTCAACGTCCACTTCGATAGCGTCGTCGAGGAAGCGGTCCAGCAGCACCGGCGCGTCGTTGGAGACGCTAACCGCGGTCTGGAAGTAACGACGCAGGTCGGCTTCGTCGTAGACGATTTCCATCGCGCGGCCGCCCAGTACGTAGGACGGGCGCACCACCAGCGGGTAGCCAATCTCTTTCGCCTTCTCCACCGCTTGTTCAATGGCGGTGACGGTGGCGTTGGCTGGCTGCTTCAGCTTCAGGCGGTCAACCGCGTGCTGGAAGCGTTCACGGTCTTCCGCGCGGTCAATGGCGTCCGGGCTGGTACCGATAACCGGTACGCCTGCGGCTTCCAGTTCACGCGCCAGCTTCAGCGGGGTCTGGCCGCCGTACTGCACGATAACGCCTTTCGGCTTCTCGATGCGCACGATTTCCAGTACGTCTTCCAGCGTGACCGGCTCGAAGTACAGACGGTCGGAAGTGTCGTAGTCGGTAGAGACGGTTTCCGGGTTACAGTTGACCATGATGGTCTCGTAACCGTCTTCGCGCAGCGCCAGCGAGGCGTGTACGCAGCAGTAGTCAAATTCGATACCCTGTCCGATTCGGTTCGGGCCGCCGCCGAGGACCATGATTTTGTCGCGGTCGACGGATGGGTTAGATTCGCACTCTTCTTCATAGGTGGAGTACATGTAGGCGGTATCGGTGGCGAATTCCGCCGCGCAGGTATCCACGCGCTTGTAGACCGGGTGCAGGTTGTACTGGTCGCGCAGCTTGCGGATTTCCGCTTCGCGCACGCCCGCCAGCTTCGCCAGACGCGCATCGGCAAAACCTTTGCGCTTCAGGTGACGCAGGAAGTCAGCGTCGAGGCCATTGATGCCCACTTCCGCCACTTTATCTTCCAGACGCACCAGCTCTTCAATCTGCACCAGGAACCAGCGGTCGATGTTGGTCAGGTTGAATACGCCATCGACGGAGAGGCCCGCGCGGAACGCATCGGCGATATACCAGATACGCTCGGCGCCCGCGTCTTTCAGCTCGCGGCGGATTTTGGTCAGCGCTTCCGGGTCGTCGAGGCTCACTTTCGGGTCGAAGCCGGTGGCACCGACTTCCAGGCCGCGCAGCGCTTTTTGCAGGGATTCCTGCTGCGTGCGGCCAATCGCCATCACTTCACCGACGGATTTCATCTGGGTAGTCAGACGGTCGTTGGCACCGGCGAATTTTTCGAAGTTGAAGCGAGGGATCTTGGTGACAACGTAGTCGATCGACGGCTCGAAGGAGGCCGGGGTACGGCCGCCGGTGATGTCGTTCATCAGTTCGTCGAGGGTGTAACCCACCGCCAGTTTCGCCGCCACTTTGGCAATCGGGAAGCCGGTGGCTTTCGACGCCAGCGCCGAGGAGCGGGAGACGCGCGGGTTCATTTCGATAACAATCAGACGACCGTCTTTCGGGTTCACCGAGAACTGGACGTTGGAACCGCCGGTTTCGACGCCGATTTCACGCAGTACCGCCATCGAGGCGTTACGCATAATTTGGTATTCTTTGTCGGTCAGAGTCTGCGCCGGAGCTACGGTGATGGAGTCACCGGTGTGGATACCCATCGCATCGAAGTTTTCGATAGAGCAGACGATGATGCAGTTGTCGTTTTTATCACGCACCACTTCCATCTCGTACTCTTTCCAGCCGATCAGCGACTCATCAATCAGCAGCTCTTTGGTTGGCGAGAGATCCAGACCGCGCTCGCAGATTTCTTCGAACTCTTCACGGTTGTAGGCGATACCGCCGCCGGTGCCGCCCATAGTAAAGGACGGACGGATGATGCACGGGAAGCCGACGTCAGCGGCAACCGCCAGCGCTTCTTCCATGGTGTGTGCGATACCAGAACGCGCGGTGTCGAGGCCGATTTTCTTCATTGCCACGTCGAAGCGGCGACGGTCTTCTGCTTTATCAATCGCATCAGCGGTCGCACCAATCATGGTGACGCCGAACTCTTCCAGCACGCCCTGACGCTCCAGTTCCAGCGCGCAGTTCAGCGCGGTCTGGCCGCCCATGGTTGGCAGCACCGCATCCGGGCGCTCTTTTTCGATGATTTTGCGTACCACTTCCCAGTGAATCGGCTCGATGTAGGTGGCATCGGCCATTTCCGGGTCTGTCATGATGGTGGCCGGGTTGGAGTTCACCAGAATGACACGGTAACCCTCTTCGCGCAGCGCTTTACACGCCTGGGCACCGGAGTAGTCAAACTCACACGCCTGACCGATAACAATCGGGCCCGCGCCCAGAATCAGGATACTTTTTATATCTGTACGTTTTGGCATGGCTCTTATTACTCCTGATTATTTCGCGGACTGACGGTATTGCTCAATTAACTCGATAAAATGGTCGAACAGCGGCGCAGCGTCGTGCGGGCCTGGGCTCGCCTCGGGGTGGCCCTGGAAGCTGAACGCCGGTTTATCGGTACGATGAATGCCTTGCAGGGTGCCGTCGAACAGGGATTTATGGGTTACGCGCAGGTTGGCTGGCAGCGAGTCTTCATCCACCGCAAAGCCGTGGTTCTGCGCAGTGATCATCACCACATTCTTATCCATGTCTTTCACCGGGTGGTTACCACCGTGGTGACCAAATTTCATCTTGATGGTCTTCGCACCGCTCGCCAGCGCCAGCAGCTGATGGCCGAGGCAGATGCCAAATACCGGAATGTCGGTCTGGAGGAATTTCTCAATCGCCGCGATGGCATAGTCGCACGGCGCCGGGTCACCAGGGCCGTTAGACAGGAAGATACCGTCCGGATTCATCTTCAGCACGTCTTCCGCGGAGGTTTTCGCCGGTACCACCGTCAGGCGGCAGCCGCGATCTACCAGCATGCGCAGAATATTGCGCTTGGCGCCAAAATCGTAGGCCACCACGTGGAACGGCAGCTCTTCTGCGGATTTCGCTTCCGGCAGGTCACCCGCCAGCGTCCAGCTACCCTGCGTCCAGCTGTAGGATTCAGCGGTGGTCACTTCTTTTGCCAGGTCCATCCCATTCAGGCCCGGGAACGCTTTGGCTTTTTCTAAGGCCAGCGTAGCATCCAGATTATCGCCTGCGATGATGCAGCCGTTCTGAGCGCCTTTTTCACGCAGCAGACGGGTCAACTTACGGGTATCGATATCGGCAATCGCCACGATGTTATGGCGCTTGAGGTAAGAAGAGAGGTCTTCGGTGTTGCGGTAGTTGCTGGCAATCAGCGGCAGGTCGCGAATGACCAGACCCTGAGCGTGTACCTGAGAAGATTCTGCATCGGCTTCATTGGTGCCGACATTACCGATATGAGGATAAGTAAGAGTGACGATTTGGCGGGAATAGGAAGGATCAGTGAGGATTTCTTGATAACCGGTCATTGAAGTATTGAAAACGACTTCCCCAACCGCCGAACCTGTTGCCCCTATGGCCCGACCGTGAAACTGGGTTCCGTCTTCCAGAACCAATAGCGCTGACTTAATCAAAACACCCTCCAGAGAATATTCACTCACTTTATTTGCATATTAATTCATTAACAGCTCATGAATCAATGCAAATTTGCTTACCTATGGATTTCTGGCAAACGGCGGCATTCTAGAGATAGCCCACGTAAAAGTCTACCCAAAAGGGCAATTTTTATTATTATTTTACGTCACTGGGATAAATCACTCGATTTAACAGGCAAAAAGATCAGCTAACTCAGGGTGGAAAACGCTTGCGGAAGGTAAAGAGTGTAAAAACCGGAAGAGCGATAGAAAAAAGTGGACCATTTGGTCAAAATTTACATTGAGATAACAGAATAAAGCAGAAAGATATAGATAAATACGAGTTTAAACAAAAAACTAAATTAAAAAACTAAAAATTAAAGGGCAATAAAATATTGCCCTATGTAATCAAATAATTATGATTACCATAACCACATCACGAAGGGTAACAAAACCTATAAACTGCGTAAATCAAGCACATCTTTCATATCAAAAAGACCATTTGACTTAGACTTCAGCCAAATCGCCGATCTCACTGCGCCATTGGCAAAGGTCATGCGGCTGGACGCTTTATGGGTGATTTCAATACGCTCGCCAATATCGGCAAACATGGCGGTATGTTCACCGACAATGTCACCGGCGCGTACGGTCGCAAAACCAATCGTGCCCGGTACGCGCTCGCCGGTGTAACCTTCGCGCGAGTAGACCGCGCAGTCTTTCAAATCTTTATCCAACGCCCCGGCGATCGCCTCGCCCATCGCCAGCGCCGTTCCCGACGGGGCATCCACTTTGTGGCGGTGGTGCGCTTCGATAATCTCGATATCGGTATAGTCACCCATCACTTTCGCCGCCTTCTCCAGCAGCTTCAGCATGACGTTAACGCCGACGCTAAAGTTGGCAGCGAAAACGATAGCAATCTCCTGCGCGGCATCGCGAATAGCCTGTTTACCGGCATCATCAAACCCGGTAGTGCCAATCACCATCCCTTTACCGTGCTGGCGACAAAACGCCAGATGCGTCAGCGTGCCTTCCGGGCGCGTGAAATCGATGAAAACATCGAAATCATCTTTCACCGCCTCAAGGCTGCTTTGTACGGTAACGCCTGTTTTCCCGGCTCCCGCTAACTCTCCGGCATCGCTTCCCAGTAAGGAAGAGCCTTCGCGCTCCAGCGCCGCACCAAGCTGTACGCCATCCATGCCAAGAGTGGCCTGAATCAACTGACGCCCCATGCGTCCTCCGGCTCCCGCGATGGCAACGCGGATTTGTGCATCATGCATAGCTATTCTCTTTTGTTAATTTTGCGTAAATCGTTTTCAGAGTAACCAGCGCAACGCTGCGCCGCCAGCCGAAAACGTCGATAATTAGAATTTAATGATAAACAGGCAGAGATATCAGTAAAAGGCATGACGATCAGCTAAAACCACATGATTCTCTGACGACCAGCGCCGGCGGCAGGATAATACGTTTCGGCGGTTCGTCATTTCCCTGAATACGGCTATAAAGCAGCTCTCCGGCCTTACGACCTATCTCTTTTGCCGCCACCGACACGGTGGTAAGCGCAGGTTGTACCAGCGCCGCTTCGGTGATGTCATCAAACCCCACCAACGCAAAATCCCGCCCAGGCTCCCGCCCCATTTTACGTAGCGCCTGCATGACCCCAAGCGCCACAATATCCTGATAACATACGGCGGCGGTAATTTGCGGGTAACGCAGAAGAAGAGACTCAGCTACTTTTGCGCCGTCAATTTGGCTGGCCTGTGTAGCCACAATCCATTCTGGATTCGGCGATATTCCTTGTTCCAGCAATGTGCTGGTGAAGCCACCGATACGCTGTGTCCGACTGCCGGAACCAGGACTCCCCCCAATAAACGCAATATTCTTGTGCCCCATTTTGACTAAATGGGTGGTGGCCATTTGCGTACCGAGAAAGTTATCGGTTCCGACAAAATCAAAATCAGGATCGCTTAGGGGACGGACGACCATAATGGCGGGAATATTGCGCCTTTTCAGCGCTTCAAAGAAGGATGACGGCGTCTCGCGCGCCGCGCAGAGCACCATGCCGCAGGCATTATTGCGCATCAACGAGTCGACAAATTTTTGCTGCCGTTCTCCTGACTCTTCGCTATTCGCCAGAAACAACAACAGGTCATGTCGTTCCATCTCATGGCTTAGCCCTGCAGTCATCTCGCCGTAAAAAGGGTTGGTGATATCGTGGAGCAACAATCCAACCTGATTACTGCTCCGGTTACGCAGATTAGCGGCGGTTTGATTATATACATAGCCAGCATCATCCAGCGCTTTAAGCACCCGGTCGCGTGTAGCCTGAGAAATTCGCCCCCGGTTACGCAATACCATCGACACGGTCGCCGTGGAGACTCCCGCGCGCTCAGCTACCTGCGCCAACGTGACTGTGGTCATACCTGCTCCTGATTTTTATCGAAGGTTAATCGAATAACCGAAATATTGCTTTTATACGTGTGATTCACATCACGCTAACGCGCTTTTCACCGCTTTTGATTCTGAATATGCCGGGTTAATCGCGTTAACCACACTATGAAAATAAGGTTAATCGATTAATCTTAAATAAGCCAACACGGAGAAAGAAAATGACGACAACCTATAATAAATTCCCTGAGGTTAACGTTCAGGGCTATGACGATCACGCCTGGCAGAGCTGGGCATCGATCCATTCTGTGCTTAACACCAGGGTTTCTGCAGCAGCCAAAACCGTATTGATCGTGGATTGCTATCCGGGCGTGCGGCTTGAAGAACTGGAACAACAGCTTGTCACGACGTTAGATACCGCGCTGGTACTGAATATTGAATCCGCCCGCCGAGATGAGCAGGCCCTGCATGAGTTACTGGCGCGAAACCTTACCGATGATCGCGTATTCGGCGTCCTTTCCTGCCATCACCTGAATGAGTTTTTTGATAGTGACAAGCTCAGTCAGCTCCGCCAACAGATTGACTCCGTTGCCGAAGGTCTGGTCGTGGTGTACGGACCCGGCGCGACGCTGGCACACCCGGGTGACGTACTGGTTTATGCCGATCTTCCGCGTTGGGAAATTCAACAGCGTATGCGCCATGACGGGTTGGGGAACTGGGGGGCGGAAAACCAGGATGAAGATATTCTTCGTCGGTACAAACGCGCTTTCTTCATTGAATGGCGGGTCTTCGACCGGCACAAAACGCCGTTACTCAAACGCGCCGATTATTTGCTTGATACCACGGTAGAAAATCATCCCGCAATGGTCAGCGGCGACGCGTTGCGCGCCGGTTTGCAACAAACGACTCAACAACCGTTTCGCGTTGCCCCTTTCTTCGACCCAGGCGTTTGGGGTGGGCAATGGATGAAACAACACTTCGATCTCGATCCCTCAGCCCCCAATTACGCGTGGTGTTTTGATTGCGTGCCCGAGGAAAACAGCCTGTTACTGCGTTTTGGCAACGTGCGGATCGAGATCCCCTCTCAGGATCTGGTGCTAACCTGTCCCCGTCCCCTGCTGGGCGAGAAAGTTCATGCACGTTTTGGTGCGGAATTCCCAATTCGTTTTGACTTCCTCGACACCATTGGCGGCCAGAATTTGAGCTTTCAGGTTCATCCGCTCACTGAGTACATTCAGCAACAGTTTGGTATGCACTATACCCAGGATGAGAGCTATTACATTCTCGAAGCCGAGCCGAACGCCGTGGTGTATCTCGGCACTAAAACCGGGATCGCGCCGCAGGACATGCTCGACGACCTCCGAGCCGCGGGTCGTGGTGAAAAAGCCTTTGATGATACGCGATTCGTTAATCAGATCCCTGCGCATAAACACGATCACTTTCTGATCCCCGCCGGAACCGTCCACTGTTCGGGTGCTGGAACCATGGTGCTGGAGATCAGCGCAACGCCCTATATCTTTACCTTTAAACTGTGGGATTGGGGACGTTTAGGATTAGACGGTTTACCACGCCCGGTCCATCTGGATCACGGTCAGCAGGTGATTGACTGGCAGCGCGAGACGCAATGGGTACACGACAACCTGGTCAACCGTATCGAGCCTATCGCTGAAGGAGAAGGTTGGCGGGAAGAAAGAACCGGAATGCATGAACGCGAGTTTATTGAAACGCGCCGCCACTGGTTTACGGCACCGGTCACGCACCATACCCATGGCGGCGTAAACGTCCTGAACCTGGTCGAAGGTGCGCAGGCCGTTGTTGAAAGCCCGAGCGGCGCATTTGCCCCGTTTATCGTCAACTATGCAGAGACCTTTATTATCCCGGCCGCCGTTGGAGAATACCGTATTTCGCCGTTTGGCAAGGGTATCGGCCAACAGCTTGCCACGATTAAAGCCTGGGTTAGAGGATAAGCGCATGATTAACGTTATTGTTGCCACCCATGGTCCCCTGGCGGACGCGCTTCTCGCCAGCGGTCGTATGGTTTACGGAGAATTACCGCATGTTTACCCCGTCACGCTGAGTGAACAGGCGGGTATCGAAGGGTTTAAACAGACATTCTCTCAGGTTCTCGCAAGTGCTGGGAAAGACGCTGACGGCGTTCTGGTGCTATGTGACATGCAAAGCGGTACGCCGTGGAATGTCGCCTGCCACCATGCGTTTTCTGCTCAAACGGTCCCTCCCGTTGCCGTTGTCGCGGGAGTCAACTTCCCGATGCTGTTACAAAGCGAGGAGATCTGCCATTTAACGGATGTTCACGCCGCAGCCGTCGAGCTGTTGGCGTTGACGGTACCTACGCTGATTAAAGCCGCCCCGGTTTTATCCGTTCAGTCCGACGATTTTTAAAGGAAACCACTATGAGTATTTCTTTTGTACGTATCGATGACCGCGTAATCCATGGGCAGCTCGTGACACGTTGGGCCAAAGAGCTGCCCTGTGACGGGATTGTCGCGATAGACGACGCCGTCGCGGCCGACCCTCTGCTCTCTTCGGTGATGAAAGGCGCCGTGCAGGATACCAAAGTCTGGTTGTTTGATACCGCCACCGCGATTGAAAAACTGCCGAAAGTCATTGCCAGCGAGAAGCGTTATTTCGTCATTGGTAAATCACCCGTTACGCTAAAACGCATTGAAGAAGCTGGCATCAGCCTGAAAAATGCCAACGGCAAAATTAATGTTGGTCCAATGAGCGCCCGTGCCGATACCACCACCATCGGCCCAAACCAGTCGGTGAATGGCGAGGAAATCGCCGCCTTTGACTGGCTGACGCAGCATGGGCACCTGGTTGAGTTTCGCCTGGTCCCTGACGCCAGTTGCTACAGCTGGCAGGACGCACGTCAGAAGCTGAAATAAGGAGCGCACGATGATTATCGAAGCTACGTTGATTGGCATACTTTGCTATCTCGGCGCCCTCAGCAGCCCCTGGCTGCTGGGACTGACTGGCGGCTGGTATCTGATCACCCGTCCGCTAATTTCTGGAATGTTGGTCGGGATTATCCTTGGCGACATTAAAACCGGGATCATGATTGGCGTCGCGGTTCAGGCGGTCTATATCGCGATGGTAACGCCCGGCGGCTCCATGCCGGCTGACCTCAACTTTGTTGCTTACCCAGCAATTGCTTTAGGGATCCTTTCGGGTAAAGGCCCCGAGGTCGCGGTCGCGCTGGCGGCAACCATCGGGATTGCCGGGACCATTTTATTTAACGCGATGATGGTACTGAACTCCTTCTGGAATCACCGGGCCGACGTGGCGCTGGAACGGGGCGATGAACGCGGCATTTACCTGAACAGCGCTATCTGGCCGCAGGTGACAAACTTTGTCCTGCGCTTTGTACCGACCTTTATTGCGGTCTACTTTGGGGCGCAGTACATCAGCGGTTTCATGGACAGTTTACCGAAAATTGTCCTGTCGACGATGAACGTACTGGGCGGCATTTTACCCGCCGTCGGGATCGCGATATTGCTTAAGCAGATCATCAAAAACTACACCATGCTGATCTACTTCCTCGTCGGTTTTGTCTGCATCGTCTTTTTAAAACTCAACATGGTCGCGCTGGTGATCGTCGGTTCGCTGTTGGCGTTGATCCATTACAACTACAAACCAGAACCGCCACAGACTACGCATGCAAAGTCGGTCGTTGATGATGAGGATGAATTCTGATGGAAGAACGTACACTTACGCGTAAAGATCTTCGCCGCTGCTGGCGCGCATGGATGATGCACAACTTGTCATCCATGAGCTTTGAACGTCTGGAATCTTTTGGCTTTTGCCTGAGTATGCTCCCGGTGGCGAAAAAGCTCTATCCCGACGCCGCCCAACGTACTGAAATGCTGCGCCGTCACGCCTCGTTTTATAATACGGAGCCGCAGATAGGCGCGATCGTAAATGGCATGGTGCTGGGGCTGGAAGAGAAAAAAGCGAACGGCGAGCCGATCGATGGGGAAACGATCAATACTCTGAAGGTTGGACTGATGGGCCCTATAGCCGGGATCGGCGATTCGATGATCCCGGGCATGCTGATCCCAATCCTGCTCAGTATCGGTATGGCCCTGGCGGCTGGCGGCAACATTCTGGGACCGCTGTTTTATACCGTCGCCTGGCTGGCAATCATTATTCCCGGCTCATGGTTTTTGTTCCTCAAAGGCTACAAAATGGGGTCCGGTTCGGTGGAAATGCTGGTGAGCAGCAAATCTGCCCGCCTGCGTGAAGCGTTATCACTGTTGGGGGTGTTTGTCATGGGTGGCGTAGCGGCGAGCTACGTTAAACTTGGCACCGGGCTGGAATTTATCACCAAGGATGGGGTAAATATTCATGTGCAACAGATGCTGGACGGAATCTTCCCGCAGCTATTGCCGCTGATTGTGGTATTGGGCACCTGGTATCTGATGGCCAAGCGTGGTGTGTCGCCAGTAAAAGCGATGATTTTACTGTTGATACTGGCCGCCCTGGGCGTCGCCACAGGCCTGTTTGCAGGGTAGTGTCTGTTATTTGCCGGATGGCGCATCCGCTTATCCGGCCTACTGTACTGTGCCGCGTTTTTCAGTTTGTAGACCAGGCAAAATCAGTACCGGGGCTATGGCCCCGGCTCTTTATGGATGGAAGTTTTGCCACAACTCTGCACATTTATCCGGGCGTGAGATAAATTGAAAGCGCGCCGGATCCTCGATGAATTGCTGGTACACAGGGGCGGAAGTAATCGAGAATTCCGTATATTGTCGGGGCGTAACGGCGTGTAATCTTCCGGGAATGTACCGCGAATTATGCTGCCAGATAACATGGTTGCCCTGCAATAACGGGTACCACGCCAACCCTTTATGCGCACGAACGGCCTCGTACTCAAAACCATATTCACGATCGCACCACGCGCCAAAAGTTAACGGTACATTCGGATCTGCGGATATGGTCGCATGCCCCCAACCAGGCGGAACCAGCACTTTTTCACCGGGTCCGGCAATAACAGCAAAACAACGCCCAGGGTCGTCCTCGACATACTCCTGCATATAGATTATCGCTTTTCCCTGCCAGATTTCGTAAAGCTCCGGCGGGGACCAGCCGCTGTGCTGGCTGATACGATGAATATGCCCCTGGCTACGCACCGGCTCTTCCCCCAGCCGTCCCGCTGCATAAGTCACCACGCCAAACAACAGCATCCGCTTTTTCAGCTCTTCGCGATCCTGCATGCGTGCCACATCCATCGCAATGGCATACACTTCTTCCGGCCCTTCACAATGCGGATCGCGCAGTGAGGCGCGAATATGATCGAGTCGGCGAATCTCCGGCATCGGCCCAGTGACGTCATCCCCATAGCTAAAGCCAAGCGGATGGTGATGCACTCTCATATCCAGGCCGTAAGAATGTGCTAAATCAGCCATTCTGTACCTCCTTCGCCTGAACCGTCTTATTTTCCTCAAAGACTCTTATTCTAAAGCCCCTCGTTAGCGCCGCATAATCATGGCCTGCAATTCCCGGCCATACGGCAAGCGCCGACAGAATCTCTTCCCCAGTATTGATTAACCGGTGTGCGGTAAAGCCGGGGATAATGTGGACGGATCCGGCGAATACCTTTTCCAGCCGCGCCTCGCCCTGTTCAGTTTGCAACAGCAGCAACCCTGTGCCACGCAGACCAAAATAGACCTCGCCCTGTTCGCGACGCGCATGGAAATGCCCACGGGTCATAAAATACTCGTCGCCGATCCGGCCAGGATAAAGATGGGTAACACCGGTGTAGAGTTCGCCTTCTGCGGGGGACGTATCCAGCATCTCAACGTCATATACGACCTGCTCGCCTGACAGCTGCTGGCGGGCCTTTTCATCGGCAAAAACGTCAGTAAGATCCTGAATGCGGGTGGATTTACGCAATAACGGGCCATCGGCTAATGCGCCGCTTGCCCACGCCACCTGCGGTGGCTGGATAAAAGAAAGGTTCATATGTGTCTCCGGCCCGAGGAGAACAACAGGATAAGATTAGCAGATTAATCGATTAACCTACTAATTCTGTCTGCATATTGCGGGCCGGATCACAGCCTCAAGGTGCCAGCGCCAACACCTCTGCCACCCACTGCTGGAACCCCTCAACGTCAAGATCCAGCGCAACCTGGGCATTTGCCGGATGTCCCAAATGCCCTTCAATATCCACCACCGTGGTACCCGAGGTATATTCCCCCTGAGTTTCCACCGCCACGAAGCACGACTGCAGGGTAAACAGTTCCGGGCGCACCAGCCAGGCAATAGCGCACAGATCGTGCATCCGCAGTCCTGTATTCATACTGCCGCTGCGGTAATGGCTAAATAGCGCGTGCAGCATTTTTCCCGTCTGGTTAAGCTGCGGCAAGGTCGCCAGATAGTCCGGGGCGAGCATGGCCTGATTAGTGACATCCAGCCCACACATCACGATCTCCAGCCCGCTCTGAAAAACTTTCGCTGCGGCCTCGGGATCGATAGCAATATTAAACTCGGCGTTTGGCGTAAAGTTCCCGCGCCCGGCTGAACCGCCCATAATCACCAGACGGTGAATATTGAATACACATTCAGGATAATGGGTCAGCAGCAGCGCAATGTTGGTCAGCGGGCCAATCGCCACCAGCGTCACGGGCTGCGGGGCATGCATCAATGCATCACGAATAGCCTGGAAGGCGGGTTTTGCCATCACCTGACGGTCGTGTTCAACAAATTCATACCCTTCCATACCGGACTCGCCGTGCACGGACGCGGCATCTCGCAGCGGCCGCACCAGCGGCATTGATGCCCCTTGCGCCAGCGGAATATCCGCATTCCAGAAGTGCAGCAACTGCAATGCATTACGGGTAGTTTTTTCCACCGAAACATTGCCTGCTACCGTGGTCATCAGTTGCAGATCCAGCTCAGGGGCAAACAGCGCGGCGGCAATAGCGGCGGCATCATCAATGCCGGGATCGGTATCAAGAATGATCGGTAAGCGCATGGTTTCTCCATAAAAAATGCCAGACGTTAAGTCTGGCATCTTCTCATAATCGTATCGTGAAAGACTTACTCTACTTCACGAACATCCACACGCAGCTCTTTAGGCACTTCAAAAACAATATTTTCTTCACGGCCTTCCAGTGGGATAGCTTCCCCACCGCCAAGCTCCTGCAGGCGAGCGATCACGTTTTGCACCAGGATATCCGGTGCCGAGGCTCCGGCCGTCACGCCCACACACTCAGCCTCTTTTACCCACGCTTCCTGGATATCGGTCGCATCGTCGATCAGATACGCCGCTTTCCCCATTCGCTGGGCCAGTTCAGCCAGACGGTTGGAGTTAGAGGAGTTTTTCGAGCCGACCACCAGCACCACATCAGCCTGTTCCGCCAGCGCGCGAACCGCTTCCTGACGGTTGGTGGTGGCATAACAGATATCGTCTTTGCGCGGCCCAACAATTTTCGGGAAACGTTGACGCAGCGCGTCAATGACGTCAGAGGTGTCGTCAACGGAGAGCGTGGTCTGCGTCATGAAGGATAATTTTCCTTCATTTTTCACATTCAGTTTCAGCACATCTTCTGGTGACTCAACCAGATACATCCCCCCTTGCGGGTTACTGTACTGGCCCATCGTGCCTTCGACTTCCGGGTGCCCGGCGTGACCAATCAGAATTGACTCTTCACCGCGACGGCTGGCGCGCGCCACTTCCATATGCACTTTGGTGACTAACGGACAGGTGGCGTCGAAAACCGTGAGGTCCCGGCCTTTAGCTTCGTTACGTACCGCCTGAGAGACGCCGTGGGCGGAGAAAATCAGGATCGCGCCGTCCGGCACTTCACTGATTTGCTCAATGAAAATAGCGCCGCGCTCGCGCAGGCTATCCACCACATAGCGGTTATGCACCACCTCATGACGGACATAAATCGGCGCGCCATAAATAGCCAGCGCGTTTTCTACAATGCTGATAGCGCGGTCTACGCCAGCGCAAAAACCGCGCGGGTTAGCCAACAGGATCTGCATTTTACGCCTCCAGTGCCGGTTCGACTTCCAGCACTTCAATATCAAAATGAACGGTATGCCCGGCCAGCGGATGGTTGAAATCAACCGTGATCGAGTCACCGTTGATTTCACGAATCACACCTGGCATCTCACTGCCGTCCATTGCGGTAAAGAGCATGATAGCGCCAATTTCTGGCTCGCCCGCGTCCATAAATTCCCGACGCGAGAAATACTGAATTAAGTCCGGGCTTGACACGCCAAAGGCGGCATCCGGCTCCAGAGCAAAAGTGGTTTTATCACCCTCTTTTAGCCCCAGCAGATGTTGTTCCAGTCCTTCAGACAGAGAACCATCGCCCAGGCGAAACAGCGCAGGCTTGCCGTTATTGCGGGTTGACTCTGCGGTGGAGCCATCGTCGAGCTTAAGGGTGAAGTGCACCAGCACCGCACTGTTACTCTGTACTGATTTAGACATGCAGGTTGCTCTTTAAAATTGCTGCCGCCTGTTTGCCCGGTGGCGCTACGCTTACCGGGCCAACAAGGTTCGCGATAGATTGTAGGCCGGATTAGCATAGCGCCATCCGGCATTTTTTTATGCGGCTTTTTTCTCTTTCGCCGGTAAGAAGCCTTCGAGAACAATCAAGGCCGCGCCAATACAGATTGCCGTATCAGCCAGGTTGAATGTCGCGAAATGCCAGTCGCCAACGTAAAAGTCAATCATATCAACCACGAAGCCATGCCACAGGCGATCGAACAGATTACCCAGCGCACCGCCAATGATTAACGCATACGCGATGTTGTTCAGCTTCTGCGTCGCCTTCGAGCGATACATCATCACCATCAGGATGACGCAGATACCAATAGCGATACCGGCAAAAAACCAACGTTGCCAGCCACCGCTGTCGGCTAAGAAGCTAAACGCCGCGCCATAGTTTCGCGCATAGTGCAGATTAAGCGACGGGAACAGCGATACCGTATCCCCCAGAGCAAAATTCTGGAGGATCAGATACTTGCTGCCTAAATCGATAATCAGCACGACTACCACCAGCCACAGCCAGCGTAGTCCTGTTGAACAAAGAGGCTTACTCATCAGGCAAACTTACGTTGTTCGCCATCACCGGCGATGTTGCTGACACAGCGTCCGCAGATATCTGCATGTTCCGCCACCTGGCCGACGTCGGTAGTGTAATGCCAGCAGCGCGGGCACTTCTCACCTTCGGCTTTGCTCAGTACGATTTTCAGACCTTTGAGCAGTTCGCTCTGCTGAGCATCAGCCGGCGCCGCGGCATAGTCCGCAACGCTCGCGCCAGAGGTCAGCAGGACAAAGCGCAGCTCTTCGCCGAGCGCGGTCAGTTTCGCCGCCAGTTCTGGTTCAGCGTACAGGGTGACTGCCGCTTCCAGAGAACCGCCGACTTTCTTATCCGCACGCGCCTGCTCGATAACTTTGTTCACTTCGCCGCGTACTTTCAGCAGCTCGTCCCAGAAGGTATCGTTCATCGCTTCGGTTTCACCTAAGCCAAACAGGCCTTCGTACCATTCACCGGTAAAGACGTATTTTTCACGATCGCCCGGCAGGTAACCCCAGATTTCATCCGCGGTAAAGGACATGATCGGCGCCATCCAGCGAACCAGCGCTTCTGCAATATGGAACAGCGCAGTCTGGCAACTACGACGCGCCACGCTGTCCGCTTTCGCGGTGTACTGGCGGTCTTTGATGATGTCGAGGTAGAACGAACCCATTTCGACGGAGCAGAAACGCATCAGGCGCTGTACCACTTCGTGGAAGTCATAGGCTTCGTAAGCTTTCAGGATCTCTTCCTGGGCCGCTTGCGCACAGCCAACAGCCCACCTGTCCAGCACCACCATCTCTTCCGGTTTCACCATGTCTTTTACCGGATCGAACCCGTTCAGGTTCGCCAGCAGGAAGCGCGCGGTGTTACGGATACGACGATAGCTGTCGGCTGCACGTTTCAGGATTTCGTCAGAAACGGCCATTTCACCAGTATAGTCGGTAGACGCGACCCACAGACGCAGAATATCCGCGCCCAGTTTGTTCATTACGTCCTGCGGAGAAACGGTGTTGCCGATAGACTTGGACATCTTACGGCCCTGACCATCAACGGTGAAACCGTGAGTCAGTACCTGGCGATAAGGTGCTTTGCCTTTCATGGCGGTGGAGATCATCAGAGATGACATGAACCAGCCGCGATGTTGGTCAGAGCCTTCCAGATACATATCCGCTGCGTGACCGGCAAATTCAGGACGCACATCCACGACGGATGAGTGGGTGGAACCAGAGTCAAACCATACGTCCAGCGTATCCGGGACTTTGACATACTGGTCAGCTTCGTCGCCGAGGATATCTTTCGGATCGAGATCCCACCACGCCTGGATACCGTCAATTTCAACGCGTTTAGCCACTTCTTCCATCAGTTCGATAGCGCGCGGATGTAGCTCTTCGGTGTCTTTGTGA
Organism: Citrobacter freundii complex sp. 2025EL-00176; assembly: GCF_053309355.1. Classification (NCBI taxonomy): domain Bacteria; kingdom Pseudomonadati; phylum Pseudomonadota; class Gammaproteobacteria; order Enterobacterales; family Enterobacteriaceae; genus Citrobacter; species Citrobacter freundii complex sp. 2025EL-00176. The sequence continues at coordinate 58,777 of NZ_JBRYHT010000006.1, read as the reverse complement.
ACGAACAGAGACATCGGCACCCCCCACGTACGCTGACGGGAGATACACCAGTCAGGACGGTTAGCCACCATGGATTCAATACGCGCCTGGCCCCAGTCAGGGATCCACTGCACGCCTTTGATCTCTTTCAGGGACTGCGCGCGCAGTCCTTTCTGATCCATGCTTACGAACCACTGCGGGGTCGCACGGAAGATGATCGGCGTTTTGTGACGCCAGCAGCACGGATAGCTATGCTGCATCTTCTCGACGTGCAGCAACGCGCCTTTTTCGCTCAGCAGAGCGACAACAATATCGTTGGCTTTAAAGACGTTCACACCGTCCAGGGTCGGGTAGGTTCCCGCCAGGTAAGCGCCATCCGGACCCACCGGGTTCGCCACTTCCAGACCGTATTTTTGACCGATGACATAGTCGTCCGGGCCGTGGCCAGGCGCGGTATGTACCGCCCCGGTACCCGCATCCAGCGTAACGTGATCGCCCAAAATCGCCGGCACGTCAAAGCCCATAAACGGATGGGTAAAGCGCAACAGTTCCAGCTCAGCGCCTTTAACGGTGCCCAGAATGGTGTAGTCAGCCGCGCCAATACGCTGCATGACGCTTTCAACCAGATCTTTCGCCAGAATCACGGCCTGGCCGTCGATCTGCACCAGCGCATAGTCAAAATCAGGCGCCAGGGAGATCGCGCGGTTCGCCGGCAACGTCCACGGGGTGGTGGTCCAGATAACCAGGGAGATTGGGCCGTTGACGTCAGAAACGCCAAATTTCGCTTTCACCGCGTCCTGATCGGCCGCCGCGAAAGCGACGTCGATGGACGGGGAGGTTTTGTCATAATACTCAACTTCCGCTTCCGCCAGCGCGGAACGGCAGTCAACGCACCAGTGCACCGGCTTCGCGCCTTTATGCAGGTGACCGTTGCCGATGATTTTACCCAGCGCGCGAATGATGTTGGCTTCGGTTTTGAAGTCCATGGTCAGGTACGGATGTGACCAGTCGCCCAGCACGCCAAGACGGATAAAGTCTTTACGCTGACCGTCAACCTGCGTAGCAGCGTATTCACGGCATTTAGCGCGAAACTCAGCGGCGGTGAACTTCTCGCCCGGTTTGCCATATTCCTGCTCTACTTTCAGCTCGATCGGCAGACCGTGGCAATCCCAGCCCGGAACGTAAGGCGAGTCATAGCCCGTGAGTCCTTTGGACTTCACGATAATGTCTTTCAGAATCTTGTTAACCGAGTGACCAATATGAATACTGCCATTCGCATAAGGAGGGCCATCATGCAGAATGAAGGTTTTTTTGCCTTTTTTGGCCGCACGAATGATGCCGTACAGGTCATCATCAGTCCAACGCGCCAGCATTCCCGGTTCGCGCTTGGCGAGATCGCCGCGCATCGGGAACCCTGTTTCCGGCAAATTCAGGGTTGATTTATAGTCACTCATCAGATTCTCGGTTCCGTATTTAAAACTCGTATAGGCATTAAGCCGGTTTTGTTAGCCCAAAAAAATCGCGGGCAGTCAACTCATCACGCGCAATCTGCGCTTTTAGTTCATCCAGCGAGGCAAATCGCTGCTCGCTGCGAATTTTTTTACGCAGCACTACATCTATATGGCGACCATAGAGGTCCATTACAACGTCCAGTAGATGCACTTCCAACTGCTGGCGTACGCCGGCTACCGTCGGGCGGGTGCCGATGTTGGCAACGCCGGGAAAAGGTTTGTCACCCAGCCCCATCACTTCAACCGCATAAACCCCTTTCACCGGAGAAACCTGGCGACGAAGCGGTAAGTTTGCCGTCGGAAAACCAATGGTGCGTCCTAACTCGTCACCATGTACCACCCGTCCTGAGATGGTAAAAGGGTGCCCAAGCAGGCTTTCGGCCAACTGCAGGTTATCTTCAGCCAGCGCCTGACGGACCGCGGTGCTGCTAATACGCACACCGCCTTCACAGAAGGTCTGGGTGCTGGTGATATCAAAGCCATACTCAGCGCCCGCTTCCTGTAATAACAAGAAATCGCCCGCACGGCTAGCGCCAAAGCGGAAATCATCGCCAACGGCGAGAAATTGTACACCAAGGCGCTTAACCAGCAGATCGCTGATAAAAGTCTGCGCCGTTAATGCCGCGAAGCGCCTGTCAAAACGCACACACAGTACGTAATCTACGCCACACTCCGCCAGATAACGCAGTTTTTCGCGCAGGCGGGTGAGTCGCGCAGGTGACTTGTCCGTGGCGAACAATTCCAGCGGCTGTGGCTCGAAAATCATCACCATTACCGGTAAATTGCGTTTGCGTCCTTCTTCCTGTAAGCCCTGCAACAACGCCCGGTGGCCGCGGTGCACACCGTCGAAATTACCAATAGTCAGCACACACCCATGCGGGGCCTGACTGAGATTATGTATGCCTCGTATCAGCTTCATGTCTGGCTCAAAACAGTGAAAATCGTGAAAGTATACCCTGTACCGCGGTCAAGGTTAACCGGCGATTGTTTCTCCGAAACAGAAAGAGGATGGTTTTCATTGTTATGAAGCAAATTGATGCCCTTCACGGGCAAGCCAATGCAATTTTTCTCATGGAAAGGCTGTATTCACGGCACGCAAGCTGGTAGAATCCTGCGCCATCACTACGCAACGAGTGCTGCAATTTAAACGGCGCTTATTTGCACAAATCCATTGACAAAAGAAGGCTAAAAGGGCATATTCCTCGGCCTTTGAATTGTCCATATAGAACACATTTGGGAGTTGGACCTTGGCTAATATCAAATCAGCTAAGAAGCGCGCCGTTCAGTCTGAAAAGGCCCGCAAGCACAACGCTAGCCGTCGCTCTATGATGCGTACTTTCATCAAGAAAGTATACGCAGCTATCGAAGCTGGCGACAAAGCTACTGCACTGAAAGCATTTAACGAAATGCAACCACTCGTGGACCGTCAGGCTGCTAAAGGTCTGATCCACAAAAACAAAGCTGCACGTCATAAAGCAAACCTGACTGCACAGATCAACAAACTGGCTTAATCGCCTGCTTGTTGTCGCTTTGTGAAAAAACCCGCGCAAGCGGGTTTTTTTATGTCTGTCGTTCAGGCCCACACTTTCTCCACTGCGGCCTGCTATCGCACCTTTCGTGCACTATGCTTGTTTAATCCCCTGTCCACCCACATCGCCATCAGGCAGATGAAAGTTGTTTTCTTTCACTGTTTACTTTTTTTTATTTCATTACTGTCGAAATTGTGACCGCCATAGCAAATAATATCATTGCTCAACAAAAAACGAATAAACGCAATCCTGATGTGAGATTTGATAATTGATCGCCACGCCGGGGTTAACTACTTTTCATAAAACGTCTTTATCCTTATTTTACCTAAAGGTTAATTTCCCCGGACAATAAAAAATAACGACAACCCTACTGCTTAGAAAGTAAAAGCTGTTTTTCTGGGCGTATCGCACCAATATCGGAGTTATCATTATGAGTTCTGTTATTGAGGATACCCAGTCTTGCGGGTCAACATCATTATCTTTACTACAGCGAATTAGCTACGGTTCTTTAGATGTAGCGGGAAATCTGCTGTACTGTTTCGGTTCAACATACATTCTATATTTCTATACAGACGTTGCCGGTATCAGCCTCGCCGTAGCGGGTGTCATCCTGCTGTTGGCGCGTATTGTTGATGGCATAGATGCTCCAATCTGGGGGATCATCATCGACAAGACCCGTTCACGCTACGGTAAATGCCGTCCCTGGTTTTTATGGTTACCGCTGCCTTTTGCCGTATTCAGCGCGCTTTCATTTTGGTCTCCTGATATCAGCATGACCGGAAAAGCCATATATGCAGCAATATCCTACATGATAGCCAGTATTTTATTTACCGGACTTAACACCCCGCTCAGTGCAATATTGCCCTTAATGACCCTGTCCCCCAAGGAACGTCTGGTCTTAAATTCCTGGAGAATGACCGGCGGGCAAATAGGGGTTTTATTAATGAACGCGACCGCCTTACCGTTAGTCGCTTTTTTAGGTAACGGTGATGACCATGCAGGTTTTATTTATACGGCAATTACATTTGCCATTATATCTTGCGCGCTAACGCTCTTTGCGTTTAAAAACATTCGTGAAATGGATGCGGATAAAATACAGCAAGAGCCAAGATTGCCGATGAAAAAAAGTTTCGCGGCCATGAAAGGCAACTGGCCGTGGATCCTGATGGTGCTGGCTAATCTGATCTTCTGGGTAGCGCTTCAACAGCGCTCAACGACCATTGTCTATTATCTGACCTACAACCTGGATCGCAAAGATCTGGTCCCGCTAATCAACAGCCTGGCGACGATTCAGATCCTGTTTATCATCGCCATCCCTTTCTTTAGCAAATATCTTTCTAAAACCTGGATCTGGATCGGCGGTCTGCTGGTCGCTACGTTTGGCGGTGTGATGATGTGGCTGGCTGCGGATAACATTCCAATGCTGATTGCCGCCTGGGTTCTGGGCAATATCGGTAGCGGTATCGCCTGCTCAATGCCCTTCGCCATGCTCGGATTCGCCGTCGACTTTGGCGCATGGAAGACGGGTGTCAAAGCTACCGGCATTCTTATCGCCTTTGGCAGCACCTTCTGCATCAAAATGGGCAGTGGTCTCGGTACCGCTTTTGCCGCCTGGATCATGAACAGTTTTGGCTACGTCCCTAACCATGCGCAGAGCGCTACAGGCCTGGAAGGGATAACCTGGGCTTTTATCTGGGCGCCCGCCCTCCTCTTCACGCTCGCAGCAATCCCCCTGCTTTTCTTCCGTAAATATGAAGCCATGGAAGACGAGGTTCGCCGCGATCTGGAAACGATCAATCACTAACGTTCTTATCTTTACCAGCCAAATATGGGAGAAACCACCATGCCATTTTTGCAACAAGACCCGCATCGTCTGGTCTGGCAGCAAAACGATCGCTATTTATGGATTGAACCCTGGGGCGAGAACAGCCTGCGCGTGCGTAGCGGCCGTCATCTGCCGGTTATGAGAAATGAAGACTGGGCGCTAACGGAGCCAGTGGCGGAGAGCGCCTGCCATATCGTCTATGACCAAAAGCAAGCCACGCTGACTAACGGAAAGATTATCGCTATCGTCAATCAAAAGGGCCAAATCAGCTTTTACCGCCATCCCCATAAATGTTTACTACAGGAGTTCTGGCGTCTGCGGGGAGAAATCGGCGAGGACGAATCTTCACACGGCCAGTACGTCAGCGCACTTAACCTTGAGGGGCGCGAATTTCGCCCTATTCAGGGTGGAAAATATGCGATTAAAGCCCGTTTCGAAGCCGCCGAAGACGAAAAAATTTATGGCATGGGCCAGTATCAGCAAGCCAATCTGGACCTCAAAGGGTGCGTGCTTGAGCTGGCACAGCGTAATTCCCAAGCCTCAGTACCTTTTATGCTCTCCAGCCTCGGCTATGGTTTTTTATGGAACAACCCGGCCGTAGGCCGCGTAACCTTCGCCCACAACGTTACCGAATGGGAAGCTCAGGTCAGCGAACAACTGGACTACTGGATCACCGCAGGGGATACGCCAGCGGAAATCAGCCAGGCTTACGCGCTCGCGACCGGCACGCCGCCGATGATGCCGGATTACGCCATGGGTTTCTGGCAGTGCAAACTCCGTTATCGTACCCAGGAAGAACTGCTGGCGGTCGCCCGCGAGTATAAACAGCGCAATCTGCCCATTTCGGTTATCGTTATCGACTTCTTCCACTGGCCGAATCAAGGTGACTGGATGTTCGACCCGCGCGACTGGCCCGATCCCGACGCCATGATCGCCGAACTGAAATCACTGGGTATCGAACTGATGGTGTCCGTCTGGCCAACGGTAGACAACCGCACCGAAAGCTATCGGGAGATGCGTGAAAACGGCTGGCTGGTACAAACGGAACGCGGATTGCCAATCAATATGGATTTCCTCGGGAATACCACTTTCTTTGATGCCACCCATCCGGGCGCGCGCGACTATGTCTGGGGCAAAGCCAAGCGCAATTATTACGATAAAGGCGTGAAGTTATTCTGGTTAGATGAAGCCGAGCCTGAATTCAGCGTTTACGACTACGACAACTATCGCTACCACGCCGGTCCGGTACTGGAAGTGGGCAATATCTACCCGCGAATGTATGCCAAAACCTTTTTTGACGGCATGAAAGCCGATGGCGAAGACAAGGTTATCAATCTGTTGCGCTGCGCCTGGGCGGGGAGTCAGAAATATGGCGCGCTGGTGTGGTCAGGTGATATTCACTCTTCGTTTCGATCGCTGCGCAATCAGTTTGCCGCCGGACTCAATATGGGGATTGCGGGTATCCCGTGGTGGACAACGGATATTGGCGGTTTTCATGGTGGTAATATTCACGATCCACGCTTTCATGAACTGCTGATCCGCTGGTTCCAGTGGGGCGTCTTTAGCCCGGTTATGCGCCTGCACGGCAATCGAGATCCGCAAATTTTACCCGAACAACCGTATCGGGACGGTATTGCGCAATGCCCGACCGGAGCGCCGAATGAAGTCTGGAGCTATGGCGAAGACGTTTACGATATATTGACGGGTTGCCTGACCTTACGTGAAAAGCTGAAGCCCTATATCAAGGCGCTGATGGCAGAAACGCATGAACGCAATGCGCCGGTGATGCGCACCCTGTTTTTTGAATTTCCTGAGCAGACAAAAAGCTGGGAGATCGCCGACCAGTACTGTTTTGGTCCCGATCTGCTGATTGCTCCGGTGATGCATGAGGGCATGCGCGAGCGTGATGTCTGGCTACCGGAAGGGGAAAAGTGGACAGATCTTGCGACCGGTGAAAGCTATTCAGGAGGGCAGACGCTGCATTACGCTACGCCATTGGACAGAATTCCGGTGTTTATCCGCGAAGGTGGACAGTACCGTAGCCTACTGAGTTTATAGAATGATTCCGGCTGCGGTAATTGCCCGCAGCCGGAAGTCTTACCGTGTTGATGTCTATTGCAGCTTAAATAATGCCGAGTAGTCCGCATTACAAATACGCTGTACCGCCGGATGCTGGATCATCCTTTCCGCAAATATAGCGTGGTACTCCTCCATCACATTCTCCACGCGCCCAATCTCAACAATCGAATCATCGGCATAGAAGTTGTTCGAATAGAGCGTTGGGGCAACGAAAATAGCGTTATGCGTTGCACCAAACGCTTTCATCAATGCGGCGTCATCAAACTCGCCGAGGATTTCAACGTTCAAGCCTTGTGAGTTAATCCAGTTCAACAGCTTACGCCCGAGCATCGAGCGACGTCCTGGGATTAGCAATCGACGCTCTTCCAGGCAGGCCGGAAACGGTTTCTCAGGCAAAGGCTGCGTGCACCAAAAACTCACGCCGCATTCGCCTATGCGCACCGAGAACAGTCCTTCCTGTTGCGTAGAATCGATCGGACAGTCAGAGATAATCATATCCAGCTTATGCTGGCTGAGCTGATCCAGCAGCATCTCGTGCGTTGATTCAAAACAACGCAGATGGATTTGTTCATCTTCCACCACCGCGGCATCCAACACACGGCTGACCAGCTGTTTGGATAGCGCATCCGCCACGCCGACATCAAACAGCAAATTAGACTCTTTGCGGTAGTTCACGATATCCAGCATTTCCTGGCTTAACGTGAACATTTTATCCGCATAACGAAAGACTAATTCGCCTAACTCACTTGGCTCCAGCCCACGCCCCTTCCGCTTGAACAATTTTCCCTGTAAGCGTTCTTCAAGCGCTTTGATCTGCCCGGTAATGGTTTGTGGTGTCAGATAAAGCGCTTCTGCTGCACCAACCACCGAACCTTCTTTATAGACATGCCAAAAGTAATACAGGTGGTTGTAATTTATATGAGACATACTCTCTCCCTGAAAATTGTCACGAAAGGGTTACCTGTCAGGCGGATGCGTTTAACCGGGTGCGTAACCAGCAGTAACCAATTACCGCCGACAGCAAGGAGCCAATCAAAATCCCCAGTTTCGCCCAGTTAATCAGCTCAGGATCGACGTTCCCAAACGCCAGGCTGGCGATGAAAATCGACATCGTAAAGCCAATGCCGCACAGAATCCCGACCGCCATGATCTGCTGGAAATTCGTTCCTTCAGGTAATTGCGCCAGCTTTAAGCGTAACGCCAGCCAGCAAAACAGGCTGATACCCAGCGGTTTACCGATCAACAGACCTGCAATAATCCCCAGCGGTAATACGGAGGTCAGCCCATCAATGGTGACACCCTGCAGTGAAACGCCCGCGTTAGCGAAGGCAAACAGCGGCAGGATCAGGTATGCCACCCACGGATGTAAAACATGCTCCAGACGCTTTGCCGGTGAGCGTCCATGTTTTTCCTTTAACGGAATGAAGAAACCGACGATCACGCCAGCCAGCGTCGCATGCACGCCGGACTTCAGTACCGCAGTCCACAGCACCACGCCCACCAGAATATAAATCCCGGTACGTCTCACGCCACACAGATTCAATGCCGCCAAGACGAGAATGGCACATGCGGCAACGCCCAGCGACAGCAGTGAGAGATCGCTGGTGTAGAACAGCGCGATGATCACGATAGCGCCAAGATCATCGATAATCGCCAGCGCCATGAGGAAGATTTTCAGCGCCAACGGGACACGACTGCCCAACAGTGCCAGCACGCCTAATGCAAAAGCGATATCTGTTGCAGCCGGGATCGCCCACCCTTCACGCGTGATAGGGTCAGCATAGTTAAATGCCAGATACAGCAGCGCAGGGACAATCATCCCCCCGATAGCGGCGATGATCGGAAAGGCCGCCTGACGCAGACTGGCCAGCGAGCCTTGCATTAACTCGCGCTTCACCTCCAGACCAATCAACAGGAAGAACACCGCCATCAACGCGTCGTTGATCCACAGCAGCATATTTTTGTTGATCTCAAGCGCGCCAACCCGCAGTTGCACAGGCGTTTCCAGAAAGGCGTGGTACCATCCACTGGTAATCCCGATATTTGCCATCAACATAGCGACGACGGCTGCGATGATCAGGATGATGCCCCCCGAGGCATCACTACTAAAAAAACGATGCAGATGTTTCACTTTTATTCTCTCTATTGGGTGAATACTTCGTAAATACTATATTACACCCTCAAAAAGCTCGTTAAAATTAGATTATTCATGTTGAATGATTCGGTTTTTACGATCCAATAAAGTAAAGTCGATAAAGATTTTCCGAACGGAAAACAGAAATAAAAAAGCCTGAAACATTTCAGTCCCAGGCTTTTAATCGAAGATTTCTGAGTCGAGAATTAGCGCGTCAGATCGTCAAAGAACTTCTTCACACCGTCGAAGAAGCTTTTCGAACGCGGGCTGTTGTTTTCGCCGGTAGGACCGCCGAAGCTTTCCTGCAGATCTTTCAGCAACTGCTTCTGCTTGTCGTTCAGACCAACCGGGGTTTCAACAACTACACGGCACAGCAGATCGCCCTGAGCGCCACCGCGAACCGACTTCACACCTTTCCCGCGCATGCGGAACAGTTTGCCGGTCTGCGTTTCGCCCGGAATTTTTAACTTCACGCGACCGTCCAGCGTCGGGACTTCAATCTCGCCGCCCAGCGCTGCCATTGAGAAGTTGATCGGCACTTCACAGTACAGGTTGTTACCTTCACGCTCAAAGATGGCGTGCTGTTTCACCTGCACCTGAACGTACAGATCTCCTGCTGGTGCGCCATGCTCACCGGCTTCACCTTCGCCAGACAGACGAATACGATCGCCGGTGTCAACGCCTGCCGGGATTTTAACGGACAGCGTTTTGCTTTTCTCAACGCGACCATGACCGTGACATTTGTTGCACGGATCTTTAATCAGCGTACCGCGCCCCTGACAATGTGGACAGGTCTGCTGTACGGCAAAAAAGCCCTGACGCATCTGCACCTGGCCGGAACCGTGACAGGTTGGACAGGTTTGCGGCTGAGTGCCCGCCTTGGCGCCGCTGCCGTGGCAGACGTCACACTCTTCCAGCGTCGGAATACGGATCTCTTTGGTGACGCCACGCACGGCTTCTTCCAGAGTGAGATCCATGTTGTAACGTAAATCAGCACCACGTGAGGCGCGCTGACGACCACGACCGCCGCCAAAGATATCGCCAAACACGTCACCAAAGATATCGCTGAAGTCAGCCCCGCCGCCAAAACCGCCGCCGCCGCCCATACCACCTTGCTCAAACGCAGCATGACCGTATTGATCGTAAGCCGCGCGTTTTTGCGCATCGGTCAGGATCTCGTAGGCTTCTTTGATCTCTTTAAACTTGGCTTCGGCCTCTTTATCACCCTGGTTACGGTCCGGGTGATATTTCATGGCCAGGCGCTTGTAGGCCTTTTTGATTTCACGCTCTTCCGCTGATTTGGAAACGCCTAAAATCTCGTAATAGTCTTGCTTAGCCATCTCTTTTTATCTGCCCCTAACATGCGTGCACGGGCGGAGAGGAAACCTCTTCGCCCGTGCCAGTAATTACCCGTTCAAAGGGCGATTATTTTTTGTCTTTCACTTCTTCAAACTCAGCGTCGACAACGTCGTCATCTTTCGCGTTGTTTGCAGAAGCATCAGCGCCTGCTGCACCAGCTTGCTGCTGTGCGTGCTGCTGCTGAGCGATTTCCATCAGTTTCTGGGAAACCTGTGCCAGCGCCTGCATTTTCGCTTCAATATCCGCTTTGTCTTCGCCTTTCAGAGAAGTTTCCAGCGCGGTCAGTGCAGACTCGATGGCAGTTTTGTCGTCAGCCGGCAGTTGGTCGCCTGCTTCTTCAACCTGCTTGCGAGTGCTGTGCAGCAGATGGTCGCCCTGGTTACGGGTCTGAACCAGCTCTTCAAACTTACGGTCAGATTCTGCGTTCGCTTCTGCTTCGCGAACCATTTTCTGGATTTCTTCTTCGTTCAGACCAGAAGAAGCCTTGATGGTGATCTTCTGCTCTTTACCGCTGTTTTTATCTTTCGCGGAAACGTGCAGGATACCGTCGGCATCAATATCGAAGGTAACTTCGATCTGCGGCATGCCGCGCGGAGCCGGGCTGATACCATCCAGGTTAAACTGACCCAGGTCTTTGTTATCGGCAGCACGTTTACGTTCACCCTGCAGCACGTGGATGGTTACCGCAGACTGGTTGTCTTCAGCGGTAGAGAACACCTGGCTGTGCTTAGTCGGGATGGTCGTGTTTTTCGCGATCAGTGGCGTCATCACGCCGCCCATGGTTTCGATACCCAGAGACAGCGGGGTAACGTCCAGCAGCAGTACGTCTTTCACATCACCAGTCAATACACCACCCTGAACGGCAGCACCGATTGCCACGGCTTCGTCCGGGTTAACGTCTTTACGCGGCTCTTTACCGAAGAATTCAGCAACTTTCTTCTGGACCATCGGCATACGCGTCTGACCACCAACGAGAATAACGTCGTTGATATCAGAAACAGACAGGCCGGCGTCCTGCAGAGCAACTTTCAGCGGCTCGATAGAACGGTTAACCAGGTCTTCAACCAGGCTTTCCAGTTTCGCACGGGTCACTTTGATGTTCATGTGTTTCGGACCAGTCGCGTCTGCAGTGATGTACGGCAGGTTCACGTCGGTCTGCTGAGCGGAAGACAGCTCGATCTTCGCTTTCTCAGCGGCTTCTTTCAGACGCTGCATCGCCAGCGGGTCATTACGCAGGTCGATACCCTGATCTTTCTTAAACTCGTCAACCAGGTAGTTGATCATACGGCTGTCGAAGTCTTCACCACCCAGGTGGGTATCACCGTTGGTTGCCAGAACTTCGAAGGTTTTTTCGCCGTCAACTTCGTCGATTTCGATAATAGAGATATCGAAAGTACCACCACCGAGGTCATAAACCGCGATAGTACGGTTGCCGACTTCTTTGTCCAGGCCGTAAGCCAGCGCAGCTGCGGTTGGTTCGTTGATGATACGTTTTACTTCCAGACCAGCGATACGACCGGCGTCTTTGGTTGCCTGACGCTGAGCATCGTTAAAGTATGCAGGCACGGTGATAACCGCTTCAGTTACCGGTTCACCCAGGTAATCTTCAGCCGTTTTCTTCATTTTCTTCAGCACTTCTGCAGAGATCTGCGGCGGTGCCATTTTCTGACCTTTTACGTCAATCCATGCATCACCGTTGTCAGCACCGATGATTTTGTACGGCATGATGGCTTCATCACGCTGCACTTCTTCGTCCTGGAAGCGGCGGCCAATCAGGCGTTTAATCGCAAACAGGGTGTTTTGCGGGTTTGTCACTGCCTGACGTTTAGCCGGCTGACCAACCAGAGTTTCACCATCCTGGGTATAAGCAATGATAGAAGGCGTGGTGCGATCGCCCTCGGCGTTCTCCAGCACACGTGCAGTAGTGCCATCCATAATCGCTACACAAGAGTTGGTAGTACCCAGGTCGATACCAATAATTTTACCCATCTAAACGTCTCCACTAAAAATTCGGTCATCATGTGGTTGTGAATCTGTAATAAGGGCGAAACGTGCGGTTTCAACTACCCTGAATCGTTTTTTTTCAGACTCACCACTGCGGTTGACTACTAAGTGGGGTCGTAACCCACTTCATCAAGGGGGGCATGAAAAATTTTTTTAGCGCAGAAGCAATAAATTTGCCGAAAAAAGGCACAAAACCACAAAAAATGAATAATCGCCGATCAAAATTAATTCATAAAACCAATTAATAAAGCACTGTTATTCACATAAAAATTGTAATAAAAAGAAAAGATTACGCGAATGAATCGTTTTTCTGTCGGCGGTAAAATAGTGCAAATCCTCACACTTTTGCAGCCGTCAAAGAGAAATTCCATGAAATCCGTTTTAACCCTTTCCGCCAGCCTGCTTATGGGCCTGCTGCTGAGCAGCGCCGCGCACGCTAACGATCATAAAGTTCTGGGGATGATTGCTATGCCCCGCAACGCAACTAACGATCTCACGCTCAAAATCCCGGTTTGTCGGGTGGTAAAGCGTATTCAGCTCACCGCCGATCGAGGCGATATTAACCTTAACGGCGCATCCGTTTACTTCAAAGCTGCGCGCACTTCCAGCCAAAGCCTGAATGTCCCGTCATCCATTAAAGAGGGGCAAACCACCAATTGGATCAACATTAATAGCGACAACGACAACAAACGCTGCGTATCCAAAATCACCTTTTCAGGCCAGTCGGTAAACTCTTCTGACATGGCGACGCTTAAAGTCATCGGCGACGACTAATTCCACCCTTTTATTCAGAAGCCATAGAAAACATGAATGTCACGTATTTGCATGACGACGACCTCGACTTTTTGCAGCATTGCAGTGAGGAACAACTCGCCACGATTACTCGCCTGTTAACGCATAATGAAAAAGGCAAAGCCCGTCTGTCGAGCGTTCTGAGCCACAACGAATTATTTAAATCGATGGAAGGACACCCGGAACAGCACCGCCGCAACTGGCAACTGATCGCCGGAGAACTTCAGCATTATGGTGGCGACAGCATTGCCAATAAACTTCGTGGTCATGGAAAGCTATATCGGGCGATTTTGCTGGATGTTTCGAAGCGTCTGAAGCTTAAAGCCGACAAAGCGATGTCCACGTATGAAATTGAGCAGTATTTACTGGAACACTTTCTACGAAATGCCTGGCAAAAAATGGATGCGGAACATAAGCAGATCTTTTTGCAGGCCGTTGATGCAAAAGTCTCTGAGCTGGAAGAGTTACTGCCGCTATTAATGAAGGATCGCCATCTGGCGACTGGCGTTTCTCACCTGCTCTCCAGTCAGCTTACTCAGATCCTGCGTACCCATGCCGCAGTGAGCGTCATCGGACATGGACTGCTACGCGGCGCAGGGCTTGGCGGCCCGGTCGGCGCGGCTTTAAACGGGGTTAAAGCGGTGAGCGGCAGCGCCTATCGCGTGACGATCCCGGCGGTACTACAAATCGCCTGTCTGCGCAGAATGATCAACAGCGCACAAGCGTGATGCACATCACAGGGAAAATAATTCATTTTCCCTTCGTTAGATCATAGACAGTGCCCTCTCCCCTGATTATCATGCCGCGCCCCGAAGACAGTGATCGTTATTCGGGGAAACTATTTCACCATTCAATCAATGATGATTTTGAGGAATTATGGGCAACACTAAGTTGGCTAATCCGGCACCGCTGGGCCTGATGGGCTTTGGCATGACCACCATTCTGCTTAACCTGCATAACGCGGGTTTCTTCGCCTTTGACGTTATTATTCTGGCGATGGGCATTTTCTACGGCGGTATCGCGCAAATTTTTGCCGGGCTGCTGGAATATAAAAAAGGCAACACCTTCGGTTTAACCGCCTTTACCTCCTACGGTTCGTTCTGGCTGACGCTGGTTGCGATCCTGATCATGCCGAAAATGGGCCTGGCGGATGCAACCAATGGTCAGTTCCTGGGCGTATACCTGGGTCTGTGGGGCGTGTTCACACTGTTCATGTTCTTCGGCACGCTGAAAGCGGCTCGTGCGCTGCAGTTTGTCTTCCTGAGCCTGACGGTGCTGTTCGCGCTGCTGGCCGTGGGCAACATTGCGGGTAACGAAGCGATCATCCACGTTGCTGGCTGGGTTGGCTTAGTGTGTGGCGCAAGCGCCATTTACCTGGCGATGGGCGAAGTGCTGAACGAACAGTTTGGCCGTACCATACTGCCGATTGGTGAAACGCACTAATCTGACGCTATCCCCCCTCGCGGGGGGATATTCCTTATAAGCGCTGTAACTCTCCCTGCACGCTCGTATCGCGATGATAAATATCCTGTCGCAGCCAAATCCCCAGTCCTAACCCCACCAGCGATAACGCCAGTACATACCAGGCTGGAGCCATTGGCGACACGCCCATTAACATCGTTACGGCGATTGGCGTCAGACCACCAAAAATGGCGTACGAAACGTTGTAAGAAAACGAGATACCGGTAAAGCGGACTTCCGCTGGAAACGCTCGTACCATGACATAAGGCACAGCCCCCACCACGCCAACGCACAAGCCTACCAGCCCATACAGCAGGAACAAGTGCTGAGGATGGCTACCGGTCAGATGATAGAAAAACCAGCTCGAACAGGCCAGCAGCAGGCTACCGACAATAAAGGTTTTGCTGGCACCAACCCGGTCGACAATAAACCCGGCCAGCAGACAACCGACGCACAGCATAATGGTCGCGACGCTGTTGGCTTGTAACGTCAATGCTGGCGCAAAGCCATACTGCTTTTGCAACCAGACTGGCGACATCAGGATCACCACAACAATCCCGGCCGATAACAGCCAGGTCAGCAGCATGGAAATGACCACCGCTTTTTTATGTTTGCTCACCACCGACTTCACCGGTAGCTCTTGCGCCAACGCTTTACGCTGCTGCATTTCGAGGAAGATAGGCGTTTCCTGCAGCCAGCGGCGCAGGTACATCGCCACCAGCCCAAACACGCCGCCCAGCAGGAAAGGAATACGCCAGCCGTAGTCATGCACCGCCTGTTGCGTCAGGCTGGTGTTCACCAGCGTTGCAACCACCGAACCCAGCAGAATCCCCACTGTCAGCCCAGCAGTCAGTGTTCCGCAGGCAATGCCGATGCGACGCGCCGGTACATGTTCCGCCACGAACACCCACGCTCCCGGCACTTCTCCCCCAATGGCTGCGCCCTGCAAAATGCGCATCAGTAATAATAGTAACGGCGCGAGGATCCCCATTGAGACATAGGTAGGCAACAAACCAATCGCCAGCGTCGGTATCGCCATCAGCAAAATGCTCAGGGTAAACATTTTCTTGCGTCCGACCAGGTCGCCAAAATGCGCCATAATGATGCCGCCCAATGGACGCGCCAGGTATCCGGCGGCAAAAATGCCGAAGGTTTGTACCTGACGTAGCCATTCAGGGATATCTGCCGGGAAGAAGAGTTCGCCAACAACAGCGGCAAAGAAGACGAAGATAATGAAATCATAAAACTCAAGCGCCCCGCCGAGTGCAGCAAGCGTAAGGGTTTTATAATCCTGGCGATTCAGGGGTCGAGTGTGTTGTGACATAGCAAACCATGAGTCAGTGGAGTAATTGAATATGTCTGTCGATAAATGTAAAGCAAAAATTACTATATCGTAAACAATTCAATACTCCACCTTCATTGTTACTTATATCACGATCAGGCTACTTTCAGGCGTTTATATCGCGTATTGCGCTTTTAGGACGAAAAGATGCTACAACTGCCGGTGCAGTTTCGACATAAGGCCCATCTAACAGCTGTATACAATACGGTACACTTGCAAAGATACCTGGCACGATGACCTTACCATCAGCATCTTTCACGCCTTCCAGCGTTTCTTTGATCGATTTCGGCTGCCCAGGCAGATTCAGGATCAGCGCCTGTTTACGAATCACGCCAACCTGACGGGAAAGGATTGCGGTTGGCACAAAGTGCAGGCTTATCTGGCGCATTTGCTCACCAAAACCTGGCATCTGGCGGTCAGCTACAGCCAGCGTAGCGTCTGGCGTTACGTCGCGACGTGCCGGACCCGTTCCGCCGGTCGTCAGCACCAGATGACAGCTCATTTCATCAACCAGCTCGCATAAGGTTTGTTCGATAATCGCCTGTTCATCCGGGATCAACCGCGTTTGCAGCTCAAAAGGGGTCGTAAGGGCTGATGCCAGCCACTCTTCAAGGGCCGGGATACCTTTATCCTGGTAAACGCCGCTGGAAGCACGATCAGAAATGGACACCAGGCCAATGCGTAAAGTATTCATGATTATTCCGTTTAAACAGTCTCGTTAAACAGAATGATACACTGCGAAAGGAAGGACAGACAGGTTTCAGAAGAGGTAGCGTGACCCCTGTCAGGGCCACGCCGAAATGATTACAGCAGATCGCCGATCATTTTTTCCAGTTTGCCCTGGTCTACAGCAAACTTACGGATACCGTCCGCCAGTTTGTCTACAGCCATTGGATCCTGGTTGTGCTGCCACAGGAACTCAGCTTCAGTGATACGTGCCGGACGCGCTTTCACTTCGCCAGAGAAAGACAGTTTACGTTCGATAGCGCCTTCGCTTTCCGCCAGCTCTTTCAGCAGTGCCGGTGCAATCGTCAGACGATCGCAGCCCGCCAGCTCAATGATTTCGCCGATGTTACGGAAGCTCGCGCCCATAACTACGGTTTCGTAACCGTGCTGTTTGTAATACTCGTAGATTTCCGTTACGGAAACCACGCCCGGATCTTCTGCCGGTGCATACTCTTTCTTGTCGGTGTTGGCTTTGTACCAGTCAAGAATACGACCAACGAACGGAGAAATCAGGTATACGCCAGCTTCTGCACAGGCACGCGCCTGCGCAAAGGAGAACAGCAGGGTCAGGTTACAGTTGATGCCTTCTTTTTCCAGCTGCTCAGCGGCACGGATGCCCTGCCAGGTTGAAGCCAGTTTGATCAGAATTCGATCGTTGCTGATGCCAGCATCGTTGTACAGTTTGATCAGACGTTTTGCTTTCGCGATGGACGCGTCGGTGTCATAGGACAGGCGAGCGTCAACTTCTGTGGAAATGCGTCCCGGGACCAGTTTCAGGATCTCCAGACCGATGTTTACCGCCAGTTTATCAGTCGCGTCGACGACCTGCTGCGCGCGGTCGTTGCTCTGCTGCTTAGCCCAGGCTACAGCGTCATCAATCAGCTTGCGATATTCCGGGATCTGCGCTGCGTTAAGAATGAGAGAAGGGTTAGTTGTGGCATCCTGAGGCTGATACAGCTTCATTGCCGCGATGTCTCCGGTGTCGGCCACTACTGTGGTGAACTGACGAAGGGAGGTCAATTTGTCCGTCATGATAGTGATTCTCTTTAAACAGCTTGTTAGGGGGATGTAACCGATCTTCCCTGATGATAGCACGACGCACTCTCAGCGCAACCGCCTGGATTGTCCGACCTGCCGCTCAGCCCTGATTACGCATCTCAAAGCCTGAGGTGCGCAATTAAGGGATATACCTATTGTTATGATAAACTCCCGCAATCAATCTGCTTATAAGGTATATACTGGTCGATAATTGGTAGCGCTTACATGGGATTATTCGCGCTTACCGGCATCAACAAGAGGGATGTTAATGCCTGATTTTTTCGCATTTATTAATGAAATACTCTGGGGATCGGTGATGATCTACCTCCTGCTTGGCGCAGGATGTTGGTTCACCTGGCGCACGGGGTTCGTTCAGTTTCGCTACATTCGCCAGTTTGGCAGAAGTCTTAAAAACAGCATCAGCCCGCAACCGGGCGGTTTAACCTCCTTTCAGGCTTTATGCACCAGTCTTGCCGCGCGGATCGGCAGCGGAAATCTGGCAGGCGTTGCGTTGGCAATCGCCGCAGGCGGTGCGGGAGCCGTTTTCTGGATGTGGGTCTCGGCAGTCATTGGTATGGCAACCTCGTTTGCCGAATGCTCACTTGCGCAACTGTATAAAGAACGCGACAGCAAGGGACAGTTTCGCGGCGGTCCCGCGTGGTATATGGCACGTGGTCTGGGTATGCGCTGGATGGGTGTGCTTTTTGCCATCTTTTTACTCATCGCATATGGGCTGATTTTTAACAGCGTGCAGGCAAACTCGGTCTCGCGCGCACTTGCTTTTGCCTTTGACATCCCTCCCCTATTCTCCGGTATCGCACTGGCAATAGCGTCATTGCTGGCAATCGTCGGCGGTATTAAAGGCGTTGCCCGTCTGATGCAATGGTTTGTTCCGGTGATGGCTCTGTTGTGGGTCGGTTGTAGCCTCGTCATCTGCCTTTGGCATTTCGGTCAGCTTCCCGGCATTATCATGACCATCGTTAAAAGCGCCTTTGGTTGGCAGGAAGCCGCCGCCGGCGCCGCCGGGTACACGCTAAGCCAGGCCATTGCCAGCGGCTTTCAACGCGGTATGTTCTCGAATGAGGCCGGAATGGGATCTACCCCGAACGCCGCCGCCTCGGCTGCCTCCTGGCCTCCGCATCCTGCGGCACAAGGCATTGTGCAAATGATTGGTGTTTTAGGCGATACGCTAATTCTCTGTACGGCCAGTGCGATGATCGTTCTGCTGGCGGGTAATGGCACCAGTACCATGCCCATTGAAGGCATCCAGTTGCTGCAGAGAGCGATGGTCTCGCTGACGGGTGAATGGGGCGCCGGATTCGTCGCCTTTATTGTGATCCTGTTTGCCTTTAGCTCTATCGTCGCCAACTACATCTATGCGGAAAACAACCTTGTTTTCCTGAAGCTGGACAATATCCGGGTAATTTGGCTATTACGTATCGCGACCATTAGCACCGTTGTCGGCGGCACATTACTTAGCTTCCCGCTGCTCTGGCAACTTGCCGACATCATCATGGC
Organism: Citrobacter freundii complex sp. 2025EL-00176; assembly: GCF_053309355.1. Taxonomy (NCBI): domain Bacteria; kingdom Pseudomonadati; phylum Pseudomonadota; class Gammaproteobacteria; order Enterobacterales; family Enterobacteriaceae; genus Citrobacter; species Citrobacter freundii complex sp. 2025EL-00176. The sequence continues at coordinate 39,480 of NZ_JBRYHT010000006.1, read as the reverse complement.
CTGTATGGCCATCACTAACCTGACGGCGATTTTACTGCTCTCGCCGGTTGTCCATACCCTCGCCAGCGACTATCTGCGCCAGCGTAAACTCGGGGTGCGACCAGAATTTAATCCGCGCCGTTATCCTGATATCAGACAACAGCTTGCACCCGAAAGCTGGGATGAAACGCCGCGTGAATAGCGCGGCAATCGCAACCATCGATCAACTCTGTCCTTTTTTTTGCTAAAGTCGCAGTAAATTTCCTGCAAGGACTGGATATGCTGATTCTGATTTCACCTGCAAAAACGCTCGACTACCAAAGTCCGCTGGCAACCACACGCCACACGCTGCCCGAACTGCTGGACCACTCGCAGCAGCTTATTCACGTGGCGCGACAACTCTCCGCGCCGCAGATTGGCAAACTGATGGGGATTAGCGACAAGCTGGCGGATCTGAATGCCACCCGTTTCCATGACTGGCAACCTGATTTCACACCGGAAAATGCGCGTCAGGCTATTCTGGCGTTTAAAGGCGACGTCTATACCGGACTGCAGGCTGAAACTTTCAGCGAGGCGGATTTCGACTTCGCTCAGCGGCATTTACGCATGTTGTCCGGGCTGTACGGCGTGTTGCGTCCGCTGGATTTGATGCAGCCTTACCGTCTGGAGATGGGCATCCGCCTCGCCAATCCAAAGGGGAAAGATCTTTACCAGTTCTGGGGCGATACCATCACCGACAAACTTAACGAAGCGCTGGAAGCGCAAGGCGACAGCGTGGTGATTAACCTCGCATCAGATGAATATTTTAAATCCGTGAAGCCGAAAAAGCTGAACGCCGAACTTATCAAACCGGTCTTCCTCGATGAGAAGAACGGCAAGTTCAAAGTCATCAGCTTTTATGCCAAAAAAGCGCGTGGCCTGATGAGCCGCTACATCATTGAAAACCGCTTAACGCAGCCAGAGCAGCTGACGGCATTTAACAGCGAAGGCTATTTCTTTGATGAGGAAGCATCAGGGCAAGGTGAGCTGGTGTTTAAACGTCACGAACAGTAGTGTACATGCCGGATAGCGGCTAACGCGTTATCCGGCCTACAGGTTTTGTGGGCCCGCTAAGCAAAGCGCCTGCGGGCACCACCGTTAACCGCGGGTCATCATCAGCTTACGCAGCGCAGCAAAATCCGCTGGCAGGTGATGAGAGAGCAGCGGCAGGTCCGCGCGCTCCGCCAGCTCTTTTGGCAGAGCCAGCGTAAGATCAAGAATCTCTTCAACGCTCTCCTTAAACTTCGCCGGATGCGCGGTTCCGAGGAACAAGCCATACTCGCCAGGATTCAACTGGTCACGCAGCGCACGGTAAGCCACCGCCGCATGCGGTTCTGAGGTGTATCCCATGTCATGCAGCTCGCGCATCGTATCCTGAGTGGTAGCATCGTCAACAGCGGCATAACCCAGCTCATTCAGACGCCAGATTTTACGGCGGAACAGTTCTTCCACGCGCGGCCAGTTGTTCGGCTGGCTGACATCCATCGCATTGGATAACGTCGCCTGCGTCGGCTTCGGCGCCCACTCACCCTCTGCAAGGAAGCGTGGAACCGTATCGTTGACGTTGGTCGCCGCGATAAAACGCTTCACCGGCAAGCCCAGTGATTTCGCCAGCAGTCCGGCGGTCAGATCGCCAAAGTTGCCGCTGGGAACGGAAATAACCAGCTGATTACGCGCTTCTTGCGGCAGTTGAGCCACAGCTTCAAAGTAGTAACAGATTTGCGCCAGCAGACGGCTGATGTTGATCGAGTTAGCCGAGTTCAGCCCCAGCGCCACCTTCAGTTCTTCGTCATCAAACGCCTGTTTCACCAATGCCTGACATGCATCAAAATCACCATCAATAGCGACGGTTTCAATGTTGCCACCCAGCGTACAGAACAGTTTTTCCTGTAATGGGCTAATCTTGCCGTTCGGGTAGAGGATCACCACGCGAACGTTCGGCAGACCATAAAACGCATGCGCCACGGCAGCGCCGGTATCGCCGGAGGTCGCCGTCAGAATCGTTACCGGTTTGTCGCCGCTGATGTGCGTCAGCATCTGCGCCATAAAGCGCCCGCCAAAGTCTTTAAATGCCAGCGTAGGACCGTGGAACAGCTCCAGACAGCCAACGTCCGCTGCAACCTGAGCAACCGGCGCCGGGAACGCAAACGCCGCGCGCACGCGCTCTTCCAGGATCTCCTGCGGGATCTCGTCGCCAATAAATGCGGAAAGGATCTTAGCGCTGCGGCTAACGAAGTCCTGGTTCAGCATCTCATCCACTTCTGTCAGATTGAATTCCGGCAGATCGTGCGGAAAAAACAACCCCTGATTCTTGCCAAGCCCTTGCGTGACGGCCTGCGCAAAGCTGACCTGTTCGTTGTGATCTTTCAGATTATAGAGTTTCATTAATTATCCCAGTACCCGTGCGCCTGCCGTGTCCAACCGGCAAATATGAACAAAGCCTTCCTGATTTTGCAGATAATGTTTAGCCAGCCAGTCTGCGACACGCTGCGCCGTATCCGGCTTATCGCATAAGGCGAACAGCGTCGGCCCTGACCCGGAGATCCCACTGGCCAGCGCGCCGATTTCCGCTACCGCCTGACGCGCCTGGCTGAAGCCTGGCAGCAAGCGGGTACGATACGGCTCAGCGATGACATCTTTCATTAGCTTCGCGGCCAGAAGGGGCTGACGGGAATAGCAGGCATGGATAAACCCAGCCAGATGCCGCCCGTGGGCGATACAGTCCTGACGGCGGTACTGCGCAGGTAAAATTGCCCGCGCTTCTGCCGTCGACACTTTAATCCCCGGATACGCCAGTACCCACAGCCACTCATCAAAGCCTGGCACCTGCTGGCTGATAATGCCGTTTTCTTCGATCATTAACTGCATACCGCCCAAAAAGCACGGGGCGACATTATCGTAATGGATACTGCCGGAGATACGCCCTTCCAGTTCGCCCATGATCGCCAACAGACGCGTGTCGTTGAGCGGTTTCCCACAGTGTTCGTTCATGGCGACCAACGCCGCCACAACGGAACAGGCGCTGGAACCTAACCCGGAGCCAATCGGCATATTTTTTTCCAGCGTCATCGCCACCGGAATGGTTTTACCCAGTTCCTGACAGAATCGCTCCCAGCACTGATAGACGATATTTTCTCGCGGCTCAGAAGGCAGTTTGTCAGCAAAGCGTCCAAGATTATTCAGACTGAACTGGTCGGCTGGCTCAACAGAGACAACATCACCCAATAGCGAACCGTCTATGGGGGTTACCGCCGCCCCAAGCACATCAAACCCGACGCTCATATTGGCACTGGAAGCCGGGGCATAAACTCTCACCATGTCAGACTCCTAACTTCCATGAAAGGGTACGTAGCAGGTCGGCAAATACGCCCGCCGCCGTTACGTCATTCCCCGCGCCATATCCGCGTAGTACCAGCGGTAACGGCTGATAGTAATGGCTATAGAACGCCAGCGCGTTTTCACCGTTCTTCACTTTGAACAGCGGATCGTTGCCATCTACTGCATCAATTTTCACGCGACAGACACCATCCTCTTCAATATTGCCAACATAGCGCAATACTTTCCCCTCATCACGGGCTTTCGCCACCCGTGCGGCAAAGGCGTCATCCAGTTGCGACAACTTCGCCATAAACGTAGAAACATCGCCGGAATCATCAAATTCTGTTGGCAGGACCGGCTCAATGACAATGTCAGACAGCTCCAGCTCACGGCCGGTTTCACGGGCCAGGATCAGCAACTTACGCGCCACGTCCGTCCCGGAAAGATCGTCACGCGGATCGGGCTCGGTATAGCCCAACTCACGCGCCATGGTAGTCGCTTGCGAGAAGCTCATGCCTTCATCCAGCTTGCCAAAAATAAACGACAACGAACCGGAAAGAATCCCGGAGAAACGCTGCAGCTCATCACCCGCGCTGAGCAGGTTTTGCAGGTTTTCAATCACCGGTAAGCCCGCGCCCACGTTGGTGTCGTACAGGAATTTACGTCGCGACTTCGCCGCAGCAAAACGCAGTTGATGGTAGTAATCCATCGACGACGTATTGGCCTTTTTGTTCGGCGTGACCACATGGAAGCCTTCGCGCAGGAAGTCGGCATACTGATCCGCCACCGCCTGGCTTGAGGTACAGTCGACAATCACCGGATTGAGCAAATGATATTCTTTCACAAGACGAATTAAGCGCCCGAGGTTGAAAGGTTCTTTCGCACACTCCAGCTCAGACTGCCAGTTTTCCAAATTCAGACCGTGGACGTTGGTCAGCAGGGCCTTCGAGTTCGCCACGCCACACACGCGTAAATCGATATGCTTGTTTTTCAGCCAGGTTTGCTGACGTTTAAGCTGCTCCAACAGCGCACCGCCTACTCCGCCGACGCCAATCACAAACACTTCAATCACCTGATCGGTATTGAATAGCATCTGGTGAGTCACGCGTACGCCGGTAGTTGCGTCGTCGTTGTTCACTACCACCGAAATAGAACGCTCAGAAGACCCCTGGGCGATAGCCACGATGTTGATGTTCGCACGAGCCAGCGCGGCAAAGAATTTCGCCGAGATGCCGCGCAGCGTGCGCATACCATCGCCCACCACCGAGATAATAGCCAGACGCTCAGTCACCGCCAGCGGCTCCAGCAGGCCTTCTTTCAGTTCGAGGTAGAATTCATCCTGCATCGCCCGCTGCGCACGCGCGCAGTCGCCCTGCGGGACACAGAAGCTAATGCTGTATTCAGAAGAGGATTGCGTAATCAGCACCACCGAGATGCCCGCACGCGACATCGCGGCAAAAACGCGTGCCGCCATGCCCACCATACCTTTCATTCCTGGGCCAGAAACGCTAAACATCGCCATGTTATTGAGGTTAGAAATACCTTTTACCGGCAAGTCGTCGTCATCACTGCTGGCGCCGATCAGCGTACCGGGCGCTTGCGGATTGCCGGTGTTTTTAATCAGGCACGGGATCTGGAACTGGGCAATGGGGGTAATGGTACGCGGATGTAGCACTTTAGCGCCGAAGTAAGAAAGCTCCATTGCTTCCTGATAAGACATCGACTTCAGCAGTCGGGCGTCGGGTACCTGGCGCGGATCGCAGGTATAAACGCCGTCGACATCGGTCCAGATCTCGCAACAGTCCGCACGTAAACAGGCGGCCAGTACAGCGGCAGAGTAGTCAGAGCCATTACGCCCCAGCACCACTAACTCACCTTTTTCATTCCCGGCGGTAAATCCGGCCATCAGAATCATATGGTCCGCAGGAATACGACTGGCGGCAATGCGGCGCGTAGACTCGGCGATATCAACGGTAGATTCGAGGTAATGGCCAACCGCCAGCAGCTTCTCAACCGGATCAATGACCGTCACGTTGTGCCCGCGCGCTTCCAGCAGGCCAGCCATGATGGCGATCGACATTTTTTCGCCACGGCAGATAAGCGCAGCATTGATGCTGTCCGGACACTGCCCCAACAGGCTGATACCATGCAGGACGTGCTTAATCTGGGCAAATTCTTGTTCAACCAAGGCTTTAAGCGGAGCCAGCGGAAAACCCGGCTGCGCGGCGGCAAGACCAACTAAAAGCTCTGAGAAAATGCGTTCGGCGTCGCTGATATTGGCTAAAGCATCCTGACCACCGATGGTCTTTTCAATCATCGCCACCAGATGGTTGGTAATTTTGGCGGGGGCAGAGAGAACGGTCGCGACCTGCCCCTGTCTGGCATTGCTTTCCAGAATGTCGGCAACCCGCAGAAATCGCTCTGCATTTGCCACTGATGTACCGCCGAACTTCAACACTCGCATGGTTTACCTCATTGCCTTTGGTCGAAAAAAAAGCCCGCACTGTTTAGGTGCGGGCTTTTTCTTGTGTTTCCTGTACGCGTCAGCCCGCACCGTTACCTGTGGTAATGGTGATGGTTGTGGTAATAGTGATGCTGATGCGTTTCATGATGTTGTGTGCTCTGTAATTATTATCTGTCTGTCTTGTATTCTTTTAGGGTTAAAGTATCTGCTGACCTAAGTCAATAAATTTTTAAATTGATCACATTCCGAAACTTGTTCATGAGCCACTGCTTGCCCTTTTACTTTCAACCAATACAGTATGTCAGACCCACTTGAAGCCAAAACAAAACGCTAACAAGACAGCATAACCCAGCATTTTATTTTGTTATGTTTTTTTCTATATCATGTAAAAAACGGTGCAGCATTGCCGTGTCTCGCTGCCCTAATAAGCCCATTCGCTGTTGCAGCCAGTCGGTGAGTTTGATGTCGTCAGAAACGTTCAGCGTGGCTAATAAACGCAAAACGCGCGCGCGCAACGCCTGCAACTGAAGTTCATCCGTCACCTCACTATTTTTGGCCGGTTGTTGTATTAAACCTGCTAATTGATAGCAATACACCATCACCGCCTGCCCCAGATTGAGTGAAGGGTAGTCAGCCACCATTGGTACCCCGGTAAGGACATCCGCCAGCGCTAATTCTTCGTTGGTCAGCCCGGAATCTTCGCGGCCAAACACCAGCGCGGCATGATCCATCCACGCCGATTTTTCCTGCAACAGAGGCACGAGTTCGACCGGCGTGGCGTAATAATGGAACTTTGCCCGGCTACGCGCAGTGGTGGCAACGGTAAAATCAACGTCGTGCAGCGCTTCGGCTAACGTTGGAAAAACACTAATATTATCAATAATGTCGCCAGAACCATGTGCGACCCACCGCGTTGCAGGTTCCAGATGGGCCTCGCTGTCCACGATCCGCAATTGGGTGAATCCCATAGTCTTCATGGCGCGGGCTGCCGCGCCAATATTTTCCGCTCTGGCAGGGGCAACCAGAATAATTGTTAAACGCATTTCGATACTCTTTTAGCCAGTCGGCAGGTAATAATGTGACGCACATCAACATATTACGCAGCGCGAATTTACATATTTTTAACAGAAATCACTGAAAAAGGATTTCGCTTCCGATAAAAAATGCTAAACTATTTCCAACCTGTACTATTGCTTTTTATGTTAACAAAAGTTGCATATCCTTCTGTTTATCCATGATAATTTAATTTAAAATGGATAGCATTGGTTGGATTCATTACATTTATTAATTAGCTCGTGCAACTAGTTGTAATATTGCAATTTTGTGATGAAAGCAAACATTTGGATGCGTTGATTTCATCAAACTGTTAACGTGCTACAATTGAACTTGATATATGTCAACGAAGCGTAGTTTTATTGGGTGTCCGGTACGTCTTAGCCTGTTATGTTGCTGTTAAAATGGTTAGGATGACAGCCGTTTTTGACACTGTCGGGTCCAGAGGGAAACTACCCACGACCAAGCTAATGATGTTGTTGACGTTGATGGAAAGTGCATCAAGAACGCAATTACGTACTTTAGTCATGTTACGCCGATCATGTTAATTTACGGCATGCATCAGGCAGGTCAGGGACTTTTGTACTTCCTGTTTCGATTTAGTTGGCAATTTAGGTAGCAAACATGCAGACCCCGCACATTCTTATCGTTGAAGACGAGTTAGTAACACGCAACACGTTGAAAAGCATTTTCGAAGCAGAAGGCTATGATGTATTCGAAGCGACAGATGGCGCGGAAATGCATCAGATTCTCTCTGAATATGACATCAACCTTGTGATTATGGATATCAATCTGCCTGGGAAAAATGGCCTCCTGTTAGCGCGCGAACTCCGCGAACAAGCTAATGTTGCGCTGATGTTCCTGACGGGCCGTGATAACGAAGTCGATAAAATTCTCGGCCTCGAAATCGGCGCCGACGATTACATCACCAAGCCGTTTAACCCGCGCGAACTGACTATCCGTGCTCGTAACCTGCTGTCACGTACCATGAACCTGGGTACCGTCAGCGAAGAACGCCGTAGCGTCGAGAGCTACAAGTTCAATGGCTGGGAGCTGGACATCAACAGCCGCTCTCTGATTGGTCCTGATGGCGAGCAGTATAAACTGCCACGCAGCGAATTCCGCGCCATGCTTCACTTCTGTGAGAATCCGGGCAAAATCCAGTCTCGCGCAGAACTGCTGAAAAAAATGACCGGTCGCGAACTGAAGCCACATGACCGTACCGTTGACGTGACTATCCGCCGCATTCGTAAACATTTCGAATCAACGCCGGATACGCCAGAAATCATCGCGACTATCCACGGTGAAGGCTACCGTTTCTGCGGCGACCTGCAGGATTAATTCAATCCTCACACGTATAAAAACGGCGCTTTATGCGCCGTTTTTCATTTCACCGCTCCCCTATTTCCAGATACGAAACTCGTCACTCTCACCGGGTTGCGGCTCAGGAAGCGCTTTCGACGTGGGTTTTGGCTGCGCCAGCGAGTGCCAGTCAAGATGACGCGTCAGGAACATCACCCCACACAGCGCGAATAACAGCACGCTGGTCCCAAGCAGTAAAGAACTGTCCTGCGAACGGAGCAACACCCACATCACGCCATCCAGCCCCAGTAGCGCTACGGTGAATAAAATACTCTTACGCCAACCCTGTAATATCGCCTGCAAATACACACCGTTCATCAATGCGCCCACCAGACTGGCGGTAATCCACGCGGCGGTAAAACCAATGTGTTCTGACAACGCCAGCAGCAACAGATAAAACATCACCAGCGATAACCCCACCAGCAGGTACTGCATCGGGTGCAGTCGAAGGCTGGTCATGCTCTCAAGCACAAAGAAAGACATAAAGGTCAGCACAATCAGCAAAATGGCATATTTTGTCGCTCTGTCCGTTAATTGATATTGATCCGCAGGGGTGGCGACAGCGACGCTAAATGCAGGCATTCCCTCCCAGCCAATCTTCTCGCTATCAAAGCGTTCGCCGAGATTATTGGCAAACCAACTGCTTTGCCACTGGGCATTAAATCCAGACTCACTGATTTCACGCTTAGCCGGAAGAAAATCCCCAAGAAAGTTGGGATGTGGCCAATTGCTGGTTAAAGTCATTTCACTGTTACGGCCAACCGGAACGACGGAGAAGTCGCCGGTTCCGCTCAAATTAAGCGACAGCGCCATGCTGAGATTTTGCGCCGCCCAGCTCGCGTCGGGCAGCGGAATATGGATCCCCTGAGCACGACCAGCCAGCCCCGTTCCAGGCTCCACGGCCAGCGACGTGCCGTTGACCTGTGGGGATTTCACCACGCCGATACCACGCGCATCACCCACACCCACTACAATAAACGGTTTGCCGAGGCTGACATTAGGATGGTTTAAATCACTCAAACGCTCAGCGTTAAACTCGGCTTTCACCGCCAAATCGTTATGCCAGACCTGGCCTTCATAAATACCAATTTTACGTGCTTCAACGTTTTGGCTTCCCTCGACGACCAACGATTCCGGTAGCCAGAAATGGATATAGCTGCGCTTACGCTGCACCTCTTTACCCTCCTCCAGCTCGGTATAAAGTTCCGTCACCGGAATGGCAATCAACGGACCGACCAACTTTTGCGGCCCGCTGGTGCTCTGGCGGATTGCATCTTCAACGTCATTGCGATAATCCGATCGCTCAACGATTATCTGCCTGACCATTGTCAGGGGAATTAACAGCAACAGCATGGCGCCACCCAAAGTGACGATTTTCCAGAACAGGGGTGATTTCAACATAGCGTTCTCCTTTGCAATACCTGCAAGGTAGAACAGCTATGTGCGGAGAATTTGAAGTTATGTGAAGTGACGGTGAAGCGTAAACGAAGCCTGTGCGCCACCTTCCGGTCGATTGCGTAAGGTCACCGAGCCTGCATGCAGTCGCGCAACCTCACTGACAAACGCCAATCCCAATCCGCTGCTCTTAAGCCCATTTTCACGGGGCAACGAATAGAAGCGCTCAAAAATACGCGGCAACGCAAAGTCAGGGATCCCGCTACCGCTGTCGGTAACCTGCAACGTGACCTGATCCTCGTGCTGATGCGCACTCAGCACAATCGTCCCATCCGGTGGCGTAAAGTCGATAGCGTTGTCGAGCAAATTCCCCAATGCCTGCTCCAGCAGCGCGGGATCGGCATCGACGCTGAGCGATGAAGGCATAATGGTCAGCGTGATGTTTTTTGCCGCCAGTTGCACGCTTCGGGCCTCTTTGAGCTGGGCAAACAGCGTATCTACCGCCACTGGCATCAACGTAATGTCCTGTCGATTCTCCAGTCGCGCCTGGCGTAACAAGGTTTCAACCAGCGCCTGCATACGCGCATTTTGTGCCAGAATATTATCGGTAAAACGCGCCACCACGTTCGGCGGCGGGCCTTCGCGCAAAATTTCCGCCGCGCCGCGAATGGCCGCCAGCGGGCTTTTGAGTTCATGCGTTAACGCATAAACGTACTGCTCAATATAATTCTTGCCCTCCAGCTTCAGACGCATACTTTCCAGCGCCTGCGCCAGTTTACGTAGCTCGCTGCTGCCTAAATCAGGCAGCGCGACGGGGCGGTTCTCGGTAACAGAATCGGCATAGCGCGCCAGCCGGGCAATGGAACGGTTGATCCACCATACCATTGCGGCGCCTATCACTAAGGCGATCCCCAGCAATACCGCGCTGGCCCACAGCATCCGCCGCTCACTGCGTTTAATCACCGGCGCCATCGCCGCATTGGGTTTGCCGACGCTAAGCACGCCAATAATACGCCCGCCGTCAACGATCGGCGCGGCAACGTACATCACCGAACTTTCCGGATCGTTCGGATTCTGCAACGTACTGCGGGCGCCATACTGCCCGCGCAATGTTAACCATACATCATTCCAACGGGAGTAGTCCTGGCCGACCGCCTGGTTAGCGGAATCAAACAGCACCTTGCCCTGCGCATCCGTCATGTAGACATGGTATTCATTACGCACCTTGTTAATGCCACTGATATTGGCGCGGAATGGGCGGTTATGCAGTTGGGAAAATGCCTGCGCCAGCTTACCGTTAGCGGGGGCGTCAGAAAGTAAGTCATCACGCGCCAGCGCAGCCAGCAGCGTGGCAGTATCAATCAATGTGCCTTCAGTCGCCCGGCGGACGCCAGGCTTAATTTCCTGCACAAAGATCGACAACACGAACCAGGCGGCGACGGCGACAATCAGGAAATAACCGAGCAGCAAACGCATACCAATGCGCATCAGACGCTCCTCAGGCTGTATCCCATACCGCGATGCGTATTAATGGGCGAGATCTCAGGGTTGATCGCCCGCAGTTTGGCACGCAGCGTTTTGATGTGGGTATCGACCGTTCTGTCGAAAGTGTCCTGCGCATCGGCCCAGACTAAATCCATCAATTGCTGGCGAGAGTATATGCGCCCCGGCGACATCAGCAGTGTTTTCAGCAACAGGAATTCATAGCGCGTCAGGTTTAACGGTATACCGAACCAGGTAATCTGCGCGGCCAGCTCATTGAGTTCGAAATCCCCACAGCGCGTCGTTGAGGAAGGAGAGGCAAATTTTTGCACCCGCCGCAGCAGGGTACGTACCCGGGCGCACACCTCACGCGGCGAGAAAGGTTTGGCAACATAGTCATCCGCGCCGATTTCCAGCCCCAGTAGTCGGTCCACTTCATCGCTGCGCGCGGTGAGAAACAGGATCGGCAGCGCCGGATGACGTTCCAGCAGACGTCGACACAGCTCAAAACCACTGATATCCGGTAGGCCGACGTCCAGAATTATCGCATCGGGGCATCTCTGGCGCGCATTTTCCAGCACCGGTAGCCCGCGCTCAAACGCTTCTACGCTAAAACCTTCCTGCTGCAGCATGTAGATAAGCGTATCCGCGATTCCCTGCTCATCCTCAACCAACCAGATCAACGGCTGTTGCATATTGCTTCCTTGTTATTGCCGCCACGGCATAATGGGCACCGCGCTGATGGCATTTTTGGGCGATCCATCGACCACTTTATCTGAATAGGCCAGATAGGCCAGCGCATTACGTTTTGCGTCATAAAAACGTACGACCTGTAAGGATTTAAACACCAGAGAGGTACGTTTTTTAAACACCACTTCGCCTTGTGCTTTACCGTTCTTGATTCTGTCGCTCAGTTCCACCGGCCCTACCTGCTGGCAGGAGATGGCGGCATCAGAAGTATCCTCAGCCAGCCCCAGCCCACCTTTGATGCCGCCGGTCTTGGCACGACTCACGTAGCAGGTCACATTGGTGACATCCGGATCGTCAAACGCCTCGACCACAATTTTATGGTCCGGCCCAAACATTTTGAACACCGTATCGACAGATCCAATCTGTTCCGCATGGGCGACCTGCGCCAACATCAGCAGAATTGAGGAAATGACTAAGCTCTTATATTTCATATTGTTACCATTCTTAAAAGTTACGCTGGGTAATTATTCGACATTCTAAGATAAAACGTATACAGATCACAGGATTACAATAATCACGCTTTCGAATGTCCAAAAAAAGCATTTATGAGCAAAAAAAACACTGAATGCTAAAACAACAAAAAATGCTATTATCCTCATACCTGACGTCAGGTACTCGTTGTTGAAAGGATGAGGATATTTTATGGATCAGGCTGGCATTATTCGCGACCTATTAATCTGGCTGGAAGGTCATCTGGATCAGCCTTTGTCGCTTGACAATGTGGCGGCAAAAGCAGGCTATTCCAAGTGGCACCTGCAGAGAATGTTTAAGGACGTGACGGGCCATGCTATTGGCGCCTATATCCGCGCCCGTCGTTTATCGAAATCCGCAGTGGCGCTTCGCCTGACTGCGCGCCCTATTTTGGATATTGCCCTGCAATACCGCTTCGACTCTCAACAAACCTTTACCCGCGCGTTCAAGAAACAGTTTTCCCAGACGCCAGCGCTGTATCGCCGCTCGCCAGAATGGAGCGCTTTTGGTATTCGCCCGCCAATGCGACTCGGTGAATTTGCCATGCCTGCGCATGAATTTGTGACGCTGGAAGATACGCAACTGCTTGGCACCACGCAAAGTTATTCCTGCTCGCTGGAACAGATTTCAGATTTCCGTCATGAAATGCGTGTTCAGTTCTGGCGCGACTTCCTTGCTCATGCCCCCGCGATCCCGCCGGTGCTGTACGGGCTTAACGAAACGCGCCCGAGCATTGAAAAAGATGACGAGCAGGAGGTGTTTTACACTACGGCACTGACGCCGGAACAAGCCAATGGCTATGTACCGTCGGCGCAGCCAATCCTGCTGCAGGGCGGCGAGTACGTGATGTTTACCTATGAAGGGCTGGGGACCGGCGTACAGGAGTTTATCCTGACGGTGTACGGCACCTGCATGCCGATGCTAAACCTGACCCGCCGTAAAGGGCAGGATATCGAGCGATACTACCCGGCAGAAGATGCCAAAGCGGGAGATCGCCCGATCAACCTGCGCTGCGAATTCCTGATACCGATTCGCCGCTAACGCTGCAGCTCATCCAACGCAGGGGCGTCCAGATGTGAGATATCCCCTGCCGTTTCAACCACCCATCCCGGCGCGAGCCATAAACTTTCCTGGTAATCAACGCGGGAAATTGAGCAATTGCGCAGACGCAAGCGACGTTCGGCCCATGCCGGCAATCCCAGAATCGTACTCACCAGGCAGCCCAGCGCGATACCGTGGCTCACCAACAGCGGGCGGCTCCCCTGCGGAAGGTCCAGGCAGGCTGCCAGAGCCGCATTCACGCGATCGCTCAGCTCCTGCATCGATTCCCCTTCAGGAATACGCCCATCAACCGTACCGTTCACCAACTGGCGACGCCAACCCTCTTCTTCTGCCGTCAGCGTGTCGATATGACGTTTTTCCAGCACGCCCATATTCAGTTCACGCAGCCGGGAGTCATAAGTGATATCACAACCACAGGCCTGGGCGATGATTTCTGCGGTGCGTCGTGTACGACCTAAATCACTGCTGATGACATGCGTAATACCCAACGAGCGGGCGCGTTCACCAACCTGCATGGCCTGCTGCTCACCTTTAGCGGTCAGTGGGCTGTCTGACTGGCCTTGAATACGTCGCTCGGCGTTCCACTGCGTTTCACCATGGCGAACAAGGTATACCTGTAACATGCTTTTTTTCCGTTATACTGCGATGCGATGAATTTTCAAACTGAGCTTTATTATGCACAAGGTTATCTCTGCTACCACCAATCCTGCCAAAATTCAGGCAATTCTCCGGGCATTTGAAGAGATTTTCGGGGAAGGATCCTGCCATATCGAACCCGTCGCCGTCGAGAGCGGCGTACCGGAACAGCCTTTTGGAAGCCAGGAAACGCGCACTGGCGCACGAAATCGCGTGGATAATGCGCGCCGCCTGCATCCACAAGCTGATTTCTGGGTAGCCATTGAAGCTGGAATTGACGATGACGCCACCTTCAGTTGGGTGGTAATTGATAACGGCGTTCAGCGCGGTGAAGCGCGATCGGCCACGCTGCCGCTGCCCGCCGTCATTCTCGACAGAGTCCGCCAGGGGGAAGCGCTTGGTCCGGTGATGTCGCAGTACACAGGTATTGATGAGATTGGTCGTAAAGAGGGCGCGATTGGCGTGTTTACCGCGGGTAAGCTGACGCGCTCGAGCGTCTACCACCAGGCGGTAATTCTGGCGCTCAGTCCGTTTCATAACGCGGTGTATTTATAGCATTGTGCCGGATGTTCAATCGTAGGCCGGATAAGGCAAAGCCGCATCCGGCGGATCAATTTTTCCCGAGCAGTATCTGCTCCAGCCACTGGCGCAGATCCACCGGCGCGGATTTCAGGCTGTTCGAACCGCGCGTAATGGTGGCGATACCCGCCCCAAGCTCATTTTTCAGCTCGCGCTGGCTCATCTCGCCGCGCAACAGCTCTTCAATGATACGCACGCGCGTGCCCAACGCTTCGCGCTCATCCGGCGTCAGCATCAAATTGAGCAGCGGCAGATGTAAATCTTGTTCATAGGCGTGTTTAAGTAAGTCGACAAAACGTAACCACTCCTGGTGACGCTGTTCTGCCATCTCTGCTGAATAGGGTGATTGCTGAGTCATAAGATATCGCCATCGTTGTGGGGGAAGCGTGCTTGCCTCCCCCTTTTGTACTCTTTAACGAGTACGATAGCATAACACAACCGATGCGATCAGTAACGACGTTGCCATTCTGCGTCGCTCATCAGTTCCGGTTTATCGCCAAGGAAATAACGATAGTAGGCATCGTAAGCCAGCACGTTCTTCACATAACCACGCGTCTCTGAGAACGGAATGCTTTCGACAAACGCCACGGCATCAATACGACCTGCGCTATTACCCAGCCAGGTGCGCACGCGCCCCGGTCCGGCATTATAGGCCGCCGACGCAAAGATGCGGTTATTGCCAAATTGCTGATAAACATACTGCAGATAGCTGGTGCCAATGTTGATGTTGGTATCAGGATCCAGCAGCTGACTCGGGCTGCTGTAACCCGGAATCGAGAACATTTTCACCGTGTGCGTCGCGGTGCCCGGCATAATCTGCATCAGCCCACTGGCGCCAACCGGCGATTTCACTTTCGGGTTCCAGGCGCTTTCCTGACGCGCAATCGCCATCGCATAACTTGGCGGAATATCTTTCCCACTGGTATAGCGGGTAAACAGATCTTTATAGGCCAACGGGAAGCGCTCTTCCAGATGATCCCACAGCTTACCGGCGATCGTGGCCTGTACGCTCAGATCCCACCAATGATTGTTAAACGCGTAGCGCGCCAACTGCGCCTGCTCAGACTTCGTGCGGCTGGTGACCAGATTTGCCCATTCACTGCGCGCGGTATTATCCAGATTCCAGTACATCAGCTCGCGTACGCGGGCCATTTCCGGTCCCTGAGTCAGCGCAGAGTCAACGTTAGCTGGGGCTTTATCCACCTTCAGCTCGTACTCTTCGCCGAGGCGTTGCGCCGCCACCATCGGGTAGAAACCGCGCTGCTGCATGAGTTGATGCAGGATCTCTTTCGCTTCTGCCTCGCGTCCGCGCTCCAGCAGCAGATCCGCTTGCCAGTAGCGCCATTCATCTTTTTCTTTGGCATCCATCGGCAGACGTGCCAGCCAGGTATTCAGGCCGCGACGATCGCCGGTTCCCAGCGCCATCCGCACGCGACGCTCCACAAGCGAGGTAGAATTTGAGCGCATAATCGCATCATCACGCCATTTCGCCTGCTCGTCGGTGACGTCATTGCCCATCAGACGCCAGGCGACGATGTCGCGCAGTTCCTGAGTCTGTTCGTCATTTAACTGCTGCGCCTGCACCAAAGAGGGGATCATCAGGCGGGCGTTTTCGACATCCTGACGCGCCACGCTGGCAAAAGCCACTGCCGCCATCTGTCGGGTGAAATCTGTAGCGCCAGTGGTGCGCGCAAAGGTCATTACGGTGTTTGGATCGTTAGCCAGAGCGATGATCGCCGACGCAATCGTCTGGTACTCCCCAGGCATCTGCCCGGCCAATGCCGTGACCAGTCCGGTATTACCGGCTTTCATCGCCAGACGGATACGCTCCAGATAAGCCAGCGGATCCTGAGTGCCTGAGGCGCGCCACACGCCGAATAATTTGTCACAGGCGTTCGGCTGGCTTTTCCCGGTCAACCACAGATCTTTCGCGCCCTGCCAGGCCACTTCGGTTTGTCCAGTACTCCATTTCGCGAAGTAATAGTTACATTGTGCTTCCGTGGTGCCCGGTTTTTCCGGGCTAAACGCCAGCAGTCCACGCCAGTCTTCCCGTCGCGCCAGTTCATTCACAAAACGCGATTGCAGGGTACGTGCTGGGGGCAGCGTCGGGTTGGCGCGCACAAAATTGGTGACGGTAATAGTCGGCTGATTCATCAGATCGTCAGTGATCTGACGATATTCCAGATAGGGATACAGAGGATAGTTCTTCAGGCCGGGCATCATCTGCTCCACGACATCCATCTGTCGGTTATCCCAGGCCTGCTTAATTTGCGCGTAGCGATTGCGCTGCTCATCCAGGGAATCGGCTCGCGCCACTTGACTGACCGTCAGCAGACATACGCTGGTCGCCAGCAGGCGCCAGGTAAATTGTTTGGCTTTGTCCACAAGCTCTTCCTCTTGTCATGTTACGTCTGTGCAGCATCATGCCGCTTAATTCATTCATGCTAACCAGACATTGCAGAATGCGCCACGTCACGGACACTTTTTTACTTTTGTTGCGAGTGAGATCTGCTGGCTGGGATTGGGCAATGAAAAAGGCTACACTTCGCCTTTGATAACTATTCATCATCACGATAAACATAGAGGCGAGTCCAACGTGGCCCAATTCGTTTATACCATGCATCGTGTCGGCAAAGTCGTACCGCCGAAACGTCATATTCTTAAAAACATCTCACTGAGCTTCTTCCCTGGCGCCAAAATTGGTGTACTCGGTCTGAACGGCGCGGGTAAATCTACCCTGCTGCGCATCATGGCCGGCATTGATACCGATATCGAAGGCGAAGCTCGCCCACAGCCTGGCATTAAAATCGGTTACCTGCCGCAGGAACCAAAACTGAACCCGGAACACACCGTCCGCGAATCCGTTGAAGAAGCGGTGGCCGAGGTGGTTAACGCCCTGAAAGGCCTGGACGAAGTGTATGCCAAGTACGCAGAACCGGACGCCGACTTCGATAAACTGGCCGCGCAACAGGGCAAGTTTGAAGAAATTATCCAGGCGCACGACGGCCATAACCTGAACGTGCAGCTCGAGCGTGCCGCTGACGCCCTGCGTCTGCCGGACTGGGATGCCAAAATCGAGAACCTTTCCGGTGGTGAACGCCGCCGCGTCGCGCTGTGCCGCCTGCTGCTGGAAAAACCAGATATGCTGCTGCTCGACGAACCAACTAACCACCTGGACGCCGAATCCGTCGCCTGGCTGGAACGCTTCCTGCACGACTTCGAAGGTACCGTCGTGGCGATTACCCACGACCGTTACTTCCTCGACAACGTTGCGGGTTGGATTCTGGAGCTGGACCGCGGCGAAGGTATTCCATGGGAAGGCAACTACTCCTCCTGGCTGGAGCAGAAAGATCAGCGTCTGGCGCAGGAAGCTTCTCAGGAAGCCGCTCGTCGTAAATCTATCGAGAAAGAGCTGGAGTGGGTGCGTCAGGGCGCGAAAGGCCGTCAGTCTAAGGGCAAGGCCCGTCTGGCACGCTTTGAAGAGCTGAATAACACCGAATATCAGAAACGTAACGAAACCAACGAACTGTTTATCCCACCGGGACCGCGTCTGGGCGATAAAGTCGTTGAAGTCACTAATCTGCGTAAATCCTACGGCGATCGCGTGCTGATCGATGACCTGAGCTTCTCTGTTCCGAAAGGCGCTATCGTCGGCATCATCGGACCGAACGGCGCGGGTAAATCGACCCTGTTCCGTATGATGTCCGGTCAGGAACAGCCTGACAGCGGCACCATCTCGCTGGGCGAAACCGTGAAGTTGGCCTCCGTTGACCAGTTCCGTGATGCAATGGATAACAGCAAAACCGTGTGGGAAGAAGTTTCCGGCGGGCTGGATATCATGAAGATCGGCAACACCGAAATGCCAAGCCGCGCCTACGTGGGCCGCTTCAACTTCAAGGGCGTCGATCAGGGTAAACGCGTGGGCGAGCTGTCCGGCGGTGAGCGCGGTCGTCTGCACCTGGCGAAGCTGCTGCAGGTTGGCGGCAACATGCTGCTGCTCGATGAACCGACCAACGACCTGGATATCGAAACCCTGCGCGCGCTGGAAAACGCCCTGCTGGAGTTCCCGGGCTGCGCGATGGTTATCTCGCACGACCGTTGGTTCCTCGACCGTATCGCGACCCATATTCTGGATTACCAGGATGAAGGTAAAGTGGAGTTCTTCGAAGGTAACTTTACCGAATACGAAGAGTATAAGAAACGCACGCTGGGCGCGGATGCGCTGGAGCCGAAGCGTATCAAGTACAAGCGTATTTCTAAGTAACTACCGTTAAGCGCCGTATCCGGTCTACGAGGTTAGTACGACTTGTAGACCGGATAAACGCGGCGCCATCCGGCATTAAAACCTAACCCTGCTCACCCATCAATTCTTTCACCAACTCCACGCAGCGCAGGAATCGGCCATCGTAGTCAGGCTCCTGAACGTGCACGAAATTGATATTGTTTTCCTGCAGCATCTCGACCAGCAGCGACTGAAACGCTTTTCGGTCAACCGAGCTGCCAAGGCTACGCAAACCATCCGCCACCCATGGCGTGTTGTTTTCCAGCAGGATCACAAGGTCAAAACGGTACTCATCAATCAGCGCCTGCACAAACGGGTGTTCACGCCCTTCGTATTTTTTACAGAATGCCTGAGTGGTCACGAAATCGGTATCGATAAACGCCACTTTATTGGCATACTTGACAGCAAAATCAATGTATTGCGCTTGTCCGAGGGCGATCTTATCGTAGTCGGAATATTGCAACGCCATCTCGTCGCCACCTAAATGGGAGAAGACGTAATCACGCCCGTATTCCCACGCACTGGTGGTGTTAAAGATATTGGCGAGCTTGTTCACCAGCGTGGATTTTCCGCTCGACTCCCCGCCGAGGATCGCCACGGTGCGCACGAAAAACGGCTTCACTTCGGTGGGAATATACTCCCAATAGCGAAACGGGTTTTCGCGAATTTGCCCGCCACTGATGTTCATAAACGTCCGTTTCGGATCCACCAGCACCGTTTCGATCCCCAGATGTTTCAGATACTGCGGAGCATCTGACTCTTCAGAGGTGTAGATCCAGTTTGGCTGGATCCCCTTCTCCTGCATAAACGTTTTGATACCGTTGCTCCACACGTCCCAACCGTGCGGATACGGCTCCATGCCCTCTTCGTTGAAGGCATGAATTCGGATATTTTTCTGATACTTAAATGTTTGCAGCAACCAACGTAAACGATCGGGCACCGTCGGCTGTTGCGACATGGCGCTGTCTTCAAACAGGCTGCGATCGCGCGTATCGTCATAACCCATGATGATATGCAGCTCATCGACCTGACTACAGGCGCGCTGGATAAGATAGATGTGGCCGGTGTGCAGCGGATAAAACTTACCGAATACCACACCGATATTTTTCTGCTGGCGCGGAAACTCCAGCCCGAGAAAACGGTGCAACGCCTCCAGCTTTTGCGCGCTGGGGCTTTTGATTTTGGCATTCAGCAGTTGGCTTAAATATCCCTTGGTCATGCCACTGGCATCCGCCACCTGTTGCAGGGTACAGCCCTTTTGCTTTATGGCGGTTTTGAGATAGTCGAACGATGACACAAGAGCCTCCTGCTGGAAAAATCGCGTAACACTGCCTGATGGCGCTTCGCTTATCAGGCCTACAACATCAATCCGTAGGCCGGATAAGACGCATTGCGTCGCCATCCGGCAAATTATACAACATCACTGCATACAGAGGATTATAAGTCGTCAAACACGCTTAGCGCATCTGCAAGCTTTTTCACGCCAAAAACCTGCATCCCTTCCGGTACTTTTTTCGGGACGTTGGCGGCAGGCACAATCGCCCGACGGAAACCATGCTTCGCCGCTTCAGAAATACGCTCCTGGCCGCTCGGCACCGGGCGAATCTCGCCCGCCAGCCCTACTTCGCCAAAGACCACTAAATCCTGCGGCAACGGTCTGTCACGTAAGCTGGAGACCATTGCCAGCAGCAGCGCCAGATCGGCGCTGGTTTCCGTCACTTTGACACCGCCCACCACGTTGACGAACACGTCCTGATCCGCCATCTGCAAGCCGCCGTGACGATGCAGCACCGCCAGCAGAATCGCCAGACGGTTCTGTTCCAGACCGACCGCCACGCGACGCGGGTTCGCCATCATTGAATGATCGACCAGCGCCTGTATCTCTACCAGCAGCGGACGCGTGCCTTCCCAGACCACCATCACCGAACTGCCGGAAGTGACTTCATCACCTCGGCTTAAGAAGATAGCGGAAGGGTTGCTGACTTCACGCAGGCCCTGCTCGGTCATGGCAAAAACACCCAGCTCATTCACCGCGCCAAAGCGGTTTTTATGGCTACGCAGGGTACGGAATCGAGAGTCGGCATCGCCGTCGAGCAGTACCGAGCAGTCGATACAGTGCTCCAGCACTTTTGGCCCCGCCAGCGATCCGTCTTTAGTCACATGACCTACCATCACAATCGCCACGCCGCGCGTTTTGGCAAAGCGCGTCAGGTAAGCTGCCGTTTCGCGCACCTGCGCCACGCTGCCCGGCGAAGACTGAATATCCGCCATGTGCATCACCTGAATGGAGTCGATCACCATCAGCTTCGGCTGTTCTTCTTCGGCAATCAGGCAAATTTGTTCGATGCTGGTTTCCGACAGCATGTTCAGATTCGCCGTCGGCAGGCCAAGCCGATGCGCGCGCATCGCCACCTGCTGTAGCGACTCTTCGCCAGTGACGTACAGCGTTTTCATCTGTTCGGCGAGCCTGCACAGCGTTTGCAGCAGCAACGTCGATTTGCCCGCGCCGGGGTTACCGCCAATCAGAATAGCGCTGCCGGGCACCACACCGCCGCCCAGCACGCGGTCAAACTCTTTAAATCCGGTGGAAAAACGCGGCAATTCTTCCAGGCTGATGTCAGACAGCTTCTGCACTTTTGCGACACCCGCATTCCCGGCATAGCCGCTGAGCCGCTCGTTACGCGCCACCGTCGGCGACGCGGCAAGGCGCACCTCGGTAATGGTGTTCCAGGCCTGGCAGGCGCTGCATTGCCCCTGCCAGCGCGGGTAATCGGCCCCGCATTCATTACAAACAAAGGCGCGTTTTGGAGCTTTTGCCACGTTTTACCTCTTTCGTTAACGCTGTTGCCGGATGACGCTGACGCTTATCCGGCATCAAAACTATTTCTGGTTCATGCTGCCGGAGAGAATGCAGAACACCCCCATCAGATCGGCGTGACGGATAGTAATCTCTGTCTTTTCATTCACTTTTGGTTTGGCATGATACGCAATGCCCAACCCTGCGGTTTTGATCATCGGCAGATCGTTCGCGCCGTCGCCGATCGCCACCGTCTGCGCCATCGGGATCTCATACTCTTGCGCCAGACGGGTCAGCGTATTGGCTTTGTACTGCGCATCGACGATATCGCCGATCACATTGCCGGTAAATTTCCCGTCCATGATCTCCAGCTCGTTTGCAACAGCCGCCGTCAGACGTAACTTATTACGCAGATAATCCGCAAAGAAAGTAAACCCGCCGGAGGCGATAGCCACTTTCCAGCCAAGCGTTTCCAGTTTCAACACCAGTTGAGTCAGGCCAGGCATCAACGGTAAATTTTCGCGTACCTGATGCAGAATATTGGCATCCGCGCCTTTCAGCGTTGCCACACGGCTGCGTAGGCTGGCGGTAAAGTCCAGCTCACCGCGCATCGCACGTTCGGTAACTTCGGCAACCATCTCACCGGTGCCAGCCAGCTTCGCGATTTCATCAATGCACTCGATCTGGATAGCCGTTGAATCCATATCCATCACCAGCAAACCCGGCGTACGCAGATGTGGAATCTTGCCTAATGGCGCAACATCCAGTTTGGCATCATGCGCCAGTTTTGCCGCACGCGGCGTTAACGAACCCGCCAGGCGAATCACCTGATAATCTTCAACGCACCAGGCGGCCACGATCACCATCGCCGCGCCCAGTTTGCTCTGGTATTGCGTGAGACGTTGTTTATCCAGCCCGCGACCATACAGCAGCCAGCCACTACGGCCCGCGTGGTAATCCAGCGGCATGACTTCATCGCCACTTAAAGAGAGGGGCAGACCTGGCCACAGAGAGACATCTTCAGGTAGATCGCACCAGGTAATGTTAGGCATTAAAGCTCCTGTAAAATCGTTCGGGTCGGAATCATCCAGGGGAAAATAACGCATGAGGCTACCCTGTAACCAGCGCTTCTGGCAACATTAAGTCTCAAATTTTCAGCAGGTGGAATATGGCTCGCACAAAACTGAAATTTCGACTACATCGTGCAGTGATTGTATTGTCCTGCCTGGCGCTGCTCGTCGCCCTGATGCAGGGCGCATCCTGGTTTAGTCAAAGCCACCAGCAACAACGTAATCCGCAACTGGAAGAGCTGGCCCGCACGCTGGCTCGCCAGGTCGCATTAAACGTCGCGCCGCTGATGCATACCGAAACGCCGGATGAAAAGCGCATTAAAGCAGTGCTCACGCAGTTGACGGAAAGTAGCCGTATTCTGGATGCGGGCGTGTACGATGAACAGGGTGACCTGATTACCCGTACCGGTGAGAGCGTTAACGTTCGTGACCGACTGGCGCTGGACGGTAAAAAAGCCGGGGGCTATTTTAACCAGCAGATTGTCGAACCCATTCAAGGAAAAAATGGTCCACTGGGCTATCTGCGCCTGACGCTGGATACCCACACGCTCGCCACCGAGGCCAAACAGGTGGATAACACCACCAACATTCTACGCCTTATGCTGCTCCTGTCACTGGCGATTGGCGTGGTGCTGACCCGGACATTACTGCAAGGTAAGCGCACCCGCTGGCAGCAATCGCCGTTCCTGCTCACCGCCAACAAACCGGTGCAGGAAGAAGATAAAGATGATTAAGAAAAGGAAATCGCTATGACTACCCTGCGTCTGCTTATCTCAGACTCTTACGATCCGTGGTTTAACCTGGCGGTTGAAGAGTGCATATTTCGCCAGATGCCCGCTACGCAGCGCGTTCTGTTCTTATGGCGTAACGCCGATACGGTGGTGATTGGCCGGGCGCAAAACCCGTGGAAAGAGTGTAATACCCGCCGTATGGAAGAGGATAACGTGCGGCTCGCCCGTCGCAGCAGCGGCGGCGGCGCGGTATTCCATGACTTAGGTAATACCTGCTTTACCTTTATGGCCGGCAAACCGGAATACGATAAAACCATCTCCACCACTATTGTGCTCAACGCCTTGAATTCATTGGGCGTCATGGCCGATGCTTCGGGACGCAACGATCTGGTGGTGAAAACGCCGGACGGCGATCGCAAAGTCTCCGGTTCAGCCTATCGCGAAACCAAAGATCGCGGCTTTCATCACGGTACGCTGCTGCTGAATGCTGACCTCAGCCGCCTGGCGAACTATCTGAATCCGGATAAAAAGAAACTCGCGGCGAAAGGGATTACCTCCGTTCGCTCCCGCGTGGCCAATCTTACCGAGCTATTACCGGGCATCACCCATGAACAGGTGTGCCAGGCGGTCACGGACGCCTTTTTCGCCCATTACGGCGAACGCGTCGAAGCGGAAGTGATATCCCCGGATAAAACGCCGGATCTGCCGAATTTTGCCGAAACCTTTGCGCGCCAGAGCAGTTGGGAGTGGAATTTCGGCCAGGCACCGGCATTCTCACATTTGCTGGACGAGCGTTTCACCTGGGGCGGCGTCGAGCTACATTTCGACGTCGAAAAAGGTCATATCACCCGGGCACAGGTCTTTACCGACAGCCTCAATCCCGCGCCACTGGAAGCGCTGGCGGGGCGGCTGCAAGGGTGTTTGTATCGCGCGGATATGCTGCAACAGGAGTGCGAGGCGCTACTGGTTGATTTCCCGGAGCAGGAAAAAGAACTGCGGGAACTGTCGGCGTGGATTGTCAAAGCGGTACGCTAACTGATTGCCGGATGGCGGCTACGCCTAATCCGGCCTACGATCGCGAGCCTCTGTAGGCCCGGTAAGCGCAGCGCCACCGGGCATAACACAGACTTACTCTTTATCGCCCAGCAGAACGGATTCCAGCGCGATTTTGATCATGTCGTTGAAGGTCGTCTGACGCTCAGCGGCAGTGGTCTGCTCGTGGGTACGGATATGGTCGGACACGGTGCAGATGGTCAGCGCTTTCGCACCGAACTCAGCCGCAACGCCATAGATACCCGCCGCTTCCATTTCCACGCCCAGTACGCCGTATTTTTCCATCACGTCGAACATTTCGCCGTCCGGAGAGTAGAACAGGTCTGCGGAGAACAGGTTACCCACGCGCGCGTCTACGCCCAGCGCTTTTGCCGCATCAACCGCGTTACGTACCATGTCGAAGTCAGCGATAGCCGCGAAGTCATGATCTTTAAAACGGATACGGTTCACTTTGGAGTCGGTGCAGGCGCCCATGCCGATCACCACGTCACGCAGTTTGACGTCCATGCGCACAGCGCCACAGGAGCCGACGCGAATGATTTTCTTCACGCCGAAATCGGTGATCAGCTCTTTGGTGTAGATGGAGCAGGACGGGATACCCATACCGTGGCCCATCACGGAGATCTTACGGCCTTTGTAAGTCCCGGTGAAACCTAACATGCCGCGAACGTTGTTCACTTCACGAACATCTTCGAGGAAAGTTTCAGCAATATGTTTTGCACGCAGCGGGTCGCCCGGCATCAATACGACGTCAGCGAAATCACCCATTTCTGCATTAATATGTGGAGTTGCCATCTTTTATCCTTATCTTGTTGTTATTGCCTGATGGCGGCTACGCCTTATCAGGCCTACAAAACCTATTCAAATACCCTAAGGATTTCGCGTTGTAGGAAGGCGACGAATTCGTGAATCCCCGGGAGCATAGATTAACTATGTGACCGGGGTGAGCGAATGAAGTCAACGCA
This sequence comes from Citrobacter freundii complex sp. 2025EL-00176, assembly GCF_053309355.1. Lineage (NCBI taxonomy): Bacteria > Pseudomonadati > Pseudomonadota > Gammaproteobacteria > Enterobacterales > Enterobacteriaceae > Citrobacter > Citrobacter freundii complex sp. 2025EL-00176. Next base: position 13,992 of record NZ_JBRYHT010000006.1, on the reverse strand, counting down.
TCTACAGCGCGAAAGACAACGGGCATTACAGCATGTTTTTGCCGTAGTCCATTGGCGACGTACCGAAGTAGCTCGCCAGCGTCTGGCCGATATCCGCGAAGGTTTCACGGTGACCTAAAGAGCCCGGTTTCACTTTCGGACCGTAGATCAGCACAGGAATGTGCTCACGGGTATGGTCGGTACCGCTCCAGCTCGGGTCGCAGCCGTGGTCGGCGGTGAGGATCAGAATGTCATCTTCACCCACCAGCTCCATCAACTCCGGCAGACGGCGGTCGAACAGCTCCAGACCTGCGGCATAGCCCGCGATGTCGCGGCGGTGGCCCCAGGAAGAGTCGAAGTCCACGAAGTTGGTGAAGACAATCGTCTCATCGCCCGCTTCTTTCATCTCTTTGATGGTGGCGTCAAACAGCGCATCCAGGCCGGTCGCTTTCACTTTTTTAGTGATACCGCAGTTGGCGTAAATGTCCGCGATCTTACCGACAGAGACAACCTGGCCTTTTTTCTCGTCTACCAGTTTCTGCAACACGGTCGGCGCTGGCGGCTCAACGGCCAGGTCGTGACGGTTACCGGTACGCTGGAAGTTACCGGCTTTATCACCGATAAACGGACGCGCGATAACACGACCGATGTTGTAACCCCCTTCGGTCAGCTCTTCACGGGCGATTTCGCACAGCTCGTAGAGTTTATCCAGGCCAAAGGTCTCTTCGTGACAGGCAATCTGGAACACGGAGTCAGCGGAGGTATAGAAAATCGGCTTCCCGGTTTTCATATGTTCTTCGCCCAGTTGATCCAGAATCACGGTACCGGAAGAGTGGCAGTTACCGAGGTAACCCGGCAGGTTGGCACGTTTTACCAGCTTATCCAGCAGCTCCTGCGGGAAGCTGTTTTCGTGGTCGCTGAAGTAGCCCCAGTCGAACAGAACCGGCACACCGGCGATTTCCCAGTGGCCAGACGGCGTATCTTTCCCGGAAGAGAGTTCATGCGCCCAGGCGTAGGCGCCAATGACTTCCGCGTTACCGTCCTGACCTGCAGCAATTTTACCGGTAGAACCTTCGTGAGCTTTCACCAGGCCCAGACGGGTCAGGTTAGGCAGATTCAGTGGGCCTTTGCGACCATTGTCAGCTTCGCCTTTCGCACAGGCTTCCGCAATGTGTCCCATAGTGTCTGAACCTACGTCGCCAAAGCGATCCGCATCTTCAGTCGCACCAATACCAAAGGAGTCCAGCACCATAATAAATGCACGTTTCATCTTGTTCTCCATACATCTGCGCCGCAAAAAAGCGATCAGATCAGTATACAGTTATTCGGTTATACGACGATAGACTGTCGGTGTAATTTCTGGCGCTTTATCGTCAAGGCTGATTGCCGCTTTGACCGCTTTCGCCGCTTCCTGCCAACTGGCTTCATCTTTCGCGTGGATCACTGCCAGCGGACGCTGTCCGTCTACGCTGTCGCCCAAACGGGCCATGTCACTAAAGCCGACGCTGTAATCAATGGTGTCCGATGCCTGACGGCGTCCGCCGCCCATAGAAACGACTGCCATACCCAGCGCACGGGTATCCATCGCGCTGACGAAACCTTCGGTATCAGCATAGACGGCTTTACTGAGCATCGCCGTCGGCAGATACTTCGCATAGTTTTCAACGAAGTCGGTCGGGCCTTTCTGCGCCGCAACCATACGGCCAAAAATTTCCGCCGCTTTACCGTTGTCCAGCACCGCCTGCAATTTCGCGCGGGCTTCGGCGTCATCTTTCGCCAGATTGCCGGAGATCAGCATTTCCACGCACAGCGCCATAGTGACGTCTAACAGACGTGGATTACGGTATTCACCGGTCAGGAACTGGACGGCCTCGCGGACTTCTACCGCGTTACCTGCGCTGGAAGCCAGCACCTGGTTCATATCGGTTAACAGTGCGGTGGTACGTACACCCGCTCCGTTCGCCACGCCGACAATCGCTTCGGCAAGGGCTTCAGAAAGTTCATAGGTCGGCATAAATGCGCCGCTGCCTACTTTCACATCCATCACCAACGCATCCAGACCTTCGGCCAGCTTTTTCGCCAGGATAGAGCCGGTAATCAGCGGGATAGAATCCACCGTCGCGGTAATATCGCGGGTGGCATAAAAACGTTTATCCGCCGGTGCGAGCGAGCTGGTTTGCCCAATAATCGCCACACCCACGTCTTTAATAATTTCACGGAAACGCGCGTCGTCCGGGAAGATATCAAACCCAGGAATCGCTTCCAGTTTATCGAGCGTACCGCCGGTATGGCCCAGGCCGCGCCCGGAAATCATCGGAATATAGCCGCCACAGGCAGCAACCATCGGGCCTAACATCAGTGACGTTACGTCACCCACGCCGCCGGTAGAGTGTTTATCCACAATCGGGCCGTTCAATTGCAGGCTTTTCCAGTCCAGCACGGTTCCTGAATCACGCATTGCCATGGTCAGCGAAACTCGCTCAGGCATTGTCATATCGTGGAAGAAAATGGTCATCGCCAGGGCGGCGATTTGCCCTTCAGAGATGGTGTTGTCGCGAATCCCATTGATAAAGAAACGAATTTCTTCATCGCTCAGCGCATGACCATCACGTTTTTTACGAATAATTTCTTGTGCGAGAAACACGTTAACCTCCCGATTATGGGCCGGGTAAGCAGTGCGCTTCCCGGCAAGTCGTATTGATGCCGGATGGCGGCTTACGCCTTATCCGGCCTACGATGGGCAATTCAAACTTAGTAGCTGCTTGCGCTCTTACCGTCGCCGTGACCAAGCGCTTTTAGCAGGCTCGCCAGCAGGCTGGATGCACCAAAGCGGTAATGGCGGGAATCTGCCCAGTCGGCGCCAAACAGTTCGTCAGCAATCGCCAGGAACTGCTGCGCGTCTTCTGCAGTACGCACGCCGCCAGCCGGTTTGAAACCAACGGTTTTAGAAACGCCCATATCACGGATCACTTCCATCATGATGCGAGCGCTTTCAGGGGTCGCATTGACCGGTACTTTACCAGTAGACGTTTTGATGAAATCCGCACCGGCTTTGATGGAGATTTCTGACGCTTTGCGAATCAGCGCTTCTTCTTTCAGTTCACCGGTTTCGATGATCACTTTCAGCAGCACGTTTGCCGCCGCACACGCGTCTTTACAGGCTTTAACCAGATCAAAACCGATCTGCTCGTTACCCGCGATCAGCGCACGATACGGGAACACCACGTCAACTTCATCAGCACCGTAGGCAATCGCCGCGCGGGTTTCAGCCAGCGCGATCTCAATGTCGTCATTGCCTTGCGGGAAGTTGGTGACGGTGGCAATACGGATGTCCGGTGTGCCCTGCTCTTTCAGAGTCTTACGCGCAATAGGAATGAAACGTGGATAGATGCAAATTGCTGCCGTGTTGCCAACCGGGGTCTTCGCCTGATGACACAGCGCGATCACTTTTTCATTGGTGTCGTCGTCATTCAGGGTGGTCAGGTCCATCAGTTTCAGGGCACGCAGGCTGCTTGCTGTTAAATCGGTCATAACATTCTCCAACGGCATCGCCGTATAAAATTTCACCTTGCGAGTTTGTTAGTATTCTAACATCCACTCGCTATTACACTTCGATATACATCACAGTTAATGAAAACCACATACAGATTTGCATTACTCTAATGAGATCTACCTCAAATAATTCACCTTTCCAGACACGATGGGGTGGCATGAAGCGCATCCGGATCAAAGGTTGGGGCGCTGTTGCTTTCTACAATGACGCGATACCTTCGGCACATAAAGGAACCAACGATGCCTACTTCAAGCGAATTCGCGCTGCAACAGCGGTGCCAACAAATCGTGACCAGCCCAACGCTCAGTCCTGAGCAGAAACGCCACTTTCTGGCGCTGGAGGCTGAAAACGCGCTGCCTTATCCGCAACTGCCCGCTGAGGCCCGCCAGGCGCTGGATGACGGGGTGATCTGCGATATGTACGAAGGTCATGCCCCATTCAAACCGCGCTATGTGCTGCCTGATTACGCGCGTTTCTTGGCCAATGGTTCCTCATGGCTGGAGCTTGAAGGCGCCAGCGACCTTGATGATGCACTGTCCTTGCTCACCATCCTGTACCACCATGTTCCGTCAGTGACCTCAATGCCGGTCTACCTCGGCCAGCTCGACGCCCTGCTGCAACCGTATGTTAGAATTCTAACACAAGAAGAGATCGATATTCGAATAAAACGTTTCTGGCGTTATCTCGACAGAACCCTGCCAGACGCGTTTATGCATGCCAATATTGGTCCCGCCGATACGCCAGTCACCCGTGCAATTTTACGCGCCGACGCAGAGTTAAAGCAGGTGTCGCCTAATCTGACATTCATTTATGATCCGCAAATTACCCCTGACGATCTGCTGCTCAACGTGGCGCAAAATATCTGCGAGTGCAGTAAGCCGCACATATCCAACGGCCCCGAAAATGATAAAATTTTCACAAAAGGTCAGTATGGCGTCGTGAGTTGTTACAACTCTTTACCGCTCGCCGGAGGCGGCAGCACGCTGGTCAGGCTCAATCTGAAAGCCATCGCAGAGCGCAGCACCTCTGTCGATGACTTCTTTACGCGCACCCTACCGCACTACTGCCAGCAGCAAATCGCCATCATTGATTCACGATGTGAATTCCTCTACGAGAAATCACATTTCTTTGAGAATAGCTTCCTCGTGCAGGAAGGGTTGATTGATCCCGAACGTTTTGTGCCGATGTTCGGGATGTATGGTCTGGCGGAAGCGGTAAACCTGCTGTGTGAGAAGGCAGGACAAAGCGCCCGCTATGGTAAAGATGCGTTCGCCAATCAGCTTGGGTATCGCATTAGCGGCCAACTGGCGGAGTTTGTCGTACGGACACCGGTGAAGTATGGCTGGAAGCAGCGCGCAATGCTGCATGCGCAGTCGGGGATCAGTTCTGACATCGGCACCACGCCCGGCGCGCGTCTGCCTTATGGTGATGAACCTGACCCCATCACCCATCTGCAAACCGTCGCGCCGCATCACGCATATTATCACGCGGGGATCAGCGATATCCTGACGCTGGATGAAACCATCAAGCGTAACCCACAGGCGCTGGTGCAACTGTGCCTCGGCGCGTTTAAAGCCGGAATGCGTGAATTCACCGCCAACGTGAGCGGCAACGATCTGGTCCGCGTCACGGGCTATATGGTGCGCCTGTCGGATCTGGAAAAATATCGTGCCGAAGGATCTCGCACTAATACCACCTGGCTTGGTGAAGAGGCCGCACGCAATACGCGCATTCTGGAAAGACAACCTCGTGTGATAAGCCATGAACAGCAGATGCGCTTCAGTCAGTAAACTGATCCCTTTCTCCTGCGTCGACGGGCCGGGCAGCCGCCTGGCTCTGTTCCTGCAAGGGTGTAATCTGCGCTGTAAAAACTGCCACAATCCATGGACGATGGGGCGCTGCAACGACTGCGGAGAATGTGTGCTGCATTGCCCGCATGAAGCGCTGAGCCTGAGTGCAGGAAAAGTATGGTGGCAGTCCGATGTGTGTCAGCAGTGCGACACCTGCCTGCGCCTGTGCCCGCAGCAGGCGACGCCGATGGCGCAAACCATGAGCGTTGATCAGGTGTTGCAGCATATTCGCAAGGCAGCCCTGTTTATTGAAGGCATTACGGTCAGCGGTGGCGAAGCGACTACCCAGTTGCCGTTTATTGTAGCGCTGTTTACCGCGCTCAAAACCGATCCTCTGCTGCAACATCTGACCTGCATGGTCGACAGCAACGGCATGCTGAGCGAAACCGGCTGGCAAAAACTGTTGCCGGTGTGCGACGGCGTTATGCTCGATTTAAAAGCCTGGGATAGTACATGCCATCGCCAGCTTACCGGGCGAGACAATACGCTGATTAAACAAAGCATTACCTTTCTGTCAAGGCAGGGAAAGCTTGCTGAGCTACGCCTGTTAGTGATCCCCGACCATGTGGATTATTTGCAACATATTGATGCGCTGGCTGCGTTCATTAAGCAGTCAGGCGACGTACCGGTGCGTCTGAACGCCTTTCATGCGCATGGGGTGTATGGCGAAGCAAAAGACTGGCCGAGCGCAACGCCAGAGGATGTGGAGCAACTGGCGGCAGGGCTACGCGAACGCGGTGTGAATAATATGATCTTCCCGGCGCTGTACCTGTGAAATGCCGGATGGCGGCTATGCCTTATCCGGCCTACACATGAGGTCAATCCGTAGGCCGGATAAGACGCTTTTGCGTCGCATCCGGCACGCAACCATCACACATTAAACAACGCGGTCGCATTGCGATACAGTGCATCGGCTATCACGTCCGCAGGCTCTTGACGCAGTTCGCATAATGTCTCAAAGACTCTGACCGCCTGCTCGGGGCGGTTGGGCTGCCCCTGAAAGCCATTGAGCGGCATGTCCGGCGCGTCGGTTTCCAGCAGCAGCGATTCCAGCGGCAGTTGCGCCATCACCTCACGGGTTTTACTGGCGCGTGGGTAGGTAATGGTGCCGCCAACGCCAATTTTGTACCCCAGTTGCACAAAGCGTTGCGCCTGCTGCAAGCTCCCGGAAAAACCATGCACCACGCCGGTTCGTGGCAGTACATGGCGTTTCAGATACATCGCCAGTTTGTCATGAGTCCGTCGCGAATGCAGGATCACCGGCAGTTCGTAACGCTTCGCCAGTTTAAGTTGCGCCTCCAGCACCCGTTCTTGTTTATCAAATTGCGGATCGTCCCGGTAAAGGTCCAGTCCAATCTCGCCTACGGCTACCAGCTTTTGCGGGCGCGTATCCAACGCCTGTTGCAGTTGCTCCAGACTGTCATCGCCGTGTTGTTCAATAACAATGGGGTGCAGACCCAAAGCCGCAAACAGCGGCGGATAATTTTCCGCTAACGCCAGTACGCGGGAAAAGTTTGCCGCCTGCGTCGCCGGAACAATGATGCAATTCACACCGACCGCCGCGGCACGTTGAATGCTGGCGGGTTCATCGTCGGTAAACGGCGGGAAATCAAAGTGACAATGTGTATCAATGAAGCGAAAACTCACGCCAGATCCTCGTTTTCAAACGTTGTATCGTTAGCCAGAGGCGCATTGGTCACCACGGGCGCGTGGGCATCGTTGGCCACCGGGGCGGGAGGAACCACCACCGGTCCCGGCACGACAATCTTCGGCGTCTGACGAGGCAGTGGCGCGTTTTTCGCCAGCAGCTTGCCGACGGTGGCCAGGAAGTAACGACCACATAAACGCCCGGTCTTATAGTCTTCTCGCAGCGCCGGAATACGGCTGCCCAGCGCCATGCTGTGGAGCGGTTTTGGCGGATAGATCTCAAAGATACGCAGCTTACCTGGCGGCTTTTCAATAAAGCTCTGGATCGCGCGATAGCTGGCTTCATGATGCTGGACCAAATTCAGCAACGGTTGCAAACTGCTTTCGCCCAGCCAGCGCTCCATACGTTTAAACCACTGCGGGGTGTAGTACATTTGCGAAGGCACAGTGCGGATCACCACCAGCGTTTTCGCTCCGTGCTTCGCCGCCTCCTGCACAGGTATGGCATCGCTGACTCCCCCGTCCAGATAGCTCACACCGTCCAGCGCAACGCCTGAGCGGTAGAACCCCGGAATAGCGCTGGAGGCGCGAATGAGATCGAGCCAGTTTTGCCGGTTCGGCGAAAAATAACCAGGCGTATAATCATCGCCCCGACAGGCGCACATATAAAACGTTTTCCCTGAGGCAAACAGGCGCTCGGCGTTATCCATCGCCAGCGGCATCTGGGATGCGGTCGAATCCACCAGCCAGTCAAGATCGATTAAGTTTCCCCCGCGCACAAAACGTACCGGGTCAAAGAACTCACGGCGGGTGGTGTAACGCATGATGACTTTACGACCGTAACCAGGCTGGTTACACAGATAGGCTGAAAGGTTTTGCGCACCAGCGGACGTCCCGTAGTAAAGGTCAAAGGGATTGAACTGCGCACGCATGAATTCATCCAGTACGCCAGCGGTGAAAATGCCTCTTTGTCCCCCGCCCTCACACACCAGCGCCATACTGCCTGGTTGAAACGGACGTAACGATAACGGCGCAATATTACCGAGCGTGACGGGTATTCTCTGCCCCACCTCTGCCTTCCTGTTGTTTTTGTAATAGAACAACAAAGTAACGCAAATTGCCTGACGCTAAAACCGTAAAAGCCAGTCCACTGGACTGGCTTAGTAGCAAGTTATCTTTACGGTTTACTTACTAGGGTCGTTTACGACCGGTAAACAGGCTGACCAGAAACAGAATGATCCCCACCACGAAAACAATTTTCGCTGCGCCTGCAGCGGTACCTGCCAGTCCACCAAAACCCAGTGCGGCGGCAATTAACGCGATAACCAGAAATATGATGCCCCATCGAAACATGCGCTTCTCCTTTACCATAGTTAATGTCACCGCTTGTTATGAGCGCTCAGGTTGCTCATCGGCGATATTTTTAGTGTGGTGCACAACACGCCTCCCGACAAATGCCAGGAGGACGAATTAAGTCAAATTACTGAGTTTTGAGGTCGTTTTTGACGCTTTTCACGCCATCAACGGCTTTGGCGATGCTCTCAGCACGATCGCTTTGTGCTTTTGAGTCAACGGTGCCTGAAAGCTGGACCACGCCATCAGTCGTCTCTACTTTCACTTTACGGGAAGGGACAATGTCATCAGCCAGCAGTTTTGCTTTCACTTCACTGGTGGTTGCCGTGTCGCCCGCATAGCCTTTTACTGAGGTGCTTTTGCTGTCGCGTACGTGCAGTTTGTCGCTCACTGAGGTTACGCCCTCAACGCCTTTAGCCACTTTCACGGCTTCTTCAGCCTGTGTCTGGCTTTCAACAAACCCGCTTAACGTCACCACTTTCTGGTCTGTTTTCACGGAAATATCGGTGCTCTTGATGCTTTCGTGATCCACCAGCGCAGCTTTTACTTTTGCTGTGATAGTGCTGTCATCCATGAAATTACCGACTTTGTTCATAGAGCTATCGACTTTCTGCCCCGCACTTTCGACACCAGATTGCGCTTTATCCATCGTGGCGTTTTCTGCAAAAGCAGAACCCGTTGCAACAGCGGAGGTCAGCATCACGGCCAGCAGCGTTTTAGAAATCTTAAGTCCTGTCATTGTCATCGATGTATTCCTGTATGTTTTGCCAAACGCCATGCTCTGCCGTTAAACGGCTTGAGCCAGCAACTAATCTTGTAAGTGGAATAAATATCAGCAATAGAAGCTGCAACAGGCAGCCTAAAAAGCATTTAACGCCGACATTTATGTCATCACCTTGTTAAATATAGTTGAGGATTTCGTGATCGCAGTCCGAATTGAGCAAAAAACAGGCAAACAAAAGAAAAACGAGAGGTTTTAAGAACATTCCGCAAGGGATTTAAAAGACAGGGAAAGTTGCAGGGCACGGCGGATACCGTGCCCTGGAGGGTCTATTAGTGTTCGCGCGTTTTGCGGAACTGAACGTCAGGGTAACGTTCCTGAGTGAGATTCAGGTTAACCATGGTTGGTGCGATATAGGTGAGGTTATCGCCGCCATCCAGCGCCAGCTGAATTTCGTTTTTACGCTTAAATTCTTCGAATTTTTTCACGTCAGAGCATTCTACCCAGCGCGCTGTCGCCACGTTGACCGACTCATAAATCGCTTCAACGTTGTACTCGCTCTTCAGACGCGAAACCACCACGTCGAACTGCAGTACACCGACTGCGCCCACAATCAGATCGTTATTCGCAATTGGACGGAAGACCTGTACCGCGCCCTCTTCCGACAGCTGAACCAGCCCTTTCAGCAGCTGTTTCTGCTTCAACGGATCTTTCAGGCGAATACGACGGAACAGCTCCGGCGCGAAGTTCGGAATACCGGTGAACTTCATCATTTCGCCCTGAGTAAAGGTATCGCCGATCTGGATAGTGCCGTGGTTGTGCAGACCAAGAATATCGCCCGGATACGCTTCTTCCACATGAGAACGGTCACCGGCCATAAAGGTCAGCGCATCGGAGATCACCACGTCTTTACCAATACGCACCTGGCGCATTTTCATGCCTTTCTCGTACTTACCGGAAACCACGCGCATGAACGCCACGCGGTCTCGGTGTTTCGGATCCATGTTGGCCTGGATTTTAAACACGAAACCGGTGAACTTCTCTTCAGAGGCTTCAACCACGCGAGTGTCGGTTTTACGCGGCATTGGCGCAGGCGCCCACTCAACCAGACCGTCCAGCATATGATCAACGCCGAAGTTACCCAACGCGGTACCGAAGAAGACCGGGGTGATTTCGCCTGCCAGGAACAGTTCATGGTCGAACTCGTTAGACGCGCCCTGCACCAGCTCCAGCTCGTCGCGCAGCTGTTGCGCCAGATCTTCACCCACGGCGGCGTCGAGATCCGGGTTATTCAGCCCTTTAACAATGCGCACTTCCTGGATGGTGTGTCCTTTACCGGTCTGATACAGATAAGTTTCGTCTTTATAAAGGTGATAAACGCCCTTGAACAGCTTCCCGCAGCCAATCGGCCAGGTGATCGGCGCACAGCCGATTTTCAGCTCGTTCTCGACTTCATCCAGCAGCTCCATCGGGTCACGGATGTCACGGTCGAGTTTGTTCATGAAGGTCAAGATCGGCGTATCGCGCAGACGGGTAACTTCCATCAGCTTGCGGGTACGATCCTCAACGCCTTTCGCGGCGTCGATAACCATCAGACAGCAGTCCACCGCCGTCAGGGTACGGTAAGTATCTTCGGAGAAGTCTTCGTGCCCCGGGGTGTCCAGCAGGTTCACCAGGCAGTCGTGATACGGAAACTGCATCACAGAAGTGGTAATGGAGATACCACGTTGCTTTTCCATCTCCATCCAGTCAGATTTTGCATGCTGGCTGGAGCCACGGCCTTTTACCGTACCGGCGGTCTGAATCGCCTGTCCGAATAACAGGACCTTTTCAGTAATGGTCGTTTTACCGGCATCCGGGTGAGAAATAATGGCAAAAGTGCGGCGTTTGGCCACCTCTTGCAAATAAGGAGACAACGTCATAGTCAAATCTTCTTAGGTAAGCACGGCAAAGGGCCGTGCAAGTTGAATACGAAAAATTGCGGCTATTTTACCCATCAACGGGGGGGAGGCAATCAGTGTTTACACAGGAGCTGCTCCAGTTCGCTTAATGACGCCACCGTCCAGGTCGGCTGAATGCCGGCTGGCTGCTCGCGATGGTGCGTATTTAGCCAGCAGGTGGATAGCCCGGCGTTAATGCCGCCCAGAATATCGGACTCTGCGGTATCGCCCACCATCAGCACGCGGGAACGATCAGGATTGCCCGCCTGCTCCAGCGCGTGGTCAAAAATACGGGGATCGGGTTTTGCCACCCCAACCTGCTCAGAAATCACCAGCAGATCGAAATAGTCGCGCAGCCCCGTCCGCTCAAGGCGGATTTGCTGCAACGCCGTAAAGCCGTTAGTAATGATGCCGATTTTGGTTTTATCACGAATCGCATTGAGCAGAGAAACCGCCCCAGGCAACGGCGAACAGATCTCCGCCATCGCATTGATAAATGCGTCATTAAGCTGGCCTGGTTCAACCTTCAGGCGTTCAGCCCAGCTCTGGAAACGGGCATGCTGCAGTTGTAATGACGTAATCGCGCCGTTTTGATAATCCACCCATAGCGGTTTATTCACGGCCTGATAGTCCTGAAAATCTTCAGCGGTAAAGGTAATGCTATAGTCGAGAAACATCCGCTGTAAGCCGGTAAACGAGTCAAACGTAAACAGCGTTTCGTCGGCATCAAAGAAAATCCAGTCCCACTTCTTCATCATTACACCTTGTCTTACATGCTGATTGGCAATGCCATGATAATGGCGTCTTCATGACCATCGGCCGTCGGATAGTAATTGCGCCGGATCGTCGCCTCGTTAAAGCCCAGGCTTTCGTACAGCGCGATAGCGGCAGCATTTGAGGCGCGCACCTCCAGCCACAGCGTCAAAATGCCACGCTTTTCCAGCTCATCGATCAGGTGCTCCAGCAGTTCGCGCCCCAGGCCCTGACGCTGAAAGTCAGGATCGACGGCGATATTGAACAGCGTAGCTTCATCCAGCACCACCTGCGTAATCGCAAAGGCGGCCATCACGTCGTCAACCCTCAACTGAAAATTGAGATAGCGATCGCCCTGGTTGCTGGCAAATGTTTTTTCACTCCACGGAAAAGCGTGGGCGCGTTTTTCAATCTGAAATGCTGCAGGTAAATCAGTCGGTTCGAGGGAAGAAATCGTGTTCATATGCGCAGATTTGTTGCCATAACGCGGCGCGGGCCGCTGGTTTTTCCCGTAATTCATTAAACGCAGGACTCTCGACCTGAGCGCCTTCCAGCAGCAGCGGCTCTTCGGTTCCCAGCCGCCAGCTATTACAGCGACTGCCCTGCGGCAGCATGGCGACACGGTCAGGTGTCAGTTGTAAAACCTGATCCGGGCTGACGGTTAATGCGCGTAAAATATCGCTCATTAACGGTTCGGTTAGCGCGGGTAACTGTGCAGCAACCATCACTAAACGGATATGCGCAGGAATTGAGATCGCGATTTCACCCTGCAGTGCGCCAGGACGACGCAGCGACCACTGCGTAATGCCCAGTTGCTGTAACTGCCAGTCTCGTCGGGATGTCATAGCGAAACACTCCTGTCTATCAGGGGCGCAAATATAGCAAATTTGTCGAATCCGTGCCATCAAACAACTATAATCCCCGGCTGTACAATTTAAGGAGCACTCCATGTCTGCTTTTACCCCGGCAAGTGAAGTCTTGCTGCGCCACAGTGATGATTTCGAACAAAGCCGTATTCTGTTTGCCGGTGATTTGCAGGATGACCTGCCTGCCCACTTCGAAAGCGCCGCCAGCCGTGCGCACACTCAACAACTTCACCACTGGCAGGTGCTTAACCGCCAGATGGGTGACAACGTCCGTTTCAGCCTCGTCGCCCAGGCCGATGACGTTGCCGATAGCGATACGCTGATCTACTACTGGCCGAAGAATAAGCCGGAAGCGCAGTTCCAGTTGATGAACATTTTGTCGCTGTTACCGGTGGGCACCGATGTTTTTGTAGTCGGTGAGAACCGCAGTGGCGTACGTAGCGCCGAGCAGATGCTGGCCGAATACGCACCGCTGAACAAAGTCGACAGCGCGCGTCGCTGTGGCCTGTACCACGGTCGTCTGGAAAAACAGCCGGTCTTTGATGCAGAAAAATACTGGGATGAATATCAGGCTGATAATCTGACCATCAAAACGCTGCCGGGCGTATTCAGCCGTGACGGTCTGGATGTTGGCAGCCAATTGCTACTCTCCACACTGACGCCGCATACCAAGGGTAAAGTTCTGGATGTCGGTTGTGGCGCGGGCGTACTCTCCGTCGCTTTAGCCAGCCATTCGCCAAAAGTCCGCTTAACCCTGTGTGATGTAAGTGCAGCCGCTGTTGAAGCCAGCCGCGCCACGCTTGCCGCCAACGGTATTGAAGGTGATGTGATCGCCAGCAACGTTTTTTCTGACGTGACGGGCCGCTTTGATATGATCATCTCCAACCCACCGTTCCATGATGGGATGCAGACCAGCCTCGATGCCGCGCAAACGCTGATTCGCGGCGCGGTGCGTCATCTTAACAGCGGCGGTGAGCTGCGTATCGTGGCGAACGCCTTCCTGCCCTATCCGAAGGTGCTGGACGAAGTATTCGGATTCCATGAAGTTATCGCACAGACCGGACGCTTCAAAGTCTATCGCACCATCATGACGCGTCAGGCGAAAAAAGCGTAATTGTCTCGCAGCGAACGGCCATTCACATGGCCGTTTTTGCATCAATCGGCCCAGCCTGTACAATTAACTATTGACGAAAAGTTGAAAACAACTAGAATGCGCCTCCGTGGTAACGATACTTTTTGAGTGTCGATGGTATGCGAAGGTGGCGGAATTGGTAGACGCGCTAGCTTCAGGTGTTAGTGTCCTTTCGGACGTGGGGGTTCAAGTCCCCCC
>NZ_JBRYHT010000005.1:0-290194 GCF_053309355.1 Citrobacter freundii complex sp. 2025EL-00176 | reverse complement strand
TGTCACTTGTGGAGAACGGCAGCCCGCTGCATAAATCTACACTACAGGTTGTTAACCTAAGGCCTGATACGGCATGCAGGCTGCATGGCAGAAAGAACTGGCCGGTTCTCTCTGCACAGAAAGGATAATACAAGGCCTGATAAGCGCAGCGCCATCAGGCAAACCACCGCACCATGCCGGATGGCGGCTAACGCCTTATCCGGCCTACGTCCTCCCGGCATAAATATCAAACCGATGCCCTTTGGTTACCACCGCGTTCGGCGTGGCAATATCCGCCAGCGGCGGCGCGTAGTCCGGGCGCTTCACCACCACGCGTTTGGTCGCCAACTGACGCGCCGGCTCCAGCAAGCCATCAGCGTCCAGATCCGGCCCCACCAGCGACTGAAAGACGCGCATCTCTTTCTTTACCAGCGCGCTTTTCTGCTTATGCGGGAACATCGGGTCGAGATACACCACCTGTGGGCGCGGGGTAATATCGGTTAGCGCCGTCAGGCTTGAGGCATGGATCAGCAGCAAACGTTCCTGAAGCCAGCCGCCAATTTCCGCATCGGCGTAGCCGCGCGCCAGGCCGTCGTCGAGCAGCGCCGCCACCACCGGGTTGCGCTCCAGCATCCGCACGCGGCAGCCGACGGAGGCCAGCACAAACGCATCGCGCCCCAGCCCGGCAGTGGCATCGACCACGTCCGGCAGATAATCGCCTTTGATGCCGACGGCTTTCGCCACCGCTTCACCGCGACCGCCGCCGAATTTACGTCGGTGCGCCATCGCCCCGCCGACAAAATCAACGAAGATGCCGCCAAGCTTCGGTTCGTCGCGTTTACGCAGTTCCAGATGTTCCGGCGTCATCACCAGCGCCATCAGGTTGTCGTCATCGTGCTCAAGCCCCCAGCGGGCGGCCAGAACAGATAAGGCGCCGTCTCCGGCGCCCGTTTCATCCAGTAAACAAATTTTCACGCGAACAATCAGCCCTTGATGCCGTAATGCGCCAGCATGGCGTCGAGCTGAGGTTCACGACCGCGGAAGCGTTTGAACAGCGTCATCGGCTCCTCCGAACCACCGCGAGTCAGGATGCTATCGAGGAACGACTGACCGGTTTCACGGTTGAAGATACCTTCTTCTTCAAAGCGGGAAAACGCATCCGCCGCCAGCACGTCGGCCCACAGGTAGCTGTAGTAGCCCGCCGCGTAGCCACCGGCAAAAATGTGGCTGAAAGCGTGCGGGAAGCGTCCCCACGTTGGGCCAGGTACCACAGCAACCTGTTTCTTAATTTCGGCCAGCGTCTCAAGGACTTTCGCCCCCTGCTCTGGGTTGTACTGCGCATGCAGGCGGAAGTCGAACAGACCGAACTCCAGCTGACGCAGAATAAACAGCGCCGCCTGGTAATTTTTCGCCGCCAGCATTTTATCCAGCAGCTCCTTCGGCAGCGGTTCCCCGGTTTCATAGTGACCGGAGATAAACGCCAGCGCTTCCGGCTCCCAGCACCAGTTCTCCATAAACTGGCTTGGCAGTTCGACCGCATCCCACGGCACGCCGTTAATACCGGACACACCGGCGGTTTCGATGCGGGTCAGCATATGATGCAGGCCGTGACCGAACTCATGGAACAGGGTGATCACTTCGTCGTGGGTAAACAGCGCGGGTTTACCGTTCACCGGACGGTTAAAGTTACAGGTCAGATAGGCAACCGGTTTTTGCAGCGTGCCGTCGGTTTTGCGCATCTGGCCGACGCAGTCGTCCATCCACGCCCCGCCGCGTTTGTGTTCACGGGCGTACAGGTCGAGGTAGAAGCTGCCGCGCAGTTCGTTGTTTTCGTCATACAGTTCGAAGAAGCGCACTTCCGGATTCCAGACGTCAACGTCGGTACGCTCTTTGGCGGTGATGCCGTAAATGCGTTTCACCACTTCAAACAGGCCGTTAACGGCTTTGTTTTCCGGGAAATACGGGCGCAGCTGTTCGTCGCTGATGCTGTACAGATGCTGTTTTTGTTTCTCGCTGTAATAAGCGATATCCCACGGCTGAAGTTCCTCAACGCCAAATTCGGCTTTGGCAAAGGCGCGCAACTGGGCCAGCTCTTTTTCCCCCTGAGGACGGGCGCGTTTGGCCAGATCGGTCAGGAAGTCGAGCACCTGCTGCGGGTTCTCCGCCATTTTGGTGGCCAGAGATTTAAAGGCATAGCTTTCGAAGCCCAGCAGTTGCGCCAGCTCGTGACGCAGTGCGAGGATCTCTTCCATCACCGGGGTGTTGTCCCACTTGCCGGCGTTCGGCCCCTGATCGGAGGCGCGGGTGGAGTAGGCGCGATACAGCTCTTCACGCAGCGCCTGGTTGTCGCAGTAGGTCATTACCGGCAGGTAGCTTGGGATATCCAGGGTCAGCAGGTAGCCTTCCTGCTCTTTGGCTTCCGCCTGCGCTTTCGCCGCCGCCAGCGCGCTTTCCGGCATCCCGGCCAGCTCCGCTTCGTCGGTCACCAGCTTGGTCCAGCCCATGGTGGCGTCGAGCACGTTGTTGCTGTACTGATTACCCAGCTCGGACAAACGGGTGGCGATTTCGCCGTAGCGCTGCTGTTTCTCTTTTGGCAGGCCGATACCGGACAGTTCGAAATCACGCAGCGCGTTATCGACCGCTTTTTTCTGTGCGGTGTTCAGGGTGGCGTAGTTATCGCCATCGCGCAGATCGCGGTACGCTTTGTACAGACCTTCATGTTGTCCAACCCAGGTACTGTACTCGGAGAGCAGCGGCAGCGTTTGCTCGTAGGCTTCACGCAGTTCCGGGCTGTTTTTGACCGAGTTCAGATGGCTAACCGGCGAGAAGATACGCCCCAGCACATCGTCCACTTCCGCCAATTGTTGGCAGAGATTTTCCCAGGTGTACGGCGCGCCCTGCGCAACGACTCGCTCAACGTTTTCGCGACAATCGTTCAGCGCCTTCGTAACGGCAGGCACAACATGTTCGGGCTGAATTTTAGAAAACGGCGGCAGTTCGAAGGGAGTCAGCAATGGATTAGTCATTAGCGCGGTCCTGTTGAAAAGAGTGAATGAAGCGCGTATCCGGCGCTGTGCATATTAATTTGTACAATGGGGTTAAGTGTAGAGGATTTCAATGCTAACCGTGGCGGAAAGACACCCGGTGGCGCTACGCTTACCGGGCCTACGGGTAATCTGTGCCGATCTGCTGTAAACTGTGGCAAATCGTCATTTCAGCGGAATTTCATTACCCATGCTCAGTTATCGCCACAGTTATCACGCAGGCAACCACGCCGACGTCCTCAAACACACCGTTCAGAGCCTGATCATTGAATCACTCAAAGAGAAAGAAAAACCGTTTCTCTATCTGGACACCCACGCTGGCGCAGGCCGTTATCAGCTGAGCAGTGAGCATGCCGAACGTACCGGTGAATACCTGGAAGGTATCGCCCGTATCTGGCAGCAGGACGATTTGCCTGCTGAACTTGAACCCTATATTTCCGTGGTGCAGCATTTCAACCGTAGCGGCCAGTTGCGCTACTACCCTGGCTCTCCGTTAATTGCTCGTCAGTTGCTGCGCGAACAGGACAGCCTGCAATTAACCGAGCTACACCCGAGCGACTTTCCGTTGCTGCGCGGCGAATTTCAGAAAGATGAACGCGCACGCGTAGCCAAAGCTGACGGTTACCAGCAGCTAAAAGCAAAATTGCCGCCGGTTTCCCGTCGCGGGCTGATCCTTATCGATCCGCCATACGAAATCAAAACCGACTACCAGGCGGTAGTGACCGGCATTAACGAAGGCTACAAGCGCTTCGCGACCGGCACCTATGCGCTGTGGTATCCGGTGGTTCTGCGCCAGCAAATCAAACGCATGATCCACGATCTGGAAGACACCGGCATCCGCAAAATTCTGCAAATTGAGCTGGCGGTGCGCCCGGACAGCGATCAGCGCGGCATGACGGCTTCCGGCATGATTGTGATTAACCCGCCGTGGAAGCTGGAGCAGCAGATGAACAACGTCCTGCCGTGGCTGCACAGCAAGCTGGTTCCGGCAGGAACCGGGCACACTTCCGTAAGCTGGATCGTGCCGGAGTAATCGCAGTCATCGGTGGAACCTTTTAATTTCAGGTATACAATCGCGAATATTTTGGCGGATGGCGTAACGCTTCTCCGCCCTACAATGAACATGAAGGAGCGGTCATGACCAAGCACTATGATTACATCGCTATTGGCGGCGGCAGCGGCGGTATTGCCTCCATTAACCGTGCGGCAATGTACGGCCAGAAATGCGCACTGATTGAAGCCAAAGAGTTAGGCGGCACCTGCGTTAACGTTGGCTGCGTACCGAAGAAAGTGATGTGGCATGCCGCACAGGTCCGCGAAGCGATTCATATGTACGGCCCGGATTACGGTTTCGACACCACCATCAATAAGTTCGACTGGGATAAGCTGATCGCCACACGTACAGCCTATATCGATCGCATTCATACCTCGTACGATAACGTGCTGGGTAAAAATAACGTTGATGTGATTAAAGGCTTTGCCCGCTTCGTTGATGCCAAAACCATTGAAGTGAACGGTGAAACCATTACTGCCGATCATATTTTGATCGCCACCGGCGGGCGCCCGAGCCATCCGAACATTCCAGGCGTGGAATACGGGATCGACTCCGATGGTTTCTTTGAGCTGCCAGCGCTGCCAAAACGTGTAGCCGTTGTTGGCGCAGGCTATATCGCCGTTGAACTGGCAGGCGTAATTAACGGTCTGGGCGCAGAAACTCACCTGTTCGTGCGTAAACACGCGCCGCTGCGCAGTTTTGATCCAATGATCGTCGAGACGTTGGTCGAGGTGATGAACGCTGAAGGCCCGCAGTTGCACACTAATGCCATTCCGCAGTCGGTGGTCAAGAATGCCGACGGCAGCCTGACGCTGACGCTGGAAGATGGCCGCAGCCAGACCGTTGATTGCCTGATCTGGGCGATTGGTCGCGAACCCGCAACCGACAACTTTAACCTGGCCGTTACTGGCGTGAAAACCAACGAAAAAGGCTACATCGTCGTTGATAAATTCCAGAACACCAACGTACCGGGCATTTATGCGGTGGGCGATAACACCGGTGCCGTTGAGCTGACGCCGGTTGCCGTTGCCGCGGGTCGTCGCCTGTCCGAGCGTTTGTTCAATAACAAACCGGACGAGCATTTAGACTACAGCAACATCCCGACCGTGGTCTTCAGCCACCCGCCGATTGGCACCGTGGGCTTAACCGAGCAGCAGGCTCGCGAACAGCACGGCGATGACCAGGTGAAAGTGTATAAATCCTCGTTTACCGCGATGTACACCGCCGTGACTTCACACCGCCAGCCGTGCCGCATGAAGCTGGTTTGCGTGGGTCCGGAAGAGAAGATTGTTGGTATTCATGGTATCGGTTTTGGCATGGACGAAATGCTGCAAGGCTTCGCGGTGGCGCTGAAAATGGGCGCGACTAAGAAAGACTTCGATAACACCGTCGCAATTCACCCGACGGCGGCCGAAGAATTCGTCACCATGAGGGGTTAATGTCAAAAACCCACCTATACGCGTTCGTACTGTAGAAAAGCTGAGAGGCCAGAGCATCGTTCCCTGGCCTTTATTTAAATCATCGATATACTGCCTCTTCTAACGCGTTTATGCCCCAAATCTCACTAGCATAAGCTCATCGATAACGAGATTCAGTAGTGCTAGTAGCCAGGAAGATATCTTTCTCTTTGGCAAATTTAAGCTCTGATTTCGTCATATTGCTTAAACCAGCTTTGGTTGGCATCTTCGTGTGCCTGAACACCTTATCTACCCTTGTCACCAGTCATAATGGCGGTGATCATAAGAAAGAAAACATTCACTAAATCATACTGTTAGATAATATCAAAGCGAGTTTCTAGCACTCCAAAGAAGTGATCAATTTTAGTTGACCATTACAGGGAAAGATTAGAAAATCATTGAAAAACTGGGAGTTAGTGAAAATGGAAAATAGAGTATATTACGGAGAATACTCACTACGTCACTGGATTGACTTAGTGTTAAAGAAAAATATTGTTTTACCTGACTATCAACGTTATTTCGTTTGGAATGAGAAGAAGGTCGAAACGCTCATTGAAACATTTACAAAAAAGCAGTTTGTTCCTCCTGTAACTATTGGTGCCTTCAAATTTAGAGACAGTAATAAAAACTTACTATTAGATGGCCAACAGAGGGTAACAAGTATTTTACTGGCATATTTAGGTCTCTACCCTGATGCCGCAAATTATAAATTAAAAGTTGATTCTTTTGCCAACGATAACGATGATGACAATAACGACGAACTTTATGACAACATTCTAGAGTGGAACTTCAAAAGTTTAGTTGAAAAGGGAACAACCAAAGTAGAGATTTTACGTAACATTCAGCCAGGAAACTATAAACACACTAATCTGAACATAACTGATGAGTTCTTAGATAGTAATTTCCTTGGGTTTTCATACTTAGTTCCTCAAACATCGGATGAAAAGACACAACAAAGTTATTACTCATCAGTATTTAGAAACATAAATATTCAAGGTGAACCGTTATTACCACAAGAAAGTAGAGCTTCTTTATACTTTCTAGACCAAGAATTGGTTGGGTTATTTGATCCTGATTTTTCTAAAAAAATTAGAATCAAGCTTATTAGTAGTGAATCAAAAGCCGATTTCATTCGATATCTAGCACTTTTATCACAATATTATATTGATGGAGATAGTTGGAAGATAGCTCGTGGCTACAAGCAGAAAATGGAGAAGCTATACGAAGAATATATTTTCTTTGCAATAAATGGGAAGAATTCCGATATATTTGGAAGTTTCTTAAGTGTTTTTCCAGATAAAAAATATAAAGTTCACTTAGATAATCTAGAAAAAACGTTGACTGAGATGGATTTACTGAAAAAATACACATCCATTATTGAACTGGATACTTACCTTTTTGGTATTATCTATCACATTCTTTTCGAAAAGAAACAGATTGATACATCACAAAAGGAGAATATACTTGAAAAGTTGGAAAATAAAATAGCCGAATATAAGATGGACAATTCTCATTTAAAAAGCCCTAACAACTTAGGTCATCTTAGAAAGAGAATATCAGATTCTATTGCAATCTATGGGGTGCATACAATCAATGAATCATAATAAATTTATATTATCCCCTATAAAAAATATCCTCGCAGATGTAACCTCTGCATGTATTGGTATAGGTTCAGGTGTAGAAACCTATCCGCTATGTGATTATGTAATGCAGTCAGCTTTACTTAAGATGACAGGTGCTCAAGAACAAAAAATGAAATGCATCTGCTGGGAACTTGCCACAAATGATTATGAATATAGATATCAAAGATTCAATTTGAATCCTTTTGGCGAATGCTCAAACTATCAAGAAAAAAAAGAGATTTACAAAGATTTAGTTAAACAAATAGAAAAACACAGTGAATTAAGATTCGAAGACGGTTTGATAGAGAATAGTATAATATTACAAAACACCAATCTTGCAATAACAAGTTCTTTTGCAAACACAAATTTATTAATTTGGGCTAAAAAACCTTACCTTGAGTACAAATCTCTTTGGTCAAAAGTTACTGAAAAATACTTCGCTAACAAAGAAAATCTTTTTGTAAATAAAAAAAATATTGAAAAGAATATTGAAAAAGATCTTGTCGATATGTACGAATATTTATATAAACACCGAAATAGAGTCGCTCACAACACTCTTTCATATCAACAAAATCTTCCAACTTTAAAAACTTTGTTAAACGAAAATTATCAATACGAAAATTACTTTATTTACTTTTCTATGCTGATACTGATTGATAACATCTTTATTTCATTATATGAGCACTATCTTAAAACTATGAATCAGCCAGACCAGAATATATAATTAAAATCATATCAAAGAACGCTGCTCGCTAAACGCAAGCCTCGTCATTGCTGAAGCGAGCGGTGTGATTAAATTGGTTCTTAAATAGCCCCATGTTAATTAAAAATGGACAGACAATCACAGTACCATGCGCTAATTGCCCACGTGTAGACGCTCTTCACTTAACACGCGCCCCTCCGGCAACCAAAGGGGCGTTATCTCACCGCCGCCAGCGCTATTCGGCCAACGCACGCATCTCTTTTATCAGGTCAGATTTACCTTCAAAACCGATGCCAGGCAGTTCTGGCATGACAATATGACCGTCTTCAACCTTCACTGAATCCGGAAAACCGCCGTACGGCTGGAACAGATCCGGATAACTTTCATTCCCACCGAGGCCAAGACCCGCCGCAATGTTCAGCGACATCTGGTGACCGCCATGCGGTATGCAACGTGATGGGGACCAGCCAAACTGCGCCAGTACGTCCAGGGTACGCAGATATTCGACCAGACCGTAGGAAAGCGCACAGTCAAATTGCAGGTAGTCGCGATCCGGGCGCATGCCGCCATAGCGCAGCAGGTTGCGCGCATCCTGATGAGAAAAGAGGTTTTCACCGGTCGCCATCGAGCCTGGGTAAAATTCTGACAGCGCGGCCTGGAGAGAAAAATCCAACGGGTCGCCAGCTTCTTCGTACCAGAACAATGGATAATCCCGTAGCATTTTGGCGTAGGCAATACCGGTTTCCAGATCAAAGCGGCCATTGGCATCAACGGCAAGACGCGCTTCGTCGCCAATTTCAGTCAATACCGCTTCGATACGGCGACGGTCTTCTTCCAACGATGCACCGCCGATTTTCATTTTAACCACGTTGTAGCCGCGGTTCAGGTAGCCTCGCATTTCCTGACGCAGCGCGTTCAGGTCTTTACCCGGATAATAGTACCCCCCCGCCGCGTAAACAAAGACGCGTGGATTCGCCTCAACACCCTTCATCTCAGCCAGCAGACGGAACAACGGCTTGTTGGCAATTTTGGCAACAGCATCCCAGATAGCCATATCCAGCGTACCGACAGCCACCGAGCGCTCACCATGGCCCCCCGGCTTCTCATTACTCATCATGACGTCCCAGATTTTATGCGGATCCAGATTATCGCCTGCGGCATTCAGCAGACTTTCCGGGTCAGCGTCCAGAATGCGGTTACGGAAGCGTTCGCGGATCAATCCCCCCTGGCCGTAACGGCCATTAGAGTTAAACCCGTATCCCACGACGCGGCGCCCCTCTATTTCAACATCAGTCACAACGGCTACCAGGCTGGTTGTCATCTTGCTGAAATCGATATAGGCGTTACGAATAGGGGAAGCGATGGGTTTGGTTATTTCTACAACATCAAGGATACGCATGTTTTCTCCGGCGGATTGTTAGTCAGTGATGCTCGCACTTACGCGCCTGTAAAAAGTGATAACTCATGCCGGTTTATTATTGGCATAATGCACTCAGGCAGCGTTTAAGGACGTCATTGCCCTGTATTTCTCCATCTTAAGCAGTGCTCATTTACTGATCTAATGCCAAAGAGGCTGGCTGTAATGCAAAATCGGCATCACCTGGAACTCACCTGGCTTGAAGACTGCGTTGCGCTGGCGCAGTCACTCAATTTCTCCCGTGCAGCCGCTTCCCGATATGTGACGCAGCCCGCATTCAGTCGGCGCATTGTCTCGCTGGAAGAGTGGCTTGGAACGCCGATTTTTGAGCGTAACCGCCGTGGCGTCAGCCTGACCCGTGCGGGGGAGGTTTTCGTCGCTCAGGTGCCCGAACTGATCCGGGCGCTATACACCCTGAGAAATGAAACTATCGAAGCGGCGGGAAATACCCGACCAGATGTTATTTTCTCCGCAACGCATTCCCTTTCGTTCTCATTTTTTCCGGCGCTGATGCGTAATAACGAAAAAATCGCCCGTTTCGGCTCATTTCGTCTGCTGTCAGACACGCTCAGCGCCTGTGAACGGATGATTGAAAAAGGGGATGCACAGTTTCTGCTGTGTTATTACCACCCTCACATGCACATCAACCTTGATCAGACGAAATATCTTAGCGTCCGTCTTGGTCGAGAAATGTTATTACCCTACTCCAAAAGCGATCCCAGTTCTCATCAGCCGCTCTGGCAGGCTACGGGGGGCAAAAAATTTCCGTTTCTCTCCTTCTCTGCAGAATCCGGTCTGGGGAGGATCCTCTCGAACACGTCATCGGTGAATCATGCCCGACGCGGTATGGACATCGCCTTCACCGCCGATCTGGCCGCCACGCTGCTGGCGATGGTCAAAGCCGGGGACGGCATTGCCTGGCTGCCGGAAAGTCTGGCGGCTCCGGACGTTCAGGCCGGGACGATCGCTGCGGCGGCGCCACAGAAGAGCGGGTTATGGGTACCCATTGATATCCGACTGTTTCGGCCTGCAGGCAGAATGTCCAGAGCGGTAGAAGAATTGTGGGAAATATTCGTGGATGAGCAGAGATAACTGTAAGCCGGGTAAAGGTGAATTATCCAGCCCGCAAAACGCGCCAGGCTGGATAGGGGCAATAATTATTTACCCTGCATATACGGCGTATACACCCCGTTCAGACTTTCGAGGAACGCCACAATATCGTCGATATCTTCCTGCGGCAGTTCTTTACCCACCTGATAACGCAGCATCAGTTTGACCGCACCATCAAGCGTAGGCACATCCCCACGATGGAAATAAGGCGCAGTCAGCGCAACGTTACGTAATCCAGGGACTTTCTGACGTAGCTTGTCACGTAGTTCATTGGTCACGTTCATCCGGCCAATATCTGCGGCAGTGACTTCGCCGAAATTAAAGTCCTTTTTCAAACCTAATGGCTCAAATGAGCGTCCGCCTAAAATAATACCGCCATGACAGGTCGCGCACTTATTATCTTTAAACAACTGATAGCCATGTTTTTGCTGGGCCGTTAACGCCGCTTCGTCACCACGTAGCCATTTATCAAACGGCGAATTTGGCGTAATCAGCGTTTTCTCAAACTCCGCAATCGCATCGGTAATATTATCTCCGCTGAATCCCTGTGGATAAACCGCGATAAATTCTTGCTTCAATAGCGGATCTTTATCCAGCTTCTGGATAATTTCATCCCAGGATTTTGATGCCATTTCAATTGGGTTCAACGGCGGGCCACCTGCCTGCGCCTGCAATGTCGGCGCACGGCCATCCCAGAACTGTTCCACGTTGAAAACTGAGTTAAACACCGTTGGCGCGTTGATCGGCCCGACCGCTCCGCCTACGCCAATTGACGTTTTCCGGCCATCCACACCACCCGCATTCAGGGCATGACAGTGCGCGCAAGAGATCGTGCTGTCGCCGGAAATACGCGGGTCGTGATAAAGCGTAAAGCCAAGCGCCACCTTGCGGGCATCGGTCGGGATGCTTTCTGGTATTGGCTGTACCGGTTCATTACGATGCTGCGTGGCGGTATCGTTACTGGCGTAATACTGTTCACGCTGTTTGGCTATCCAGCCCAGAATTTCTTCGCGCTCCACATCGCTCACCTTACCGGCCCAGTGCAGCGCGGTATAACGCGTCGGCGGCATGGTGTCGTACTGCATCACCCATTCAATTTTATTCAGGTCGCTTTGTGAAACGGGTTTATCCGCGACCAGCGCCGCACGAACGGCCTCAAGATTGAAGGATTTGTATCCCAGTTGAATGTCGTAATTCATCAACTGCTTAGCGACAGGAAAAGAAGAATAGAAAGGTAATTCAGCCGAAGGAGTGTGACAATAATCGCATCCTTTTTCGCGTAAGAACCCTAAAACTTTATTATTTGCTTCCAGCGAAGAGGCCTGAACATCAGCCTGTTTGCTCCGTTGATTATCGTGATACCACACATAACCGGATAATCCAAAATAACAAATCACGATGCCAGCTATGGCAATCGCGGTAAGACGGGTAATGATTTTCATTATTTTACCCTCACCGTTGTGAGTTATTGTGACCCAGAAAAATTAGAATAATTAATGCACAGTCTTTGTCAGACTTGACCATCATAGGAAATGAGGGGATTACTATTTTGATAAGTATCAAGCAATTACATGGAGGAGAACTATCAATAGAATAGCCTGTGCCTATTATAGCGTTAAGGCATTAGCAGGTTTCGTTCACACCTCGTTGCAATCGAATGTTCTGAAAATGGAATATCTTCAGGTCGCGCACGATTCTGAATTATTCATTATTATCATTGGGATAGTTTAATTTTTAAAATAATGCTCGACACTAAAACGTGATCGACCGCACGCTTTACTCAGCCAATACCGAAGCGAATGTCTACGCTTAACTGACGACCGGGCAACAGCCTTACTATTTCCACGTCCATCGGAGGTCTTTCTCATTATGCTCAACCAGAAACTACCCCACGCCCCTTCTGAAGAACTGACGATCGACATCGATCTGCTTTATGAAATGGATCCGTGCGAGTTAAAGCTGGATGAAATGATTGAGGCAGAACCTGAGCCAGAGATGATTGAAGGGCTGCCCGCCTCAGATGCGTTAACTCCGGCCGATCGTTACCTTGAGCTGTTCGAACACGTCCAGTCATCGAAACTGTTTGCCGATAGCAAAACCTTCCCCGACTGTGCGCCCAAAATGGATCCGCTGGATATTTTGATCCGTTATCGCAAGGTCAAACGCCACCGCGACTTTGACCTGAAGCGCTTTGTTGAGAACCATTTCTGGCTCCCGGAAACGCCCTCCAGTGAATACGTTTCTGACCCGGCAAATTCGCTGAAAGAGCATATCGATCAATTGTGGCCAGTGTTGACGCGCGAACCGCAGGACCACATTCCCTGGTCCTCGCTGCTGGCGCTACCGCAGTCATATATTGTGCCTGGCGGACGTTTTAGCGAAACCTACTACTGGGATTCCTATTTCACCATGCTGGGTCTGGCGGAGAGCGGGCGCGAAGATCTGCTGAAATGTATGGCGGATAACTTTGCCTGGATGATTGAAAACTATGGTCACATCCCAAATGGTAATCGAACGTACTACCTGAGCCGCTCGCAGCCGCCGGTCTTTGCGCTGATGGTGGAACTGTTTGAAGAGGATGGCGTGCGTGGCGCGCGCCGTTATCTTGATCATCTAAAAATGGAGTACGCGTTCTGGATGGATGGCGCTGATTCGCTGGCGCTCAACCAGGCCTACCGCCATGTGATCAGAATGTCGGACGGATCCTTGCTCAACCGCTATTGGGACGATCGTGATACGCCGCGCGATGAGTCATGGCTTGAAGACGTCGAGACCGCCAAGCATTCAGGTCGACCGCCCAATGAGGTGTATCGCGATTTGCGTGCAGGCGCGGCCTCGGGATGGGATTACTCCTCGCGCTGGCTACGCGATGCAGGTCGACTTGCCAGCATACGCACGACACAATTTATCCCCATTGACCTGAACGCGTTCCTCTACAAGCTGGAGAGCACCATCGCCAATATTTCGGCGCTGAAAGGCGACAAAGAAGCTGAAGCGCTGTTTCGCCAGAAAGCCAATGACCGCCGCGATGCGGTGAATCGCTACTTATGGGATGATGAAAACGGCTGCTATCGCGATTATGACTGGCGACGTGAACAAATGGCCCTCTTCTCTGCCGCCAGTATCGTACCGCTGTATGTCGGCATGGCAACGCATGAACAAGCCGACCGGCTCGCCAATGCGGTACGCAGCCGCCTGCTAACGCCGGGGGGCATTTTAGCCACAGAACATGAAACCGGTGAGCAGTGGGATAAACCCAACGGCTGGGCGCCGCTGCAATGGATGGCCATCCAGGGATTCAAATTGTATGGCGACGACCATCTCGGCGATGAAATTGCCCGTAACTGGTTGAAAACGGTGAATCTCTTTTACCAGGAACACCACAAGCTTATCGAAAAATACCATATTGCCGACGGCATGCCGCGCGAAGGCGGCGGCGGAGAATATCCGTTGCAGGACGGCTTTGGCTGGACAAACGGTGTGGTGCGCCGACTCATCGGGCTGTATGGCGAACCTTAGCCGCTGGCGGCCTGACTCCTCAGGCCGTTAGTTAATCGCATCGTAGAGCTCAGTATGAATTTTTTGCCACTTCTTATTCTCCGGGCTGGGTTCTGCCCGAGCGCGCCGCTGAGCCTGTTCCAGATCATACTGCTGACGCGCGACAACCGCCGGAACCGAACAAAAACTTTGCAGGTAGCTTTTGTGTAAGGAAGTGAGTGACGCCCCATTCGACATGGCATGACTGAGCGTACTCATAAACTGTCTGCAAGGTTTGCTCTCGTTCATCTGCGAAGGATAACGCAGCAGCAGTCGCAACACCTCGGTATTGCCCGCAGCGAATGCTTGTTCCGTCCACGCCAGCTTCCAGTCCATCCCACCCTGCAGGAACAGCGACGTCACGCGAGTATCGTTGCGATCGATAGCCGCGCGCATGTTAAAAGCATCCCAGGTGATACCCATTCGGGTCACAGATTCCCGTGCGGAAGGTGCATCACGCCGTGGCTCCTCCTGCACGATTTCAACGGCTTGTCCGGATGACGTCTGTGGCGCTGGCGAAGTGAATAACCAGAACGCACCCAGCGAAATTACCAGCACCATCACGCCGACCGCGACCCACAACATGCCGGAAATCAGCTGTTCACGCTCCTCCGCGGTGCGCTTTGCCCGCTTCTCCGGCGGATCAATACTGTCTGCGATTTCCTGTTTATCGCCCCCCGCCTGCTCATCCTTTTGCTTGGCCATTTCCCAGAACTGACGGACAGTCGACTCATCAGACTCCAGATACGACGCGGGATTAACACGAGTGCGCCGTTCTGCAAATGCCCGTTGTACAGGGTGAGTAATCTGTCGGTACTGACACTCCAGCAGCATCAGTTGTACCGAGGTCAGCGGCTGCTGTGCAATAACGCCGTTACGGGCCAGCCGACAATCATCGAGGAACATACGCAACGTAAGACGGGGCTCGACAAACAGCGTCAGCACCGAGGTGTCGTTAAAAATCTGGGTAAAGTGGCGTACAAACAATTTCTTATCCACGACCATCAGCGCCAGCTCGCTGAACATCATGCCGTCCAGCGCATCCCGACTTTCACCCAGCTTTAACCAGCGACGCAGGCGTTCACCCCCGAAGTGCTGTTTCAGGAAGCTGTTGAGCGGATGTTGATCCGGCCATACTCGTGCGATAAGCGATTTGAGCGTTAACTCTATTGCACGAAGCTGACGCTGCGCGTGGACCTGCGCATCCGGCTCCACACGTTCAATTTCGGTTTGATACTTCAGGATGGGCTGTTGCTGGCGCAACTGTTCCAGAGAGGCCACGAAGCGCAGCGCAGAAATCAGCTGGTTTTCACTGACGTCCTGGCCATTTTCATACTGCGGCACGCTCTGCTGCAGATGACGCAGCCGCAGAGTGAACTGACTCAACTGTGCGTCATTCATCTGCAACCTTCTGGCGACAGCTCCCCAACCGCCCAGATTCAGCCTGGCCTGGTCAAGCTGCTCGAGGAACCATCGCGGCTCTTTGCCTTCTGCTACATGCACGCCTAACAGCAGCAATATTTCTACCGATGCCTGACGAATGATAGCCAGACAACGTTCAAAGGGGGTACATGTCGCTTGTAACGCGCTATTGGTCATCATCTTCCCTAAAAGGACCCAAAACGTGCGGCCTCACAATGGTATGTCGTTATTTTTTATAAAAGCAGATATGTATCGACGTAGACTAAAATACATTCATATAACAAATAAATCTGTTTTACAGTGACTTCCGCACAATCATTGAAAATTATTCAGGAGGTATGCCCGCGCCTGTACTGGAAACATCGCGCCCGATCTGTCGTCCACTGAGGGTGAACGAATACCTTCACGAAGGTAGGCTGCATCAAACCTGGCGCGATGACTGGATTTTCGGCCTGTTAAAACGTGAATATCAGCCGCCCACGCCATAAGACGTTTTGCTGTAAAAACTGGCTACATGGCAACTGGCGTAACGGAGTGGATTTCTTAAAATAAATCTCTTTGCCCAGAGAGTATTATGCCGCTCCATTCGACGCATTTCACACCCGCCTGTGTCGCATTTATTAAGCAATGGCAAGGCCTGTCGCTGGAAAAGTATCAGGATAAAAAAGGAGTTTGGGTGATAGGTTACGGGCATGAAATTGCCGCAGACGAAACCTTTGATACCCCCATTACGCTAATGCAGGCAGAATCACTTCTGCTCGCCGATCTGCATCTCTGTGAGGCGTTCATACATGAGAAAAAACCGCTAATAAAAGATCGATTTCAACAAGAGACGTTAATTGCGTGGATATTCAGCGTGGGAATAACTCGATTTAGCACTACAGAAATTTGGCCTGTGGCTATTTCACAGCCAGAAGTGTTCTGACTGTGAAATTTGCGGCCATTAAATGGCGTCGTTTAACATCATTGCCGCCTGCGTACGGTTTTTTACTTCCAGACGCTGGTAAAGCGACTCAAGATGGGCTTTTACCGTTCCGGTACTGATATTTAACAGTCGACCAATTTGTTTATTCGATTCGCCCGCAGCCAGCATAGTCAGAATTTCTCGCTGACGCGCACTGAGCGATCTAATATTTTGGCTGCTACTTTCAGTCGCTGTAATACAGTCTCTGGGGATAAACATCATGCCCATCGCGACACTATTGAGCGCCAGTGTGAAGGTTTCCGCGTCAGAGTCACGTGGAACAATGGCCAGCACGTTTAATTGCGTGACCTCCTGTAGCCATCTTTTACGGCAATCCGTTGCTGTTACCAGCACTTTTACCGCCGAATAGCGCTGGGCGATCTGTTGTAGCAAGCTGCGGCAGAACTCAGCATCAAGATCGCCATCCAGCATTACCAGTGCATCAGGGTTGTCTGCCAGTTTCTGCCACAGATCATCTGCCTGACTGACACCCTGAACATTCACTCCTGGAATACGTTGCTGTAAACTTACATTCATTCCATGAATAAATATTGACTGCCTGTCAAACATTATTAACTGCATTATTTATCTCCGTCTGAATAAGATATTAGCCTTAGCGCGCGGAAGGGTATTACCCATAGGGTAAAATAAGAAGTCACCATTTGGCGGGGGCCATTCTACCGATAGTCGGAGAAGAAAAAAGCAGAAATTATGATTAGTTACAGCTCAACCAACAGAATCACACAAAGGAACAAAAATAGCGGCGCACATTAAGTAAATTCTTATATTTTGACGCTTACATCCATCAATTTAATATTAATTAAACGCAGTCTATATTTTTGGCGAAAAATAAGGAATCCAAACTATCCGCCAAATATGTTACAAAATAAAACATCGCATTAAATGCTTATTCAGCCAATATCTGGCTGAATAAGACACTATGGTTGGGTTACAGGAACATTCCGCCGGAAACCTCAATACGCTGTGCCGTCATCCAGGCCAGCTCATCACTGAGCAACGCGGCAATCGCATCACCGATATCATCCGGCAAACCAACGCGCCCCAACGCCGTTTGCGATGCAATGTACGCATTCAGTTGCGCGTTATCCCGCACATTTCCGCCGCTAAAATCCGTTTCTATCGCCCCGGGGGCAATAATATTGGCCGTAATTCCGCGCTCCCCCAGCTCTTTTGCCTGATAACGGGTTAACACTTCCATCGCCCCTTTCATGGCCGCGTATGCGCTGTAACCCGGCAGCGCAAAGCGCGCGAGTCCGGTTGAAACATTCAGGATCCTGCCGCCTGTATTCATCAGCGGTAAAAGGTTCTGCGTCAGGAAGAATGGACCTTTAAAGTGGATATTCAAAAGCTGATCAAATTGCGCTTCGGTGAACGCCGGATATGGCGCATTAATACCGATTCCGGCGTTGTTCAATAAATAATCAAAGGTGTCGCTTTGCCACTGGGCCTGTAAGGTTTCCTGCACCTGTTTTATAAACTGAGGGAATGTTGAAATATCCCCGACATTCAACGGCAATGCCGCAGCTTTACCGCCAGATTGGCGAATTTCATCCACAACCTGCTGCGCTTCTTTTTCATTGCTGTTCCACGTCAGGATGATACCAATTCCTTTGCCCGCCAGCTTAAGCGCCGCGTTTTTACCGAGTCCACGACCGCCGCCGGTCACTAATGCGATACGTTGCGTCATAAGAAACCTCATTTCTTGTGTAGTGAAGATTGAGACAAAGCTTATTAGGTGGTAAAAAAACAATAAATACCGCTAACTGCGCATTACTGTTTCATACAGAACAACAATAGGGCATGAGGATGGATAAAATTCACGCAATGCAGTTGTTCATCCGCGTCGCAGAACTGGAGAGTTTTACGCGTGCGGCGGACACCCTTGGACTACCTAAAGGTAGCGTATCGCGACAAATCCAGGCCCTGGAAAATCATCTGGGCACGCAGCTGTTGCACCGCACCACCCGACGCGTCCAGCTCACACAAGACGGCATGATCTATTATGAACGCGCGAAAGATCTGTTAAGTAATCTGGATGAACTGGACGGACTGTTCCATCACGATCCGGCCAGCATCAGCGGCAAGCTGCGCGTGGATATGCCGGTGGGCGTCGCGAGAAATCTGGTGATGCCCCGCCTGGCAGCCTTCTTGCATCAATATCCGGGACTTGAACTCGAACTCAGCAGCAGCGACCGGCTGGTGGACTTGATCCGGGAAGGTTTCGACTGCGTGGTACGCGTCGGTACGCTGAAAGATTCAGGGCTGATTGCCCGTCCGCTGGGGAAACTCACGCAGATTAACTGCGCCAACCCAAAATATCTGGCCCGCTTTGGCTACCCGGAAAGCCTGGAAGATTTAACCTCGCATGCGGTGGTGCATTACTCGGTGAACCTCGGAACACGTGCGCAAGGTTTCGAAGTGGCGACAGACAACGGTACCCAATGGGTTAAAACCGGCGGCATGCTGACGGTGAACAGCACGGAAACCTACCATGCCGCGTGCCTTGCCGGCCTGGGCATTATTCAGGTGCCACGCGTCGGCGTGCGCGACGCCCTGCGCGCCGGTACGCTGGTCGAGGTATTACCACAGTATCGCGCCGCGCCGATGCCGGTTTCTCTGTTGTATCCGCATCGCCGCAACCTCTCCCGCCGGGTTCATCTGTTTATGGAATGGCTGACCGGCGTAATGAAAGATTATGTGGACTGACAAGCTATACTGTCTTGAGAGTGAACAGAACAAGGAATACTGGCCTGATGACGCAGGAAAAAGAGATAAAACGCCCCATTCAGGAACTTGAGCACGCACCGATCCCAAAAATTGAGACCCAGGAGCGTGAAAAAACAGAAACCAACGGTACGACCAACCAGGCATTGCAAACAGCCCTGACCCTCGCCGATAAAATTCAACGTCAGCCCGTCATCGCCCATATGATTCGTGCCGCAGAGCGTTTTAATGATCGCATGGGAAACCAGTTTGGCGCCGCCATCACCTACTTCTCGTTCCTGTCGATGATCCCTATCCTGATGGTGTCATTTGCCGCCGCCGGTTTTATACTCGCCTCGCACCCTACGCTATTACAGGATATCTTCGGCAAAATTCTGCTTAACGTCAGCGACCCGACGCTCGCCTCCACGCTGAAAAACACCATTAATACCGCCGTTCAGCAGCGAACCACCGTGGGTCTGGTAGGGCTTGGAATCGCCCTTTATTCCGGGATTAACTGGATGGGCAATCTGCGCGAAGCGATCCGTGCCCAGTCGCGAGATGTCTGGGAGCGTACGCCGCAGGATCAGGAAAAAATTTGGGTTAAATACCTGC
The DNA here is from genome assembly GCF_053309355.1 of Citrobacter freundii complex sp. 2025EL-00176. Classification (NCBI taxonomy): domain Bacteria; kingdom Pseudomonadati; phylum Pseudomonadota; class Gammaproteobacteria; order Enterobacterales; family Enterobacteriaceae; genus Citrobacter; species Citrobacter freundii complex sp. 2025EL-00176. The sequence goes on along the minus strand of NZ_JBRYHT010000005.1, from coordinate 270,546 downwards.
GTGATTTTGTTTCATTGATTGGTTTGCTGATTGCGCTGATTGTCACGCTGTCCATTACCTCTATCGCCGGTTCCGCGCAGCAGATGATTATCTCTGCACTGTATCTCGACGGCATCGAATGGCTGAAGCCCGCCTGGCGCCTGATCGGCCTGACCATCTCTATCTTCGCCAACTATTTGCTTTTCTTCTGGATTTTCTGGCGACTGCCGCGTCACCGGCCACGAAAGAAAGCACTTATTCGGGGCACATTTATCGCGGCGCTGGGGTTTGAAGTCATCAAAATGATCATGACGTACACGCTACCATCACTGGTGCAATCGCCGTCAGGCGCGGCGTTTGGTTCTGTGCTTGGACTGATGGCGTTCTTCTACTTCTTCGCTCGTCTGACGCTGTTTTGCGCCGCCTGGATTGCAACAGCGGAATACAAAGATGACCCGCGAATGCCGGGGAAAACGCAATAGCCACCGCCGGATTAGTTGTTAATTGCCGGATGGCGACGCACGCGTCTTATCCGGCCTACGGGTGAGTTTTGTAGGCCGGTTAAGCGCAGCGCCATCCGGCAATTATAATGCCGCCTGCTCTCACTGATTTAGTGAATAAATCCAGCCTGTAACTTTTATTTAACCAAAAACCAGTTTTATCAACCAAGTTTTAAATTATGTGAAGCATTTCATGGAAGTGAAATCTCCAGCCTAAATATTATTCCCTTTTTGCTCCTTTTTTGACCAATTGCCGGATTTGTTACAGATTGAAATATCGCTTTTGCTGTGCGTAATATGGCCTTTCGTTCGGCCAAAAATAAGAAAATATTATGCAAGCAACAGCCACAACACTCGACAACGAACAGGAACACACCCCGGTCAACTCGCGCAATAAAGTCGTCGTCGCCTCACTCATTGGTACCGCCATTGAGTTCTTCGACTTCTATATCTACGCGACCGCCGCAGTGATCGTGTTTCCCCATATTTTCTTCCCGCAGGGAGATCCGACCGCGGCTACGCTGCAGTCCCTCGCCACCTTCGCTATTGCTTTTGTGGCCCGGCCAATCGGCTCCGCGGTGTTTGGCCATTTCGGCGATCGCGTAGGCCGTAAAGTCACGCTGGTTGCTTCACTGCTTACCATGGGGATTTCAACGGTTGTCATTGGCCTGCTGCCGGGCTATGAAACTATCGGCATTTTCGCCCCGTTGCTGCTGGCGCTGGCGCGTTTTGGTCAGGGCTTAGGCCTGGGCGGTGAGTGGGGCGGTGCGGCGTTGCTGGCAACGGAAAACGCGCCGCCGCGTAAACGCGCACTGTACGGGTCATTCCCGCAACTGGGTGCGCCTATCGGCTTTTTCTTCGCCAACGGCACTTTTTTGCTGCTCTCCTGGCTGCTGACCGATGAACAGTTTATGAGCTGGGGCTGGCGCGTACCGTTCATCTTCTCTGCGGTACTGGTGATCATCGGCCTGTACGTTCGCGTTTCGTTACATGAGTCCCCAGTCTTCGCCAAAGTCGCTGCGGCGAAAAAGCAGGTGAAAATCCCGCTGGGTACCTTGCTGACAAAACATGTTCGCGTAACGATCCTCGGCACATTCATCATGCTGGCGACCTATACGCTGTTCTATATCATGACCGTCTATTCAATGACCTTCAGTACAGCCGCAGCGCCAGTAGGGCTTGGCCTGCCGCGTAATGACGTGTTGTGGATGCTGATGATGGCGGTAATTGGCTTTGGCGTTATGGTGCCGGTAGCGGGCCTGCTGGCCGACGCGTTTGGTCGCCGCAAAAGCATGCTCATCATCACCACGCTTATCATTCTGTTTGCGCTGTTTGCCTTTAAACCGCTGCTCGGTTCTGGCAATCCTGCGCTGGTGTTCGCTTTCCTGCTGCTGGGGTTAAGCCTGATGGGACTGACATTTGGTCCGATGGGCGCGTTGCTGCCGGAGCTGTTCCCAACCGAAGTTCGCTACACGGGCGCATCGTTCTCGTATAACGTTTCGTCGATTCTTGGCGCTTCCGTTGCCCCTTACATTGCCGCATGGTTGCAGGCGAATTACGGTCTGGCAGCGGTAGGAACGTATCTGGCATCGATGGCGGCGTTAACGCTGATCGCACTGCTGTTAACCCATGAGACCCGTCATCAGTCATTGTGATTCTTTTGCCGGATGCGGCGTAACCACCGCATCCGGCCTGACATCACTTCTTCATTTGCGACAGTATCGTCCGGCACTGATTGGCTTCCCCTTCGGAAGGGGAAATCAGCGCCAACAGTGCCGCCGCTGGGGTGACTAACGTGGCTAATGCGGCAGCAACCGCACCACGCGCAATCAATGGCCCGGCTTTTACGCCTGCCTGCGGGTTCTTGAAGGTCCCGCGAACATACAGCGGTGAACGCAGCGTAATAATACGAATACCTTTGCTCTCCGGATCGATGGTTAAATCCAGTTGCTCAGACGCAAAACTCGCGGTCCCGGTCACATTGATCACCGCATTTTCCGTATCAAAAGCAAAGATCTGAGGACGCGCCACGCCGTTAACGATATCCAGATTCGCCGCCGCGCAGTTCACCCGTACCTCGTCGTCACCAAATATCTGACCTACGAGATAGTTACCCAGATTTAACCCTACAATTTCCATTAGATTTCGGCTGATTAAGCCATCGTTCATCAACAGCTTCAGGTTGCCATTGCTGTTTCCCAGCAGCGCGGCTACCGAGTTTCCGCTGCCGCTAAATTTAGCGTCACCGTTCATTTCACCGAGCGTTTTCTGCATCAGTTCTACATCCGGCATGAGCTCTTTTAGCTTCAGGCGGCGAGCCTGAATGTCCGCCTGCCCGCGCATCGGCTTTTTATCCCCTTCCAGATGGATTCTGGAAACAATGCTGCCTCCCGCCAGGCCAAATTTCAGCGGCTGCAGGCGCAGATCGGCATTTTTCAAGATGATATGGGTGGAGAGGTCGCTAATCGGTAGGCTGCTGCCGTGCTCAATGCGCCGACCTTTGAAACGTACGTCAGCATCCATCACATTCCATTTGTCAGTTTCGAAACGGTCATACGGTAAGACTTTATCGGCAGGCTGGACGCTCTTCTCACCTTTGCGCTGTTCAGATTGTTTGGCCTTTTCCGCTCCTTTACCCGAATCCACACCGATCAGCGGTCCCAAATCTGCCAATCTCAGTTGGCGTGATTCGACGTCCCCTTCCAGTTTCGGACGCGGCTTACCGGTGGTATAAGTTAGCGTTCCATGAATATCGCTGTCGCCAATGCGGCCATTAAAATCGCGGTAATCAAAAACGGAGGATTTTTCCGGATCGATTTTCGCCACCAGACGCCCGTCGGTTTCAAACGGTGGCGTATCCGGGAGCAGCACCCCCGTCAAATCATACAAATCCCCTAGTGAATCGCCCGAGAATTTAAGCCGCAGGTCCACGCCGCCCATATTCATCGGGTCATTTACCGTACCGGTAAATGCTACGCGCGTATTGCCCGAACGGAAATCAGCCTGTACCGGGAAAGGGGTTCCTTCGCCCCTCAGCGCCAGCATCCCGCCTATTTTTCCGCTACCGCTTAGCGGTTCGTCGTTATAACGTCCTTTGGCCTGCAAACCAAATACGTAGTCCTCAACGCGGGCCTTACCCTCTTTATTTTTTGCGCCAGTTACTTCGCTAAAAGGCAATGGTTTACCCAGCGGATCGACCAGGATCTCAAGCTCCGACCTGGTCACCTTATCGTTAATAGCGATGCGTCCTTGATCGAACAGAATATTATCCAGCCGGAAAGACCACGCGGATGGCGGCGCATTGGGATCGCGGTTTTCATCTTCTGCGAGGGTAAAGGTCCAGTTATTGTTTTTCTCCGACAGACGGATAAGGCGCGCATCAGGCTTTACCAGCTTGACCCACGGTAGCCAGACGGTTTTTGTCAATAAAGCCAGTGGCGCGAGCGTGGCTTCCACGCGGGGAAGATGCACCATAGTGACGTCGGGAATATCCGGCGGGTTGCCAAGGATAATATCCTCGGCATGAACGTGCGGCCACGGAACCCAGCTACGCCAGCCAGTTTCCTGCTTCTGGCGCTCCCAAACCACGCCCAGGTCGCCCCGTATGGCGAAAGGCCGGTTGAGTTCTGTAGAGACTTTCTGGTTGATGGTCGGTTTGAGCCGGTTCCAGTCAAATGTCGCAATCACAATGATGAATACGACGATCAACAACAAGAAAACCCCTATTACTGATGCGGTTATTTTGCCTGCTTTTGTCATAGTTAGCGTCCTCACTTCCTTCCTTGCCTGTCCTAAAGATAGTCCAGCAGGACAAAATGAGGGACGTTACATCCGAATCAAAGCGACAGAATCACCTCTTCGAGGGTGTCCAGAGGTACTGGACGAGAAAGAAAATAGCCTTGCGCCGCGAAAGCCGGTGAGTTTTGCACATCACGCCACTCTTCAAGTGTTTCAACACCTTCAACAATCACCCCACGGCAATAGCGGTTCATCAGCTGTAACAGCAGCGTGAAGAGATTGCGGCCTTCCGGCGTCTGGCGCAACATGACAAACAGATCCCGCGCCACTTTAATATAGTCGTAACTCACTTCGCTCAGGGCCGAGAAGTTCGCCATTCCGGTACCAAAATCATCCAGCCAGAGGGGACCAAACTCGCACATCGAGGCGAAAGACGATCCCTTCGGCAGGCGGATATGCTCCACCAGTTCAAAGCGCAGCCATGGCAGGCATTCGATGATTTTCAGGATTTCAGGATCCTGGCGCATCGCAATCAGCGTTGGGCCATCGACATTCACTGAAGCCAGCAGGTTATTGGCTCTGAAAAAGTCCCCTTTCAGCTTAAGCTGCAGAAGCTGCTCTTTCACCACCTCTATACGGTGTCGTACGGCCACTTCAGCAAAATAGCGATCTGGCGCAATACGTTGGGCAGGATTATCCGGATGGCTCACGACGGTCAGCAGTTCAACGGCCATCAGCCGTCCATCGGTCTGGTAAATCGGCTGATAGGTGTAAGCACGCTCGCACTGCAGCCAATAGCGTCTCGCCTGCAAGCTTTCGATACTCGCATCGGGCGTAATGAGCTGCTGGGTAACCTGCTTTATCATCAAAGATGTCCTGTAAATAAGAGTGTGACTGACCGGACTCGTCAAAGGTTATCGGCGCTCAGGCGCAGAACTTTACGTTCAGCCGCAGGCAAAATAAAAACTAAGCGGCAAAAAACAGCACAGAACACGTGCTGGCTCAAAAAAATAATGGAACGTTGTTTTAATATAGTTGACCACTTAACACCCACAGCGCACACTAACGCTAATTTTTTTCAGAGCAGGTTACGACTATGTCCAGAAAGATTGCCGTGATTGGCGAATGCATGATTGAGCTGTCACAGAAAGGTGCTGACGTTCAGCGCGGATTCGGTGGCGACACGTTGAATACATCCGTTTATATCGCCCGCCAGGTCGATGCGGCGGCACTTTCCGTACACTATGTGACTGCACTGGGTACTGACAGTTTCAGCCAACAAATGCTGGACTCCTGGCAGGGTGAAAATGTTGATACCTCCCTAACCCAGCGTATGGAAAACCGTCTGCCGGGACTCTACTACATTGAGACCGACAGCACCGGCGAGCGCACCTTCTACTACTGGCGTAATGAAGCTGCCGCAAAATTCTGGCTGGAGAGCGAACAGTCCGCCGCTATTTGCGAAGAGCTGGCGACATTTGACTATCTGTATCTGAGCGGAATCAGCCTGGCGATTTTAAGCCCGGCCAGCCGTGACAAACTGCTGTCGTTACTGCGTGAATGCCGCGCTAACGGTGGAAAAGTTATTTTTGACAATAACTACCGCCCACGCCTGTGGAGCAGCAAAGAAGAAACGCAGCAGGTTTATCAGCAGATGCTGGAATGCACCAATATCGCGTTCCTGACGCTGGATGATGAAGACGCGCTTTGGGGTGAAAAACCCGTTGCCGAAGTGATTGCCCGTACTCACGCGGCTGGCGTCCAGGAAGTGGTAGTGAAGCGCGGCGCTGACTCTTGCCTGGTTTCTATCGAGGGCGAAGCGCTGATCGACGTCCCGGCCGTTAAATTGCCGAAAGAGAAAGTGATCGATACCACCGCTGCGGGAGATTCCTTCAGCGCTGGATATCTGGCGGTACGTCTGACCGGTGGCGATGCCGCCGATGCCGCAAAACGCGGTCACCTGACGGCAAGCACGGTGATTCAGCATCGCGGGGCGATTATCCCACGCGACGCTATGCCGCAATAACGTGTTGTTCTTGTAGGCCGGGAGCGCTTCGCTTGCCCGGCTTACAGGTTACTGTACCGGCGGGATATCCGTCACTTCAGAATGTGACTCATCCGTTTCAACAGACGTTGCCGCTGCGGTAACGGGCGCCATAATGCTATCCCACGTCGCCTGCAGATCCTTCATATTGAATTCAGGCTCCCCCTTCGGCTGCAGCAGAATTAACGCCATATCTTGCGACAGTTGCTGGCGCAGATCCTGATTCAGCATCTCCACGTTCAAACTGTTGAGGAAGCTCTGACGTAAACGCTGATACTGTTCAGGCGCGATATCAACCACCTGATTTTGCAGCGAGCGCAAACGCTGGCTGATCAAAATGTCGGTATCGGTGCGGCCATAGGTGGCAAACAGTTTCTGCAGTTCCAGATTCTTTTGCGCCACCAGCGCATTGAACTCTTCTTCCGGCAGGCCCTTGTCACGCACTTTCGCCAGCTCACGCGCCACCGTACCGAGGTTCGCGTTCAGCTTATCGTTCGGCGACTCCACGTTGATAGCGCACTGGGCACGCAGGAACAGCACCCGACAATCAAATCCAAGGCCGATGTCTTTGGCATTGTTTTTGGTCAGTTCCTGCTGAATATGCCAGAACAGCGCTTCACGGGCTAAATCAGCGCGCCAGTAGCGTAACAGTGCGGCGGATTCACGGATTGGCTGCCACGGCGTGTCCCACATGATGGAAAGGCGATCCTGGCGTACCGCATCGGTCATAATGCTCACGGCTTCTGCACGCAGCGGCGAAAGCGTCGGTACCGGCGCTGGGGTTTCCCGTTTACCTTTCAGTTCGCCAAAGGTTTTATTGATTTGTTCAGCCACGCTGCGCGCATCTACGTTACCCACGATAATCAGTGTCATCGCGTCCGGGGTATACCATTTCTGGTAGAAGGACTGGATTTTCGTGGCATCGACAGGCGTTTTCAGCGGATCGGCTGGATCATGCCCCAGCAGGGTTGATCCCTTCAGACGGTAACGCCACCACCCCTCTTTGGTATCTGACGGCCAGGTTGCCACCATATCTTCGCTACTCAGCGCATGGTTGATCGTTTCAGGGGTGATGCTCAGATTGCCGGAAATATTCGCCAGGTAAGAAAGTGACTCTTTCAGCAGATCGTTACGGCTGTTAGGCAGACTGAGGTTATATAGCGTGGAATCATAGGAAACGATAACAGGCGGCATGGGACGTTTTGGATCGAAGCCCTGCTGCCATAATGAACGGGCTTGCGTGGCATCGAGGCCACCGCTTTGCGTCAGCGCGATACGCGGGATCGCATGGCTGAAACCACTCTGTTGCGTACTTTCGGTGAGTGAACCGGTATTGACCAGCAGGCGAACCTCAATACGGTCGCTGGGGCGCTGGGGAGTGGCTAACACTTGCCACTGTAAACCATTTGCCAGCGTGCCCTGTTGCCACGCCGGATCAGGCTGGAGCGCATCTGCCTGCACATAGCCGGCAGTGGCCATCATCAGCAAGCCGCCCGCTAAAAGTCGAATTTTTGTGCCCTGCATGTGAACCCCTGATCAACTATCCTGGTAATAAAAAGACAGTCCGCGAAAGGACTCTCTGAATATGACGTTAAAAACACTTCGTGTTAGACCGCAAGAACATGAAAATGTCACGGAGGAAGTGAAAAAATCCCGACGCCGCCGAATCGACGGTTTCAGGCACAGGGGGTAATTATGCGCAAACACCCGCAGTCCTGGAAGGGACTACGGGCATAAGTGACGAGATTAAGAGGATAAATCGTGCGTTTTGCCATCCGGCGCACGATTATTCAGCGTGTCATCCAGCTTTTTACTGTCTAATTCTTTCACCCATTTAGCCACAACGACAGTTGCCACACCGTTACCAATCAGGTTGGTCAGCGCACGGGCTTCAGACATAAAGCGGTCAATACCGAGAATCAGCGCCAGGCCAGCGACCGGTAAATGTCCCACCGCAGAGATAGTCGCGGCCAGAACAATGAAGCCACTCCCTGTCACACCCGCAGCACCTTTTGAGGAGAGCAGGAGCACGACCAGCAGGGTTATCTGATGGAAAATATCCATATGACTGTTGGTGGCCTGGGCGATAAACACCGCCGCCATCGTCAGATAGATTGATGTCCCATCAAGGTTAAACGAGTAGCCCGTGGGTATAACCAACCCGACAACCGACTTCCGACAGCCCAGTTTCTCCATTTTATCGAGCATACGCGGCAGTGCGGATTCAGAAGAAGACGTACCCAGTACGATCAGCAGTTCTTCACGGATATAGCGGATGAATTTGAAGATGCTGAAGCCAGTCGCGCGAGCAATGGAGCCCAGTACCAGCACCACAAACAGAATACAGGTGATGTAGAAGCAGATTATCAGCTGACCCAGTTGCACCAGCGTTCCGACGCCATATTTACCGATGGTAAAGGCCATGGCACCGAAAGCACCGATCGGCGCCAGGCGCATGATCATATTGATGATGCCGAAAATAACCTGCGAGAAGCTTTCAATTACGTTGAAAATCATCTGGCCTTTGCTGCCCAGACGATGCAAAGCAAAACCAAACATTACCGCAAACAGTAATACCTGCAGGATGTTACCGCTGGCAAACGCGCCAATGACGCTCGCAGGGATAATGTCCATCAGGAAACCTACGATCCCCTGGTCTTTTGCCTGTTCGGCGTAAATTGCTACCGCCTTGGCATCCAGCGTTGCCGGATCGACGTTCATCCCGGCACCGGGTTGCACCACGTTGACGATGATAAGGCCGATGATCAGCGCAATCGTACTGACAATTTCAAAATAGAGCAGTGCAACCGCACCGGTGCGGCCTACTGCTTTCATACTTTCCATGCCTGCAATGCCGGTCACGACAGTACAGAAGATGACAGGTGCGATGACCATCTTGATGAGCTTAACGAAAGCATCACCAAGCGGCTTCATTTGGGCGCCTAATTCAGGGTAGTAATGGCCAAGGAGAATACCAATGGCAATTGCTGTCAGGACCTGAAAGTAAAGGCTTTTGAATATAGAGGTCTTCATAGGGTGTCCTTAAAGTAAAAACCACAGGTCTTGTAAGGTTTTGTTTAACCTGCGGCCTTAAAGTAACACCCACTCAACATGACAGAAATGCACCTGGATCATAATTGATACAAAAATGTTAAAAATTTTGAGCTGGCTCGCACAAGCGAGACCTTTTTTAACTTTTGTAATCAGCGCTTTCCGGTGCCAGATAACGTTCTTCAAAGATATTTGCCGGAACGGGTCGGGCAAACAGGAAGCCTTGCGCCACTTCCACCCCCGCTTGTGATAACCATTCGCGTTGCGCTTCCGTTTCAACGCCTTCGGCGATCATCTGCAAGTTGAGGCTATGTGCCAACTGAATGATGGCGGAGATCATGCTGCAATCTTCGGGCACGCCATCGACAAACATCTTATCGATTTTGAGTACATCCACCGGTAGCGACTTCATATGCTGGAGCTGTCGCAGACCCGCATACCCCATGCCAAAGTCGTCCAGCGCGATGCGCACGCCCGCGTTGCGCAGCGGTCGCAAAATGGCCACGGCGGCGTGGGGATCGTCAATATGCCGGCTTTCAGTCACTTCCAGAATCAATGTGCCAGGCTTAATGCGATAGCGCGTCAACAACTCCAGCAGATCAGACACCATACTTGGGTGCATCAACTGGAGAGCGGATAAATTCACCGAGAGCGGCAGCATCAGACCGCGTTCCTGCCAGGCTGACAGCTGGCGGCATGTTTCTTCCAGCACCCAATAACCGACTGTCACCATCAGACCACAAGACTCAATTCTGTCGATTAGCCCTTCCGGCAGCTCCCAGCTACCGTCCGGCTGCTGCATCCGCAGTAATGCTTCTGCGCTCAATACTTTGCCGCTGGACATTTCTACCTGGGGCTGCATCCACAGCGCGAACTGCTGGTTATCCATGGCGGTTAAAATATCGTTCTCCTGGGTTAAACGCTGCTGCGCCTCTTCCATCTGCAATGGATCAAAGAACTGAATTTGGTTTTTACCCTTATGACGCGACGTTAACACGGCGGACAGAGCGCGGCGGTAGAGCTGCTCTGCGGTTAAATCGCCATAAAACATCGCCACCCCAATATTGCAGTTCGGACGTAGTTGAATACCCTGAATCGGTAACCGCTCATTAACGATAGTGAGTACTTGCTGACCTAGTGTAATGGCATGCCAGGGTTCTTTTACACCATGCGCGATGATAGCAAAGTCATAGCCGCTCACCTGGGTGAGCACCATTCTGGGGGCCAATACGGATTTCAGTTTTTCAACCAGCGTAAGCAGTAGGATTTCTCGCTGAGTTTCGGTTAACACGCCCGCGGTATCACGCAGGGTTTCACAGGTGACAATCATCAGCGCTGTCGTCTGCTGACGCGTCACCACCTGCTCCAGCAATCCCATTAAAAACGACTTGTTGGGCAATTCGGAAACCGGGAAGCGCATCGAATGGTCGCTTTGCTCTTCGCTATGGCGTTTGATGAGCTGCTGATTGAGGTTGTAGCTACGCACCAGCATACCAATCTCATCATCCTGATGCAGACGTGGTAATGCCAGTTGATAGCCAATCAGGTCCTGCTGTTGAATGTCGTTCAGCTCGCGAGCGATTTTGCGTAATGGGTGCACAATCAAACGGTTAATACACCAGGAGATGGCTACCGTGAGTATTAACGATAAAAGTAAGTAAATGGTCACTAACGTTGAGAGTGTGCTCATCACAAACTTGTACATGCGGTACGAATCCGCCTGCAGCACCAGATACGCCAGCGGTTGTGGGTTCGCTGAGCGCTCAAGAGAATAGACAGGCAGCGAAATTTGCACCGGAAGCTCAAACAGGCGTGTCACGGTAACGGGAACCGGGCGTTCGGGAATAAAGCTCATCCGCAGCGCCTGAAACTGATTAGGCAGCACCACATCAGCCCGGCTGACCACGCCAGCGGGTCGAATACTGCGTAAAATGGCTTCCGCTTCGGGAATATCCCCTTTCAGGATAGTGTCGGAAAGAGGTTCACGGACGGAACGAGCGATACTTTCCAGTTGTGTAGCCGTGTTATAGCGGTTCTGCTGTACCAGATGGAACAACAAAACGGTGCAAAAAATGAAAACAAACACCATGACAACGGCCGCGACCATTGCCATCTGCTTAATTGTTAACGAGCGACTGACACGCAAACTGACTCTCCACGGATAGACGAAACTGCCGTCAGAGTATACCCGATCGTAGCGGTATTAAGAGAGACGGTATCTGAAAACTTCCCAGCGTGCATTATCGCGACAGGATAGGCACCTGACGACGAGATTTATCTGCATTTAAGCCGAAAAAGGCCGCAAGGTCGCCCCCTGCGGCCTGGTTCGGGCGCATGTTGCCATCACGGCAGGCAGACACCCACTAAGAGCATTACTTCCTGTTACGCAGCCAGCTCAGAATCAGACTGGCAATAATGCCAGCGATGATCGGAGCCGCTAAATCGTGCCAGAAGGCCACGCCTAACTGTGCGAGCGTCATATAGCCGCCTGTGTTGCAATGGCAACTGTTCGCGGCTATTCTTAACTTGTCTGGAGTCAAGTTAGCCCCCGTTTTGTTGCCAGGTTTATACTGAACAACGTGCGGGGGTTTTCTCTTTCCAGCAACCGATGCCGCCGGGGATCAAGCCCCCGCAACATTGCGCCTCACCGGGAATTCCCGGCTTGCCGCTGATTCTACGGTAGCCCATTCGCCATATCACTGCGCAATATTCCGCTCTGCGTAGCGCCTCGCATTTCACCCATTTCTCGCCAGTACGCTGGAAAGATTCTTGCCAGTTGGCAACATTCCTGCCGACCATCAATCCAGGGAAATACATAACCCATTGATATCTATTAATTCAATTTCTGGCACAGCGATTGCTATTTGAGTGTGAGCTGTTCTGTTCCGAATTAAAGGAGATATCATGTCTGACTGTCGTACTTACGGATTCAACACCCAGATCGTTCACGCCGGGCAACAACCCGACCCTTCAACTGGCGCGCTCAGTACGCCTATTTTCCAGACTTCAACGTTTGTGTTTGACAGCGCCGAACAAGGTGCCGCCCGCTTTGCGCTTGAGGAGTCCGGGTACATTTATACTCGTTTAGGTAACCCCACCACCGATGCGCTGGAGAAAAAGCTGGCGGTACTGGAAAGAGGTGAAGCTGGGCTGGCAACCGCCTCCGGTATTTCTGCCATCACCACAACGCTACTCACGTTGTGCCAGCAAGGTGACCATATCGTTTCCGCCAGCGCGATTTACGGTTGCACCCACGCGTTTTTGTCGCACAGCATGCCGAAGTTCGGGATTAACGTCAGCTTTGTCGATGCGGCGAATCCCGAAGAAATTCGCGCCGCCATGCGCCCGGAAACCAAAGTGGTGTATATCGAAACGCCCGCCAACCCGACGCTCTCATTGGTTGATATTGAAACGGTGGCCGGTATTGCCCATCAGCAAGGCGCATTGCTGGTGGTGGATAACACTTTTATGTCGCCGTACTGTCAGCAGCCTTTGCAACTGGGCGCAGACATCGTGGTGCACAGCGTCACCAAATACATCAACGGCCACGGGGATGTGATTGGCGGCATTATCGTCGGCAAGCAGGAGTTTATTGACCAGGCGCGATTTGTTGGCCTGAAAGATATCACTGGCGGTTGCATGAGTCCGTTCAACGCCTGGTTGACGCTGCGCGGCGTTAAAACACTGGGCATTCGAATGGAACGTCACTGCGAAAATGCGATGAAAATCGCCCGCTTCCTGGAAGGGCATCCGTCCATCACCCACGTTTATTATCCCGGCCTCTCTTCACATCCGCAGTATGAGCTTGGCCAACGGCAGATGAGTCTGCCAGGAGGAATTATCAGCTTCGAAATCGCCGGCGGCCTCGAGGCTGGCAGACGGATGATCAATTCTGTAGAATTGTGCCTCCTCGCGGTCAGTCTCGGTGATACCGAAACCCTCATTCAGCACCCAGCGTCTATGACACATTCGCCCGTTGCGCCAGAGGAACGGCTTAAAGCAGGTATTACCGACGGGCTTATCCGTCTTTCTGTGGGTCTTGAAGATCCAGAAGATATTATTAACGACCTTGAACACGCCATCAGAAAGGCGACATTCTGACCACTACAGCCTGAGCCGACGCCGATCGGTTCAGGCCGTTGAGTATCAAGGCACAACAGTCTGGCTATACGTGCAATCCTTTTCCGGGGAGAGCGTGTATTTTGGGCAGGGGGTTCTATGCAGGACAACACATTACAATTAAGCAACAATACAGCAACCGCCGTACCAATCTCAAAAAAAATACCGTTTACGAAATACGATTTTGGCTGGGTATTACTCTGTATCGGCATGGCAATCGGTGCCGGAACGGTACTAATGCCGGTACAAATTGGCTTAAAAGGTATTTGGGTATTTATTTTCGCCTTTATTATTGCTTATCCGGCAACCTATATCGTGCAGGATATTTATTTAAAAACATTATCAGAGAGTGAAACCTGTAATGATTACACCGATATTATAAGTCATTACCTGGGGAAAAACTGGGGCGTATTTCTTGGCGTCATCTACTTCCTGATGATTATTCACGGTATATTTATCTATTCCTTATCCGTGGTTTTTGACAGCGCCTCATACATCAAAACCTTTGGTCTGACCGAGGCCGACCTTTCGCAGTCAATAATCTACAAAGTCGCCATTTTTGCCGTGCTGGTCGCCATTGCTTCCGGGGGAGAAAAGCTGCTGTTCAAAATCTCCGGTCCGATGGTAGTCGTAAAAGTGGGGATCATCATCGTGTTTGGTTTTGCGATGGTCCCGCACTGGAACTTTAGCAATATCAGCGCGTTTCCTGAAGCCTCCGTTTTCTTTCGCGACGTGCTGTTGACCATCCCGTTCTGCTTCTTCTCCGCGGTGTTTATTCAGGTATTGAACCCAATGAACATTGCTTATCGCAAAAGGGTTGCAGACCGGGTACTGGCGACGCGCATGGCGATACGCACGCATCGCATCAGTTACATTACGCTGATTGCGGTTATTCTGTTTTTCTCCTTCTCTTTTACCTTTTCGATTAGCCATGAAGAGGCCGTTTCAGCCTTCGAACAAAATATTTCTGCCCTGGCGCTGGCAGCGCAGGTTATTCCAGGACAAATTATTCATATCACCTCAACGGTGCTGAATATCTTCGCCGTATTAACGGCATTTTTTGGTATTTACCTGGGATTCCATGAGGCGATTAAGGGTATTATTCTTAACGTCCTGAGTCGCATCATTGACGTTGAGAAAATTAATCCGCTGGTGCTCACGCTGGGTATTTGTACATTTATTGTTATCACGCTGGTTATTTGGGTGTCCTTCCGCGTATCGGTGCTGGTATTCTTCCAACTGGGTAGCCCACTGTACGGGATTGTGTCGTGTATTATTCCGTTTTTCCTGATCTATAAAGTAACGCAGTTAGAGAAATTACGCGGCGTTAAAACCTGGCTGATTCTGCTGTACGGAATTCTGCTGTGCCTGTCGCCATTATTGAAGCTGATCGAATAACTCGTCTAACGCGCCGTCAGCCACTGGCGGCGCTTAACTCACACTCTCCAACTGATAGCTGCGAATTTTATTCAACACCGTCGTATGCGACACCCCCAACGCTTTAGCGATATGCCGCGATGACACATTATCTTCGACCATTTGTTCAATGAGCTGGCGCTCAGCACTCAGAACTTGTTCTTTAAAAGGACGATCCGTTGGGACTTGCTCAACCGCGGGTAAATTCACCATTCCCAGTTCGTCCAAGGTAATAACATCCGATTCTGCCATCAGCATCAGACGAATAATGGTATTTTCCAGTTCACGAACGTTTCCCGGCCAGGCGTGATGATGCAAGGCCGCAAAACAGGCTTTATCCAGGATTATCCGGCGCTGAAATTCCTTCGCGTACTTCTGCACAAAGTGGCGAATAAGCAGAGTGATATCCTGCGGACGCTCCCGTAAGGGAGGAATGGTGAGTGAAAGTACGTTGATGCGATAATAGAGATCGGCACGCAGCTGCCGTTGTTCCACCATCTCTTCCAGATTAGCGTTGGTCGCCACAATAATACGTACATTAACCGGTATAATTTGTGCCCCGCCAACGCGACGGATCCCACCATCCTGAAGTACGCGCAGTAATTTAGCCTGTAAGCTCAGCGACATTTCACCAAACTCATCGAGAAATAGGGTGCCTTTATCGGCCATTTCAAACAGCCCTTTTTTGCCTTTACAATCTGCGCCGCTAAAGGCCCCTTTCTCATAGCCAAAGAATTCACTCTCCATCAACGACTCAGGTAATGCCGAGCAGTTGACCGGAATAAACGGATAAAACCGCCGCTGCCCGGAATTATGGATAGCCCGGGCCAATAACTCCTTGCCGGTTCCCGTGTCACCGCGGATCAGAACGGTATATTTGCTGTCAGCAACTCTGATCGCCTTTTCGATAAGCAAACGCATACTCTGGCTACTGCAAATAATGTCAGAGAAATAGCGCGGACGTTCCGGTTCAGGCAGCGATAGCTCGCTTATCTCTTCACACAGGTAAGCGACATTAATAATATCGGCTCGCTGGCTCAAACACGTTTGCACGCAGGAAATATCCTGCAACTGGCGGCACCAGGATTTAATCAGGATCCGTCCCGGTGTGACTTTCATTGAGATGATATTGATATCACAGCAGGAAAATTCCTTCAGGACATCCTCAACCATCGATAGTCGATCAATTGTTTTAATATCCCAGCGTATCGTGACCACATTTGCTCCTGATCGTTAGCAACTGCGAAATCGCTATTTCTGTGACAAAAGGGAATCTGACTACATTTTAGACGCTGTGGAATAATGTTCTGCCAGAGGACTCACATTGTGGACGTAAAAACAAAATATAAAAAAACCGGAGCACAAGGCTCCGGTTATTAGGTCATAACCCACGTTTATCGCTGTGGGTTTTCATCCTGGTCAACGGCGAAACAGGCCACCAGTTGACCGCCATAGTCTTTTAACTGCGGCTGAAGCTGGGTACACGGACCAAAGCGACGGCGGCAACGGGCATTGAACGCACAGCCCGGCGGCGGATTCAGCGGGCTTGGCAGCTCGCCGGTCAGCTTGATACGCTCACGGCGGTCGTCCGGGTTCAGACGCGGCGTGGCGGAGAGTAGCGCCTGGGTATACGGATGACGCGGATTATTGAAGATCTGATCCTTGGTCCCTTTTTCCACACAGCGGCCTAAATACATCACCATCACTTCATCGGCAATGTGCTCCACCACCGACAGGTCGTGCGAGATAAAAACGTAGGACAGTCCAAGATCCTGTTGTAAATCCATCATCAGATTCAGTACCTGCGCACGAACCGAAACGTCGAGCGCCGAGACCGGTTCGTCGGCTATCACCACGTCCGGGTCGAGCATCAGACCACGGGCAATCGCGATACGCTGACGCTGGCCGCCGGAGAACATATGCGGGTAACGATCGTAATGCTCTGTTTTCAGCCCGACTTTCGCCATCATCGCCAGCGCTTTTTCACGCCGCTGCTCTTTGCTGAGCGTGGAATTGATCAGCAACGGCTCTTCCAGAATCTGCCCCACTTTCTTACGCGGATTCAGAGAACCGTACGGGTTCTGGAACACAATCTGGATTTTCTGCCGACGCAGCTTTTGCGCCTGCGGGTCGTGCTTGAGCAGATCCTGCCCCTGGTAATACAGCTCACCGCCGGTCGGCACTTCAATCATCGTCAACAGACGACCCAGCGTGGATTTTCCACAGCCAGATTCACCGACCACCGCCAGCGTTTTACCGCGCTCGAGGGTAAAGGAGACACCGTCCAGCGCTTTCACCAGGCGCTCAGGGGAAAATAATCCCTTCTTCACCGGGTAGTGTTTTTTCAGATCGATAGCCTGCAACAGCGGCTGTTGCAAGGTGGCCTCATGCGTACTCATAGTGTGGGCCTCCCGGCATCATCAAGTGGGTAGTGGCATTTCGACTGACGACCGCCTTCCAGCAGATTCAGTTCAGGTTCTTCAGCGCGGCATTTGTCGGTTGCATACGGACAGCGCGGGTTCAGCAAACAACCCGTCGGACGGTCATATTTACCTGGGACCACACCTGGCAACGAAGCCAGACGCGCTTTGTCCTGCGCAAACTCTGGCAACGCACGTAGCAATGCCTGGGTATACGGATGACGCGGCGCGCGGAAAATATCCTGCGCAGCGCCGGTTTCCACGACCTGCCCGGCGTACATCACGATGATTTTGTGTGCCGCTTCCGCCACCAGCGCCAGGTCGTGGGTAATCAAAACCAGCGCCATATTCTCTTTTTGCTGCAACTCCAGCAGCAGCTCGATGATCTGCGCCTGAATGGTCACGTCCAGCGCCGTCGTCGGTTCGTCGGCAATCAGCAACTTCGGACGACAGGCAATCGCCATCGCGATCATCACGCGCTGGCTCATGCCACCCGACAACTGGTGCGGATACACGTCCAGACGCGAAGCCGGATCGGGGATCCCCACCAGCGTCAGCAGGTCAATCGCCCGCTGAACGCGCGTTTTTTTATTGCCGCCCTGATGCACCTTGATGGCTTCCATAATCTGATAGCCGACGGTGTAGCACGGGTTAAGGCTGGTCATCGGATCCTGGAAAATCATCGCCACTTCCGCGCCCACTAGCTGGCGACGCTCTTTCTCAGAGATGCGCTTCAGGTCACGACCGTTAAACTCCAGATTTTCGGCCATCACGCGGCCAGGGTAGTCAATCAACCCCATAATCGCCAGCGAACTGACAGATTTACCCGAGCCGGACTCCCCCACAATGCCAACCACTTCACCCTGGTTCACACTGTAGCTAATGCGGTCTACGGCGCGGAATTCGGAGCCTACATCGCCGAAGTGCACCGATAATTTATCTACATTTAATAACGCCATCTCGAACCTCTTACTGCTTCAGTTTGGGATCGAGCGCGTCACGCAGACCGTCACCCATCAGGTTAAATGCCAGCACCGTCAGCAGGATCGCCAGCCCTGGGAAGGTCACCACCCACCAGGCGCTTTGGGCAAACTGCAGAACGTCAGAGAGCATGGTGCCCCATTCCGGCGTAGGCGGCTGTGCGCCCATCCCCAGGAAGCCGAGGGCAGCCATATCGAGAATGGCGTTAGAGAAACCGAGCGATGCCTGAACGATCAGCGGCGCAAGACAGTTAGGCAGAATATTGACGAACATCTGGCGCATCGCACCGGCTCCGGCCACGCGCGAAGCGGTAACGTAGTCGCGGTTGACTTCCACCAGCACGGCGGCGCGGGTCAGGCGCACATAGTGCGGTAACGCCACGAACGTCAGCGCCAACGCGGCGTTGCCAATCGAAGGACCAAATACCGCCACCAGCACCAGCGCCAGTAACAGGCTCGGCAGCGCCAGCATGATATCGACCACGCGCATGATAACGTTATCGATAATCCCGCCAAAGTAGCCGGCGATCAGACCAAGAACGACCCCCATCAGTAGGGAGAGCACCACGACCAGACAGCCGACCAGCAGCGACAGACGCGCGCCGTACATCAGACGGGAGAGCACATCGCGGCCCACATCGTCAGTACCAAACAAGTGCGCCATCGTGCCGCCTTCCTGCCACGCAGGCGGTGCCAGCAGCGCATCACGGAACTGCTCCGCCGGATTATACGGGGCGAGAAAATTCGCAAAGACCGCAATCAGAATCATGATGACAACATAAACCAGCCCGACAACCGCGCCTTTATTGCGCTTGAAATAGTGCCAGAACTCCTGCATCGGGGTCATCGGCACCGGTGCGGCAATAACTTTATTTTCAGTAACCTGTGACATGATGGCCCCTTACTTCTTATGCCGAATACGCGGGTTCACCACGCCGTACAGCAGGTCTACCAGCAGGTTGACGAGAATAATCATCGTCGCAACCAGTAACACCCCGCCCTGCACCACCGGATAATCGCGGCGCTGTAACGCATCGATCAGCCAACGTCCCAGCCCAGGCCATGAGAAGATAGTCTCGGTCAGGATCGCCCCGGCCAGCAACGTACCAACCTGTAGGCCGATAACAGTCACCACGGGCAGCATGGCGTTACGCAAAGCGTGAATGATGATGACGCGCATACGGGTCAGGCCTTTAGCACGGGCGGTACGAATGTAATCTTCACCCAGTACTTCCAGCATTGATGAACGAGTCATACGCACTATTACCGCCAGAGGAATGGTACCCAGCACCATCGCGGGCAGGATCATATGCGCCAGCGCATCAATAAAGTTACCCTCTTCACCCCAGATAGCGGTGTCAATCAGCATAAAACCGGTCAGCGGATTGGAATCATCGAGGAATACCATGTCGCTCACCCGCCCGGATACCGGCGTCAGGTTCCACTGCACGGAAACCAGCATGATCAGCATCATGCCCCACCAGAAAATCGGCATCGAGTAACCGGTCAGCGCCAGGCCAACAGCGGTATGATCGAAAATGGAACCGCGCTTAACGGCGGCAAGCACCCCCACCGGAATACCCACTGCGGTAGCAAAAATCATCGCGCAGACGCCAAGTTCCAGCGTCGCTTTAAAACGAGGCACGAACTCTTCCCACACCGGTAAACGGCTTTTCAGCGAGATGCCTAAGTCACCATGCATAACTCCCCAGATATAGTGGAGGTACTGCTGCCACATCGGTTTATCCAAACCAAGTTCGGCCAGCAGTTGCGCATGACGCTCAGGGGAGATCCCACGTTCACCCGCCATGATCATTACCGGATCGCCGGGGATCATATGGACGAAGGCAAAAGTGAGAAGAGTGATACCGATAAACGTGGGGATGACGAGTCCCAAACGTCGGAGAATGAACTGCAACATAACCCGGATTCTCTCTAATGACGCACGGCCTGGAACCGTGAGTCTGTATTGCTCACAAATCTTATCCCACGCAAACTGCATCGCGGGTAAAGCATTACGCCGGATGGCGCTGCGCTCATCCGGCGTAATACCGGGGCGCAGCGCTTCCTTGATTGCTTTTAATTATTCGACAGAGACGTTTTCGAAGTGGTGTTTGCCTAATGGATCAACCACATAGCCTTTAACTTCTTTACGCACTGGCTCATATACGGTGGAGTGAGCAACAATCAGAGCCGGAGCCTGATCGTGCATTACAACCTGAGCTTGTTTGTACAGTTCGATACGCTTGTTGTGATCGTCGGTGGCACGCGCCGGCTGAATCAAGTCTTCAAACGGCTTGTAGCACCAGCGAGAGTAGTTGGAACCGTCTTTCGCTGCCGCACAGCTAAACAGGGTGGCGAAGAAGTTATCCGGATCACCGTTGTCGCCGGTCCAGCCCATCATGACGGCCTGGTGCTCACCCGCTTTGGCGCGTTTCAGATACTCGCCCCACTCGTAGGTCACAATCTTGGCCTGAACGCCAATTTTCGCCCAGTCAGCCTGAACCATTTCCGCCATACGGCGGGCGTTCGGGTTGTACGGACGCTGTACCGGCATTGCCCACAGTTCAACGGTAAAGCC
Source organism: Citrobacter freundii complex sp. 2025EL-00176 (assembly GCF_053309355.1). NCBI lineage: Bacteria > Pseudomonadati > Pseudomonadota > Gammaproteobacteria > Enterobacterales > Enterobacteriaceae > Citrobacter > Citrobacter freundii complex sp. 2025EL-00176. Next base: position 249,718 of record NZ_JBRYHT010000005.1, on the reverse strand, counting down.
TTTGTCCTGACCGGCTTCTTTCAGCAGCGCTTTCGCTTTCTCAGGATCGTAACTGTAGTCTTTAATGTCGTCGTTATAGCCCCACATGGTCGGCGGGATCAGGTTCTTCGCAGCCACGCCAGCGCCCTGATAAACGGCTTTGATGATCGCTTCTTTGTTTACCGCGTAAGTCAGCGCCTGACGAACTTTAACGTCATCAAACGGTTTCTTCTCGGTGTTGTAAGAGAGGTAGCCGACGTTCAGACCCGCCTGCTCCATCAGGTTGATGTTTTTATCCTGCTTCATGCGCGCGATGTCTGCCGGGTTCGGATACGGCATCACCTGGCACTCGTTCTTCTGCAGTTTGGCGTAACGCACGGAAGCGTCAGGCGTAATAGAGAAGACCAGACGGTCGATCTGCGGCTTGGTACCCCAGTAGCCAGGGAAAGCTTTATACAGAATACGGGAGTCTTTCTGGTACTGCTGCAGCTGGAACGGACCGGTACCAATTGGGTTGAGGTCTACTTTCTCCGGGGAACCGGCTTTCAGCATGTTGTCCGCGTATTCTTTAGAAAGAATAGAAGCGAAATCCATCGCCAGGTCAGCCAGGAACGGTGCTTCCGGACGCGTCAGCACGAACTGAACGGTTTTATCGTCCACTTTTTTCACTTCGGAGATCAGATCTGGCAGACCCATCCCTTCGAAGTATTCATAACTGCCGCCAGAGACTTTGTGGTACGGGTTCTGGGCATTTTTCTGACGATCGAACGAGAACACTACGTCATCGGCGTTAAAATCGCGCGTCGGTTTGAAATCTTTGTTGTCCTGCCACTTCACGCCCTGACGCAGGTGGAAGGTGTAGGTTTTACCGTCTTCGCTGATTTCCCACTTCTCAGCAAGGCCCGGGATCACTTCGGTGGTACCGATTTTGAATTCAACCAGGCGGTTATAGATCGGTACGGAGCTGGCATCATAGGTGGTGCCAGAGGTGAAAAGCTGTGGGTTAAAGCCTTCAGGAGATCCTTCTGAACAATAAACCAGAGTTTTAGCCTGTACGCTTGCTGCGACGGTCATGGCCACCAGGCTCAGACCAAGCTTCAGCATCCCTGACTTCTTCAAGGAAATACTCATTCTTCTGCTCCAAATGTGATGTTTGTTGTTTTACCCTTTGCAGTGGGTTTGCACCGCCTGGCCTTTTTTGTTTTTTACCCGGCCGGGTCGGCGTTAAGAGGATGGGGATTCCGTTCACATAAGCGACTGAGTTGCAGTGCGGATTCTCCATGAAATGCCCCTCATGCCCTACAATCTGTCAACAGAATGTGAAAACGTCAATACAGGTGACCGTGATTTACGACAACGGTGAGAATTGACAAACAAAGATTAAAAAAAGTGCAGGCGGCTATTTTCAGCAGGGAAATTTGTGCTACGCGCTCCGTGCCAGAATAAACATCTTCATATTTCGCAACATTTAGTGATTAACATTTATGCAAATTCTTAAAACTTTCTAAATTAATGCTGCATATCTGAGCGATTAATACCATGAACGTTAAAACGCACAGCGGAAAATGCCAGGTTCAGCCATAAGTAGCGCAAAAAAAGTTTCATGCAAATATAAAAAAAGGCAATGGAATATGTCACAGAATCGTTAACAGTCAGTGGGAAGTGGCGCACAATTTTTGTAGACAAAATGAAGGTCAAAAGTGGGGTTGGAAACGCCATACACGCTGGGATGAAACTGAGCCTGTAGGCTGGATAAGGCGCTTGCGCCGCCATCCGGCGATGTCTCCCATGTTGCCTGATGGCGCTGCGCTTATCAGGCCTACAAATGCAAAAAACCCTGCTCGTTGAGCAGGTTTTTGAATTTGGTCGGTGATAGAGGATTACTCGCCACTGCGTGGCTCGCCCTGCGGGCCGTTGCTGGCGCAACGTTCTCTCGCTACGCTCGAGTCGAACCTCTTGCCCCCGGAGGTTCTCATCCTCACGGGCTATAATGCAAAAAACCCTGCTCGTTGAGCAGGGTTTTGAATTTGGTCGGTGATAGAGGATTCGAACCTCCGACCCCTTCGTCCCGAACGAAGTGCGCTACCAGGCTGCGCCAATCACCGAATGCGGGGCGCATCTTACTGCTCAGCAGCGCGCCCGTCAATCCCTTAGCATCAAAATGCCATTTGATCGGCGAGAAAGTCAGCAGCCTTCGTTACTGGGCTGCAACCTTCTTCGCGTCCGGAATACGGCACCAGTTGTTATTCTCGTTAATACCGCCATTTGGCGAGGTATAACCAAGGCAACCTAAAATAGTGTCGTACAGTTCCACATGACGACGCGGCACCTTCATATCCGCTTCTTGCTTCAGATGTGCAAGTGCCTTCGCATGGTCGGGGTCTTCCAGATACTTGTCAGACATCCACACCAGCATAGGAACGCGGAACTGCTCTGGCGGCGCCATTTTACGCGGCGTCCCGTGCAGGTGCTCACGCTCGTTAATCGACTCACCGTGATCGGCGGCGTAGAACACTATTGCCTTCTTATCGCGCAGCTGATCAAACACTTGCGTAATAAAGTGATCCACATAGGTTACCGAGTTATCGAATGAGTTGATCATCTCCGCTTTTGAGCAGCCGCTATCAACATTGACGCATTCCGGCTTCCACTGCGCATATTCACGGGTGTAGCGCTGCGTATAGTTAAAATGTGAGCCTTTGGTATGCAGAATAATCAGATGCTTACCACCGTCATCGTTCTGCTGCAGAGACTGCTGCATCTCGGTAATCAGCAGCATATCGTCAACGTTTTTGCCTCGGTTACGCGGCTCAGCGCCAATCTGTTCACGGTAGGCGATGTTCTCCGCCATGGTATTACTGTAAAACCACATCTCACTTTGCATTGCGTAGAGGTCTGTCTTGAACCCTAACTGGCTGAGCACCGCAAAGACGTTTTGTTCTTTCAGGGTACGCTGCGGGTTTTCTTCCACCCCACCCTGACGTACAAACATGCAGCGCAGCGAAAGTTTAGTTGCGGTATCGCAGGAATATCCCCGGAACGCGGCCAGATTTTTCTCCTGGGCGAGCCTTGGCGTGGTATTTCGCTCGTAGCCAAAAATCCCCATATGATCCCAGCGGGTCGTTTCCCCGATAATAAAGACCACGTAGGTGTCGTCGAGGTTCTTCGGCGCAACATAGGTAAACTTCTTGGCCGGGTTCATCAGTGATTTGTTATCTGAAGACTCATCCACCTGCGCCCAGGCATACAAGCCAAGCGCTGAGAGCCAGTTTGACGGCAAATAAGAGTTCGCCACAACCCCGCCATAGCTGGGTAAATCGATACCGGTTTCCCGTTCAACGCTTCTCTGTTGCATACTCAACAGGCGAATCGGCACCCACACCATCAGGCCTGCCAGTAACACCACCGCCACGCTACGCCATCTCATGCCCGGCGTACGAAGCTGTCTCATCAGCGTATAGCGGCAGCGGTTACTCCAAATAAGAACCAACGGCACAATACTGACCGAAACCAGCCAAGCGATAAAATGCCAGCCGACCACTTCTTTAGATAAATCAATATCCGTGGTCATGACGGAGGCAATAATACCGTAGCCAATTACCACGTTCAGGAAGGTCATATAATAGCTGGCGCCGGCAGAACACAGCACCACAAAGGTTGCCAGCACACGCCAGGCCCGTCGACCGAATAATGAGAGAAGCCGTAATAAAAAGAAGGTCACCAGCACAGTGCCAGCTAATTCAACAACCGCAGAGAGTCCTTTCCAGACGGTGAATTCGTGCGCATATCCGCTAAAACGACGGAAAAATACGGCACAGTTCATAAACAAACCGATATAGATTGCCAGCAAGAAACTGAGTTTCTGCTGCGTCATCGACTTAATGTATCTCATGCAAACAAACCCTGGGAATCGGGATAAAAACTCCCTGTGAGGCGGTCAAACAGACCAACAGGGGAAAAATGCGACAACAGCAGAAGTGAAATGTCTACGGGCGCGGGTAAGTAGACCACAGGAGGGAGAAAAAGTGCTTATCAAGAATGCAAATGACGCATATATTTTTGTAAATATATGCGCCAGGTATTAATCAGACTACTAATAGATTTAGGCGTGCGCCTCGGTATATACGCTACGTTGTGGCTGGCGAATAGTAGTAGAAAGTGCCAGCGAGATGATTAACAGCGCAAAGATAACGCAGAAGGTCACATAGAATCCGCCAAACAGCGAGGCGATAATGGAACCACAAATACTGCCGATACCGAAGCCCAGGTAAATAACCCCGTAGTTTTTAGCCAGGTTATTCAGACCAAAGAACTCGCTCACCAGTGACGGGAACACGGTGATGGTGCCGCCAAAATTAAATGCCACGCAGGCAATCGCCGCAAAGAAAGTGACGTCATTGAGCGGGGCGAACAGCAGCGCCGCCATACCGACCAGCGAAACTACCTGACCAATGGTGATAACACGAATACGAGAGATTTTGTCGGACAGAATCCCCAGAACCAGACGGCCTGACAGGTTAGCGATAGAAATGACGGTCACCGCATTTGCCGCCGTTGCGACATCCATATGCGCCAGGCTCTGCGCAATATCTTTCGCCACGCCAATCACATACAGCCCACTCATACACGCAGTGAGGAACATCACGGCCAGCATCCAGTACTGTGGTTTACGCATGGACTGCGCCAGGCTGTAGTCGTTCTCGACCACGCCATTTTTCGCCTTCACTTCCTGATTCGGCGCATCTTTCATCAGCATAGAGCCAAAAACGATCATCACCAGCACAATTGCGCCCCAGATCATAAAGGTTTTTTCCAGACCCACGGTGCTAAGCAGTTGGCTGTCGATGAATTTAAAACCGAGGCTACCCAGGCCATAAGAGCCGATAGCAAAGGCGGAAATCAGCCCCTTACGCTCAGGGAACCATTTTACGCAGTTGGAAAGGGTTAACAGGTATCCGGCGCCATCCGCCAGGCCGACCAGTACACCGGCGCTCAACCACAGCATAATCAGGCTGTCAGAATGGGCGGTTAAGAAGAAGCCGACGCCCAGTAAGATACCGGAGGCCATGGTGACGCGTTTCACGCCAAAACGTTCCTGCAGCTTCCCGGCGACGGAAGAAGAAATCGCCAGCCCCAGACTCAGCAAACCAAAGGAAAATGCAACCTGACTCACCGGCGCGTCAAGTTTAGAAGAGAGCGCGCCATTGAACAGGCTCCAGGTATAAACAGAACCTAAGGCAAATTGGGTAATGATGGTGCCGATCAGTGTCAGCCAACGGGTACGCTGATAATCAGTAGTTTTCATGGCAGTCTTCCTGCATAAGCAAAATGGGAAATTCTCTGCCAACAACCATACCGAAGCGCCATTTATACCAGGAAAAAACGGCATGAAATGCCGTCAGAACGGAATGAAATGCCTGGATTGCGGAATGAATGACGAGACAAAAAGTCGGGGTACTGAATTTTACCGCATGTGTTAGTACACGCTATCGCTGGAAAGCGTGTGATTGTTGATCTCAATATGTAACTGAGATGTATAAATGATGATTGCTTTCGTTAAAATTTGGCACTAACACCCATGGTGTACATATAGTCGCTGTTGTTGGTACTGTTTTCTGCCTGAGAAAGTGCGGCGTAAGCCGCCATATGTGGATTCAACAGCATATCTGCGCCGACGGTGACATCCAGCCAGTTACCGTCCTGTCCTGCTGTCGTCATGCGGCTGAGACCCGACTGCGCCTTCCAGATATTCTCGCCAAACTGTTGGTTATAGCTGATTTGCGCCCAAGGATGCACATCACCGAACTGCGAATTGACTCGCCAGCCTAATGTGCTGACGCTGGCATGCCACAACGGATCGGTCGGTGTTATCGAGGTCGCGCTATCACCAAACTCGTTGTAGGTAGACGTGGTCGAGCCGTCATAATGCAAGGCGGCCACCGGTCCGGTCGTTACCTGCCGGGAAAGAGGAAAGTTCCAGCCCATACTCATGCCGCTGGTGGTATCCATCAGCGTCTGATTGGCCAGATTCACCACCGGACCCGCCACGTTCTGCGTAGAACGAATACGCTCCTCCAGAATGTCGTTATAACGTGGTTGGTGATCGCTGTCCCATGTATAACGTTCAGCCGTATGCCCTGACATCGCATCAACGATATATTCTTGTTGCCAGCCATATGCTGTATTGATGGACAGCGCACAAACTACGACGCTCGCCAGAGTTAACCTTTGGCGACCACTACTGTTTCTTATAATCATCAACGCGACTCCAGAAAAGAGCCGAATTCGGCGATATTATTGTCATTGTGTGTAGGAAATCGGGGCCATCAGGCCCTGTATTAAATATTGTCTTTTTAGCTGGCGCGTCAAGGCGGGCCGAATGAAATTTTTACGCCAGTAAAAACAGCGAGGAAGAATATGCAGCGTTGCGGATGGGTCAGCCAGGACCCACTTTACATTGCCTATCACGACAAGGAATGGGGCGTCCCCGAAACCGATGGCAAGAAGCTGTTCGAAATGATCTGCCTTGAAGGTCAGCAGGCGGGATTATCATGGATTACCGTACTGAAGAAACGGGAAAATTATCGTCACGCCTTCCACCATTTTGATCCGGAAAAAGTGGCAGCCATGACCGAAGAGGATGTGGAAAGACTGGTGCTGGATGCCGGCATTATTCGCCATCGCGGAAAAATTCAGGCCATTATCGGTAACGCTCGCGCCTTTCTGACCATGGCGCAAAACGGTGAACCGTTTAGCGAGTTCGTCTGGTCATTTGTTGATAACCAACCACAAGTGACCCGCGCCGCCAACCTGAGCGATATCCCCACCTCAACGCCTGCGTCAGATGCTCTGTCTAAGGCGTTAAAAAAACGCGGGTTTAAGTTTGTCGGCACCACCATCTGTTACTCCTTTATGCAGGCCTGTGGTCTGGTCAACGACCATGTCACCAGTTGCATCTGTTACCCAGGGGCACAACATGATTCGTGAATCAAAAGCTGACGATCTACCGGCGATTCTGACGCTATGGATGGAAAGCACGATCCATGCCCATCCGTTTATCGACGAACGCTACTGGCGCGAAAGTGAACCCGTCGTGCGTGATGTATACCTGCCCGCCGCACAAACCTGGGTGTGGGAAGAAGAAGGTGTGCTCAAAGGCTTTGTCAGCGTGATTGACGAACGCTTCCTTGGCGCGTTGTTTGTCGCGCCAACGGCCATCAGAAGCGGAATTGGTACAGCGCTGGTGCAGCATGTCCAGCAGCGCTTTTCTCTGCTCAGCCTGGAGGTCTACCAGAAGAATCAGTCAGCGGTAAACTTCTACCATGCGCTGGGTTTTCGCATTGAAGACGGCGCATGGCAGGAAGAGACTCACCACCCCACGTGGATTATGGGCTGGCAGGCGGATCAAACGCCGTAAGCGTCAGGGCGGGTCCATTGTATTTTTCGAGCCACGCCAGCGCAGTGTTACCCGCACAGCCATTCCCCAGCTTCGAGCTGGGGAGATCTTTGGTCAGCACGTTGACGGCACCATTTTTACAAATACCACCGGCAGTAAGATCCAAATCAGGCCAGGCACCTTCATGAATGCAGATGACGCCAGGTTTGATCCCTATCGTCACGACTGCACCCGCCAGAACCTGCCCACGCTGGTTCCAAACCCTCACAGTGTCGCCATCCTTAATACCGCGTGCGTTGGCGTCCTGCGGATGGATCGTGACCGGCTCACGATCCGCCACCGCATAGCGCTCACGCAACGCACTGTAATTCAACTGGCTGTGCAAACGGTGCGCCGGATGGGCGGAAAGCAGCTGTAACTGACCCGGCTCGGCGTTACCGAACCACTCATCAGGTGCCAGCCACATCGGGTGTCCCACACAATCCGCGTAGCCGTAATCGGCAATCCTCGCGGAGTAAATTTCAATTTTGCCGCTGTCCGTTTTCAGCGGATGCGCCTGTGGGTCGCGGCGAAAATCCGCAAACCGAATAAAGTGCGCGCTGGCGGGGTTTTCCGGCATTTCAATCAGGGCATTCTGCTGCCAAAACTCGGTGAAGGGCGGCAGTGTAACCTGCTGGCTGGCCCCGCGCTGCCCGGCAATATTGTAAAAGGTCTCCAGCCACGCCAGCTCGCTTTTACCTTCGGTGAAGCGTTCATACCCGCCCTTTTCCCAGCGCTCACTCAGCTCGGCAAAGACATCAAAATCATTGCGCGCCTCATGCTGCGGCGGCACAACCTGCTTCATCGGCACCAGGTGCTGGTTGCTGTAGTCACCCGTCATGGTGAGGTCGTTGCGCTCAAACGAGGTGGTCGCCGGTAATACGATATCGGCATGCTTCGCTGCGGCGGTCCAGAAACACTCCGAGATAACCACCAGCTCCGGTTTTTGCCAGGCGCGAATCAGACGGTTGGTGTCCTGGTGATGAGTAAAGTTGGCCCCGCCGGCCCACCACAACATGCGGATATCCGGGAAATGCCGGTCCATTCCGTTGTGCTGGTAAAAACCACCGGGGTTCTCCAGCGCTTCAACAATTCGCGCCACCGGAATTTTATCCACCGCGTCAGTACCGTTTTTCACGCTGGCCTGCATCGAAGCCAATACAGCGGCGCGACGCGTTGGATTCCCACCGTTGGCAAAATGGTACGACAGCCCAAAACCACCGCCAGGCGTGCCGATTTGCCCGAGCATGGCGGCAAGGGTGACAATCATCCAGTGTTTCTGCTCGCCATACTGTTGGCGCTGCATGCCCCACCCTGCCATCAGCATGGTGGTATTTTGGTGAAATATCGCCGCCAGTTCGCGTATTTTTCCCGCTTTTATCCCACAAATTTCAGCTGCCCATTCTGCCGTTTTTGCGACATTGTCAGTTTTACCCAGCAGATAGTCGGCAAACCGGTCATAACCGGTGGTACAGCGGGCGAGAAAGTCCTCGTCGTGCCAGCCGTTTTCCACCAGCGTATGCGCAATCCCCAGCATCAGCGCCACGTCAGTACCCATATGCGGGGCGATCCATTCCATCTTATCGCCAAAGAAATCTACACTTTCCGATCGCATCGGATCGATACAGATCAAACGTTTGCCGCTATCACGCAATGCCTCGAAGTAAGCGAGACCCTGTTCGTCGGAAGCATTCCAGGCAATCTTCAGGGTATTCAGCGGATTGGCGCTCCATAATACCACCACATCGCTGTGTTCCAGCACAACAGGCCAGCTGGTCTGTTGCTGGTAAACTTCGTTACCGCCCACCACGTACGGCATGATGGCCTGCGCGGCGCCCGTGGAGTAATCCCCCAGATGCCCGGTATAACCGCCCGCTAACGCCATGTAGCGCTGTAACAGGATCGAGGCTTTGTGTAACACGCCGTTGGAGCGCCAGCCGTAAGAACCAGCAAAAATCGAGGCCGGGCCATAGCTGTCACGGATGCGTTTATGCTGCGTATGGATAAGATTCAGCGCGTCGTCCCAACTGACGCGCACAAACTCATCCTGCCCACGCACGCCCTGTGGGCTTTCCGGCGAAGCGAGGAAGCCTTTACGTACCATCGGAAAACGTACCCGCGTTTTACTGTGTACCTGGTCACGCACCACGGTTTGCAAAGAGTTGGGATGAGCGGTGGGCAACGCGCCACGGGAGGAGAAAACGGTCTCGCCATCGGTTTCGACGAGAATAGGTCCCCAGTGGGCAGCGGTTAACACCGAGTAGTGTGCGGGTGAATTAGCCAAGATGGCGCTCCTGAATGCGATGTGGCGGCTTATTTATTCTGCCGTTCAATGTTACTTACAAATTTCAGAGTCTTCCCTGGAATTTTCTTCATGTTCACACGTCATAATCAACCGCCACCGTCGCTGTGGCAAAGAAGAATAAGTCATTAAGGAATTGAGATGAAGAAACGTGTTTTTGTTATTGCTGCCATCGTGAGCGGCGCCCTGGCGGTTTCTGGCTGCACAACAAACCCTTACACCGGCGAACGCGAAGCGGGTAAATCCGGCATTGGTGCAGGTATTGGCTCTCTGGTCGGCGCGGGTATTGGCGCACTCTCTTCTTCGAAGAAAGATCGCGGCAAGGGCGCACTGATTGGCGCAGCGGCTGGCGCGGCCGTTGGCGGTGGTATCGGCTATTACATGGACGTGCAGGAAGCAAAACTGCGCGAAAAAATGCAGGGAACCGGCGTCAGCGTGACGCGTAGTGGCGATAACATCATTCTGAACATGCCAAACAACGTCACCTTCGACAGCAGTAGCGCTAACCTGAAACCTGCCGGGGCTAACACCTTGACCGGCGTGGCTATGGTCCTGAAAGAGTACAATAAAACCGCGGTTAACGTGCTAGGCTTCACCGACAGCACCGGCAGCCAGGATCTGAATATGCGTCTGTCGCAGCAGCGCGCGGACTCCGTCGCCAGCGCCTTGATCACTCAAGGGGTCGCGGCTAACCGTATCCGCACTCAGGGTATGGGTCCGGCAAATCCAATCGCCAGCAACAGCACGGCGGAAGGTAAAGCGCAGAACCGTCGCGTTGAGATTACCTTAAGCCCGATCCAGTAACGTTTTGAGCCGGAGACAGGCGGCGCCCGATCCGGCATGAAGCACTTGCCATCGTTGATTTTCGCGTTAAGGTGTTGTCACCAAATTCAGGGAAATCAGCGATGAGCAAATCAACACGGGCAACCATCAGCGATGTGGCGAAGGCCGCAAAAACCGGCAAGACCAGCATTTCACGTTACCTCAACGGTGAAAAGCACCTGCTGTCCGACGCGCTGCTGGCCCGCATTGAACAAGCCATTGCCGATCTCGACTACCGGCCCAGCCTGATGGCACGCGGCCTGAAACACGGTCGCACCCGCCTGATTGGCCTGATCATCGCAGACATTACCAATCCCTACTCCGTCAACGTATTGAGCGGAATTGAAGCCGCCTGTCGCGATAAAGGCTTTACCCCGCTGGTATGTAACACCAACAACGAAGTGGATCAGGAGCTGCACTATCTTGACCTGTTGCGCAGTTACCAGGTCGAAGGGATTGTGGTCAACGCCGTTGGGATGCGCGAAGAGGGGCTGAACCGACTGCAACAGTCTGCGCTACCGATGGTACTGATTGATCGTAAAATTCCCGATTTCGCCTGTGATATGGTCGGGCTGGATAACACCCAGGCGGCAACGGTTGCCACGGAACACCTGCTTGAACAAGGCTTTGAGGCCATTCTGTTTCTCAGCGAACCACTCGGCATGGTGAATACCCGCCGCGAACGTCTGAGCGCCTTTCGCGCCACGCTCGCACGCTACCCCGGCGTTATCGCGCAAAATGCCGAAGTTCCGCTCACGGACAATACGCAACTGGATGACACGCTGCGCCAGTTTCATCAGCAGCATCGGGGAATGCGCAAAGCCGTTATTTCCGCCAACGGTGCCCTCACGCTACAAGTTGCCCGCGCCCTGAAGCGTATTGGCCTCAACTGGGGCAGCGACATCGGGCTACTTGGTTTTGACGAGCTGGAATGGGCCGAGCTGGCGGGTGTCGGCATTACCACGCTGAAACAACCCACATGGCAGATTGGCTACACCGCCGTGGAACAGGTTGTACGCCGGATCGAGGGTGGCTCTGATGCCATTCAGGAACAGGTTTTCTCGGGTGAACTGATCGTGCGCGGCTCTACCGCCCGCTAAATTTCCTTCGTGATGGTGATCATAAATTCAGCATCATGGGCTTTTCTTTGGAACCGGTTCCATCTAGCGTTATAGCAAGAACGCTGGTTATGGAGTTTCCATGAAAAGAAAAATTATGGTGGTTACCGCCGCCTACGGCTATGAGCAGGTCCGCGCTGCGGGTGGACAAACCGCCATGCTGCCTATCATTGCTGAAGCCGGTGCTGACGGCGTCGAAATTCGCCGCGAGATGTTAACTGACACCGAACTCACCACACTGTCAACGATGGCCTCAGCGATCGAAATCTTCGGCCTGCTGGCCTGTTACTCGGCACCTGAGCCGCTGTTCCTTGAGGACGGTAACCTCAATCCCCGTCTTCCGGCGCTACTTGCGGAAGCGCAAACCCTGCAAGCGCTGTGGTTAAAAGTCTCCCTTGGTCATTTTTCCCATACCGGGCAGTTCGACGTTTTACGTAAATGGCTGGACGACAGTGGGATGGAGCTGGTTGTCGAGAACGATCAGACCTGCTGCGGACGCCTGCAGCCGATGCTGCGCTTTAACGAAGCCTGCCAGACGCAAAACCTGCCGATATCGCTGACCTTCGATATGGGCAACTGGCTGTGGGTTGGCGACTCCCCGGAAGAGGCGGCGAAAAACCTGGCGCCAACCGTGGGATACATCCATGTCAAAGCCGCCGTTACGCATCGCGACAGCTACCGTGCAGTGCCGCCTGATGCAGCCGATCCGCGCTGGCTGACGCTGTTAAAAACGCTGCCTGACGATGTTCCGCGTGGAATTGAATTCCCCCTGGAAGGACAGGATTTGACGGCGGTTACCCGCCATTACGTCGAGCTGTTACGCGAGGAGTAACGCATGAAGAATTCACTGGATGTGGTCACTATTGGTGAAGCGATGGCGATGTTTGTCGCCACGCAAACCGGCGACCTGGCGGATATAGAGCAGTTTATCAAGCGCGTTGCAGGCGCTGAACTCAACGTGGCGACCGGTCTTGCTCGTCTGGGTCTGAAGGTAGGCTGGGTAAGCCGCGTAGGTAACGACAGTTTTGGCCGTTTTATTATTAAGTCGCTGGAAAAAGAAGGGATTGATGCGCAGGGAGTCACCCAGGACGAGCGCTTCGCTACCGGCTTTCAGCTTAAATCTAAGGCCGAAAATGGAACCGATCCCATCGTGGAATACTTCCGCAAAGGTTCCGCTGCCAGCCATCTCAGTATTGAGGATTACCACGAGGACTATTTTGCCAGCGCGCGTCACTTGCACCTGAGTGGCGTGGCAGCCGCGCTTTCCGCCAGTTCCTATGAACTTCTGGCGCATACCGCCCGCGCCATGAAAGCTCAAGGTAAGACTCTCTCATTTGACCCGAATTTACGTCCGGTGCTGTGGAAAAGCGAAGCCGAGATGGTGGAAAAACTGAATCGTTTGGCATTCCAGGCTGACTGGGTTTTGCCTGGTCTAAAAGAGGGAATGATTCTCACCGGCCAACAAACGCCTGAAGCCATCGCCGACTTTTATCTGCGCCATGGGGTGAAGGCAGTCATTATCAAAACCGGGGCAGATGGCGCCTGGTACAAAACCGCCAGCGGCGAGCACGGCTGCGTCGCCCCTGTAAAGGTCGACAACGTGGTTGATACGGTCGGCGCAGGCGATGGCTTTGCCGTGGGCGTGATCAGCGCCCTGCTGGAAGGCCGCTCGCTGCATCAGGCGGTGACCCGCGGCAATAAAATTGGCGCACTGGCCATTCAGGTTCAGGGCGACAGCGAAGGATTACCCACACGTGAACAATTAGGGGAATAAATCCCCGGCCACCGCTGTACCCTACATACAGAGGCGGCGTATCAGCATAACCAGAGGGCAGTCTATGAATAGCTCAACCAATGCAGCAAAACGCTGGTGGTACATCATGCCAATCGTGTTTATCACGTATAGCCTGGCGTACCTTGACCGCGCGAACTTCAGCTTCGCCTCCGCCGCAGGCATTAACGAGGATCTCGGCATTACCAAAGGGATCTCTTCTCTGCTGGGCGCTCTGTTTTTCCTTGGCTATTTCTTCTTCCAGATCCCGGGCGCAATTTACGCCGAGCGCCGCAGCGTACGAAAACTGATTTTTGTCTGCCTGATCCTGTGGGGGGGTTGCGCCTCGCTAACCGGGATGGTCAGTAATATTCCGATGCTGGCCGCTATCCGCTTTATTCTTGGCGTCGTTGAAGCCGCCGTGATGCCCGCAATGCTGATTTACATCAGCAACTGGTTTACGAAATCCGAGCGTTCACGCGCTAACACCTTCTTAATCCTCGGTAACCCGGTTACCGTCTTATGGATGTCCGTCGTTTCCGGTTATCTCATTCAGGCGCTGGGCTGGCGGGAAATGTTCATCATCGAAGGCTTCCCGGCCATCATCTGGGCGTTCTGCTGGTGGGTACTGGTAAAAGACAAACCGTCTCAGGTCGGCTGGCTGTCGGAATCCGAAAAAGCTGCGCTTCAGGCCCAGTTGGAACAAGAGCAACAAGGGATCAAAGCCGTGCGTAACTACGGTGAGGCCTTCCGCTCACGTAACGTCATCCTGCTGTGTATGCAGTATTTCGCCTGGAGTATTGGCGTCTACGGGTTTGTGCTGTGGCTGCCGTCCATTATTCGCAACGGTGGCGCAAATCTGGGGATGGTCGAAGTTGGCTGGCTGTCATCCGTACCGTATCTGGCAGCGACGGCAGCGATGATTCTCGTCTCCTGGGCCTCTGATAAACTGCAAAACCGTAAGCTGTTTGTCTGGCCGCTGTTACTGATTGCCGCTTTCGCCTTTATCGGCTCCTGGGCCGTTGGCGCAGATCACTTCTGGGTGTCCTACACGCTGTTGGTTATCGCGGGTGCGGCAATGTACGCCCCATACGGTCCCTTCTTCGCCATCATTCCTGAAATGCTGCCGCGCAACGTGGCTGGCGGTGCCATGGCGTTGATTAACAGCATGGGCGCGCTAGGCTCATTCTTTGGTTCCTGGTTTGTCGGCTACCTCAATGGCGCAACCGGCAGCCCGTCCGCCTCGTACATTTTTATGGGGGTAGCGCTTTTTGCCTCAGTATGGCTAACTTTAATTGTTAAGCCTGCTAATAATTCCCACATTCCGGTTGGCGCACGCCACGCTTAAATTTTAACTTACGGAGATTCGCATGAAGCCGTCCATTATTCTCTATAAAGCGTTACCTGACGATTTACTGCATCGCCTGGAAGAGCATTTTACTGTGACTCCTGTACCGAACCTGCGCCCGGAAACGGTCGCACAGCACGCCGAGGCCTTTGCCAACGCCGAAGGTCTGCTGGGCTCCAGTGAAGCCGTCAATACCGCGCTGTTGGAGAAAATGCCCAGGCTGCGTGCGACATCCACCATTTCCGTAGGCTATGACAACTTCGATGTCGATGCCCTCAACGCGCGTAAGGTACTACTGATGCACACACCAACCGTGCTAACAGAAACCGTCGCCGATACGGTAATGGCGCTGGTGTTGAGCACCGCTCGTCGCGTGGTGGAAGTTGCTGAACGGGTAAAGGCAGGCGAATGGACCAAAAGCATCGGGGCCGACTGGTTTGGCACCGATGTCCACCACAAAACGTTGGGTATTGTCGGTATGGGTCGTATTGGGCTCGCGCTGGCGCAACGTGCGCATTTTGGCTTTAGCATGCCGATTCTCTATAACGCCCGCCGTCATCATCAGGAAGCGGAAGAACGCTTCAACGCGCGTTACTGCGATCTCGACACGCTGTTGCAGGAGTCTGATTTTGTCTGCCTGATCCTGCCGTTAACCGACGAAACACATCATCTGTTCAGTACCGAGCAGTTTGCCAAAATGAAGTCTTCCGCCATTTTCATTAACGCTGGACGTGGCCCGGTAGTCGATGAAAAAGCGTTGATTAGCGCTCTGCAAAACGGCGACATTCATGCCGCAGGTCTGGATGTATTTGAGCAGGAGCCATTAGCGACAGACTCTCCGCTGCTGTCACTACCCAACGTGGTGGCCGTGCCGCACATTGGTTCCGCCACGCACGAAACGCGCTATAACATGGCGGCCTGTGCGGTGGATAACTTAATCGATGCGCTGCAAGGAAAAGTGGAGAAGAACTGCGTCAACCCGCAGGTCGCGCAATAAACAAAAGGCCGGGTAGCGCTCTCGCTTACCCGGCCTTCTATGTATTACAGCACTCTTTTACTGCGCGGCATTCACCGCAGCAGTCCAGGCTTGAGTAAACGCCTGATGCTGAGCAGCCAACGGGCCGATCAGCGTGTTGTACTGACTTGCCTGTTGTGAAGTTGGGAACTGGATACCGTTGGCGACAAAGCTCACCTGCGTATCCTGCTGCGCCACAAAATCACCGACCTGCACCAGTTGCTGCGTGAAGATTTGCGCGGCAGGGATTAGCGGCTGTAACGCCTCTGAAGGTGCAGTGACGACTTTATTGTAGACCTGGTCAAAGACCGGCTTGAGATCCTCGGCCTGCTTCAGCGCGCCATGCGCAGCATCTGCCTGCAATTTCGCATTCTGCAACTGTTGCCCTAACACACCCAGTGCGCCATTTGCCTGACGCAGCGGTTCACGCTGGGTCACATAATCCTGAGGAACACGAATTGCATTTACGCTATCAACGACCGGACGCAGACCGGAGTCCATCGCCTGATTAACCTGTTGAGAATAGCCATACAGAATCGCGTAATCGGACACAAACGGGCCAAACTGTTTTTTCTGATCGGCGGTCAGCGTTGGTAGACGCTCCCCGCTACGCATTGCAGTATTCTGCAGAAAATCGATAAACGCTTTGCGCTGATCGCCTTCTTTATCAAAACACCCACTCAGGCCAACTACCATTAAGAGCGCCAAAACAGGCGCAAACCAGCGAGAGCAGGACTTACCTGTCGCCATTTTAATACTCCTTTCACCCAAAAATGCGCACAACGACACCCGCGTGCCAGACGTTGACAAGGATAGTCCAGGTCAGGCCCGCAAGATACCCTTTCCGCGTAATCTTGTGAGGGAAAATAACCGCTCCCGCCCCCCTTCGTTTTGCTAAACAATGCGCCACTGAACTGCCAGGGTCATATTTTCGCCATCTTTACAATCGGCAGCGATCGTTCGGAGATCGCGACCTTAATCAGTTTGTTAGCCTGTAAAGGCTTGTCGCTCATGCTCTGCTGAAACGAATCCATCACGCAAACCTGAGATCCGACTTCATTTTTTCCGACTACTCTTAATGAGCTTCGATGAAATTCACGATCCCGCTGTGTGATTTGTAGGAGTTCTCAATGGAATACAAAGATCCTATGTTTGAACTGCTGAGCAGTCTGGAGCAGATTGTTTTTAAAGATGTATCGCAGACGGTTACTCTGACGCAAAAAACCAACCCTTTCACCGAATTTGAACAGCTACGACGAGGGACTGGTTTAAAAACAGATGATTTTGCCCGGGTGATGGGCGTAACGGTCGCGATGGTTCATGAATGGGAGTCTAAACGCGTAAAGCCTTCCACTACCGAATTGAAGTTGATGCGCCTTATCCAGGCCGATCCGAGATTAAGTAAACAATTGATGGATTGAGTTTTTTTTTAATTTTGCTGAAGAACGGTCCGGTAAAAGGGCCGTTCCCTTACGGAGGGTATCCACAAATAAGAAAATAGTAGTTGCATCCACAGGCGTAAAATGAGTTAATGCTCTCAACGGTTTGACGTACAGACCATTACAGCAGTTTAGTAAGGCAAGTCCCTTCAAGAGTTATCGTTGATACCCCTCGTAGTGAGCATTTCCTTTACTGTTAAAAAATCTGTAGAGCACGCCATATCGCCGAAAGGCACACTTATTTTTTAAAAGGTAATACACTATGTCCGGTAAAATGACTGGTATCGTAAAATGGTTCAACGCTGATAAAGGTTTCGGTTTCATCACTCCTGACGATGGCTCTAAAGACGTGTTCGTACACTTCTCTGCTATCCAGAACGATGGCTACAAATCTCTGGACGAAGGTCAGAAAGTTTCCTTCACCATCGAAAGCGGCGCTAAAGGCCCGGCAGCTGGCAACGTAACCAGCCTGTAAGCTTAAAAAGCTCAAAATTCTGAATCCCTGCCAAACGGCGGGGATTTTTTTTATCTGTATTTCGCCATACATCCCATCGAAACGCGTCTTTGCATTACTTTACCCACCGCACCTTTGACCTTTCCCTAAGGGCAAGCTTTATAGTGAGCCAGTCTGTATTCCATAATGTTCACAAGGAATTGAAGCTATGTCGAAATCTTCACTGCTGCTGGTTTTAGGTTTGCTCACAACGGGTACTGCATTTGCGGCGACCCCGGAAGCCACTTTTCTGGCGGAACATGGACTCAGCGGTAAATCCGTTGAGCAAATCGTAGAGACTATTGACCAGTCGCCACAGAGTCGGCCGTTGCCTTACTCAGCGTCTGTCACCAGCACCGCGCTGAAACTCTCTTCTGGCGATCAGGTTTATACCCTGCCGCTCGGTGACAAGTTCTACCTGTCATTTGCCCCTTATGAATGGCAAACACATCCTTGCTTCAACCACAGTCTGTCTGGCTGCCAGGGCGAAATGCCGGAGAAGACATTCAATGTCAAAGTGACGGACAGTAAGGGAGAGGTAGTGGTACAAAAAGCGATGAAGAGCGGTCGAAACGGCTTTGTCGGGGTATGGCTACCGCGCAATATGGAAGGCACCATCGCAGTAAGCTACAACGGTAAATCAGCCGAGTATCCCATTAAGACCATGGAAGACAGCCAGACCTGCCTGACTAAGTTGCAGCTGCGCTAATAACATAAAAAAATGCCGGATACGCATTGCGCTATCCGGCATTTTCTCAGTCAGCTCAGGACCGTTACTGCAGCAGAGAAATATCCGCCACGTGCAGGAACAGCTCGCGCAGTTTTTCGAGCATCGACAGACGGTTAATACGCAGATCTTTATCTTCTACGTTAACCATGACTTTCTCGAAGAACGCATCGACCGGTTCACGCAGTGCCGATAACTCAACCAGCGCTTCCTGGTAATGCCCGGCTGCAAAGACAGGCTCCAGCTTGTCGCGCAGCACTACAACCTGCATCGCCAGCGCAATTTCTTCCGGCTCTTTCAGCGTTGCCGCATTCACGCGGTCGTTCAGCGTTTCTTCAGACTTCGCCAGGATGTTCGATACGCGCTTGTTCGCCGCAGCCAGCGCGGACGCGGCTTCCAGCGTACGGAAGTGCGAAACCGCCTTCATACGTGCGTCGAAATCAGCCGGACGAGTCGGACGACGCGCCAGCACGGCCTGAATGGTATCGACGGTATAACCTTCGTCCTGATACCAGGCGCGGAAGCGACCGAGCATAAAGTCGATAACGTCATCCACGACTTTCGCGTTGGTCAGCTTGTCGCCGTACAGACGAACCGCTTCCTCGGTCAGCGTTTGCAGATCGAGATTCAGGTTCTTCTCAACGATAATACGCAGAACGCCCAGCGCGGCACGGCGCAGCGCAAACGGGTCTTTGTCGCCTTTCGGATGCTGGCCGATACCGAAGATACCCGCCAGGGTGTCCATCTTGTCGGCAATCGCCACGGCACAGGCTACCGGGTTAGACGGCAGGTCATCGCCGGCAAAGCGCGGCTGATACTGCTCGTTCAGCGCCACGGCTACATCTTCCGCTTCGCCATCGTGACGCGCATAGTGCATGCCCATCACGCCCTGGGTGTCGGTGAACTCGAAGACCATGTTGGTCATCAGGTCACACTTGGACAGCAGGCCCGCACGCGTTGCATGGTTAACGTCAGCGCCAATCTGACCAGCAATCCAGCCCGCCAGCGCCTGGATACGATCGGTCTTGTCGCGCAGCGTACCCAGTTGCTGTTGGAACAGCACGGTTTGCAGACGCGGCAGATGATCTTCCAGACGTTTTTTACGGTCGGTATTGAAGAAGAACTCGGCATCCGCCAGACGCGGGCGAACAACTTTCTCGTTACCGGAGATAATCTGGATCGGATCTTTCGATTCGATGTTGGCAACGAAGATAAAGTTCGGCAGCAGTTTGCCGTCATTCGCGTAAACCGGGAAGTACTTCTGGTCACCTTTCATGGTGTGAACCAGCGCTTCTGACGGAACCGCGAGGAATTTATCTTCGAACTTCGCGGTCAACACTACCGGCCATTCCACCAGCGAGGTGACTTCTTCCAGCAGGCTTTCGCTCAGGTCGGCGTTACCGCCAATTTTACGCGCCGCTTCTTCAGCATCGGCTTTGATTTTCGCTTTACGCTCAGCGTAGTCCGCAATCACTTTCCCGCGCTCACGCAGGATTTCTGGGTATTGATCGGCAGAATTGATGGTGAATTCCGCTTCGCCCATAAAGCGATGGCCACGAATCACGCGATCGGACTGAATGCCCAGAATCGTTGCCGGAATCACTTTGTCGCCCAGCAGCAGGGTCACGGTGTGAACCGGACGCACGAAGTGGACGTCAGACGCGCCCCAACGCATCAGTTTCGGGATTGGCAGCTTAGCCAGCGAGGTGGCGATCATGTTCGGCAGCAGCGCTTCAGCGCTTTCGCCTTTCACATGCGCGCGGTACAACAACCATTCGCCTTTATCGGTGGTCAGACGCTCGGCCTGGTCAACGGTGATACCGCAGCCACGCGCCCAACCTTCTGCCGCTTTGCTCGGTTTGCCTTCGGCGTCAAACGCCTGAGCAATTGCCGGGCCGCGTTTTTCAACTTCACGGTCAGGTTGCGCTTCAGCCAGGTTCGCGACTTTCAGCGCCAGACGACGCGGTGCGGCGAACCACTCAACGGTGCCGTGCGCGATGCCAGCGTTATCCAGCTCCGCGGTAAAGTTCGCAGCAAAGGACTCAGCCAAGCTGCGCAGTGCTTTTGGTGGCAGCTCTTCAGTGCCGATTTCCACCAGAAAAGTTTTCTCAGACATGGCCGCCTCTTATTTGTCTTTGTTGCACATCGGGAAGCCAAGGGCTTCACGGGAAGCGTAGTAAGCTTCTGCCACTGCTTTAGTCAGGGTGCGAATGCGCAGAATATAACGCTGACGCTCGGTGACGGAGATGGCTTTACGCGCATCCAGCAGGTTGAAGCTATGGGCGGCTTTCAGAATACGTTCATACGCAGGCAGCGGCAGTGGGTTTTCCAGCGCCAGCAGCTGCTGCGCTTCTTTCTCGTACTGCTCGAAGCAGGTGAACAGGAAGTCCACATCGGCGTATTCGAAGTTGTAAGTGGATTGCTCCACTTCGTTCTGATGGAACACGTCGCCGTAAGTGGTTTTACCCAGCGGGCCGTCGCTCCAGACCAGGTCGTAAACGCTGTCTACGCCCTGAATGTACATGGCCAGACGTTCCAGACCGTAGGTAATTTCCCCGGTTACAGGTTTACATTCCAGACCACCAACCTGCTGGAAGTAAGTGAACTGCGTGACTTCCATACCGTTCAGCCACACTTCCCAACCCAGACCCCAGGCACCCAGCGTCGGGTTCTCCCAGTTATCTTCCACGAAACGGATGTCGTGGATGGTCGGGTCCATACCCAGCTCTTTCAGAGAACCCAGGTACAGCTCCTGAATGTTGTCCGGAGACGGCTTAATCACTACCTGGAACTGATAGTAGTGCTGTAAGCGGTTCGGGTTTTCGCCATAGCGGCCATCGGTCGGACGACGAGAAGGCTGCACATACGCAGTCGCCATCGGTTCCGGCCCCAGCGCACGCAGGCAGGTCATTGGGTGAGATGTCCCCGCGCCGACTTCCATGTCCAATGGTTGAACGATGGTGCAGCCCTGGCGAGCCCAGTAATCCTGTAAGGTCAGGATCAAGCCCTGGAAGGTCCTGGTATCAAACTTTTGCATATTATTTCGTGCTGGATACGTGTGGATTTAAAGGAAGCGGTCAGTATACCCGCTGGCTGCAAGATATACAGTACGAAACGGGAAAAAGGGGAAACTTAGCGCATGGAAAGGTGCAAAAACTGCCCGTCTGCGTCAAAAGAGCAGACAAAACTCTCTTTACGGAAGGTCGAACCGCGCATCTCATAGCTGCCCTGGAATTGTTCCAGGCCGGCGATATCAATTTTCTGCGTGCCGGTGTTATAAAGTTCTGCCGCCTCATTTTTGCACAATGACGCCATATCGAGCGAACGTGCGGCATTCACCTTTTGCGCCTTCTGCGCAGGTGCAGGCGGCGGTGTGTCGGCGCATGCCGCCAACAAAAGGATAGCGATCGCGGGAAAGAAATACTTCATCATCATTTTATTACCGCCTGGTTTGCTGGTCAGTCTTATTATTAGTGTCTGGACACAGATCCTATTTTGAGAATCTCATCAGACCATCTCAAGCTTTAGCGTAAAAACTCAGATTATTCCAGTGAGTTACGCTCGCAAAATATCGGTCAGACTTTTTTTAATGGAGACAGAGGAACTGATGCAGCCCAAAATTTTCTGGATTGATAACCTGCGCGGAATAGCTTGTTTAATGGTCGTGATGATCCACACCACAACCTGGTACATCACCAATGCGCACAGCGTCAGCCCGTTGAATTGGGATCTGGCCAATGTGCTCAATTCCGCCTCTCGCGTCAGCGTCCCGCTGTTCTTTATGATTTCGGGCTATCTGTTTTTTGGCGAGCGCAGCGCCAAACCGCGCCATTTCACGCGCATCGCGCTGTGCATTCTGTTTTACAGCAGCGTGTCGCTGGCCTATATCCTGTTGTTTACCTCGATCAATGCTGAGCTGTCGCTGAAAAACCTGCTGCAAAAACCGGTGTTTTATCACCTGTGGTTTTTCTTCGCCATCGCCGTCATCTACCTGGTTTCCCCGCTGATACAGGTGAAAAATATCAGCGGCAAGATGCTGCTGGCGCTCATGGTAGTGATTGGGGTGATTGCCAATCCCAACACCGTCTCGCAAAAAATTGGCGGTTTTGAGTGGCTTCCCATCAACCTGTACATCAGTGGCGACACGTTCTATTACATCCTGTACGGCATGCTGGGAAGGGCGATTGGCATGATGGATACACAGAAACGCTCGCTCACCTGGCTCTGTGCGGCGTTGTTCATCGTCGCCGTGTTTGTTATCTCTCGCGGCACGTTGCATGAACTGCGCTGGCGAGGCAATTTTGCCGATACCTGGTACCTCTACTGCGGCCCGGCGGTATTTATTTGTGCCGTCTCGCTCCTGACGCTGGTCAAAAACACGCTCAGCACGCGCACTCTGCCGGTATTGGGCCTTATTTCCCGCCACTCGTTGGGTATTTATGGCTTTCATGCGCTGATCATTCACGCGCTGCGCACCAACGGTTTAGAACTCAAGAACTGGCCGCCGCTGGATATGCTGTGGATTTTTAGCGCCACGCTGGCGGGTAGCCTGCTGTTGTCCATACTCTTGCAGCGCATTGATACACGCAGGCTGGTGAGTTAAGACTCGCCGTTTTGCTCATTCTGCCGTGGGCGCAGGAGTAAAACTTGTCCGGCCAAACACACGAAGAATGCTGCCGGGTATAGCCCCTTTTCGATGGGCGCTAACGGAATATTCCATATCCCGACCAGCAACAATCCGATCGTTATGAGCGCCACCATCTGACACACGGAAGTGAAGCGTTCGTCGTTCTGATTAAGATTTACAGCACGCTGATAAGCATACGTCACGAACATTCCCGTCATCAGCGCACCCAAAAAATAGCCTTTGCCGCTTAATAACGGGCAGGCCTGCCAGAAGCCAATAACGTAAATCAGTATGCCAGAGAAGAATAATATCCATGGCAACAGCCTGGTCGTCTTCATTGGGATCTCCTTATCCATCATGGATACAATATGAATAACCCGCTAAATACAACACAGAAAAATGCCACTACGCTACATTTTCAGAATAAATCCATTCCCATCAATTATTTATTAGATTGAAATATATATTTGATAAATCCCCTCTGCTAGCCAGAGGGGAAAGTCGTCAGGACATCAGCGGCTGTAATTGCTGATAAATACGACGGAAGGTTTCCCGACGCTGTTGGTAAAGCGCATGGCGATCAGCATCAGGATAATGCGCCTGTTCCAGCGTAAGCTGCGGCAGTATGTCTGATAACGCCTTTTGCGGGCTCATGGCAATTTGCGCCAGGCGCGCCGCACCGAGTGCAGGACCGACATCGCCGCCGGTACGATAATCCAGCTGCAACCCGCTGATATCAGACAGCATCTGACGCCAGTATTCGCTGCGCGCCCCACCGCCAATGAGCGTAATGCTGGCGGGCTGTACACCGCACGCATGCACCACATCCATGCCGTCGGCCAGCGCAAATCCCACACCTTCCAGTACCGCCCGCGCCAGTTCTGCCGGACCATGCTGATGCGTCAGACCGAAAAATACGCCCTTCGCCTGCGGGTTATTATGCGGCGTACGTTCACCGGACAGATAAGGTAAAAACCAGACCGGTTCGGCGTCTTCATTAGCCTGTTGCGCTGCGGCGATCAATGCCGGTACGCTCGCCAGTCCGGTTAATTTTGCCGCCCAATCCAGGCAGGATGCCGCACTCAGCATCACGGACATCAGGTGCCATCGCTCCGGCAAAGCATGACAAAAACTGTGGACCGCGCTTTCCGGCTTGCTGAGGAAGCCGTCGCTTACCGCAAAATAGACGCCGGATGTACCCAGCGAAAGCATCGCCTGACCGGCATTCATCATGCCTACGCCGACCGCCCCCGCCGCGTTATCCCCGCCCCCGGCAACGACCGCAACCTCACTCATTCCCCAGTCCTGGGCGACTTCTGGCAGCAATGTTCCGGTAATCGCACAACCTTCGTATAACGCAGGCATATGCGCACGAGACAGCTTACAGGCCGCCAGCATGACATCACTCCAGTCACGTTTAGCGACATCCAGCCACATCGTACCTGCCGCATCAGACATATCGCTGGCAAAATCGCCGGTCATACGCAGACGCAGGTAATCTTTCGGCAGCAGCACTTTATCAATCTGGCTGAAAATCTCCGGCTCGTGGCGCTGCACCCACAACAACTTTGGCGCGGTAAAGCCAGGCATCATCAGGTTGCCAGTGATAGCACGAGACTGCGGAACCTGGTTCTCCAGCATTACGCATTCTTCACCGCAGCGGCCATCGTTCCACAGGATAGCGGGACGTAATACTTTCTGTTGTTTGTCCAGTAACGTCGCGCCGTGCATCTGGCCGGCAATCCCTAACGCTTTCACCTCACTGAGCGAATGCTGCTGGCCCAGCGCTTTTACGGCGCGATCCGTTGCCAGCCACCATTGTTCAGGGTCCTGCTCTGACCATAACGGATGCGGGCGCGAGACCGTGAGTTTCTCCGTTTGCGAAGCGATCACATCGCCCTGCTCATTCAGCAGAATGGCCTTTACGCCTGAGGTGCCAAGATCTATCCCGATATACATAGCGTATCGTTCCTTAAAGAAAGGCCCGGCAGCGCGTAGCTTTCCGGGCTTACGGACGTTCTCAGAAACCTGTTATTTGTCGAACAAATAATGGTTTACCAGGTTTTCCAGCAGTTCCTGATGGCCGCTCTGGTGCACTGGCGCCAGGTTATGTTGTTCAGCGTACTGCGCAATTTCCGTCAGCGTCATCTGCCCTTTCAGAATTTGCTGGCCCAGCTCACCATTCCAACCGGCATAACGCTTGGCCACGCGCTGATCCAAACCACCGTCTTCAATCATACGGGCCGCAATTTTCAGCGACAGCGCCATAGTATCCATCGCGCCAATATGACCATAGAACAGATCGTATTTATCGGTACTCTGACGACGGACTTTGGCATCGAAATTCAGACCGCCGGTGGTGAAGCCGCCCGCCTTGAGGATTTCATACATCACCAACGCATTCTCTTCTACGCTATTCGGGAACTGGTCAGTATCCCATCCCAGTTGGGCGTCACCGCGGTTGGCATCGACAGAGCCAAACAGACCCAGCGCGATAGCTGTGGCGATTTCATGATGGAAGGAGTGACCCGCCAGCGTAGCGTGGTTGGCTTCGATATTCAGTTTGATCTCTTTTTCCAGGCCGAACTGCTTGAGGAACCCGTAAACGGTCGCCGCATCGTAGTCGTACTGGTGTTTGGTCGGTTCCTGCGGCTTCGGTTCGATAAGTAAAGTGCCCTGGAAACCCGTTTTGTGTTTATGCTCTACCACCAGTTGCATAAAGCGGCCAATCTGCTCACGTTCCTGACGCAGATCGGTATTCAGCAGCGTTTCATAGCCTTCACGACCGCCCCACAGAACGTAGTTTTCGCCGCCTAGTTTGTGCGTGGCGTCCATCGCCGTGACCACCTGCGTGGCAGCCCAGCTGAACACTTCAGGATCCGGGTTGGTGGCCGCGCCCGCGCCGTAGCGTGGATTGGTGAAGCAGTTTGCCGTTCCCCACAGCAGCTTGACCCCACTTTGTTCCTGTTTTGCCGCCAGCACATCAACCATCTGCGCAAAGTTGTTTTTGTACTCTTTCAGCGATGCGCCTTCCGGCGAGACATCCACGTCATGGAAGCAGTAGTAAGGGACGTTCAGCTTGTGAAAGAACTCAAACGCGACATCCGCTTTGCGTTTCGCCAGCGCCAGTGCTTCTCCAGGCTGCTGCCACGGGCGATCGAAAGCGCCCATGCCGAACATATCCGCACCGTTCCAGCAGAATGTATGCCAATAGCAGGCGGCAAAACGCAGATGATCTTCCATGCGTTTGCCCAACACGATTTCGTCAGGGTTGTAATGGCGAAATGCGAGCGGGTTAGTAGATTTAGTCCCTTCAAAACGAACACGATCGAGTTGGTCGAAATAAGCCTGCATAATAAGCTCCATAATCAGGTAATACGGCGAGTAAACTGCGATATCGCTATACTGGAATTTCCTGATTTATTGCTCAATTACGTTATTTCACACCGCTATTAAGAGAATACCCAAACGTGCGCTGGCTCCCAAAAAAGCGCATTGAAAAAAGAATTAAAAAAGCGATCGCGATCGAAGGTTAATCATTAAACAAAAAACCGTAATGCGCAGATAAAAAATGGCAATTGTCATCCCGCGTTCAGTATGTGAATTTTGCGTAGCATCAGGAAAATAAAAATTTGTCACGCTTCATCAAGCAGTCATACCTGCGGTTTTGCTAGTATCGACAGGCCACGTTAACCTTCCAGGACAGATTCTTATGTTTGATAAACGTCACCGCATCACTCTATTATTTAATGCCAATAAAGCCTACGACCGCCAGGTGGTAGAAGGAGTGGGTGAATATTTACAGGCATCGCAATCAGAGTGGGATATATTCATTGAGGAAGATTTCCGCGCCCGCATTGATAATATCAAAGACTGGTTAGGCGATGGTGTTATTGCTGATTATGACGATGATGACATTGCACAATTACTTGCCGATGTGGATGTTCCCATCATCGGCGTCGGAGGTTCCTACCATGCGGAACAGGATTATCCGCCGGTACATTACATTGCCACTGATAACCACGCGCTGGTAGAAAGCGCTTTCCTGCATCTGAAAGAAAAAGGGATCAACCGGTTCGCATTCTACGGACTGCCCGCTTCAAGCGGCAAACGCTGGGCTGCTGAACGTGAATATGCGTTTTGCCAGCTGGTCGCGAAAGAAAAGTACCGCGGTGTTGTCTATCAGGGGCTGGAAACCGCACCGGAAAACTGGCAGCACGCGCAAAATCGTCTGGCGGACTGGCTGCAAACTCTGCCGCCGCAAACCGGCATTATCGCCGTCACCGACGCGCGAGCGCGGCACGTCCTGCAAGCGTGCGAACACTTGCATATTCCGGTCCCGGAAAAACTGTGCGTGATTGGCATCGACAACGAAGAACTGACCCGTTACCTGTCGCGGGTGGCGCTGTCATCCGTTGCTCAGGGGGCCAGGCAGATGGGGTATCAGGCCGCTAAGCTTCTGCACCGTTTACTGGCGAATGAAGAACTACCGCTGCAACGCATACTGGTCCCCCCAGTACGCGTCATTGAACGCCGTTCAAGTGACTACCGTTCATTGACCGATCCGGCGGTGATTCAGGCGATGCACTTTATCCGCAACCATGCCTGCAAAGGCATTAAAGTCGAACAGGTACTGGATTCAGTGGGGATTTCGCGGTCGAACCTGGAGAAACGTTTTAAGGAAGAGGTCGGAGAAACTATCCACGCGGTAATTCATGCCGAAAAGCTGGAAAAAGCGCGCAGCCTGTTGATTTCCACCACGCTTTCAATCAACGAAATTTCACAAATGTGCGGCTATCCGTCTCTGCAGTACTTCTATTCTGTCTTCAAGAAAGAGTACGACACGACGCCAAAAGAGTATCGCGATGTGAATAGTGAAGTGTTGCTATAGAGAGAATGGCCGGATGGCGGCTTCGTTTGATCCGGCCTACAAGATGATTTGTAGACCGGATTAGCGCACGTTACATATGCGCGGCGATTAAGCGCTGGTTATCCTGATACATTGCGAACAGATAGTTGTTGTAGCTCTGTCCCTTCGTAGAATAACCCTTCAGCTTATGGATCATCGCGGTAGCGGTGACTTCCTGATCGGCTTTACGCAGTTGCGCACGTGACTTACGGAAAGAAGAGTAAGCAGGGTGCGTATTCAGGTTAATGACATAGGCATTGACTGACTCTTTCACTGATTCAAACTGTGAGTAGCCTTTCACCTTACCTGGGGCATTGTTACAACGCCCTTTGCCACATTTCATGCCAAACAGGTTGTTGTTGCTCCGCGCCAGCTTCGACGTACCCCAGCCGCTTTCAGCCGCAGCCATGGTTGCCACCATACTGGTCGGGATAATGTCTACACGCTCAAGCAGCGTATTCCACGGAATTTTACGCGTGTTACCAGACCAGCTCACCTTGTAGCGCTTGGCGATGTCTTTCATCCGCGTACGCTCTGTCGGTGACCAGCGATTCTGGTACTGTTTTGAAATCAGCCAGTTACGATCCGCCGTAATGGCAGCATTTTGGCTGGTAATATAAGGCATAACCGTCCGGAGAAACGCTTTTTTCCTTGGTGTTCCGGAAGGGTATTTTCGCAAATCAGGAAGTGAACTACTCTTTGCACTATTGCGAGAATACTCTTGTTTACTGCTAACCTGTTTATTACTTGCCTTGATTACCTGGGGCTTGTGACTCGTTGTCGCCGTGTGTGTCTTTGCCAGCACCTCACCCGAAAATGCAACGGTGAGTAACATAAGAATCATTGCCCCATATCGTCGAATGGGAGTCAATATCATTAGGTCTCCTGGTCGGATTTATACATTCCAACACCTTATATTTTTCACAAAAATGAGAGATGAATCTCAAATCATATCAAAAATAACGGTCAAGAGCACCCAAAGGAATAGTCCAATTCTGAAACTATGTCACGCGTTAACGATTCGGGCTGCCATTAATTTGATGAAAATGTGGGGGTTATCGCAAAATTAGTTCATTTTTTGCACGCGTTAACTCACCCTCACTTCTCCTCCTGGCGGAATCACCTCAAAGGAGGAGTTTCCGGCCTGATTTCACTGGCAAACTGGCGAAAATCGCAGCATCAAGGACCGCATTATGAAACTTGCCGCCGTTGCGCTGGCGCTAATACCCGGCATTGCCATCGCCTCCACATGGACTTCTCAGGGACTTCCCACCTTCGAAGCGGAAGGCACGGGTAAATTCGTCAGCCATGCAGCGTTGACGAAGGGTACTCGTCCTTTAATTCTGAATTTTGACCAACAGTGCTGGCAGCCAGCTGATGCAATAAAACTCAACCAGATGCTGTCGCTCAAACCTTGTGAAGGCGCCCCGCCGCAGTGGCGTTTATTCAAGGACGGCGATTACACGCTGGAAGTCGATACCCGCTCCGGCACGCCAACGCTGATGCTCTCAGTCAAAAGCGCCGCTGACCCCGTCAGCACCCAAATTCGCCAGTGTCCAAAATGGGATGGTTCGCCATTAACGCTGGACGTCAGTCAGACCTTCCCGGAAGGCACCGTGGTGCGCGACTACTACAGTAACCAAACGGCGACGGTAAAAAACGGGTCGATTACCTTGCAGCCCGCCGCAACCAGTAACGGCCTGTTGCTGTTGGAACGGGCGGAAACCGACTCCCCCGCCGCTTTTGACTGGCATAACGCGACGGTGTATTTCGTCCTGACGGACCGCTTTGTGAATGGCGATGCGGGCAATGACCACAGCTACGGTCGGCGCAACGACGGTATGCAAGAAATTGGCACCTTCCACGGCGGCGATTTACGCGGTCTTGCCAGCAAACTCGACTATCTGCAACAACTGGGCGTCAATGCGCTATGGATCAGCGCGCCGTTTGAGCAAATCCACGGCTGGGTCGGCGGTGGCACCAAAGGCGATTTTCCCCACTACGCCTATCATGGCTACTACACTCAGGACTGGACCACGCTCGACGCCAATATGGGCAACGAAAACGATCTGCGCGCGCTGGTTGACGGCGCTCACCAGCGCGGCATCCGTGTCCTGTTCGATGTAGTAATGAACCATGCTGGCTACGCCACGCTGGCGGATATGCAGGAGTATCAGTTTGGGGCCCTGTACTTATCAGGCGATGAATTGAAAAACACGCTCGGCGAACGCTGGACAGACTGGAAGCCAGCCGCCGGGCAGAGCTGGCATAGCTTTAATGATTACATCAACTTCAGCGATAAAGCCGGCTGGGAAAAATGGTGGGGCAAAAACTGGATCCGCACCGATATTGGCGATTACGACAACCCTGGTTTTGACGACCTGACCATGTCGCTGGCTTTTCTGCCCGATCTGAAAACCGAATCCACCACGCCCTCCGGCCTGCCTAACTTTTATCAGCACAAACCGGATACTCACGCCAAAGCTATCGCCGGCTACACGCCCCGGGACTATCTGACCCACTGGCTTAGTCAGTGGGTGCGCGATTACGGAATTGACGGCTTTCGGGTCGATACTGCCAAACATGTTGAGCTTCCCGCCTGGCAGCAGCTAAAAACACAGGCCAGCGCGGCGCTGATCGAATGGAAGAAAGCCCACCCGGACAAAGCGCTGGATGACAATCCCTTCTGGATGACCGGCGAAGCCTGGGGCCACGGCGTCATGCAAAGCGACTATTATCGTCACGGTTTCGACGCGATGATCAATTTCGACTATCAGGAGCAGGCGGCGAAAGCCGTCGATTGTCTGGCAAATATGGATCTCACCTGGCAACAGATGGCGGAAAAACTGCAGGATTTCAACGTCCTGAGCTATCTCTCCTCCCATGATACCCGGCTGTTCCGCGAGGGTGGAGACAAAGCCGCCGAGCTATTGCTGCTAGCGCCTGGGGCCGTACAACTGTTTTACGGTGACGAGTCGGCCCGGCCTTTCGGTCCCACGGGGTCCGATCCTTTGCAGGGTACGCGCTCAGAGATGAACTGGCAGGACGTGACCGGGAAATCTGCCGCCAGCGTCGCACACTGGCAACGTATCAGCCAGTTCAGGGCCAGACACCCCGCCATTGGTGCCGGTAAACAAACCACACTGACATTGAAGCAGGGGTACGGATTCGTCCGTGAGCGTGGCAACGATAAAGTCATGGTGGTGTGGGCCGGTCAGCATTGATCCTGACGGGCTTCTCGTACTCGCTGATGCGAGAAGCCCAACTCACGATAAAAAACTAGTCAGATAAAAATCTGCAGCACAAAACATCAATCCAGCCTGATGCCCCTGATTTGCACCCCGCCATAGGTAGCGCTATGGTTAGCCACTTTACTACTCAGTTCGACAGACCACCTGCTATGACATTCTCACTTTTTGGCGACAAATTTACCCGCCATTCAGGCATCACACGCCTGATGGAGGACCTCAACGATGGCTTACGCACACCAGGCGCCATCATGCTCGGCGGCGGTAATCCGGCGCAAATCCCAGAGATGAAAAATTACTTTCAGTCTCTGCTGGCAGATATGCTGGAAAACGGCAAAGCCGCTGATGCGCTTTGCAATTATGACGGTCCACAAGGTAAAACCGAGCTACTGGCCGAGTTGGCGAAACTGCTACGTGAGAAGCAGGGTTGGGATATCGAGCCACAAAATATTGCACTGACAAATGGCAGTCAGAGTGCATTTTTCTACTTATTCAATCTTTTCGCCGGACGCCGCGCCGACGGAACAACCCAAAAAGTGTTGTTCCCATTAGCGCCGGAATATATTGGCTATGCCGATTCCGGGCTGGAAGAAGAACTCTTTGTCTCTGCACGCCCAAACATCGAACTGTTACCAGAAGGCCAGTTTAAGTATCACGTTGATTTTGAACATCTGCACATCGGTGAAGAAACGGGGATGATCTGCGTGTCGCGCCCGACTAACCCGACAGGCAACGTGATCACCGACGAAGAACTGATGAAGCTGGATCGGCTGGCCAACCAGCACGGCATCCCGTTGGTGATCGATAACGCGTATGGCGTACCGTTCCCTGGCATCATTTTTAGCGAAGCGCGGCCGCTGTGGAACCCAAACATTGTGCTGTGCATGAGCCTTTCTAAGCTGGGTCTGCCAGGCTCCCGCTGCGGTATCATTATCGCCAATGAAAAAATCATCACCGCCATCACCAATATGAACGGCATTATCAGCCTTGCGCCTGGCGGAATGGGACCGGCGATGATGTGCGAAATGATTAAACGTAACGATCTTCTGCGCCTTTCTGAGACGGTGATCAAACCGTTTTATTACCAGCGCGTTCAGCAGACAATTGCGATCATTCGCCGCTACTTATCCGAAGATCGCTGCCTCATCCATAAACCAGAAGGGGCGATTTTCCTGTGGTTATGGTTTAAAGATTTGCCTATTTCCACCGAGCTGCTGTACCAGCGCCTGAAAGCGCGTGGCGTACTGATGGTTCCCGGTGATTACTTCTTCCCTGGGCTGGATAAACCCTGGCCGCATACCCATCAGTGCATGCGCATGAATTACGTTCCAGAGCCGGAGAAAATCGAAGCTGGTGTGAAGATTCTGGCGGAAGAGATCGAGCGCGCCTGGCTGGAAGGTTAATGCAAATCCCGACCCGAGCGCGGGTCGGGATCGCTTCACAGCGGCTGTGAACGCAGACGCTGTCGCTGCATACTGACAGCATCAATACACTGCAAGGCACGGGTCGGGCAGGCTTCTACACATGCAGGTCCCGTCTCGCGATGCCAGCACAAATCACATTTTATCGCCTGCGCCCGTGCCGTTCGTGCGACAACATTCATCGCCCCAAACGGACACGCAACCATGCAGCTTTTACAGCCGATACAATGCGCCTGTTCAACGAAGATATGCCCATGTTCACGACGAATAGCGTGCGTTGGGCACTCGTTAGCACAGGGAGCATCTTCGCACTGATGACAGGTAACTGCCGTCGTAAAGGCGTCGTCTTTAATAACCCGAATCCGCGGGATAAACGCCCCGGAGGAGACCGATGCGCAATCCTGATTTTCCTGATGCGCGACAACGCAGGCAACTTCGCAGGTACGACACCCAATACATTTTGCCGCATCCGCCATTATAAACGCGTTCATTGCCCCCTCCGTCTGAGTTAAAACCACAGAGTGCCAGAGAGAGCGTCCCTGCCGCCTTGATCGGACAGGGGAAACGGTTAAATTTTGTCAGGTGCCTGAACGACGCCAGGCATGCGCCTAATCGCGAACGGTAAAGCCCAGCTCATTGGAAATTGCCTGAGCGGTTTCGCGCAGCGGCTTAAGTAAATTCTTTTCCCCTACCTGCTTCAGACGCGAGGTAGAAAGTGAAATCGACACCGAATACGGCACCCGACCGTGAATATCAAACACCGGCACGGCAATACAGGAAACCCCCAGCTCGTTCTCTTCTCGATCCATCGCCATACTGCTTTCGCGGATCTGCGCCAGTTCATCGTACATCGCCGGTAAACCGGTAATGGTATTGCGGGTCAGCGGCTGAATCAGATCCTGATGGCTCTCCCAGTAGGATGCCACGTAATCCGCATGCCCAAACGCCATATAGATTTTGCCCATCGCGGAGCAGTACAGCGGCATATGCTGGCCGATATAGGCGCGGGTACGCAGCATGCCCGTCGTCGGCTCGA
Source organism: Citrobacter freundii complex sp. 2025EL-00176 (assembly GCF_053309355.1). Taxonomy (NCBI): domain Bacteria; kingdom Pseudomonadati; phylum Pseudomonadota; class Gammaproteobacteria; order Enterobacterales; family Enterobacteriaceae; genus Citrobacter; species Citrobacter freundii complex sp. 2025EL-00176. Next base: position 216,028 of record NZ_JBRYHT010000005.1, on the reverse strand, counting down.
GCTTATAGATCAAAATAGCGTGGTCATCTTCACGGCTGGAGAAGTTGATGGTTTCGCCGGTGGCAATATTCAGTGCTTCAAGGTGCGGCGCGGCGACATGGATGATATTCAGTGACGACAGCGCCTTCTGCCCAACGGCGATAAATTTAGTGGTCAGGCGATAGCTGCCCGCAGCGGGTGCGGGAGTGACATAGCCGCAGGATTGCAATCCTTGCAGGAGTCGATGCACGGTACTTTTGTTCAGCCCCGCCAGTTCAGACAGGTGGGCCAGCGGGCACCCATTCGGATAGTTGCTCAGGATCTCAATCAACATCAACCCACGGAACAGGCTCTGACTTCCGGCTGGCCTCTCTTTGTCTTGCGTCATTTCACTCTCTTTTGTGCCCATTTTTTCCGCTCCCCTTTTCGTCGCGCTCTGATGGTAACGCAAAGTGTGTTTCAGTTCACGATCTGAACCGAAAAAACACAACTGTTTGATTTTTCAGATTTTAAAAAACAGGCCTCCCCGTTGATCTGTTAAATTTTGATCGCTATATTTGAAATCAGATTTCGCATAGTGAAATTTAGAGATAAAAAAGCGATCAAATTTAAACAAGGAAACAGGAATGAAAGTCACCTTTGAGCAGTTAAAAGATGCATTCAATCGGGTACTGCTGGCACGCGGTATCGCCGTTGAAACCGCCGATGCCTGTGCCGAAATGTTCGCACGCACCACCGAATCCGGTGTCTATTCGCATGGCGTCAACCGTTTTCCCCGCTTCATTCAGCAACTTGATAACGGCGACATCATTCCTGAAGCCAAACCTCAGCGCATCACCAGCCTGGGCGCGATTGAGCAATGGGATGCCCAGCGTTCGATCGGCAACCTGACGGCGAAAAAGATGATGGACCGGGCCATTGAGCTGGCTTCCGATCACGGTATTGGTCTGGTGGCGCTGCGTAACGCCAACCACTGGATGCGCGGCGGCAGCTACGGCTGGCAGGCTGCGGAGAAAGGTTACATTGGTATCTGCTGGACCAACTCAATTGCCGTCATGCCGCCGTGGGGCTCAAAGGAATGCCGCATTGGTACTAACCCGCTGATTGTCGCGATCCCTTCCACGCCAATCACCATGGTTGATATGTCGATGTCGATGTTCTCCTACGGCATGCTGGAAGTGAATCGCCTGGCCGGTCGCGAACTGCCGGTAGACGGTGGTTTTGACGATGAAGGCAATCTCACCAAAGAGCCTGGCGTTATCGAAAAAAATCGTCGCATTCTGCCAATGGGTTACTGGAAAGGTTCAGGTCTGTCGATTGTGCTGGATATGATTGCCACCCTGCTTTCTGACGGCTCTTCCGTTGCGGAAGTCACTCAGGATAACAGTGACGAATATGGCGTTTCGCAGATTTTCATCGCCATTGAAGTGGATAAGCTGATCGATGGCGCCACGCGCGACGCCAAACTACAGCGGATTATGGACTTCATCACCACCGCCGAACGCGCGGATGAAAACACGCCGGTTCGTCTGCCAGGCCACGAGTTTACAAAGCTACTGGAAGAAAATCGCCGTAACGGTATCACCGTTGATGACAGCGTCTGGGCGAAAATTCAGGCGCTGTAAGGAGCAACACCATGATCTTTGGACATATTGCTCAGCCTAACCCGTGTCGTTTGCCCGTGGCGATTGAAAGGGCGCTCGATTTCCTGCGCACCACGGATTTCCACAAACTTGAGCCGGGCGTGGTGGAGATCGAGGGTAAAAATATCTTCGCGCAAATTATCGATTTAACCACGCGTGACGCTGCCGAAAATCGCCCTGAAGTACATCGCCGCTATCTGGATATTCAGTTTTTAGCCTGGGGTGAAGAAAAAATCGGTATCGCCATTGATACCGGAAATAATGCAATCAGCGAATCGTTATTAGAACAGCGCGATATTATTTTTTATCACGCCAGTGAACATGAATCGTTTATTGAAATGATTCCGGGAAGTTACGCCATATTTTTCCCGCAGGATGTTCATCGTCCAGCATGTCATAAAACTGTCGCCACGCCGATCCGCAAAATAGTCGTGAAGGTTGCTATTTCAGTTTTATAAAAGGAGCACAAAAAATGAAAGCTAACACAACCGGTTATATTATCGGTGCGTACCCTTGTGCACCCTCATTTCACCAAAAGAGTGAAGAGGAAGAGAAGGAATTCTGGCGTCAACTCTCAGATACCCCGGATATTCGCGGACTGGAGCAGCCCTGCCTTGAGCATCTGCATCCGTTAGGTGACGAGTGGTTATTGCGCCATACGCCAGGCGAGTGGCGAATCGTGGTCACCGCGATTATGGAGACCATGCGCCGTCGTGGTAACAATAGCGGTTTTGGGCTGGCCTCCAGCGACGAAGAACAGCGTCAGGCCTGTGTGGCGTATTACCGCCATCTGCACCAGAAAATCAACCATATTAATGCGGCCAGCGCCGGGAAAGTAATCGCCCTTGAACTGCATGCCGCCCCGCTGGCAAGCAACCCAAACGTCGCTCAGGCCACCGACGCGTTTGCCCGTTCGCTCCAGGAAATTACCCGTTGGGACTGGTCCTGCGATCTGGTACTGGAACATTGCGATGCCATGACTGGCCCGGCGCCGCGCAAAGGCTTTTTGCCGTTAGAAAACGTACTGGATGCGATCGCCGGTTACGACATCAGCGTGTGTATTAACTGGGCGCGATCGGCGATTGAAGGGCAGAACCTCGCCCTACCGCTGGCCCACACGCAGCAGGCCCAACGGGCCGGGAAACTGGGCGCGCTGATGTTTTCTGGCACGACGCTGACAGGAGAATACGGCGAGTGGCAGGACCTACACGCCCCATTTGCCCCTTTCTGCCCGCAAAGCCTGATGACCACCGACCATGCCCGCGAATTATTCACCTGCGCAGGAACCGAACCACTGCAATTTGCCGGTATTAAATTGCTGGAAATAAATGCCAATGCAGATGTGAACCATCGCGTAGCGATATTACGCGACGGCATCGCTGCATTAAACAAAGCAAAACTATAAAAATACGACCCTACGAGAATATTAATATGAACATGACCTCTCGCCCTACACTCAAAGATATACCCCGCCAGCGCTGGCTGCGGATTATTCCCCCGATTCTGATCGCTTGTATTATCTCTTATATGGACCGCGTTAATATCGCATTTGCGATGCCCGGCGGAATGGATGAGGAATTAGGTATTTCCGCCACCATGGCAGGTCTGGCTGGCGGGATTTTCTTTATCGGTTATCTGTTTTTACAGGTTCCCGGCGGAAAAATTGCCGTACACGGCAGCGGCAAGAAATTTATCGGCTGGTCGCTGGTTGCCTGGGCGGTTATTTCCGTTCTGACGGGATTAATCACTAATCAGTATCAACTGCTGGTTTTGCGCTTCTTACTCGGCGTGGCCGAAGGCGGCATGCTGCCGGTGGTGCTGACGATGATCAGTAACTGGTTCCCCGACGCCGAACGCGGTCGCGCCAATGCGATTGTGATTATGTTTGTGCCTATTGCCGGGATCATTACCGCCCCGCTCTCGGGCTGGATAATCACCGTACTCGACTGGCGCTGGCTGTTCATTATTGAAGGTTTACTCTCCGTCGTCGTTCTGGTGCTGTGGGCCTATACCGTTTACGACCGTCCGCAGGAAGCGCGCTGGATCTCTGAGGCGGAGAAAAATTACCTGGTAGAAACCCTGGCCGCCGAGCAAAAAGCTATTGCCGGAACAGAGGTCAAAAATGCCTCTCTGGGCGCAGTGCTGTCCGACAAAACCATGTGGCAACTTATCGCCCTGAACTTCTTCTATCAGACCGGGATTTACGGTTACACCCTGTGGCTGCCGACCATCCTCAAAGAGTTGACCCACAGCAGCATGGGGCAAGTTGGCATGCTCGCCATTCTGCCGTACGTCGGCGCGATTGCCGGGATGTTCCTGTTCTCTTCTCTTTCTGACCGGACCGGTAAACGCAAGCTGTTCGTCTGCCTGCCGCTGATTGGCTTTGCCCTGTGCATGTTCCTCTCTGTAGCACTGAAAAATAACGTCTGGCTGGCTTATGCCGCGCTGGTTGGCTGCGGATTCTTCCTGCAATCGGCTGCGGGCGTGTTCTGGACTATTCCGGCGCGTTTGTTTAGCGCGGAAATGGCCGGTGGCGCACGTGGGGTCATCAATGCGTTGGGGAACCTCGGCGGTTTCTGCGGTCCTTACGCGGTCGGCGTACTCATCACCCTGTACAGCAAAGATGCAGGTGTTTACTGCCTGGCAATTTCACTGGCTCTGGCCGCGCTGATGGCATTGCTGCTGCCAGCGAAATGCGATGCGGGTTCCGCGCCGCTCAAAACACTGAACCCACATAAACGCACGGCGTAAAACCATGCCCGGGGGCGCTGCGCTTACCGGGCCTACAAAATCAATAAATACCCAAGGCCGGATACGCGCAGCGCCATCCGGCAAAAATGAGATAACAAAGATGAGTGATAGAGAGACCTTTTGGCTGGGGATCGATTGTGGCGGTACTTATCTGAAAGCCGGTTTGTATGATGCCAAAGGTCATGAGCATGGAATTAACCGGCAATCGTTGCAGACCGTATCGCCATTACCGGGCTACGCCGAACGCGATATGCACCAGCTGTGGCAACAGTGTGTAGCCACCATTGCCGGCCTGCTGAAGCGCACCGGCGTATCCGGTGAACAAATCAAAGGCATCGGTATTTCCGCTCAGGGCAAGGGACTGTTCCTTCTCGATAAACAGGACAAGCCGCTGGGCAATGCCATTCTCTCTTCCGACCGACGTGCGATGGGCATCGTTCAGCGCTGGCAGCAGGATGGGATCCCCGAACAGCTCTACCCGGTCACCCGCCAGACATTGTGGACCGGACATCCCGCATCCCTCCTGCGCTGGGTGAAAGAAAATGAACCGCTACGCTACGCGCAAATCGGCAGCGTCATGATGGGCCATGACTACCTGCGCTGGTGCTTAACCGGCGTGAAAGGCTGTGAAGAGAGCAACATCTCCGAGTCCAACCTCTACAACATGACGACAGGTCAGTACGACCCGCGTCTGACCCAGTGGCTGGGCATCAGTGAAATAGACAATGCGCTACCGCCCATTGTCGGTTCAGCAGAAATATGCGGGGAAATCACCGCTCAAACAGCCGCCATAACCGGTCTGGCGGCGGGTACTCCCGTCGTCGGCGGTCTGTTTGATGTGGTTTCCACCGCACTCTGCGCCGGGATCGAAGATGAACACACCCTCAACGCGGTGATGGGGACCTGGGCTGTCACTAGCGGGATCGCTCACGGCCTGCGCGACCACGAAGCGCATCCTTATGTCTATGGCCGCTATGTCAATAACGGGCAGTACATCGTTCACGAAGCCAGCCCAACCTCTTCCGGCAATCTGGAGTGGTTTACCGCCCAATGGGGCGAACTCTCTTTCGATGAGATCAACCAGGCCGTTGCCAGCTTGCCGAAGGCCAGTAGCGCTCTTTTGTTCCTGCCTTTTTTGTACGGCAGCAACGCCGGGCTGGAGATGACCAGCGGTTTTTATGGCATGCAGGCTATACACACCCGCGCCCACTTGTTACAGGCCATCTACGAAGGCGTGGTTTTCAGCCATATGACCCACCTCAACCGCATGCGCGAGCGCTTTACCAAGGCGCATACCCTGCGCGTTACCGGTGGCCCGGCGCACTCCGACGTCTGGATGCAAATGCTGGCAGACGTCAGCGGGTTACGTATCGAACTGCCGCAGGTCGAAGAGACCGGCTGCTTTGGCGCAGCGCTCGCCGCCCGCGTAGGCACCGGTGTTTATCACAATTTCAGCGAGGCCCAACGCAGCTTACAGCATCCGGTACGCACGCTGCTGCCGGACGCCGCGGCGCATGCGAACTATCAGCGCAAATACCACCAATACCAGAATTTAATTACCGCACTGCAGGGCTATCACGCCCGTATTAAGGAGCACGAAGAATGAGTCGACCATTACTGCAACTGGCGCTTGACCACACGAATCTACAAGCGGCCCAACGCGATGTCGCTCTGTTACAGGAAAGTGTCGATATCGTTGAGGCGGGCACGATTCTCTGTTTAACCGAAGGTCTGGGCGCGGTGAAAGCGCTGCGCGCTCAGTGCCCAAATAAAATCATCGTCGCCGACTGGAAGGTAGCCGATGCAGGTGAAACCCTCGCCCAGCAAGCGTTTGGCGCAGGCGCCAACTGGATGACCATTATCTGCGCCGCGCCCCTGGCTACCGTAGAAAAAGGTCATAGCGTCGCACAGTCCTGCGGCGGTGAAATTCAGATGGAACTGTTCGGCAACTGGACCCTGGATGATGCCCGCGACTGGCATCGCGTCGGCGTTCGCCAGGCAATTTATCATCGTGGACGTGACGCGCAGGCCAGCGGTCAACAGTGGGGAGAAGCGGATCTGGCGCGGATGAAGGCGCTTTCCGATATCGGTCTGGAACTGTCGATTACCGGCGGTATCACGCCCGCCGACCTGCCGCTGTTTCGCGACATCAACGTCAAAGCCTTTATCGCCGGACGCGCGCTGGCGGGAGCACAACACCCGGCGCAGGTTGCCGCTGAATTCCATGCGCAAATCGACGCCATCTGGGGGGCACAGTATGCGTAACCATCCGTTAGGTATCTATGAAAAAGCGCTGGCCAAAGACCTCTCCTGGCCGGAGCGGTTGGTGCTGGCGAAAAGCTGCGGTTTTGATTTCGTTGAAATGTCGGTAGATGAAACCGATGAACGTCTGTCGCGCCTTGACTGGACTCCTGCCCAGCGCGCATCGCTGGTGAGCGCGATGCTGGAAACCGGCATGGCTATTCCTTCCATGTGTCTGTCGGCCCACCGCCGTTTTCCCTTTGGCAGCCGCGATGAAGCCGTCCGCGCCCGGGCGCGCGACATCATGACCAAAGCCATCCGCCTGGCCCGTGATTTAGGTATTCGTACCATTCAGTTGGCCGGTTACGACGTCTATTACGAAGAACATGACGACGGTACGCAGCAGCGCTTTGCCGAAGGGCTGGCATGGGCCGTCGAGCAAGCCGCCGCCGCACAGGTGATGCTGGCGGTAGAAATCATGGATACCGCGTTCATGAACTCGATCAGCAAGTGGAAAAAGTGGGATGAAATGCTCTCATCGCCGTGGTTCACCGTCTACCCGGACGTGGGCAACCTCAGCGCCTGGGGTAACGACGTTACGGCTGAATTGACGTTGGGCATCGACCGTATCGCCGCTATCCATCTGAAAGACACGCTGCCGGTAACCGAAACCCATCCGGGCCAGTTTCGCGATGTCCCCTTCGGCGAAGGGTGCGTGGACTTTGTGGGCATCTTCAAAACGCTGCATGAACTGAACTATCGCGGATCGTTTCTGATTGAAATGTGGACTGAAAAAGCAAAAGAACCCGTGCTGGAAATTATCCAGGCCCGACGTTGGATAGAAGACCGTATGCAGGAAGGAGGTTTCCCATGTTAGAACAACTGAAAGCCGAGGTGCTGACGGCGAATCTGGCGCTGCCGGCACATGGTTTAGTCACCTTTACCTGGGGTAACGTCAGCGCAGTGGATGAAACACGCAAACTGATGGTTATCAAGCCATCCGGCGTGGAGTATGACGTGATGACCGCCGACGATATGGTGGTGGTGGATATCGCCAGCGGAAACGTGGTTGAAGGCAGTAAAAAACCCTCCTCCGACACACCAACCCATCTGGCGCTGTATCGCCGTTACCCTGAAATCGGCGGCATTGTGCACACGCACTCACGCCATGCGACAATCTGGTCGCAAGCGGGTCTTGATCTCCCGGCATGGGGCACCACGCATGCCGATTACTTTTACGGCACTATCCCATGCACCCGAATGATGACCGTGGAAGAGATCAACGGTGAATATGAATACCAGACCGGCGAAGTCATCATTAAAACGTTTGAGCAACGGGACCTGAACCCGATGCAGGTTCCGGCGGTACTGGTGCATTCACACGGTCCGTTTGCCTGGGGTAAAAACGCCGCGGATGCTGTGCATAACGCCGTGGTACTAGAGGAGTGCGCCTACATGGGGTTGTTCTCACGCCAGTTGTCCCCGCAGTTACCGGATATGCAGCCTGAGTTACTGGATAAACACTATCTGCGTAAACACGGCGCGAATGCCTATTACGGGCAGTAACGGGTCAGGCGCTATTGATATGTTCTTTGCAATAGCGCCGTTTCCATGCCGCTGGGGTCAGGCTGGTATGCTTGCGGAAGATTTTGCGAAAATAGCCCACGTCGTTAAATCCACATCTCCGCGCCACTTCAGTGAGCGACAGCGAATCGCTGATTAACAGTTTTTCTGCCGCTCTCACCCGTTGACGATGCAACGCTTCGGTAAGTGTCAGGCGAAAAGCGCCACGGAAAACACGCCCCAGATAGTCTGCATTGCAATGCAGTTCTTTCGCCAGCGTTGAAGCGCAAATCGGCAGGTGGAACTGGGTGTGAATCATTTGCTGCGCTTTCCATGCCAGCGCATTCCCAGGGCTATCAACAGGTTGCTCGCCGGCGGCTGCGGATATTTGCTGCAAAATCAACAGCAGGATCAGTTCCAGCGCCATGCTGCGATGAATATTTTCCTGCTCGCGTAAGAACTGGCGGAACAGTGAAATAATATATTGCGGCTCGCTCACCCGGGTATGCTGAGGAATCGCAAGTAACGGTTCTGTTGATGGAGCATCGTTTCCTGTCGTTAACTCAAAGTGCAGCCAGTAAAATTTTAAATCGGGCGGAAATTGCCCCACGCCAATATGTAAGCGATGCGGCCACAGCAGCAGACTTTCCCCGGCACTGACATAAAAAATGTTACTGCCTTCGCGAATCGTTAATGTCCCTTTTTCGACAAAGATTATTTCCCAGGATTGCAATTGCCGCGCAGGATGGCTACCGATACCGCGTGAAATAAATAACCCGCCGTTTTGCACTTTAATCGGCAGAGACATGGACAATTCTAGCATATATATTCAAATTCCCGCTTTTTGCATTAATTAGACCAGCCTTTACCTTTGATTATTCACGATAAAATCGCTTTTCGCCGGATCGAAATCACATTTTCCCAATGAAGTCGGAATTGTCACCTTTTTATACTTTTCTCTTCCCTTGTTGACCCAAACATAACGTGCAAAATTAATCATGTATTTTGCAAATTACATCCAAATAACCCGCAGAGTAGCGGGATACATTCCGAATATTACTTCCGGGAGTTATTTATGACTTCGGCTCCGATTACGACATCTGATTTGGCACAGCGTGCGCAAGACGACAAATTATCCCTGCGTGAAAAAATAGGGTATGGGTTAGGCGACGCAGGCGGGACGGTGATTACCTGCCTGATCATGAACTTCCTGACGTTCTTCTATACGGATGTCTTCGGGTTAACGCCCGCGCTGGTTGGAACATTGTTTATTGCCCTGCGCGTGTTTGATGCGATTTCCGACCCCATTATGGGCGTTCTCGCCGATCGGACGCAAAGCCGCTGGGGACGCTTTCGCCCCTGGCAGCTGTGGGTCGCGGTTCCGATTGGCATTATCGGCGTGCTGACCTTTACCGTCCCAGACGCCAGCATGGGCGTAAAAATCGCCTGGGCATTCGGCACCTATCTCTTGCTCTCCGTCGGCTATACCGCCATCAACGTACCGTACTGTGCGCTGATTAACACCATGACCACCCGCCATAATGAGGTGATCGCCTGCCAGTCATGGCGCTTTGTGCTGTGCGGCGTGGCGGGTTTTCTCGTCTCCGTCGGCCTGCCGTGGATGGTGGATGTGCTGGGCCAGGGCAATGCCGCGCAGGGGTACCAGTTCGGTGTCGGCGTCCTGTGCGCCATCGCGGTGGTCATGTTCCTGTGCTGTTTCTTCTGGGTGCGTGAACGTGTGCCGCTGGCGATGATGGGGAAATTTACCCTGCGCGAACATATTGGCGGCCTGCGCAAAAATGACCAGTTGCTGCTGATGCTGGTGATGTCGTTCCTGCTGATTAACGTCTTTAATATTCGCGGCGGCGGGTACATGTACTTCATTACCTACGTGCTGGAAGGCAGCACCGCCTACACCTCGTTGTTTTTCACGATGGTCACCTTCGCCTCTATCATCGGTTCCGTGCTCGTCAGCCCGCTGACCCGACGCATTGATACCGTCAAACTCTATTACTACACCAACCTGGTGTTGGCGGCGCTGGCGGTGCTGATGTGGTTCCTGCCAACCGGCCCGGCTTATCAGGCATTATGGCTGGCGGTTATCCTCGGTAACGGCATTATTCTGGGCTTCACGCTACCGCTGCACTTCTCACTGATGGCCTTTGCCGATGATTATGGCGAGTGGAAAACCGGCGTACGTTCCTCCGGTATGAATTTCGCCTTCAACCTGTTCTTCATCAAACTGGCCTGGGCCTCCAGCGCGGGGATCATCAGCCTGTTGTTTATTTTTGTCGCCTATCAGCCCGGCGCCGGTAATCAAACCGCCAGTTCGCTGCAAGGGATTACTGCCATGGAGACGCTGCTGCCCGCACTGTTCCACCTGCTGCTGGCGCTGTCTGTCCGCATCTGCAAACTCAATAACCCGATGATGTCGCGCATTGCTACCGATCTGCGTCAGCGTCATGTACAGCCTTAAGGAGCACGAAATGAATGTACTGGAAGTCGACCTGCATAAGCTCACGGTCAGCGATCCGTTCCTCGGACAGTATCAGCAACTGGTGCGTGACGTGGTGATCCCCTACCAGTGGGATGCGCTCAATGACCGCATTACAGAAGCGGAGCCAAGCCATGCGATCGAGAATTTCCGTATCGCCGCAGGCCTTCAGCAAGGCGAGTTTTACGGGATGGTTTTTCAGGACAGCGACGTGGCGAAATGGCTGGAAGCCGTCGCCTGGTCACTGTGCCAGAAGCCCGATGCGGCGCTTGAGAAAACTGCCGATGAGGTCATTGAACTGGTCGCCGCCGCGCAGTGTGAAGATGGCTATCTCAATACGTATTTTACGGTCAAAGCCCCGGATGAGCGCTGGACTAACCTCGCTGAGTGTCATGAGTTGTACTGTGCGGGTCATTTGATTGAAGCGGGCGTTGCTTTCTACCAGGCAACGGGAAAACGTCGTCTGTTAGAGGTAGTGTGCCGCCTGGCAGATCATATCGACAGCGTTTTTGGGCTGGGAGAGAATCAACTGCGCGGTTACCCCGGACACCCGGAAATCGAGCTGGCATTAATGCGTTTGTACGAAGTCACTCAGCAACCACGCTATATGGCGCTGGTAAATTACTTTGTTGAGCAACGCGGCGTGCAACCTCATTTTTATGATGAAGAGTACGAAAAACGCGGCCAAACGTCTTACTGGCACACTTACGGTCCGGCATGGATGGTGAATGATAAGCCCTATAGCCAGGCACACCAGCCTATTTCAGAGCAGCAAACGGCTATCGGTCATGCCGTACGTTTTGTTTATCTGATGACCGGCGTGGCGCATCTGGCACGCCTAAGTCAGGATGAAGGCAAGCGTCAGGATTGTTTGCGTCTGTGGAACAATATGGCCCAGCGTCAGTTGTATATTACCGGCGGGATCGGCTCGCAAAGCAGCGGCGAAGCGTTTAGCAGCGATTACGATCTGCCCAACGATTCCGTCTATGCCGAAAGCTGCGCCTCAATCGGGCTGATGATGTTCGCCCGCCGGATGCTGGAAATGGAAGCCGACAGCCAGTATGCCGACGTAATGGAGCGTGCCCTGTATAACACCGTACTTGGCGGCATGGCGCTGGACGGTAAGCACTTCTTCTACGTTAATCCGCTGGAGGTGCATCCTAAATCGTTAAAATTCAATCATATTTACGACCATGTAAAGCCCGTTCGCCAGCGCTGGTTTGGCTGCGCCTGCTGCCCGCCCAATATCGCCCGCGTACTCACTTCTCTTGGTCATTACATCTATACGCCACGTCAGGACGCACTGTATATCAACATGTATGTCGGCAATAGCATGGAAGTTCCTGTGGCAGACGGAGTGCTCAAACTGCGCATCAGCGGAAATTATCCGTGGCATGAGCAGGTAACAATCGCCATTGAATCACCGCTACCGGTCGATCATACCCTGGCGTTACGCCTGCCGGACTGGTGCTCCGCGCCGCAGATTTTGCTGAATGGTCAACCGGTTGCGCAAGATATACGTAAAGGCTATTTGCACATCAGCCGAACCTGGCTGGAGGGGGATACGCTAAGCCTGACCCTGCCGATGCCCGTGCGTCGCGTATACGGGAATCCACTGGTGCGCCATGTTGCCGGTAAGGTCGCCCTTCAGCGTGGGCCGCTGGTGTATTGTCTGGAGCAGGCCGACAACGGCGAAGAGTTGCATAACCTGTGGCTGCCAAAAGAGAGTGAGTTCAGGGTGTTTGAGGGGAAGGGACTATTCAGCCATAAGATGTTAATTCAGGCCGAAGGCGTGAAGCAAAGTACCCACAATGCGGCACAACAAGCGTTGTGGCACTACGATGTTTCACCAGCTTCGCGCCAGACGCATACGCTGACGTTCATTCCGTGGTTTAGCTGGGCAAACCGTGGTGAAGGCGAAATGCGAATCTGGATAAACGAGCAGTAATGATGACGACGGATGGCGGCGGTTAGCCCATCCGTCAAAACATCATGAAAAGATTGCCCTCCTCCCTGAGGACAAACGGGTGAGAATCAGAAACGCCAGGTCAGACCGGACATCAAGGTGAAGCTGTCATCGCGATCAACCATCGGGCTATTTTTAATATCATCCGGCAGCGCGCTATAGTTGGCGCTGGCCAGCAGCGTCAGGTTGCTGGTCAACGCGTATTTAGCGGACAGGCCAACGTACGGTGTCCAGCTGTCCCCTGGGGAGTAGCTTGATAACCCACTACGGCGGGATTCATTGCCAGAGATGCCGTAGTAATATTCGTTGAATTTTTCGTCATAGTAGAGCACGCCAATCGCCGGCGTCAGCGTCAGCTTGCCCATTGGCATTTGGCGGAACAGAGACATTTCCGCCACCCAGCCATTGCTGTTATCCAGTACATCCGCTGCGGCAGAGACCTTCACGCTGCCCCATTTCTCATGGTGATACCATGCGGCACCCGCCATCGCGGTTGCATCACGCTTGTCCAGTTGCTTCATCGCATGATCGTCGTTATCACCGGGATCAAACTCAAGCGGCATGTAAGAGGCAGTAATGCTAAATTCATTACTGTCACTTTTTGCAAGAATATAGCCTAGTGTTGTTTGCCTAAAATAAAATGATTCACTTTCATAACTGATAAGCGGTACTGCATGAACATTATCATTATATCCACGATAAGGAGATTCATTATAGACAGCGCCACCGCCAATAGAAAATTCTGCGGCAGTTGCACTCGCCATAAAAGAAAAGGCGAACAGCGCCACAATATTGCGTTTAATTAACATGCCAACATTCCATTTTAAAATAAGCTACAAAGCGCGTGCATAATAATGCTTACAATTTCATCGATGCAACCTTCATATTTATATAGTAGTATATACAAACATATATATATTGGGTTTGGCGATGAACAAATTACAACTCAAACACCGGGAACTGAAGATTATTTCGGTAATTGCTGCCAGTGAAAACATCAGTCATGCCGCTACGGTTCTCGGCATCGCACAGGCTAATGTCAGCAAGTACCTTGCTGATTTTGAATCCAAAGTTGGACTAAAGGTATTTGACCGCACCACCCGGCAGTTGACCCTGACGCCCTTTGGTGTAGCGCTGCTACCTTACATCAATGACATGCTGGACAGAAACGAGCAGCTAAATAGTTTCATCGCTGATTATAAGCATGAAAAACGTGGCAGGGTAACGGTGTATGCACCAACCGGAATTATTGCTTACTTATCGCAACACGTTATTGCAAAAATTCAGGATATCGGTGGTATTACTCTCTCGCTGAAAACCTGCAACCTTGAACGGAAAGCATTTTATGAAGGTGTAGACTTCCCGGATGATTGTGACGTTTTAATTACCTATGCGCATCCCAAAGATGAATCACTGGTCGCCAGCTTCATTACCAAATATGCAGTAATGGCGTTTGCCAGCCCTGAATATATCAAACAGCATCCTATTAACAGCCCTGATGAGCTGGAAAATCATTCCTGTATTTTAATTGATTCAATGATGATTGATGATGCCAATATCTGGCGCTTCAGCGCCGCGGGCGGCAAGGAAATGCATGATTACCGGGTGACCGGAAACTACGTCTGTGACAATACACAATCCGCGCTGGCGCTGGCGCGTAATCATCTGGGCATTGTTTTTGCGCCTTATGCGAGTATACAAAAAGACGTTCAATCCGGGTTGTTAGTTCCCTGTTTCTCCGAGCAACACGAATGGTGGCTGGATTTGGTGGCGATTTTCCGCAAGCGGGAATATCAGCCCTGGCGTGTACAGTTTATTCTCGACGCAATGTTAGCGGAGATACGTCAGCAGCTTACTCAGACGCTACAGCTGTCTGAGTAAGCAAAATAGCCTGCACCTAGTGGTCGAGATACAGGTAATGCACCCAACTGGTCATCCGCAGCAAAACTTTACGCATGACTGACACATGTTCGAAGTGGTCAGAGTAAACGGCGACCTGGGCGTAAATCCCGTCAGGTAACGCGCTCACATCCGCATTGTCGTTCAGCTCAATCGTGGCGATCACCCCTTCTGAACCGGGCGTAGAGTTTAAGGATTGCAGCGCCCCGTTCGACTGGTATGTTCCACCCGGTACTGCCGGGCTGATAGCTGCCAGTTTGCCGCTAAATACCTTACCCGGCAGAGCGTTAAACACCACTTCCGCTTCATCGCCTGGCTCCAGTCGCAGCAGCGAATTTTGACGGAACTGGGCGATAATTTGCCGCTTCTGTTCCGGGATAAACACCATCACCGGACGCATAGGCAGCGCCGCGGCATAGGTTCCTGGGCGCATCAGCACCTGTGTAACGTAACCATCGCTGGGCGCACGAACCACGGTCTGGTCAAGGTTAAACTCCGCTTCGGCGAGTTGCGCCTTCAGGCTGGCAATTTGCGAATTTTCACCCAGTACCAGGCTGTCTAACTGGCTCTGGATTTGCTGTTGCTCCGCAATAGACGATTTCACCGATGCTTCCTGCGCCAGATAGTTTTGGCGCGCCGCATCGATATCCCGTTCAGAAAAAGGGTTGACCTTCGCCTGACTCCCCTGCGCATAGCGCTGGTAATCTTTTGCCAGCTTGTCACGCGTGGCCTTTGCCCGCTGCGTATTGGCTTTCATTTCGTCTAACTGCGCAACCAGCGCCTGCTCTTTATGCTGAGCGGTGACAATATCGGCTTTCAGACGATCGACCCGTGCCTGATAACGTCCTGGATTAAGCTTAAACAGAACTTCGCCTTTTTTGATCAGCGTATTCTTCTTATCCGTCACTTCTGTTACAACACCCGTGACCTGCGGCACTACGGGAATCGAAATTACCGCTTTTTGCGCCTTAAAGGTATACGGATGGTTATAATTCATCAGTAATATAAGCCCGCAAACAATGAAAATACCCCCCAATGCCGCAGTGGGTACCGTCCATTTATTTACAGGAATTTTAAAAATTTTAAAAATTGACCATGCGCATGCCACATAGGTCAGAACAATCAGTAAATCCATCGAAATTACTCCGCCGGAGAGGTCTTACCCTCACCCAGTTTCTTTTCCAGGTCGGCAACCCGCGCCTGAAGCTGGATCAGGGAAGAATCCGCGCTCTGCATACCCCAGCCGCGCTCCGGGCGATAAAGCGTTGCCCAGATCCATAAAAAGGGCCAAATAACATGTAAGGTAAACAAGCTCACCCAGCCCGCAACATGTATCGCGTCAGCATGAGGATGGTTACGTTTCTTTGCAATAAGATAGGGAATATCATGCAGAATAATAATCCCGTAAAAAATGACCAGGAATACAAAAATAAGCACTCCTAATGCAAAATAATCAAGGAACATATTTGCCTCAGGGATTTAAAATTAAAAAATTCGGCTGCTATTTATTTAAAAAATAGAGTTGATAATAGTAGTGGAATGACCAGATTGGATGCAATGGTGTTATTTATATAACGATATATGAGTTTCTATATATACCCGTTGTCTTTCGAGCTGCTTCTTTGTTGGCTGCGTTCGCTCACCCCAGTCACTTACCGGAGTAAGCTCCTGGGGATTCCCTCTCTTGCCGCCTCGAAGCAACACGAAATCCATAGGGTACCCTTGTCATACTTTGAACTGCAGGACATAACTTGATGCCCGGTACGCTAAGCGCGACCGGGCAGTAAGTGACGGGATATTAGAACAGCCCCAGCGGTTTATCCGAGTAGCTCACCAGCAGGCACTTCGTTTGCTGATAGTGCTCGAGCATCATTTTGTGCGTCTCGCGCCCAATGCCCGACTGCTTATAGCCGCCGAACGCCGCATGTGCCGGATAAGCATGGTAGCAGTTGGTCCATACACGCCCCGCCTGAATCCCACGCCCCATTTTGTACGCCAAATTCCCGTTACGGCTCCAGACGCCAGCGCCAAGTCCATATTGGGTGTCATTGGCAATTTCCAGCGCTTCGTCCATGGTTTTAAAGGTCGTAACAGCCAATACCGGGCCGAAGATCTCCTCCTGGAAAACCCGCATGTTGTTTTTACCAAACAGAATGGTCGGTTCGAGGTAGTACCCCTCTTTTAACTCACCATCCAGTTGCTTGCGCCGTCCACCGGTCAGGACATCCGCCCCTTCTTTCTTACCAATATCGATGTAATTCAGAATGGTTTCCAGTTGACCATGTGAAACCTGCGCCCCCATTTGCGTCACGCTGTCTAACGGGTTGCCGCTGCGGATACTCTCCACCCGGCGAATGGCTCTTTCCATAAAGCGTTCGTAAATGGATTCCTGCACCAGCGCGCGGCTCGGACAGGTACACACTTCGCCCTGGTTAAAGGCAAACAGCGCAAAGCCTTCCAGCGCTTTATCGAAGAACGCATCTTCTTCATCCATCACATCCGCGAAGAAGATATTGGGTGATTTGCCGCCCAGCTCCAGCGTGACAGGAATAATGTTCTGCGTGGCGTACTGCATGATCTGCTGGCCGACTTCGGTTGAGCCGGTAAACGCCACTTTCGCAATACGTTTAGACGTCGCCAGATACTCACCGATTTCTCCACCCGCGCCGTTTACCACGTTCACTACGCCAGGCGGGAGCAGATCGCCGATGACTTCCATCAGCAGCAGCACGGAAAGCGGCGTCAGGCGCGCGGGTTTAAGCACCACGCAGTTACCCGCTGCCAACGCGGGCGCCATCTTCCAACTGGCCATCAGCAGCGGGAAGTTCCACGGGATAATTTGCCCGACCACGCCAAGAGGCTCATGGAAATGATAAGCCACGGTCTCACTATCAACCTCGCTGATCCCCCCTTCCTGCGCACGAATACAGGAGGCGAAATAGCGGAAATGGTCAATTGCCAGCGGCACGTCTGCCGCGCTGGTTTCACGAATGGGCTTACCGTTATCCCAGGTTTCTGCCGTCGCCAGCAGCTCCAGGTTTTGCTCCATACGATCGGCGATTTTGAACAGAATCGCCGCTCTGTCCTGCACGGATGTCTGCGCCCATTTATCTTTTATTTTGTGCGCGGCATCCAGTGCCAGATCGATATCCTTCTTACCGGAAGAGGCCACTTCGCACAGCAATTGCCCAGTGACCGGCGTCAGGTTTTGGTAATACTCGCCGTCCACCGGCGCGACCCAGTCACCGCCGATAAAGTTATCGTATCGGGCTTTTAACTTCAGAGGGTAACCATACTCGCCGGGATAAATACGCGTTGAAGGGGGGTTATTGGTCATGACCGTCTCCTTGCTGTAGGGGTACTACAAGGGTAGACGGGGCTGGCGAATTATTCGCCAGCCTTTTACTTCTTTACGACAGGTATCACGAATTACATCGCAGCGCGATAAATCGCCATGATCTCGTCATGAGTCGCCTGAATCGGGTTAGTGAAACCACAAGCGTCTTTCAGGGCATTGGTCGCCAGAACGGCAAAATCTTCTTCCTTCACGTTCAGCTCACGCAAACCGGCCGGAATATTCACTTTCTGCGCCAGTTCACGGATCGCCGCGATACAGGCTTCCGCCCCTTGCTCTGCACTCAGTCCTGCGACGTTAACGCCCATGGCAGCCGCGCAATCACGCAGACGAGCGGCTGCAACTTTGCTATTGAAAACCTGCACATGCGGCAGCAGCACGGCGTTACATACACCGTGTGGCAGATCGTAGAAGCCACCCAACTGGTGCGCCATGGCGTGCACATAACCCAGCGAGGCGTTGTTAAATGCCATACCTGCAAGGAACTGCGCGTAAGCCATGGCTTCACGTGCCTGAGCATTGCTGCCATCTTCAACGGCAACCGGCAGGTTTTCCGCAATCATGGTGACCGCTTTCAGCGCACACGCATCGGTAATCGGGGTCGCAGCAATAGAAACGTAGGCTTCAATAGCGTGGGTCAGCGCATCCATACCGGTGGCCGCCGTCAGAGACTTCGGCATACCGATCATCAGCGAGGAGTCATTGACCGACAGCAGCGGGGTGACGTGCTTATCGACAATCGCCATTTTAATATGGCGTTCTTCATCGGTAATGATGCAGAAACGGGTCATTTCAGATGCCGTACCCGCCGTGGTGTTGATGGCAATCATCGGCAACTGCGGTTTTGCAGAGCGGTCAACGCCTTCGTAATCACCGATGTAGCCACCGTTAGCGGCCACCAGCGCAATGCCTTTCGCACAATCGTGTGGTGAACCACCGCCGAGAGAAATAACGCTATCGCAGTCGTTTTCTTTCAGCATTTGCAGGCCAGCAGCAACGTTGCTGGTCGTGGGGTTAGGATGCGTACCATCGTAAATTACGCTGAAAATATCACGTTCCTGTAATGCCTTCTGAATCTCGCCAGCCATACTTAATTTGGCCAACATGGCATCCGTGACAATCAGCGTGCGGCGAAAACCATATTCCGCCATTGTATTCAGCGCATCTTTTAATGAATCAGCGCCGATTACATTCACGGAAGGAATAAAAAATGTTGAAGCAGCCATTGTACGATCCTTAATTACTCAAAAGAGTCAGGAAGCATACGTGTGAAATTTCCAACAAAATATGATCGCGGTTGTTATTTTCATAACATTCAGAATAAAAAAAGCACATTAGGTTAATAATCTAATGTGCTGATTTCAATCAATATATATATTGTATTAATTCATTTGATTTCTGAATTAATTGTTTCATTATTTTTCAGGAAACAGTAATGCATCGCGTAATAAATGATCATTCCCGCGACGACGCGTAAAACCAATCCGGTCAAAATATTCCAGAATCTGGATAGCTAATTTACGCCCCACGTTAAGCCTGTCGCGAAAATCGGCGGCGCAGGTCGATCCTTTATCCTGATCCAACTCGCGGATCATATTGGCGAAGGCCACAATACGATCGTTACGATAATAACGATCTTTCACGATCGCAGTAATGATGCCTTGCTGCGCCGCTTGTCGTAACGCCACGCGCATCATTTGCTCATCCGTCCCCGTCTGTTTTGCCAGGTCGCGCACCCACCACGGCTCATCGCCAAAAAGTGGTTCTGCTTTTTGCCAGATAGCCTGCTGTTCATCGCTGAACCCCGCCTTGTGATCCGGCAAATGCAGCCAACCGTGATGGCTATGGATGGCGCCGCTCTCGCGCATCTTTTCTATCAGCAGCAACACCAGCGCTTCATCTTCCATCGGCAAAGCCATACGACGCAGGCGTTCGCGCCCTGGCCCTGGCTCATCACGATGCTGTTCGTGATAGGTCGCCAGCGTATCGAGGACTTTTCGCTGCCAGCGCGCGGCAACGGGAGCATTCAACAGGCTATATCCCGCCTGAATAAAACCATGTTGCTCAATCAACGGACGCATACCGTTGCCGTTGAGCTGACGCGCCCAGGCGAAATCAGGAATATTCACCGCCCCACGCGTCAAATGTAGCGCCAGGGCGTCGCCGTCGGTGTGTGCATTTTCCAGCGCCGACAACCATTGCAGATATTCCGGTTTACGCTTTCCGCGTCGCGGTGAGTTGAGCGTGACGACGCGTGCGCCAGCCAGCGTCGTGCGGGCTGAAATATCGCGCAGCACCAGGCGGTCGTTATCGGCGAGCCACAGCGGTGTATCAAACACCAGTTCCGCCAGCGTTCCTTCAAGCAATGAGATGCGCCCGGTGACATGGCTGGCCGCGTGGTGAATATGCAGCGGTTGCCACTGCATCAACGGCGCGGCATGTTCTAAAGAGACTATCACACGGTTAAACGCCTCTGGCGGAACATCTGAAAGCAGCCAGTCGCCGCGGCTAAGCTCCTCTTTTTGCGCATCGCCTGCAATATTCAGCGCAATACGCTGCCCGGCATGAGCATGCTCAGTAGCCTGGTTTTGCGCATGCAGGCTACGTACGCGCATTGGCTTGTTGACGCCCGTCAGCCACAGCGTATCACCGACATTCACTTCACCGCTGAGCGCCGTCCCGGTCACCACCAGCCCTGCGCCTTTAACCGTAAAGGCACGGTCAATCGCCAGGCGGAAGCTGTGATCGCGGGCATGTTCGCGCGAGGTTAACTGCAACAAATGGTGGCGCAGTTCTTCGATGCCACGGCCTTCACTGGCGGCAGTCACAAAGAGAACCGCATCGGCAAAACCATAGTTTTCCAGCGTGGTGTGCACCTCTTTACGCACCGTATTGATGCGTTCCTCATCCACGCGGTCGGCTTTCGTGAGCGCCACGGTGATTTGCGGATTGCCCGTCAGCTGTAGAATTTGCAAATGTTCACGCGTTTGCGCCATCACGCCATCATCACAGGCGACAACCAGCAGCGCGTGGTCGATACCGCCTACACCCGCCAGCATGTTGGACAAAAACTTTTCGTGTCCGGGAACATCAATAAACCCCAGCACCTGCCCATCCGGCTGCGGCCAGTAGGCATAGCCGAGATCGATGGTCATGCCACGCTTTTTTTCCTCCGGCAGACGGTCGGCATTCACGCCCGTAATCGCCTGTAATAACGTTGTTTTTCCGTGGTCAACGTGTCCGGCGGTTGCAATAATCATTTCAGCATCATCTCCATAAACCGGGTCTCGTCTTCAAGGCAGCGCAGATCCAGCCACATGCGGCCATCATAAATTCGCCCAATGATCGGCACAGGCAGCGCACGCCAGCGGGCGGCCAGTGCGTCAAGGCGGCTACCGCGCCCGTCATGCGGGGTAAAGGTCAATGCCGCGCTGGGTAACCTGTCAACGGGTAACGAACCGCTACCAATCTGCGACAGGCAAGGCATGACATTCAAAGCAAACTCGTCGCTGTAACGATCGGCAAGCTGCGCCTGTAATTGCTGGGCCTGC
The DNA here is from genome assembly GCF_053309355.1 of Citrobacter freundii complex sp. 2025EL-00176. Taxonomy (NCBI): domain Bacteria; kingdom Pseudomonadati; phylum Pseudomonadota; class Gammaproteobacteria; order Enterobacterales; family Enterobacteriaceae; genus Citrobacter; species Citrobacter freundii complex sp. 2025EL-00176. The sequence continues at coordinate 194,586 of NZ_JBRYHT010000005.1, read as the reverse complement.
GCGTGGATCGCCTCTTGCGAGCGGGTGAGCTGGCGTAACGTCGGCAACTTCGCCGCCAGCGCTTCCGGATGCAGATAGAGCCGCAACGTTGCTTCCAGCGCCGCCAGCGTCATTTTATCCGCCCGTAACGCACGTTTCAGCGGATGGCTCTGTAAGCGAGCGATCATCTCTTTTTTACCGACGATAATTCCGGCCTGTGGCCCACCCAGCAGTTTATCGCCAGAGAAGCTCACCAGACTCACGCCTGCGGCAATCAGTTGCTGCGGCATCGGCTCCTGCGGCAAACCATACTGGCTGAGATCGACCAGCGAACCGCTGCCGAGATCCGCCACCACCGGTACATCCAGCTCCCGGCCAATGGCGGCCAGGTCTGCCTCATCCACCGACTTCGTAAAGCCTTCGATGCTGTAATTACTGGTATGCACCTTCATCAGCAGGCCGGTATTTTCATTCACCGCCTGACGATAATCTTTCGCGTGTGTCCGGTTGGTGGTCCCCACTTCGCGCAGCATACATCCGGCCTGACACATCACATCAGGAATACGAAACGCGCCGCCAATTTCCACCAGCTCACCGCGCGAAACGACCACCTCTTTGCCGTTAGCCGTGGCGGCCAGCATCAGCAGAACCGCTGCCGCATTGTTATTCACGATACAAGCGTCTTCGGCCCCCGTCAGGCGACAGAGTAAATCCGCCAACGCCCGATCCCGATGTCCGCGCCCGGCATCATCCAGGCTGTATTCCAGCGTCACCGGCGTGCGCATCGCCTGCACCACCGCTTCGATGGCTTCCTCGGCCTGCGAGGCACGACCCAGGTTAGTATGCAACACCGTTCCGGTCAGGTTAATCACTGGACGCAGCGCGCTTTGCGATTCTCTTTCCAGCCTGGCTCTGGCTTCTTGCGCCCAGTCCTCACACCATGCCGGGAGCGCGTGGGCGTCGCGAATGGCTTCTCTGGCTTCGTCGAGCATATGACGCAGCAGGTCAACTACCCGGGTATGACCGTGGGATTCACGTAAGGCTGAGAAAGCGCTATCGCGCAATAAACGATCGATAGCAGGAAGCTGGCTGTAGAGTGAACGCATGTCGGTTGTCATGAAAGGGCCTGGCTGTTGGTGGCCCTCTCCACCGTGGAGAGGGCTATCGATATAGGAAGGATTGTATCGTGACTTTGCTCATGCGGACATAACGTGTATCAAGCCTTTGGCGGTTCCGTACGGGCAAAACTTTCGCGTTGAAAGAGCGTTTCCACCAGTTTGACCAGACGCGGGCGGTCCACACACCAGCCGGGCGCGACCCGACGAAAATTGAGATAGCCGACAGCGCAGGCAATCGCAATGGTGGCCAGGTTAACCGTATCCGTTTTCAGCGTACCATCCGCCAGATAGCCTTCCAGCACATCCAGACTGCGGGTGATCTTCTCCCGCTGGCGTAACAACTCAGTTTCTGACTGCTGTGCGGCGGGGCGAGCCTGTTCGCGTACCGAGACGAGACCGGCATCCATAATGCCGTCTGCCAGCGCTTCCAACTGACGTACCTTCAGCGCCGCCAGCGGTTCACGCGGCAACATAGCTGGCGCAATATCCAGCAGCTCTATGTATTCCGCGATGATTGGAGAATCAAACCAATACTCACCCTCATCAGTAACCAGCGCGGGCACTTTTCCTAACGGGTTATAGCGCGCCACGCCGCTATCCGCGTTGTAGGGGAGTTCATTTACAAATTCAAAGGTGATGCCCTTTTCCAGTAACAGAATAGAAATTTTACGCACAAAAGGGCTGGTATAGCTGCCAATGAGTTTCATGCCGGGTCCTTTTTGCCAACAAAAAGCTATGCCCAACGATTGTGGGGCACAGCTTAGTATGGCTCAGGTCAGCGCAAATGGCAGGTGATGACGGTCTCAATGATCCAAATAAAGGTAATGCATCCAGCTGGTCATGCGCAGTAGCACTTTACGCATCACCGACACGTGGGCGAAATGGTCGGAATAGACCGCCACCTGGGCATAGATACCGTCCGGCAGCGCCTCCACATCGGCATTCGGATCCAGTTCAATGGTTGCCAGTACGCCATCGGTCCCCGGCACCACCGTTAAGGACTGTAATGCTCCCTGCGCTTGATAAGAACCTCCCGGAACAACGGGAAGGATACTGGTTAGTTTGCCGCTGAACACCTGGCCTGGCAGCGCGTTGAAAACCACTTCAGCTTCATCACCCGGTTCAAGACGCAGCAGTGAGTTCTGGCGAAATTGCGCCACGATTTGCCGTTTCTGTTCAGGAATAAATACCATCACGGGTCGCAGAGGCAACGCGGCGGCGTAGGTCCCCGGGCGAATGAGCACCTGCGTCACGTAACCGTTGCTGGGCGCACGCACAACGGTCTGTTCAAGATTATATTTGGCTTCGGCAAGCTGGGCGCGCAGGGAGGCGACCTGGGATTGCTCACCGTTGACCATACTGTCTAACTGGCTCTGAATCTGCGTCTGTTCCGCTACTGAGCCTTTTACCAGCGCATCCTGAGCCAGATAGTTCTGGCGGGCATTGTCGATATCACTTTCGGAGAACGGGTTAACCTTCGCCTGACTACCCTTCAAATAACGCTGATAATCTTTATACAGGCGGTCACGTTCAGCAGACACGCGAGTGGTATTTGCGACCGCTTCCGACAGTTGCGCTTTCAAATTGTCGATGTTGTGGGTCGCGGTAACCAGGTCGGCCTGGAGTCTGTCAACCCGCGCCTGATAACGCACAGGATCGAGTTTAAATAACACTTCGCCTTTTTTAATCAGCTGATTATTTTTATCCGTCACCTCACTAACAATTCCTGTGACCTGCGGGGTAACGGGAATTGAAATAACCGCTTTTTGCGCCGTAAAGGTATACGGATGGTTATAGTTCATTAATAAGATCAGTCCCGCCACAATAAATACGCCGCCTAATGCCGCAGTAGCAAGCGTCCACTGGTTTACCGGAATGCGAAATATTTTGAAGATGGCCCAGGCGAATGCCACATAAGTCAGGACAATTAACAAATCCATGATTAAATCTCCGGAAAGGTGGAGTTATCGATTTTCTTTTCCCCATCCAGCTTTTTTTCCAACTGGGCGATGCGCGCGGCCAACACGGCTATCTCAGGGTCAGGTTCCTTTCCGGTCGGCGTGATGTGCGACTGCATCCCCCACCCCTTTTCGGGCTGGTAGAGCGTGGCCCAAATCCACAGGAACGGCCAAATAACATGTAACGTAAAAAGACTGACCCACCCTGCCGTATGGATAGCGTCGGCATGAGGATGATTGCGCTTTTTAGCGATGTTATAGGGAATGTCATGGATGGCGATGATTCCGTAAAACAGAACCAGAAAAACGAAGATCAGCACGCCTAACGCGAAATAATTTAGAAACATACCTGCCTCGAATTCACGCTAATTAGAGTTTTTTTATGCCGGCAGCCGTATGCACCCAGGCTGATGTTTTGAACATAACTGCAGTTTGCGGTTTTCGCCATACCACAAAAAAAATATTTTTTCTGGTTTTAAGTTGCTTAATCTGGCAAGGAAAATGTCAGCTCCAGAATCCGTCGCAGATCACATCTGATTAAACCCAGACAAAAATACTTTGTGAATCACATCACAAAAATTCAACAAACAGCAAATAAGAAAACGTGAACAAGTTCACGTTTAACCGCCATTTTTAGCGATTCCTTGCGCTGTGATGTTTTTTTGTACCGGTATTTTGTGATGAAAATCACATTAACTAATGCCATACACCCTATATTTACGTGACAAACATCACATAAAAGGCCGTCGACTGGACAGTTGAACGATTCAGTGCCAGATTTCGCAGTATCTACAGGGTCCGGCTACCTCCTGCCGCTACATTAACAAACCTCGGGCTTTCAGCCTGCGCGATAGCAAACATAAGAAGGGGTGTTTTTATGTCATCCGATATTAAGATCAAGGTGCAAAGCTTTGGTCGATTCCTCAGCAATATGGTGATGCCAAATATCGGCGCGTTTATCGCGTGGGGTATTATCACCGCATTATTCATTCCGACAGGGTGGTTGCCGAACGAAACGCTGGCGAAGCTGGTCGGTCCGATGATCACCTATCTGCTGCCGCTGCTGATCGGTTATACCGGTGGTAAGCTGGTAGGCGGCGAACGTGGCGGCGTGGTTGGTGCTATCACCACCATGGGCGTTATCGTCGGCGCGGATATGCCGATGTTCCTTGGCTCCATGATCGCAGGCCCGCTGGGCGGCTACTGCATCAAGAAATTCGATAACTGGGTAGACGGTAAGATCAAATCCGGTTTTGAGATGCTGGTGAATAACTTCTCCGCAGGCATCATCGGCATGATCCTCGCCATCCTGGCTTTCCTCGGCATTGGTCCATTGGTTGAAGGTCTGTCCAAAATTCTGGCGGCAGGCGTTAACTTCATGGTTGTCCATGACATGCTGCCGCTGGCGTCGATTTTCGTTGAACCGGCAAAAATCCTGTTCCTCAACAACGCCATCAACCACGGTATTTTCTCACCGCTGGGTATTCAGCAGTCCCATGAGATGGGCAAATCCATCTTCTTCCTGATTGAAGCTAACCCAGGTCCGGGTATGGGCGTCCTGCTGGCGTACATGTTCTTTGGTCGCGGCAGCGCTAAGCAGTCTGCGGGCGGCGCGGCTATCATCCACTTCCTGGGCGGTATCCACGAAATTTACTTCCCGTATGTGCTGATGAACCCACGTCTGATCCTGGCCGTTATCCTTGGCGGTATGACTGGCGTATTCACCCTGACCATCCTGAACGGCGGTCTGGTTTCTCCGGCTTCTCCTGGCTCGATTCTGGCCGTACTGGCGATGACGCCAAAAGGCGCTTACTTCGCCAACATCGCTGCTATCTGTGCCGCAATGGCGGTCTCCTTTGTGGTCTCAGCCATTCTGCTGAAAACCAGCAAAGTGAAAGAAGAAGACGATATTGATGCGGCGACCCGTCGTATGCAGGACATGAAAGCGGAATCTAAAGGCGCATCTCCGCTGGCGGCTGGCGATGTGACCAACGACCTGAGCCATGTACGTAAAATCATCGTGGCTTGCGATGCCGGTATGGGTTCCAGCGCCATGGGCGCAGGCGTACTGCGTAAGAAAGTGCAGGATGCGGGTCTGTCTCAGATTTCCGTCACCAACAGCGCGATTAACAATCTGCCGCCGGATGTGGATCTGGTCATTACCCACCGTGACCTGACCGAACGTGCGATGCGTCAGGTGCCTCAGGCACAGCACATCTCGCTGACCAACTTCCTCGACAGCGGTCTGTATACCAGCCTGACCGAACGTCTGGTCGCGGCACAGCGCCACAATGTGAACGAAGAGAAAGTCCGCGATCACCTGAAAGACAGCTTTGATGAGGGTGATACCCACCTGTTCAAACTGGGTGCGGAAAATATCTTCCTTGGCCGGAAAGCCTCTAACAAAGAAGAAGCGATTCGCTTTGCCGGTGAACAACTGGTGAAAGGTGGCTATGTTGAGCCGGAATACGTCGAGGCGATGCTGGACCGCGAAAAGCTGACGCCGACTTACCTCGGTGAGTCCATCGCAGTACCGCACGGTACCGTAGAAGCTAAAGACCGCGTGCTGAAAACCGGCGTGGTGTTCTGCCAGTACCCGGAAGGCGTACGCTTCGGTGAAGAAGAAGACGATATTGCCCGTCTGGTCATTGGTATCGCCGCACGTAACAATGAGCACATCCAGGTCATCACCAGCCTGACCAACGCGCTGGATGATGAATCCGTGATCGAACGTCTGGCCCATACCACCAGCGTGGATGAAGTTCTGGAACTGCTGGCTGGTCGTAAGTAAGCGTTATTGCCCGGTGGCGCTCACGCTTACCGGGCCTACAATATCCTCTCCCTTGTGGAGAGGGTTAGGTTGAGGGAAAAGCCTCACCCCAGCCCTCTTGGGTAAAAACATTAATGAAGGTTAATACTATGAAAGCATTACATTTTGGCGCAGGTAATATCGGTCGTGGCTTTATCGGCAAACTGCTGGCGGACGCGGGGATACAGCTGACGTTTGCAGATGTAAACCAGGTCGTGCTCGATGCCCTGAATGCCCGTCATAGCTATCAGGTTCATGTTGTGGGTGAAAACGAGCAGGTTGATACCGTTTCCGGCGTCAACGCCGTCAGCAGCATCGGCGAGGATGTCGTCGACCTGATTGCCCACGTTGATTTAATCACCACTGCCGTGGGTCCGGTTGTGCTTGAGCGTATCGCTCCGGCCATCGCTAAAGGGCTGGTAAAACGCAAAGCGCAGGGCATCTCTACCCCGTTGAATATCATTGCCTGTGAAAACATGGTGCGCGGAACCACACAGCTGAAAGGCCACGTCATGAACGCGCTGGCAGATGAAGACAAAGCCTGGGTTGAAGAACATGTTGGCTTTGTCGATTCCGCCGTGGATCGCATCGTGCCGCCATCTGCTTCTGCGACCAACGATCCGCTGGAAGTTACCGTTGAAACATTCAGCGAGTGGATTGTCGACAAAACACAGTTCAAAGGCGAGCTGCCAAACATCCCAGGAATGGAATTAACTGATAACCTGATGGCATTTGTCGAACGTAAACTCTTCACGCTGAACACCGGGCATGCTATAACCGCGTACCTCGGAAAATTGACCGGTCATCAGACCATCCGTGACGCGATTCTCGACGAGAAAATCCGCGCGGTGGTAAAAGGTGCGATGGAAGAGAGCGGCGCAGTACTGATCAAACGCTATGGCTTTGATGCAGCTAAACATGCAGCATACATTCAGAAAATCCTCGGTCGTTTTGAAAACCCGTATCTGAAAGATGATGTTGAGCGCGTAGGACGTCAGCCGCTGCGTAAACTGAGCGCGGGCGACCGCCTGATTAAACCGCTGCTGGGCACGCTGGAGTATGGTCTGCCGCACGTTAATCTGGTTAGCGGTATTGCTGCTGCAATGCACTATCGCAGTGAAGAAGATCCGCAGGCACAGGAACTGGCCGCGCTGATTGACGAAAAAGGTCCACAGGCCGCGCTGGCGCAGGTATCCGGTCTGGATGCCAACAGTGATGTGGTGGCGGAGGCGGTTAACGCATATAACGCGACCAAATGATAGAGAATGTGGCGCAGGTCAGCCTGCGCCCGAACGACAGATTGTCAGATATGCAGGCAATAATGGAACAAACGCAGGCCTTTGAAAATCGTGTGCTTGAGCGTCTGAATGCTGGCAAAACCGTACGCAGCTTCCTCATCACCGCCGTAGAACTGCTCACCGAGGCGGTGAATATCCTTGTGCTTCAGGTATTTCGCAAAGATGACTATGCGGTGAAATATGCCGTAGAACCGTTGCTCGACGGCGACGGTCCATTAGGCGATCTTTCGGTTCGTTTGAAGCTAATCTATGGTCTGGGCGTACTCAGCCGCCCGGAGTATGAAGATGCGGAGCTTCTGATGGCACTGCGGGAAGAGCTGAATCACGACGGCAATGAATATGCGTTTACCGACGACGAGATTCTTGGGCCGTTTGGCGAGCTTCACTGCGTGACGGCACTCCCGCCGCCGCCACAGTTTGATACCTCAGACTCAGGTTTGCACGCCATGCAGATCCAGCGCTACCAGCAAATGGTACGCTCCACGATGGTACTTTCCCTGACCGAGCTGATTTCTAAAATCAGCTTAAAAAAAGCCTTTCAAAAATAAGTCTATGCAGGCTTATTTCTCTTCCTGCTGCGGCCGATAAAGCTGTCGATAGTACGCCAGACGTTGCAGATACAGCTGCGCATTCTCCTGCGGTATTTCAGAAGGGACAACGTTGCGCGGCGGTGTTTTATTCAGATACTCGCGAAAAGCCTGGCTTGAGGCCATGAAATCAACAGTCTTATCAATAAGGACCGAAACATTCTCACCTATTTTCGCCATAATCCTCCCTCCTCCATGTATTAACCACGCTTAGCCTGCGCGGTTGATCATTTAAGTTTAGGATCGGTTGGGCGATTATATTGAGGAAAACGTGCTTCGCTATCAACCCGCCAACAGAAAGCGCCATGGCCGATCTTATTGCTTAAAATTCCTTATCAATCAAAAGCGTAATATTATCATTAGCTGATTAATACTTGCGTCATTTGATTATTTATCTTCGATTTGTTGTGAAGAATCCCGCTCTGCGCGCATACTATAGGATATACATTCTATTTTTATCAGAAGCTATCCTATGAAAGAAGTCGAAAAAAACGAAATTAAACGCCTGAGCGATCGTCTGGACGCCATCCGCCACCAGCAGGCTGACCTGTCGCTGGTTGAAGCCGCTGACAAATATGCCGAGCTGGAAAAAGAGAAAGAAACTCTGGAAGCCGAGATCGCGCGCCTGCGTGAAGTCCACGGCCAGAAGCTGAGCAAAGAAGCGCAAAAGCTCACGAAACTTCCCTTCCGCCGCGCCATTAGCAAAAAAGAACAGGCCGACATGGGCAAGCTGAAGAAAAGCGTGCGTGGTCTGATTGTCGTCCACCCGATGACCGAACTGGGCCGTGAAATGGGCCTGAAAGAGATGACAGGCTTCGCAAAAACCGAGTTCTGATCTCCTGCCGGGCGACATCCGTTTGCCCGGCTCTTCCTGCCTCACCAATTGGCCCTACCAATTATAGCCAGATCCTACCAGCGCCTCACATTTCATTAAAATGTGCGTACAATACCGTTGCCAACAAATAACATTTGATTAACTATTCATTGTCATTATCCCTACACAACAATATTGGCAGGGCCACTTTTACACATAATGTGACGAAGAGATGAGCAAAGACTCATTCCATTATGTCTGAGGCCCCCAGGAGACCTGCAATGAATCTCTGGCAACAGAACTACGATCCGGCCGGTAACATCTGGCTTTCCAGTCTGATCGCATCGCTCCCAATCCTGTTCTTTTTCTTCGCCCTAATTAAGCTCAAGTTGAAAGGCTATGTTGCGGCGTCCTGGACGGTTGTGATCGCTCTGGCGGTCGCCCTGTTGTTCTACAAAATGCCGGTCGATCACGCTTTGGCCTCGGTGGTGTACGGCTTCTTTTATGGTCTGTGGCCGATTGCCTGGATAATCATCGCCGCGGTATTCGTCTATAAAATCTCGGTAAAAACCGGGCAGTTCGACATCATCCGGTCATCAATACTCTCCATTACCCCCGACCAGCGTCTGCAAATGCTGATCGTCGGTTTCTCCTTTGGGGCATTCCTTGAAGGGGCGGCAGGCTTTGGCGCGCCGGTCGCCATTACCGCCGCGCTGCTGGTGGGTCTGGGCTTTAACCCGCTGTACGCGGCCGGGCTGTGCCTGATCGTCAATACCGCGCCGGTCGCCTTTGGCGCGATGGGTATTCCGATTCTGGTTGCCGGTCAGGTTACCGGACTGGACAGCTTCGAGATTGGCCAGATGGTCGGTCGTCAGCTGCCATTCCTGACGATTATCGTGCTGTTCTGGATTATGGCGATTATGGATGGCTGGCGCGGCGTGAAAGAAACCTGGCCTGCGGTAATGGTCGCTGGCGGCTCGTTTGCTATCGCCCAGTATCTCAGCTCGAACTTTATCGGGCCGGAACTGCCGGACATTATCTCTTCGCTGGTCTCACTGGTGTGTCTGACGCTGTTCCTGAAACGCTGGCAGCCGGTACGTATCTTCCGCTTCGGCGATATGGGCGCTTCCCAGGTCGATATGGACCTGTCGCGCACCCGCTACACCGCAGGGCAAATCATCCGCGCCTGGTCCCCGTTCCTGTTCCTGACAGCCACCGTCACGCTGTGGAGCATACCGCCGTTTAAAGCGCTGTTTGCGCCGGGCGGCGCGATGTACCACTGGGTAGTGAATATTCCGGTTCCGTTCCTCGACAAGCTGGTAGCCCGCATGCCGCCGGTCGTACACGAAGCCACAGCCTACGCGGCGGTGTACAAATTTGACTGGTTCTCCGCGACCGGTACCGCGATTCTGTTTGCCGCCCTGCTGTCTATCGTCTGGCTGAAGATGAAGCCGTCCACTGCACTGCAGACCTTTGGTAACACGCTGAAAGATTTGGCACTGCCCATCTATTCCATCGGGATGGTGCTGGCATTCGCATTTATCTCTAACTACTCCGGGCTTTCATCAACCCTGGCACTGGCCCTGGCGCACACCGGTAGCGCGTTTACTTTCTTCTCGCCATTCCTCGGCTGGCTGGGGGTATTCCTGACCGGGTCCGACACCTCATCTAACGCCCTGTTTGCCGCCCTGCAGGCCACCGCGGCTCAGCAAATCGGCGTTTCGGATGTGCTGATGGTGGCGGCAAATACCACCGGCGGCGTGACCGGCAAGATGATCTCTCCACAGTCTATCGCCATCGCCTGTGCGGCAGTGGGATTAGTGGGGAAAGAGTCTGATCTGTTCCGTTTTACCGTGAAACATAGCCTGATTTTCACCTGCATGGTGGGGGTGATTACCACCCTGCAGGCCTATGTCTTAACCTGGATGATTCCATGATTGTGATGCCCAGACGCCTGTCCGACGAGGTCGCATCTCGTGTGCGGGCGCTGATTGAAGAACAACAGCTGGAGGCGGGCATGAAGTTGCCCGCTGAGCGCCAGTTGGCCGTACAGCTCGGCGTGTCGCGCAACTCGCTGCGCGAAGCGTTAGCAAAGCTGGTGAGTGAAGGCGTACTGATTAGCCGTCGCGGCGGCGGGACGTTTGTTCGCTGGCAGCATGAAGCCTGGTCTGAACAAAACATCGTTCAGCCGCTGAAGACCCTGCTGGCGGACGATCCTGATTACAGCTTCGATATTCTGGAAGCCCGCCACGCCATTGAAGCCAGCACCGCCTGGCACGCAGCCATGCGGGCCACTAGCGCTGACAAAGAGAAGATCAGACTCTGTTTCGAAGCCACCCAGAGCGAAGATCCGGATCTCGCTTCGCAAGCGGACGTGCGCTTTCATCTCGCCATTGCGGAAGCCTCGCATAACGTGGTGCTGTTACAGACCATGCGCGGTTTCTTCGACGTATTGCAGTCTTCGGTAAAACAGAGCCGCCAACGTATGTACCTTGTGCCGCCTGTATTTTCACAGCTTACAGAACAACATCAGGCCGTGCTGGACGCCATTGTCGCCGGTGATGCCGATGGCGCGCGAAAGGCCATGATGGCGCACCTCAGCTTTGTCCACACCACGATTAAACAATTCGATGAAGATCAGGCCCGCCAGGCGCGTATCACCCGCCTGCCCGGTGACCCTGGTGAGAATAGCAGGGAGAACAACACATGATTATTTCAGCCGCCAGCGACTATCGCGCCGCAGCCCAACGCATTTTGCCCCCTTTCTTGTTCCACTACATTGATGGCGGCGCGTATGCCGAGCGCACTCTGCGCCGTAACGTCGAAGACCTGTCGGAAGTGGCGCTGCGCCAGCGTGTGCTGAAGAATATGTCCGATCTGAGCCTCGAGACAAAGCTGTTCAACGAAACGCTCTCCATGCCCGTGGCCCTCGCGCCTGTCGGCCTGTGCGGAATGTATGCGCGTCGGGGAGAGGTGCAGGCCGCCGCTGCCGCTGACGCCAAAGGCATTCCGTTCACGCTTTCTACCGTTTCCGTATGTCCAATTGAAGAAGTCGCGCCGACCATCAAGCGCCCAATGTGGTTCCAGTTATATGTTCTGCGCGATCGTGGCTTTATGCGCAACGCGCTGGAACGCGCCAAAGCGGCGGGCTGCTCCACGTTGGTCTTTACCGTCGATATGCCTACGCCGGGTGCCCGCTACCGTGACGCGCATTCGGGTATGAGCGGTCCCAACGCTGCGCTGCGTCGCTACTGGCAAGCGGTCACCCATCCGCAGTGGGCATGGGATGTGGGCCTGAACGGTCGCCCGCATGATTTAGGCAATATCTCAACTTATCTTGGCAAACCTACCGGCCTTGAGGATTACATTGGCTGGCTGGCGAATAACTTTGACCCGTCAATTTCGTGGAAAGACCTTGAGTGGATCCGCGAGTTCTGGGATGGCCCGATGGTGATCAAAGGGATCCTCGATCCGGAAGATGCCCGCGATGCCGTCCGTTTTGGCGCGGATGGCATTGTCGTCTCTAACCACGGTGGCCGCCAGTTAGATGGCGTACTGTCTTCTGCTCGCGCGCTGCCCGCCATTGCCGATGCGGTAAAAGGCGATATCACCATTCTGGCAGACAGCGGGATCCGTAACGGTCTGGACGTTGTGCGCATGATTGCGCTGGGCGCGGATAGCGTACTGCTGGGGCGTGCTTATCTGTACGCGCTCGCCACCCACGGCCAGGCCGGCGTGGCGAACCTGTTGAACCTGATCGAGAAAGAAATGAAGGTGGCGATGACCTTAACCGGTGCGAAATCGATTAGTGAAATCAGCCGCGATTCTCTGGTGCAGGAGCTGGGTAAGAGCTTGCCTGCTGCATTGGCTCCTCTGGCTCAGGGTAGCGCTGCGTAACACTCTCTCCCGTAAAATCGCGTTTTCTGCATGGTCGGCCTGTTTTCAGTCCGACCATTTTTTATGCAAAAATAACGACCAGTTAACATTTACAACCAATATATTTGACAACTTTTTATCCACCTGCCAAATGTATATACAAGCTAATACAAGGGTAATTTATACCGATAACAACCATCATAACGGGCGAGGGTGACATGGCTTATTCCGGCAAAGTGAATATCCAGCAGGCGATAGACGACAGTCCTTTTTCACGCTTTCATTGGGTGATTATTGTCCTGGGCTTTCTGGTGTTAGCCATTGACGGCTTCGATACCGCGGCGATGGGTTATATTGCTCCCACGCTCTCTGCCGACTGGGGTATCCAGAAGCAAGATCTCGGGCCTGTTTTAAGCGCCGCATTATTGGGTCTCTCATTTGGCGCATTAATGGCCGGACCGATTTCCGATCGTATGGGCCGTAAGCGTGTTCTGGTCTTTTCCTGCCTGTTCTTTGGTCTCGCCAGTCTGGGCACCGCCTATGCACAGACGCTGAATATGCTCACATTTTGGCGCTTTCTCACCGGGCTTGGACTCGGCGCGGCAATGCCTAATGCTATTACTCTGGTATCAGAATTTGCGCCCAAACGCTGCCGTTCGATGGCAATAAACACCATGTATTGCGGCTTTCCATTAGGGGCTGCAGGCGGTGGCGTCATCTCCTCCTGGCTGATCCCCAACTATGGTTGGCACAGCGTGCTGCTCGCTGGCGCAATCGCCCCGCTGACGCTCACCGTGCTGTTGGTGCTGTTCCTGCCGGAGTCGGTTAAGTATTTGGTGCACCGTGGCAAAAGCGTTACACAGGTGAAACGTATTGCCCAACGCTTTATGTCGGGCTGTCTGGAACAGGTCACCCAGTTTTATCTGGATGAAGACAAGGTTACGGTCAAAAAAGGAAGCGTGGCGCAGTTGTTCAGTATGCCCTGGCTGCCTGGCACGCTGATGCTGTGGATGACCTACTTTATGGGACTGGTTATCTATTACGTACTGCTGAGCTGGATGCCAACCCTGATGTTGGGCATGGGCTATCCGCTGGCGGAATCGGCCTGGTTAACCTCACTGTTTACCTTCGGCGGTACGGCGGGGATCCTGCTGGCCGGTTGGTTAATGGATCGCTGGGAAGCACATAAAGTGGTATCACTCGGCTTTATCCTGACGATGCTGTTTGCCCTCGCCCTCGGTTTTGAGCATAACCATATCATCCTGTTTGGCGCACTGATCTTCCTGATGGGGATTACCATGAACGGTGCGCAGTCCGGGCTGCAGACGCTGGCCGCAACGTTCTATCCTACCCACTGCCGCGCGACGGGTATTGCGTGGATGCAGGGCGTGGGTCGATTCGGCGGCGTGGCCGGAACGATGATGAGCGCCCAACTGCTTTCCCTGCAATGGCAGGCTGATAGTATCTTAATGTTCCTTAGCCTTCCCGCGCTGCTGGCTGCTGCTGCGACGATTTACAAGCTGCAACGCTATAAACCGCACGCGCTGACCGTCGCATAGTACCCGCTCTTTCTGCTATTCTGCCCCCCGTTATTAAGGGGGCAGTATGCTTAACATCGTTTTATTCGAACCAGAAATCCCGCCAAATACCGGCAATATTATCCGTCTTTGCGCCAATACCGGCTTTCGTCTGCATATCATTGAGCCGATGGGCTTTACCTGGGACGACAAGCGCCTGCGTCGTGCGGGACTGGATTACCATGAATTTACCGCCGTGCTGCGCCACCCTGATTACGCCGCCTTCGTCGCCGCAGAAAACCCGCAGCGTCTGTTTGCCCTGACCACCAAAGGTACGCCAGCACACAGCGCGGTAAGTTATCAGGATGGGGATTATCTTATGTTTGGCCCGGAAACACGCGGTCTGCCAGCCAGTATCCTCGACGCTCTGCCAGCCGAACAAAAAATTCGTATTCCGATGATGCCGGACAGTCGTAGCATGAACCTGTCAAATGCGGTGTCAGTGGTGGTGTATGAGGCCTGGCGCCAGTTGGGATATCCTGGCGCGGTATTACGGTCGTAAAAGAATTCAATGCCGGATGGCGGCTACGCCTTATCCGGCCTACAAATACCACGTAGGCCCGGTAAACGCAGCGCCACCGGGCATGGCTCGAAATCAGATGCCATCGCCGTATTCGAAAGTATGATGTATCCCGTTGAAATGCTGATCCATATCCATGGACGGCTTATCGCTGTCAGGCTTGCCGACGATACGTGCCGGAACGCCGGCGGCGGTGGTGTGCGGCGGTACGGGTTGTAAAACGACGGAACCCGCGCCAATCTTCGCGCCGCGCCCGACTTCAATGTTGCCGAGAATTTTCGCGCCCGCGCCAATCATCACCCCTTCACGAATTTTTGGATGGCGATCGCCGCCCGCTTTACCGGTCCCGCCAAGCGTGACGGATTGCAAAATAGAGACATCGTTTTCAATAACAGCGGTTTCACCCACCACAATACCGGTGGCGTGATCGAGCATAATCCCACGGCCAATTTTTGCCGCCGGATGAATATCTACCTGGAAAGAAACAGATACCTGATTTTGCAGGAAGATTGCCAGCGCCTGACGCCCCTGATGCCATAGCCAGTGGCCGATGCGGTAGGCCTGAAGCGCATGAAAGCCCTTCAGATACAGAAGTGGGGTGGAATATTTGTCGACGGCCGGGTCGCGCGTACGTACCGCCTGGATATCACAAGCCGCCGAAGCGATCATTTCGGGATCGGCCGCGTAGGCCTCTTCCACGACTTCGCGAATCGCAATGGCAGGCATGATTGGGGACGCGAGCTTATTGGCCAGCATATAGCTCAGCGCGCTGCCGAGGTTTTCATGCTTGAGCAGCGTTGCGTGGTAAAAACTGGCCAGCATAGGCTCACATTCCGCCAGTGCCCGGGCTTCCGCTTTAATGTTTTTCCAGACGATATCCAGTTCTTCACACGGCATTGCGTACTCCAGAAGGTAGCAAAACGACCGACCCGTTCTTCGCGGGTCGGGTCGTTATATTCAACAGATCCTTACAGCTAGTGGCGGCTCAGCTCGTCCTTGCGTGCACGGCCTAATAACGTTAATGCTGCCTCGCGCGCGTTTTTTCCGCAATACAATACTTGATAAATTTCCTCGGTTATTGGCATCTCAACACCAAAACGGTGCGCCAATTCACGAACTTCTTTCGTATTGCGGTAGCCTTCAACCACCTGACCAATCTTGTCCTGCGCGCCTTGCACGTCCATCCCCTGGCCAAGCATCATGCCAAAACGACGGTTACGCGACTGGTTATCGGTACAGGTCAGCACCAGATCGCCTAAACCCGCCATCCCCATAAAGGTGGCAGGATCGGCACCCAGCGCCGCGCCAAGACGCGACATTTCGGTCAGTCCACGGGTGATCAATGCGGTTCGCGCATTGGCGCCAAAACCGATGCCGTCGGACATCCCCGCGCCAATCGCGATAACGTTTTTCACCGCGCCGCCAAGCTGCACGCCAATGAAATCCGGGTTGCTGTAAACGCGGAAGCTTTTGCCGCAGTGCAGCAACTGCTGGAGATCGTCAGCAAAAGTCTCATCCGTTGAGGCCAGAGAAATCGCCGTCGGCATGCCCGCCGCTAGCTCTTTGGCAAACGTCGGGCCGGAGATGACCGCCAGTGGAATCGCATCTCCCAGCGCTTCACGCGCCACATCCTGCAGCAGGCGTCCCGTTTCCGCTTCCAGACCTTTTGTCGCCCAGACCAGACGCGCATCAGGACGCATCAGCGGTTTGATGTTACGCAGCACTTCGCCAAAGACGTGGCTCGGCACCACCACCAGAATATTACGACTGGCGGCCAGCGCAGTGGCTAAATCACTTTCCAGGCGCAGCGTGTCGGGAAAAGGCACATCAGGGAGGAACGCGACGTTGCAGCGATCGTGCTCAAGGGTCGCGATATGTTTTGGATCATGGCCCCACAGGACAACCTGATGGCCATTTCTTGCCAAGGTAATGGCAAGAGCGGTGCCGTACGAGCCGGCACCAATCACAGTCATTGAAGCATTACTTTGGTTCATCAGGCATCCTGATGTTCTTCAGTACCTTCGCCAGCCTGCTGCTGTAAATAGTTCATGAACAGCGCATCAAAGTTGACCGGCGCAAGGTTCAGTTGCGGGAACGTACCGCGTGAAACCAGGCTAGTGATGCATTCGCGGGCATACGGGAACAGAATGTTCGGGCAGTATGCGCCGAGGCAATGCGCCATCTGAGTCCCTTCGATACCACTGATGGAGAAAATACCGCCCTGCTGAACTTCACACAGGAACGCTGTTTCTTCACCAAGAGACGCCGTTACGGTGACACGCAGCACGACTTCATACACGTCATCTGCCAGTTGGGTAGATGCGGTATCAAGATCAAGTTTAACCTCTGGCTGCCAATCTTTCTGGAAAACATGCGGTGCATTTGGCGCTTCGAAAGATACATCCTTGGTATAGATACGTTGGATCTGGAAAGCCATTTCAGTGTTATTTTGTTCTGACATGTTTAGAAAACCCTTAGTGTTGTCCTTTAAATACTTTCAGTACGCCTTATCGCAGCAGGGGATCCAGTCCACCACGCGCATCCAACGCATACAAGTCGTCACAACCGCCAATGTGCTGTGCATCAATAAAAATCTGTGGAACCGTCGTACGGCCACTGCGCTTGATCATCTCTTCACGCTTTACGGCATCGCCGTCAATCGGAAGTTCCTGGAAACTCACACCCTTGCTGTTCAACAGCGCTTTTGCGCGATGGCAAAACGGGCAGGTTGCTTTGGTGTAGATCTCAATATTGGCCATGACTTATCTCCAGTGTTCTTTTTACCCTGCGGCATGAAAGAAGACGGGTAAATTACTTGCCGCGAACCAGTGGCAGATTCTCACCACTCCAGCCCGCTACGCCGTCTTTCAGTACGGATACCTGCTCAAAACCGGCTTTAATCAGCGCAGTTGCTGAATCCTGGCACTGCATGCCTGAACCATCAACCACAATCACAGGTTTGTTTTTGTGTTTTTCAAGTTCACCAAAATTGTTGGCTTTGATTTCGCTCGGCAGCAGGTTAGTGGAGCCTGCAATGTGGCCTTTGCGGAAGTCGTCGCGCTGGCGTAAATCCACAACAACGGCGTCTTCTTTGTTGATAAGACGTGTAGCTTCGCCGCGAGTAATCACCTTCACTTTTGAGGTCAGGCTCTTAAACGTGGTAAATAATACAGCCGCCAGTAACGCAATCCAGGCGATACTCAAGACAGGGTGGCGACTAACAAATTGCATAATTTCTTGCATGGGGGGTAACAACTCCCGACTCAGTGATTAAAAAAACCAGGAAAGGAGTATACCTGCGCGTTGGCGCAAATACAGCCAGAGCGTGCATTGGATTGCATTTTTGCGGGGCGCTACGGAAAAAAAAATGTAAATCGGTGTTCCCCCTGGCACGCGATCCCCCATTATTTGATCTTCGGGGGCTACTTTATCGATTCAGCTGTAGTAAAATTACGCAATTATTTTTTATCTATTGAGTGTGAGGTTGTCGCAATGTCGGTTTCTAAAAAACCTATGGTACTGGTGATTCTGGATGGCTACGGCTATCGCGAAGACAGCCAGGATAACGCCATTTTTAGTGCTAAAACCCCGGTAATGGATGCGCTGTGGGCAAAACGTCCGCATACCCTGATTGATGCGTCCGGTCTGGAAGTCGGCCTGCCCGATCGCCAGATGGGCAACTCCGAAGTGGGTCACGTCAACCTGGGCGCGGGCCGTATCGTGTATCAGGACCTTACCCGTCTGGATGTCGAAATCAAAGAACGTACTTTCTTCGCTAACCCGGTGCTGACCAACGCGGTCGACCAGGCAAAAAATGCCGGAAAAGCGGTACACATCATGGGTCTGCTCTCTGCTGGCGGCGTTCACAGCCACGAAGATCACATCATGGCGATGGTAGAACTGGCCGCTGAACGCGGTGCGGAAAAAATCTATCTGCACGCTTTCCTTGATGGTCGTGATACTCCTCCGCGCAGCGCTGAACATTCACTGCAGAAATTCGAAGAGAAATTTGCCGCGCTGGGCAAAGGTCGCGTAGCGTCCATCATCGGTCGTTACTACGCTATGGACCGCGACAACCGTTGGGATCGCGTAGAACAGGCTTACGATCTGATGACGCTGGCGAAGGGCGAGTTCCAGTTCGCTACGGCGGTTGAAGGCCTGCAGGCTGCTTATGCCCGCGACGAGAACGACGAATTCGTCAAAGCGACCGTGATCCGTGCCGAAGGCCAGGCAGATGCTGCTATGGAAGACGGCGATACGCTGATTTTCATGAACTTCCGTGCTGACCGTGCGCGTGAAATCACTCGTGCATTTGTTAACGCTGACTTCGATGGCTTCGCCCGTAAGAAAGTCGTTAACCTCAACTTTGTGATGCTGACCGAATACGCGGCAGACATCAAAACTGTTGTAGCTTACCCACCAGCATCTCTGGCTAATACCCTTGGCGAGTGGATGGCAAAACACGACAAAACGCAGTTGCGTATTTCCGAAACTGAAAAATATGCGCACGTAACCTTCTTCTTCAACGGCGGCGTTGAAGAGCCGTTCAAAGGCGAAGACCGTATTCTGATCAACTCGCCGAAAGTCGCTACCTACGATCTGCAGCCGGAAATGAGCTCTGCTGAACTGACCGAGAAGCTGGTTGCAGCGATTGAGAGCGGTAAATACGACACCATCATTTGTAACTACCCGAACGGCGACATGGTTGGCCACACCGGGGTGATGGAAGCAGCGGTTAAAGCGGTTGAAGCGCTGGACCATTGCGTTGAGCAGGTCGCGAAAGCCGTTGAATCCGTTGGCGGACAGCTGCTGATCACCGCAGACCACGGTAACGCAGAGCAAATGCGCGATCCGTCTACTGGTCAGGCGCATACCGCGCATACCAACCTGCCGGTTCCGCTGATTTATGTCGGTGGTAAAAACGTTAAAGCGGTCGAAGGCGGTAAACTTTCGGATATCGCCCCGACGATGCTGACGCTGATGGGTATGGAAATCCCGCAAGAGATGACTGGTAAGCCGCTGTTCATCGTGGAATAATCCCTCCCCATGAGGGGAAAGGCGATTAATACCATCACTCGGGCCGTGAAACTGCCAAAGTTTTCAGTCAGGCCCTTGTTCTACGCCAGCGCGCTTAGCGCTGGCGTATTGCTGTGCGCCTTTTCCGCCCACGCGGACGAACGCGATCAGCTCAAATCTATTCAGGCCGATATCGCGGCAAAAGAACGCGCGGTACGCCAACAGCAACAACAACGTTCCACTCTCCTCGCTCAGCTTAAAGCTCAGGAGCAGGCTATCGCCGTCGCCGCAAGGCAACTGCGCGAAACGCAAAACTCACTGGCACAGCTGAACGCACAAATCGCTGAGATGAACGCCGCGCTCGCGAAGCTGGAAAAGCAGAGGGCAGCGCAAGAGCGCAGCCTGGCAGCCCAGTTAGACGCCGCGTTTCGCCAGGGTGAACACACCGGTATTCAGCTCATCCTTAGCGGCGAAGAAAGCCAGCGCGGACAGCGCCTGCAGGCCTATTTCGGCTACCTGAACCAGGCGCGGCAAGAAACTATCGCGCAGTTGAAACAAACCCGCGAAGAGGTTGATTCGCAAAAAGCCGAGCTGGAAGATAAGCAGAGCGAACAGCAGACCCTGCTGTACGAACAACGCGCTCAGCAGGCTAAGCTGGAGCAGGCGCGTAACGAACGCCAGAAAACGCTCTCGGGTCTGGAGTCATCGATTCAACAGGGCCAGCAGCAACTGGGCGAAATGCGCGCTAACGAATCCCGTCTACGCAACAGCATTGCTCGCGCCGAAGCCGCGGCCAAAGCGCGCGCGGAACGTGAAGCGCGCGAGGCGCAGGCCGTACGTGATAAGCAGAAGGATGCGTCACGAAAAGGCTCGACCTACAAGCCGACCGAAAGCGAAAAATCATTGATGTCCCGTACCGGCGGCCTGGGTTCGCCGCGCGGCCAGGCATTCTGGCCCGTTCGTGGCCCAACGCTGCATCGTTATGGCGAACAGCTGCAGGGTGAGCTACGTTGGAAGGGTATGGTTATTGGCGCATCCGAAGGCACCGAAGTTAAAGCCATTGCCGATGGTCGCGTCATTCTGGCGGACTGGTTGCAGGGCTATGGCCTGGTCGTCGTGGTTGAGCACGGTAAAGGCGATATGAGCCTGTACGGTTATAACCAGAGCGCGCTGGTCAGCGTCGGTACGCAGGTTCGCGCCGGGCAGCCTATTGCACTTGTGGGTAGCAGCGGCGGTCAGGGCAGGCCGGCACTCTATTTCGAAATTCGTCGCCAGGGTCAGGCGGTCAATCCACAGCCGTGGTTGGGAAGATAAGTTTTGCCTCAATTTCGTCGTCTATTACTCTCTCTTGCCAGCGTGCTGGCCTTCGTAACACCTGTTTTTGCTGGCAAACTCGCCATCGTCATTGATGATTTCGGCTATCGCCCACAAACTGAAAACCAGGTGCTGGCGATGCCTTCCACCATCTCGGTTGCCGTTCTGCCTAATGCCCCACACGCGCGTGAAATGGCGATTAAAGCGCATAACAGCGGGCATGAGGTCTTAATCCATCTGCCGATGGCGCCGCTGAGCAAACAACCGTTAGAGAAAGACACGTTACGCCCGGAAATGAGCAGTGAAGAGATTGAGCGCATTATTCGCGACGCGGTAAGCAAAGTGCCGAATGCCGTGGGGCTAAACAACCATATGGGCAGCGCGATGACTTCCAGCCTGTTTGGCATGCAGAAGGTGATGCAGGCGCTGGAACGTTACGATCTCTACTTTCTGGACAGCATGACCATCGGCAACAGCCAGGCCATGCGCGCAGCGTCAGGAACCGGTGTGAAGGTCATCAAACGCAAAGTCTTCCTGGATGACACGCAAAATGAGGCTGACATTCGTCGTCAGTTTACTCGCGCCGTCGATCTTGCGCGCCGCAACGGCTCAGCAATCGCCATTGGGCACCCTCACCCGTCCACGGTGCGAGTATTACAGCAGATGCTTTATAATCTGCCAGCCGATATTACGCTGGTTCGTCCGAGCAGTCTGCTCAATGAACCGCAGGTCGATACCTCCAGACCCAACCTCACGCCGCCGAATAACAGCGCACCGCGTAATCCTTTCCGTGGTGTAAAATTGTGCAAACCGAAACAGCCGTTAGAACCCATTTACGCCAGTCGATTCTTCACCGTACTCGGTGAAAGCATCACCCAAAGCACGCTGGTGCAGTATATGCGCCTGCAGTGGCAGGGCTGGCAATAATCAGTCGTTAAGATCCAGCGTTAAATGGGCCAGGCGGCGCGACGTCAGTGATTTATCGCGCCACTGGCTAAAGCGGATGGCCCACAGCAGCACCTGATAACCCAGCTTAACGCTGCAGATATTACTCACCATCCGTTTGAACATACCCGACACGAATACTTCAGCAATCATACGCTGGCGGATTTTTTCGTCCGGCTCTTTACGTATGCAATGACAAACGCGTAGCGCTTCGTAAATCACCTGCTGTTTGAATTCCGGGTAAATGGGAATGCGCCCGGCGTACTCGTGATTCATCTTGTCGAGCAGGCGGGTAATTTTAATGTAATGGCGCTGATAGGCGAGGTTCTTCAGCCCGGTGCGCGGCAGACGACTCACAGACGCGCCGTGCAGGAAATATTTGTACAATGGAACTTCCGTGTAGCGCGCGCGTTTCGCATTAAACATAAACTCCGTGGTCCAGATGATATCCTGGTGGTGCAGGCCAGACAGGAAGGTCAGCCCCGCGTCACGGATCGTCTGATGGCGGTATACGCCCATCCAGACGACGTGCCGCCAGCGGCGACTGGCTAACGCTTTTCTTAACCAATCCGGTCCGGTCATCACCTCAGTAGAACGTATACGATCGGTAGGAATAGATGCCCATGTATGCCCCGTCTCCGCAATACACCAATCGGCATTGCACTGCGCCACATCCAGATTGTCCTGCAGCGCCATATTCATCAACGTTTCATACATTTCCGGATAAGCAATATCATCACCGTCAACATAAGCGATGTACTCGCCCCTGGCGACTTCCATCCCGGTATTACGCGCCGCTGAGACTCCCCCGTTCCGCTGATGCAGTAGATGAACATGCGGATAACGATCCGCATACGCCTGTGCGAGCTGCGCAGAGTTATCCGTAGAGCCATCATTAACAATGATGATCTCCAGATTTTTCCACGTTTGCGCAATCAGCGAATCCATACACGCAATGAATGGTTCACCCGTATTGTAGAGCGGCATGATGACGCTCAATAGGCCGGGAGTATAGGTCATATCAAATCCTGCCAAACAGTATAATTAACGGCAATTTCTAACATATTTAGCGGTAAATCTTCAGAGAAAATTTCTCAAACCTTTAGCGGAAAATGCGCCGGATGAGTGAGCACAGCAAACAAAAAAATCCCCGGAGAGTTAACGATAGTCAACATCCGGGGATTACATACAGAATCCACTACGTGGATACGGTTAATCCCAGCTCAGGATCACTTTCCCTGACTGGCCTGAACGCATCGCGTCAAAGCCTTGCTGGAATTCATCGATGGAGAATCGATGGGTGATGATTGGCGACAAATCCAGACCAGACTGAATCAGTGCAGCCATTTTGTACCAAGTTTCAAACATCTCACGACCGTAGATACCTTTAATAAACAGCCCCTTAAAGATAACTTTCGTCCAGTCGATAGACATATCCGACGGTGGGATCCCCAGCATAGCAATACGGCCACCGTGGTTCATGGTGTCCAGCATAGTGCGAAACGCTGGCGGCGCGCCGGACATCTCCAGACCTACATCAAACCCTTCGGTCATACCCAGCTCAGCCATCACGTCGGTCAGATTCTCTTTCGATACGTTGACCGCACGGGTGATGCCCATTTTGCGTGCCAGCTCAAGGCGATACTCATTCACGTCGGTGATCACCACGTGGCGTGCGCCAACGTGCTTCGCGACCGCCGCCGCCATAATTCCGATTGGACCCGCGCCGGAGACCAGCACATCTTCGCCCACCAGATCGAACGACAGCGCCGTGTGCACCGCATTACCAAATGGATCGAAGATAGACGCCAGATCATCGGAGATATTGTCCGGAATTTTAAACGCGTTAAATGCCGGGATCACCAGGTATTGTGCAAAACAACCAGGACGGTTTACACCGACACCGGTCGTATTACGGCACAGGTGAGTACGCCCACCGCGGCAGTTACGACAATGGCCACAGGTGATATGGCCTTCGCCAGAAACGCGATCGCCGATTTTAAAGCCTTTAACTTCCTGACCGATGCCAACAACCTCGCCGACATATTCATGTCCCACGACCATCGGAACCGGGATGGTTTTTTGCGACCAATCATCCCAGTTATAAATGTGAACGTCAGTCCCGCAGATGGCTGTTTTACGGATTTTAATCAGCAAATCGTTATGGCCGACTTCCGGTTCAGGAACGTCGGTCATCCAAATGCCCTCTTCCGCTTTCAGTTTGGATAACGCTTTCATTTCACATCCTCAGGCAATAACGCCCAGTTGTTTACCAATGCGTGTGAACGCCTCAACAGCACGCGTGATCTGCTCAGAGGTATGCGCTGCAGACATCTGGGTACGGATACGCGCCTGGCCTTTTGGAACCACTGGATAGAAGAACCCAGTAACGTAAATCCCCTCTTTTTGCAGCTCACGGGCAAATTCCTGCGCCACCACAGCATCACCCAGCATGACCGGGATGATCGCGTGATCAGCACCGGCTAACGTAAAGCCTGCGGCAGACATTTGCTCGCGGAACTGACGTGCATTCGCCCACAGGCGATCGCGCAGTTCGCTACCTTCCTCAACCATTTCCAGCACTTTAATGGAGGCCGCAACAATCGCCGGCGCCAGTGAGTTGGAGAACAAATAAGGACGGGAACGCTGACGCAGCCACTCAACAACTTCTTTGCGCGCTGCGGTGTAACCACCGGATGCGCCGCCGAGTGCTTTACCCAGCGTACCAGTGATGATGTCCACACGGCCCATCACGTCACAGTATTCATGGGAGCCACGACCATTTTCGCCGACAAAGCCGACCGCATGGGAATCATCAACCATGACCAGCGCATCGTACTTGTCCGCCAGATCGCAGACGCCTTTCAGGTTCGCGATCACGCCATCCATAGAGAACACGCCATCGGTGGCGATCAGGATATGACGAGCCCCCGCTTCACGCGCCTCTTTCAGACGCGCTTCCAGCTCGACCATGTCGTTGTTGGCGTAACGGAAACGCTTTGCTTTACACAGACGAACGCCGTCAATGATTGAAGCGTGGTTCAGGGCATCGGAGATGATCGCGTCTTCTGCGCCCAACAGCGTTTCAAACAGGCCGCCGTTGGCGTCAAAGCAGGAAGAGTACAGGATGGCATCTTCCATACCGAGGAAAGCAGCCAGTTTTTGCTCCAGTTGCTTATGGCTGTCCTGGGTACCGCAAATAAAGCGTACCGAAGCCATGCCAAACCCGTGAGAATCCATACCCGCTTTTGCCGCGGCAATCAGTTCCGGGTGGTTAGCCAGCCCCAGATAGTTGTTCGCACAAAAGTTAATAACGTGGCTTCCGTCTGCCACGGTGATATCCGCCTGCTGGGCAGATGTAATAATGCGCTCTTCTTTAAACAATCCTTCCGCACGTGCGGTTTCGAGATCGTTGGTTAACTGTTTGTAAAAATCCCCACGCATTTCAATTCTCCAGACTGGGCAAATTTCAGCACATATTACCCAAAGCTATACATTGATACGAGATGACGCATCATGACTTCTTCAAAATGAAGCATAAATCACGCGTACCCGCACAGCTTATCGGTGAATGGCTGAAGCCTGGAGCATGTAGTGATATGATAGAAAGTATTCGTGTCTGAGATTGTCTCTGACTCCATAATTCGAAGGTTACATTTATGATCATCGTTACCGGCGGCGCGGGCTTTATCGGCAGCAACATCGTTAAGTCCCTGAATGATAAAGGCATCACCGATATTCTGGTGGTGGACAACCTGAAAGACGGCACTAAATTTGTTAACCTGGTGGATCTGAATATTGCTGACTACATGGACAAGGAAGACTTCCTGATCCAGATTATGGCTGGCGAAGATTTCGGCGATATCGAAGCGATTTTCCACGAAGGCGCATGCTCTTCCACCACCGAGTGGGATGGCAAGTATATGATGGATAACAATTATCAATACTCCAAAGAGCTGCTGCACTACTGCCTGGAGCGCGAAATTCCGTTCCTGTACGCCTCTTCCGCCGCGACTTACGGTGGTCGTACGTCTGATTTCATCGAATCCCGTGAATATGAGAAACCACTGAACGTCTATGGCTACTCAAAATTCCTGTTCGACGAATACGTGCGCCAGATCCTGCCCGAAGCCAACTCTCAGATTGTTGGCTTCCGCTATTTCAACGTCTACGGACCGCGTGAAGGCCACAAAGGCAGCATGGCAAGCGTCGCTTTCCACCTCAACACCCAGCTAAACAATGGCGAAACACCAAAACTGTTCGAAGGCAGTGAAAACTTCAAACGTGATTTCGTTTATGTTGGCGATGTGGCGGCGGTAAATCTGTGGTTCCTCGAAAACGGGGTTTCCGGCATCTTTAACCTCGGTACCGGTCGTGCGGAATCTTTCCAGGCCGTAGCCGATGCAACGCTGGCGTACCACAAAAAAGGCAGCATTGAGTACATTCCATTCCCGGAAAAACTGAAAGGTCGTTATCAGGCGTTTACCCAGGCAGATTTGACCAATCTGCGCGCTGCGGGATATGACAAACCGTTCAAGACCGTTGCCGAAGGCGTAACGGAATATATGGCCTGGCTGAACCGCGACAACGCTACAAATTCACAAAATCATTCGAGCGGTATCAAGGCGGCAACTAAGTGAATCTCCGGGAGCTTACAAGAGTAAGTGACCGGAGTGAACGCAGGCAGCCAACGCAGAGACAGCTTGAAGGATGAAGTGAATGAAGATTTTGGTGGTAGGCCCGTCCTGGGTGGGCGACATGATGATGTCGCAAAGTCTCTATCGCACGCTCAAGGCGCGCTATCCCCAGGCGATAATCGACGTGATGGCACCTGCGTGGTGCCGTCCGCTGCTGTCGCGTATGCCTGAAGTCAACGAAGCCATCGCCATGCCGCTGGGACACGGCGCGCTGGAGATCGGCGAACGCCGTAAGCTCGGTCACAGCCTGCGTGAGAAACGCTATGATCGGGCCTATGTGCTGCCTAACTCGTTTAAATCCGCTCTGGTGCCGTTTTTTGCTGGCATTCCCCATCGTACCGGCTGGCGTGGCGAGATGCGCTACGGCCTGCTAAACGATGCGCGCGTGCTGGATAAAGAAGCATGGCCGTTGATGGTCGAGCGCTATGTGGCTCTGGCCTATGATAAAGGTGTGATGCTGACGGCCAAAGATTTGCCGCAGCCTCTGCTATGGCCGCAGTTGCAGGTCAGCGAAGGTGAAAAATCACTGACCTGTAGTCAGTTTTCCCTCTCTGTCGAACGTCCCATCATCGGTTTTTGCCCAGGTGCGGAATTTGGTCCGGCGAAACGCTGGCCGCATTATCACTATGCGGAACTGGCGAAACAATTAATCGATGAAGGCCATCAGATTGTGTTGTTTGGCTCTGCAAAAGACCACGAAGCCGGCAATGAGATCCTCGCTACGCTGAGCATTGAACAGCAGGCCTGGTGCCGTAATCTGGCGGGTGAAACACAGCTGGAGCAGGCGGTTATTCTTCTCGCCGCCTGCAAAGCGGTTGTCACCAACGATTCTGGGTTAATGCACGTTGCCGCCGCGTTGAATCGACCTCTGGTAGCATTGTATGGTCCAAGTAGTCCGGACTTTACCCCGCCGTTGTCGCACAAAGCGCGAGTCGTCCGCCTGATTACGGGCTACCACAAGGTGCGTAAGGGCGATGCGGCAGAAGGTTATCACCAGAGCCTGATCGACATCACTCCTCAGCGCGTACTGGAAGAACTCAATGACCTGTTGTTACAAGAGGAAGCCTGACGGATGCGGGTTCTGATCGTTAAAACATCGTCTATGGGCGATGTGCTGCATACGTTGCCCGCATTAACCGATGCGCAGCAGGCCATACCGGATATTCACTTTGACTGGGTGGTGGAAGAAGGGTTCGCTCAGATCCCCTCCTGGCATTCGGCCGTTGACCGCGTGATACCGGTGGCGATCCGCCGCTGGCGTAAAGCGTGGTTTTCCGCGCCGATTAAAGCCGAGCGTAAAGCGTTCCGCGATGCGGTCCGTTTACAACAGTATGACGCGATAATTGATGCGCAGGGGCTGGTAAAAAGCGCGGCGCTGGTTACCCGTCTGGCACACGGGATCAAGCATGGGATGGACTGGAGCACGGCCCGTGAACCGCTGGCGAGCCTGTTTTATAATCGCAAGCATCATATTGCCAGGCAACAGCACGCCGTCGAACGTACGCGTGAATTGTTCGCAAAAAGTCTGGGATATACCAAACCGCAATCGCAGGGTGATTACGCTATCGCTCAGCATTTTTTGACAGAAGTAAATGCTGATACAGAGCAATATGCGGTGTTTCTGCATGCCACGACCCGTGATGATAAGCACTGGCCGGAAGCCAACTGGCGGGAGCTGATTGGCCTGTTAAACAATGCAGGCATACGCATTAAACTGCCCTGGGGAGCCGCGCATGAAGAAGCGCGTGCCAGGCGACTGGCGGAAGGATTTACTTACGTTGATGTCCTGCCACGGATGAGTCTGGAAGAGGTCGCCCGCGTTCTGGCGGGGGCCAAATTTGTCGTGTCGGTTGATACAGGCCTGAGCCATTTAACCGCCGCATTGGATCGCCCCAATATAACGCTGTATGGCCCAACGGATCCGGGACTGATTGGGGGATATGGGAAAAACCAATATACACAACAGAGCCATTCCGGAAAATTGCAGGATCTGGATGCTAGTTTAGTCAACGCATCGCTGGTTGATAATAATTTGCTTTAACTTTAAGAGATGAACCATGCTTCACCAACACATGTTTTCTCGCTTTATATATAGTATAAAAAACAATCCTTTCGATTATATATACTTCTTATTTTATGTCGGGATACTTGCTACTTTAGGGATGGTACTGGTCAATCCAGATGAAGCGCTGAAGATATTTATTTTTTCCACGGCTCTGTCTCTGCCTCTTATAGGTAAAAACTTAAAGCATGTATGCAGTAACAAAAAGAATCTGGTTTTGCCTTTTATGTTGCTGCTCTTCGGTTTGCTGCAGATTATTTGGGTAGAAATATTTAAACAACCAGGCTCTGCTTTTACCGGAGCCTACCGCTCATACCAAAACGGTGGCAAAGTGATGCTTTTTTCCGCACTGGTGATGACCGCGCTAACATCGCGAGCGCCGTGTGCCAATAAAACCCGCATCACTAGTGTCTGGGTGATTGTTACAGCAATCGGTTTGTACCTTTTCGCGGGATATCAACTTGCCGGAGCGACTGAACCTTTAAAATACCGTGTAGCACTTGGTTTTGAACACCAAACTGGTACAGCTTATGCGCTGACATTGGTTAGCTTATTGGCATCTCAAGCCATCATCAACCTGCGTATGCGACATACCGTTTCACTGTATCTGTTACATTTTTTGATCTCGCTGGCGGTTATCATCACCACGCAAACTCGGGCAGCGATTTTGGTATACCCGATCCTGAGCATCGGCCTGTTTCTCATGCACTACCATCACAACCGGAGCATGTTGTTCAAGGCATTATTGGGCTTCGTGTTATTTGTGGGAATTGCGTCAATTCCGCTTAAATCAATTATTGAAAATCGTTACCAGAACATGATGGCCGATTTGCATTCCTATAGCCAGAATAATAGTAGAACCTCTATTGGCGCGCGACTTGCGATGCAACGAGCAGGTATTGAGGCAGGGAAAGTGCATCTCGGAGGGCAGTCACTTGAACAGCGTAGTTCGGAAATTCAGCGACTTGCTGTAGAAGATAACTCGCTGCAAGGGGCGATTAAGTTCCTTGACGTCCATCTGCATAACGAAATCGTTGATACCTTTTCGCTGAAGGGCATCCCTGGTGTGATTGTGCTACTCTTGCTCTATACTGCCATGTTTTTAACAGCTTACTGGCAACGCAATCCTCTGTTGTTCGTCATCTCTGGCGCTATCGCTATCTATGGCTTGAGTGATTTATTATTGTATGCCAAAGGTGAAGCCTTGAGCAGTATGCTGGCGTTATGTGTAGCAGCGATGCTGAGCTCGCAATTCAACGAGAGAACAATGCCATGATTAACGCTTCAGGTTATTTGCTGAGCATAATTATACCTACCTATAACAATGCTGAACTCATCACAGCTACGTTGACATCGATCCATCAGAGCATCACTGATGAGGTGGAGATAATCATTGTTAATGATGGCTCAACAGATTTAACAGAAGAATGTATCAAGGCATTTTATCGTGAGCAGAACTGCAACAACGTAAAATACATAAGTCATGAAAATCAGGGCGTTGCAATAACCCGAAACGTTGGACTTAACCAAGCGACGGGAAAATATATTGGTTTTGTCGACAGTGATGACATTGTCTGCGCTGATTATTTCACTATTCTCCTCCCTAAACTGCGGGAGGAAAAATATGATATTGTGGAATTCAATTTAACTCGAAATATCAACAACCTGTATCAGAATAAACCTGGAGCAAAGAATACCCTGGCCCAACACGAAATTGTCTTGGCTGATGATAACTATGCTCCCCTGTTGCCAACTTTTCGTGCCGGGCAATGGCATCTCATGACAAAAATTTTTCACCGTGACATTATTGGAAACGATCGGTTCGAAGAACATCGTCGCTATGAAGACATGATTTTTTGCCCCTTTCAATATTTTAAGTGTCATAACATATTAAAGATAGAGAATAAATTATATTACTATAGGGTAAATGAAAAAAGCATTACCGAGAATATTATTGATAGCGATGCGGACAGCATCTTCTTTGCTATGCGAAAAATGTATAACTATGTGAATCAAAATAACGAGAAACGTACCGTCGCCACATTAATGATCATCAATTGTTTTCTGGAAGGCCGCAAACTTTTACGTAAGAAAAAAGGCTACTATCGTTATAACGAAAGTATGTTGAATGATATTCAGAATGCGCTTGCGTGCTGCGATACAAAAATCGTTAAGAATAAAATAATCCTTAAGATGAAATATCCGCATATCGATCGCTCAATTTCTGAAATTAGATATAAGATACTATCCGCTTGCAAAAGTTTATTTTTTCGAAAGGGATTTTAACATGTTTGATAAAGTCGACCGTGTTCTTATTTGCAAGCTCAAATTTTATGGTGATGTTCTGTTAACAACACCGGTTATTGCCAGCATTCAGGCTCGTTATCCTCATGCTAAAATCGATCTTCTTCTTTATAAAGATACAAAATCAATTTTGGCAGCAAATGAAAGTATCAATGAGTTTTATCTCATTGAGAAAAAGAAGGGCCTTTTAGATACAGTAAAAAATTATCTTTCAGTGCGAAAACAGCTGAAAAAAAATCACTATGACCTGATCGTTAACCTAACCGAGCAATGGCCGATTGGCGCTCTTGTTGCCTCCTTACGTCGCCCCTCGATTGCATTTGAGCGTGATAAGAAACAATGGAACAACCTTTTTTCACGGGTTACACCACTGATCGGTACACACATAGTTGAACAAAATCTCTCCATTCTAAAGGGCATTGGATTTAGCGAAGCAGATCTGAAAAAAGAGATGTCACTGCACTATCGCCAGGATGATTATCACTATTTGGTTTCCCAACTTCCGGCATTATCTTCACAAAAATATGTCGTTATTCAACCGACTGCCAGACAAGAATTTAAATGCTGGGATGATGATAAATTCGCCCATGTGATTGACCATCTGCATCAGCTTGGCCTGCATGTTTACCTTACCTGTGGGCCAGCGTTTAGTGAGCAACAGCAAGTCCAGCGCATTGCTGAACAGTGTCAATCATCACCTGACCTGACGCTGGCAGGCAAAACAACCTTCCTGCAGTTGGCTGCGTTAATCGACCATGCAGTTCTATACATCGGGGTCGATTCTGCGCCTATGCATATGGCGGCAGCGTTAGGAACACCACAGGTCTGTCTGTTTGGTGCTACCAATTATCAGCAGTGGAGACCATGGTCAGATAATGCCGTGTTGATTTGGGCTGGTGATTACCATCCAATGCCCTCCAGAGATGAACTCGACAGGTCAAAAAAATATTTAACATGGATACCGGAACAAGCCGTGATTGACGCTATCGATAGGGTCCTTCATGATAGTGGCAATGATAAAGGTAATGAGAAAGCATAAATGGACAACAAAAATAACGTTATCAATATTGCTTACTGTACGGATGCTAATTATCTGGAATATGTAGCAGTATCCATTATGTCTGTCATAATGAACAACCCAGGACAAGACCTGTCATTTTTCGTTTTTGTCTATGACGTCTCAGATGACGAAATCAATAAACTGCGCTCAACCAGCGATAAAATTCAGGTTATCAATATTGATAAAGAGGAGATTGAAAAATATAACAATGATTTTGCAATCAAACACCTGAATCGTTCAACCTATATGCGCCTTGCCGTTCCGCGCTTACTTAAAGATAAAGTTGAGTACTTTATCTATTTAGATGCCGATACTCTGTGTTTTGATAAACTCAATGATATTTACAGTATTGACATCAGTAATGTCATTTGCGCAGTTAGCCACGACTCGCTCGATATCCATGATACAAAAAATGCTAAACGCCTGGGTCTTAGTACAGGTCATTACTTCAATGCCGGTTTTTTGTATATTAATATCGCGAATTGGATTAAATTCGGCATCGAAAACAAAGCAAATACTGTACTATTTGAACAGGGAAAAACCCTACCTTACTTTGATCAAGATGCGCTGAATATCGCAATGGATGGCAACGTCAAATTTATTGATAATCGATGGAATTTTTTGTTTAACTGGTTTAACGACCAACAAAAAGATAGCTTCTTCTATCAAAAAGATATCCTGCCGCGCATTATACATTTCACCGGTGGACGAAAGCCATGGTATAAAGAACATACTGGGCTTGCACAGCAACTGTATCTTTTTTACCATCATTTCACACCATGGCAGAACACCGAAATGCGCTCCTACGCTCCGCGCATGAGACCTACTGATTATCGGGTTTACTCGCGTCAGGAAGCCAAAAAGGGAAATTACTGCGCTTCTATCAAATGGTATGTGAAATATCTCAAAACAAAACTGCGCTAAATAAAAAACTCCCTTTCGGGAGTTTTTTTACTTACTTTGTAACTTTGCACGTAAATAGCCAATATAGCTAATTACTGAAGCGAAATATTTTCCTTGCAGCCGTTCATGCCGTGATTTCTTTTTATATTGCTTTGGTGTTCTGGCCGGTAACAAAGGGACATCAGCCCATGGAGAAGACTTCCACGCTTCAACAAAATACTGAGCTGAAGGATAGTTAGCCCATGAATTCCATGGTTTGGTCACGCCTATATAATGGATCAGAATGGTTTCAGGCGTAATATACTCTTTATACTTTGAAAGATCTTTGCTCTTAAGTTCTTGTTTAATACCGTATATTGCATCATAAATTCGTGGTAAGAAAATAGTTTTCCCCAAAAACATGATATTTAAAACATCCTGGTCAAGAAACGCAAATTTCTTAGTTTTATCTAACAAAGTAGAAAATGCTTTAGAGAAAAATTGTTGCGCCTTCCATTCCTTTAAATTAGCAAAAATAACCCCAGCATTAAAATACTGCTCATTAAACTCTGGAACATTAAGACGAGTAGCTGCATATGAGCGACTATCATCAACATCCTGAATAACCGCAGCTACATGATTCTCAAATTTGATGTTCGTTAAATCAATCAACGAACCCTTACATACCACATCGGCATCAATATAGAGCAAACTATCGATTTTTTCGCTAAGATATTCAAATGCAATGAATCTAAAATAAGTCGCATGAGACCAGGCATTTCCGCATGGCAGGACCTTTAGTCCTTCAGCATTCATTACATAGACAGTTATATTAGTCGCAAATTTTTTTGCTAGTTTTTCAAGCCGTTGCCGATAATCTAAATCAATATAATCAGTAAAAAGGTGGAAATGAATGCTGATATCTTGATTATGTAGTAAAACGGACGACATCGAAACTGCCGCTCCGAACATAAAATTCTGATCAACCCCCCATGCAATATTGAGCTGCGGGGTATGATCTGTTGGAGCACCAAAGATCTCAATGGTATCCTTGATAGACTGATGACAATCAAAATTCATGTACTACACCTTTTTTATGCTATCTGAAAATTATCTGCACAACAAACTAGTGCGACCGTGCATTATGTAGTTTATTTTTTATATACATAACATGACTGAGTACAGAACGGATATATTTTCGCTGCACTCTTTCATGTCGTGACTTACGTTTATACAACTTGGCTGTATTTGCATTTAACAGGGATTTTTCTGCCCATGCGGATTTCTGATATGCTTCAATAAAAAACTTAGCCACCGGATATTTGGCCCATGAATGCCATGGTTTTGTGACACCGACATAGTGAATTAATACCGTATTATCAGTAATGTAATCCTGATAAACTTTATCATTCTTGTTTTTCAGTTCCTGATCTACACCATAAATACAGTTAAAGTCTCTTCTCAGGAAAATAACATTCCCGACAAACAAAATATTGAGCACGTCCTGGTCGAAATAAAGTAATTCTTTTTGGCGTTTTTCCAATATAGAAAATGCTTTGGTTAACAACTGCTGCTCATGCCAGACTTTGAGATTCGCAAATACAACACCAGAATTAAAATACCCATTACTCAGTTCAGGGATACCGAGCCTGGATCCAGATTTAATCCGCACTTCATCAATATCATTGATGACAGCAGCATATTCCCCACAAAAATTAACCTCAGTAAACTCTCGAAGAGAACCTTTACAAATGACATCGGCATCCAGATACAGTACCGAGCTTAATTCGGTGCTTAAATATTCAAATGCAAAATAACGATAGTACATTGCATAGGTCCATGCTTTCGTACTCGGCAGTTCACGAAATGCCGCATTATCGAAAACAAGGACAGTCACGGTCGTACTGTACATTTGCGTCAGTCGTTTTATGCTTTCCAGATAGTCGTCATCGATATAGTCAGTGGCGATATAAAAATGGATATCAATATCAGGATTATTCACTAATACTGAGGTCATAGAAATGCCGGATCCAAATAAAAAATTACGATCGACACCATATGCAACGCTTAATTTTTTACTCTTGTCATGCGTCGAGCTGTCGATGATATGTTCTTGAATGATCAACTTCTGGAAATCGATGTTCATAATAAAATAGCCTCAAACTTCATGTGTAATTTATAGCGCTTTTCTTATTGTTCTTTGTCTTATTTTTTGCGCTTTTGTGACAGCCTGTTCAAACAACCTGACTTCCTGACGAAAGATTTCACGTAATGGCATCGAAAAATAGACACGTAAAAAACGGTAGATATCTCTGGACGTTAGCCCAATCTCCAGTGAGGAGAAATAGAGCCCGATCAAATCCTTATCCCGCCAGCGACGTGGTACCTGCTGACGTATTTGTGCACGATGTAGATCAATCACAGAGAGTTTGATATCCGCAACATCTGCTGGCATCGGCTGTTGGAGCAGGAAATGGCAGATATAACAATCCCGATGATTTACCCCACCTCGATGCATTTTACCCACCATTTCCGCCACGCGGGTAATAATGGTCCGTTTTAATACAAAATCGGGCCGTTCAACGCCCCAGTTGGCGCAAAAATCTTCAAGGCTGATGGCAGGAGAAAGATCCTCAGTGATAATAAATGAGGTTCGCTCTAACGGATTCAGCCCTTTCTGTCCAAAAGCAACACCCGTCATTGTATCCACATTCAGTGCTTGCAAACGGTGAATCGCCAGCCACTCCCGGTCCGCGCCAAGCACAGGCATGCGCAGAGAAATCAGGTTCTTCACCACTTCTTTAAGCGTGGTCCCATGATGGTATTTAAGAAAGTAACCTTTTCCCATCATCTCAAAACGCAGGGTACGCCGAGTTTCCAGAGCGCGAAAAACCTCGCCATCCAGCTTAGTGACTTCCGTGAACGGGTCTTTTCCTTGCCATTGCGTGGCAAATGGCTCTTTTAATTCAATCATTTTCGAAACCTAAAATGATATCTGCAGCTTTATCTGCCAGGCTGTAGAGATCTTCTGTATCAGCAAAATGTCGCGCATTTCCAGCCCAACGACTTCTCTGCTCATTATTTTGCAGCGCATCGAAAAGTGCTGTATTCAAATTACCCTGCGCAAAAGGTTCAGGGATCACCACACCGCATTGGGCGGCACTGATATAACCTGCATAGCCGCATACCTCAGTTGTTAATACTGGCAGCCCGGCCACTACGGCTTCTAACAAGACAATACCAGCGGCTTCCTGAACTGCCGGGTGAAGCAATAAATCAGCAGCGGACATCAATTCAGCGACATCATCTCGCCCCGAGAAGAATTGCACTTGCTCTTCAATACCTAATTGGCGGGCCTGAGCACGATAACGATCGGCCTTATCCTGACCAACAACCATCAACTGAGTGCGGTGACGTATAGACTCAGGTAAAGAAGCCAACGCCTGTAAGCTTCTTGGCACACCTTTGCGTTTGAAATCGGATCCGACCTGCAAAAGCAGGAACTGATCGAGACCAATACCATTCTTTTCCCTGACAATCTGCCTGCTGTTTTCAGGTTGCAGGCTGTATTTCCTGTCTGGGTATATACCTGGCGGCAGAATACGAAAACGCTGGCTCTCGGTATGATAATGCTTTTTGAAATCACCAATTTGCTTATCAGTTAACATCAAAAGCGTGGTGCCGGAACCTTGTTGAAAAGTCGCGTTTTCAAATGCAGAGTAGTGTCGATACCGACGCGTCAACTTATAGAAAAAGCCCTTCTCACGAGCGACCTTCTCCGCATAACACACGTCGGCGGCGTAATACACATCCAGCCCAGGCATTTTATTAAAACCAACGATACGATCGACGGGATGCTGACTTAAATAATCCTGAACCCACTGATAATATTGCTCGTTTTTCCCATGATTAGTTCTGGCTGTGACGGGTACGAGTATAATTTCCAGCCCTTCCGGACGTTCGCCCTGCCATGACTGGGTAAACACCTGGACATGATGACCGCGTGCAGCAACCGTGAGTGCTACTCGCAGAAAATCACGCTGTAACCCACCATAGGGGAAATACTTGTACAAACAAAAAGCAATATTCATGCATTAATATCCGCATCGCGTCGCCAGGCATAGCAGGTCTGATACATCCAAAGATTACCGCCCATGTTTTCGAAACGTTTCTGCCGGCTAGCTACCTGAAATTGCGCAGTAGTATATCATTTATTATCACGCATTCCGAAACGAATATTTTTTGAACAAAATAAAGAAATAAACATTTAAAAACAAAAAGATATAAAATTAGTGCGTTCACCTTAAAACACACGCCGCACAAGACGTTAAGCCACGTCAGTACGATCATTAGCATTTTTAAAATAGCCGCAGGTTAAAACAGTGCCCGACGATTCCATCGTTTTGATACAACCTGGATAAAAATGATGGTAAAGCCATAGTTAAATACATAGAATCCCCTGCACATTCATAAGTTAGCTACCATTATGCTCGAATTGCTTTACACCGCCCTTTTCTACCTTATTCAGCCTTTAATCTGGATACGGCTTTGGGTGCGCGGACGTAAGGCTCCGGCCTACCGTAAACGCTGGGGTGAACGCTACGGTTTTTACCGCCGTCCGCTAAAACCAGGCGGCATCATGCTTCACTCAGTTTCTGTGGGCGAAACGCTGGCAGCTATTCCATTAGTCCGCGCTCTGCGACATCGTTATCCCGACTTGCCGATCACGGTCACCACCATGACGCCAACCGGCTCTGAGCGCGTCCAATCCGCTTTTGGTACTGACGTTCAGCACGTTTATTTGCCATACGATTTACCGGATGCACTGAACCGTTTCCTGAATAAAGTTGACCCCAAACTGGTGTTAATCATGGAAACCGAGCTGTGGCCAAATCTGATCGCGGCACTCCATAAGCGCGGTATTCCTCTGGTCATCGCCAACGCACGGCTTTCTGCTCGTTCAGCCGCTGGCTACGCTAAATTAGGCAAATTTGTTGGTAAGCTACTGCGTCGAATTACGTTGATTGCCGCACAGAACGAAGAAGATGGCGCTCGTTTTATTACGCTTGGCGCCAGGAGCAACCAGGTCACCGTCACCGGCAGTCTGAAGTTTGATATTTCCGTCACGCCCCAGCTGGCCGCAAAAGCGATTACCTTGCGTCGTCAATGGGCGCCACATCGCCCGGTGTGGATTGCAACCAGCACGCACGATGGTGAAGAAAGCATTATCATTGCAGCCCATCAGGCGTTATTAAATCAGTTTCCTAATCTTTTACTGATCCTGGTTCCCAGGCATCCGGAGCGCTTCCCGGATGCCATTAACCTCGTACGTCAGGCTGGGCTAAGCTATACCACACGTTCTTCTGGCGAAGTTCCATCCTCAGATACTCAGGTCGTTATCGGCGACACCATGGGCGAGCTGATGTTGCTGTACGGCATTGCCGACCTTGCTTTTGTCGGTGGTTCACTGGTTGAACGTGGGGGACACAACCCACTGGAAGCCGCGGCACACGCCATTCCGGTGCTGATGGGGCCACATACCTTTAATTTTAAAGATATTTGCGCCCGTCTCGAACAGGCAAGCGGATTGATCACCGTCACCGACGCAACCACGCTGGTGAAAGAGGTCTCTTCTTTACTGACCGATGCCGATTATCGTAATTTTTATGGCCGTCATGCAGTTGAAGTCCTGTATCAAAATCAGGGCGCGCTACAGCGCCTGCTGCAACTGCTGGAACCTTATCTGCCACCCAAAACGCATTGAGGCAAATCATGCAAAAACGGGCGATTTATCCAGGAACCTTTGATCCCATAACTAACGGCCATCTTGATATCGTGACGCGTGCGACCAGCATGTTTGATCATGTGATCCTGGCGATTGCCGCAAGTCCCAGTAAAAAACCGATGTTTACCCTTGAAGAACGCGTCGAGCTGGCGCAACAGGCAACGGCGCATCTCGGCAATGTGGAAGTTCTGGGATTCAGCGACTTAATGGCAAACTTTGCCCGCGATAATCAGGCTAACATTCTGATCCGAGGCCTGCGCGCGGTAGCAGATTTTGAGTATGAAATGCAGCTGGCGCACATGAACCGCCACCTGATGCCGCAACTGGAAAGCGTCTTTCTGATGCCGTCTAAAGAATGGTCATTTATCTCATCGTCACTGGTGAAAGAAGTCGCCCGCCATCAGGGTGATGTGACGCACTTTCTGCCGGAAAACGTCCATCAGGCGTTAATGAGTAAACTAAAGTAATGCGTCTGGCCGGATAAGACATAAAGTTTATCCGGCCAGCAACGAATTTTATTTCTGACAGCGACGGCAGTAGAACGTCGTGCGCTGGGCGTGTTTTGTCGCAATGATTGGCGCGCCGCATACACGACAGGGTTCACCTTCTCTCCCATAGACCTGCAGTTCCTGGGCAAAATAGCCCGGCTTACCGTCGCTTTGCAGGAAGTCCTTCAGCGTCGTTCCGCCCTGTTCGATCGAACGCAGCAAAACCGCCTTGATGACGCGCACCAGCAGTTCGCACTCAACCTGCGACAGAGATGACGCCAGGCGGTCAGGATGGATGCCCGCTGCAAACAGCGACTCGCTGGCATAGATATTACCTACCCCCACCACCAACTTGTTATCCATCAGCCACGGTTTAATCGCGGTTTTCTTCTTCGCGCATTTCTGCTGCAGATAACTGGCGTTGAAATCGTCGCTCAGAGGCTCAGGGCCAAGATGAGCGAGAACATTATGTCCATCGAGCTCTGTAGTCCACAGCCAGGCGCCAAAACGGCGAGGATCGGTATAGCGCAGGACTTTGCCGTTACTCATCACTAAGTCGACGTGGTCATGCTTTTCTGCCGGAAGCTCTTCAGGAAGGATACGCAAACTACCCGACATCCCCAGATGAATGATAATCCAACCATCCGACAGCTCCAGCAGCAAGTATTTCGCGCGCCGCTGTACGCTGAGAACGGGCTTATCGCTCAGACGATAGATTTCCTCTGATACCGGCCAACGCAGACGACCGTTACGCACAGTCGCGTGCATAATCGTTGCCCCAACCAGATGCGGCTCAATACCGCGGCGGCTGGTTTCGACTTCAGGTAATTCAGGCATAGTATCTCCGGCGATGTATCAGGTCTCATTAATATGGGGACGGCCAGAAAACAAAAAACCCCGCCGAAGCGAGGTTTTTTATTACATCAAAGCGAGAATTATTTGATTTTCGCTTCTTTGTAGAGAACGTGCTGACGGACAACTGGATCGAATTTTTTCAGTTCCAGTTTTTCCGGCTTAGTACGTTTGTTCTTCGTAGTGGTATAGAAGTGACCAGTACCAGCAGAAGAAACCAGCTTGATTTTCTCACGAATACCTTTAGCCATGATTTATTTCCTCTTAGTACTTAGTACTTTTCGCCACGGGCACGCAGTTCAGACAGAACTGTTTCGATGCCTTTCTTATCAATAACACGCATACCTTTAGCAGATACACGCAGGGTGACAAAACGCTTTTCGCTCTCAACCCAGAAACGGTGAGAGTGCAGGTTAGGCAGGAAACGGCGTTTAGTCGCGTTCAGTGCGTGGGAACGGTTGTTACCGGTCACCGGACGCTTGCCAGTAACTTGGCAGACTCGGGACATGTCTATTCTCCAAAAATCAAATTAGCTCGAGCTTCGTATGGGGTATCGGCGCCTCGTCAGGCTTTACAGCCCGGTCATCGCATAGTTCTAAGTGAACTCTCGATTGCCAGGCCCAAATGCCAAACCCGAGATTCTCAAAGGTGGCGTAGTATACGCTGACCCGGCGTTATGCTCAAGTCCCGAACAGACAAAGATCCCGATGGATCGCGTAAAGTGCGTTAAATCCAACCGCGTTCCGCAAAAGAAACATACTCTCCGCGCCCAATGACCAGATGATCAAGCACCCGGATATCCATGAACTGACAGCATTTCACAACACGCTCGGTGATGAGTTTATCTGCTTTACTCGGCTCTGCACAACCCGAAGGGTGATTATGTGCAAGGATCACCGCTGACGCATTCATTTTTATCGCTTCACGCACAATTTCTCGCGGATGCACCTCAACATGGCTAAGCGTGCCGGAAAAAAGTTTGCTGTGTTTAATCACGCGATGTTGAGAATCCATAAAGATCACCATAAAGATCTCACGTTCCTCTTGCGCGAGCTGACTTTGCAGAAATTCTCGTGCCATTTCCGGGCTAAGTAACGCGCTCTCCTCCATCACTCGCACGTTATGGTAGCGCCTTGCCAGTTCGGCAATCCCTTTAAGCTGCGCATACTTCGCCAGGCCAATACCGTGAACGTGGCTAAACGCCATGTAGTCTGCAGATAACAGGCCATACAGCGAACCAAAATGCTGGATCAACTCTTTTGCCAGCGACAGCACATCTTTACCCAGAATCCCGGTGCGTAAAAAAAGCGCCAGTAGTTCAACATCGCTAAGTGAACCAGCCCCCTGCGCCAATAGCTTTTCCCGGGGCATCATACGTCCTGTATTTTCCATGCTTCCCCCTCCTTTCGCGTCCGCATAGTGGCATAACGCCAGTCGCGAATCGACGCTCTGTTATCACTTCTTCGTAGCGGCTCGCAAACTGAAGCGCGGGCAAAAGCACGACTCATTGCGGATTGTGATAAAATATCCGCCTTCTGGTGAAACCCAACAGGAAAGATCATGATGAGCCTGGCCGGTAAAAAAATCGTACTTGGCGTCAGT
Source organism: Citrobacter freundii complex sp. 2025EL-00176 (assembly GCF_053309355.1). Taxonomy (NCBI): domain Bacteria; kingdom Pseudomonadati; phylum Pseudomonadota; class Gammaproteobacteria; order Enterobacterales; family Enterobacteriaceae; genus Citrobacter; species Citrobacter freundii complex sp. 2025EL-00176. The sequence goes on along the minus strand of NZ_JBRYHT010000005.1, from coordinate 153,043 downwards.
GGCGGCATTGCTGCGTACAAAACCCCTGAACTGGTGCGTCGTTTGCGGGAACGCGGCGCTGACGTCCGCGTGGCGATGACCGAAGCGGCAAAAGCGTTTATTACTCCCCTGAGCTTACAAGCGGTTTCGAGTTATCCCGTTTCCGACAGCCTGCTTGACCCTGCGGCTGAAGCCGCGATGGGCCACATTGAACTGGGGAAATGGGCCGACTTGGTTATCCTGGCCCCTGCCACGGCAGACCTGATTGCCCGCGTCGCCGCAGGTATGGCTAACGATCTGGTTTCAACGATTTGTCTGGCAACGTCTGCTCCTGTTGCTGTGCTGCCAGCCATGAACCAGCAGATGTACCGTGCTGCCGCGACCCAGCACAATCTGAGCATTCTTGCCTCGCGAGGTTTGCTCATTTGGGGTCCTGACAGCGGTAGTCAGGCATGTGGCGATGTCGGTCCTGGCCGCATGCTGGATCCGTTGACGATTGTCGATATGGCCGCAGAACATTTCTCGCCTGTCAACGATCTGCAACATCTCAACATCATGATTACGGCGGGCCCGACGCGTGAACCGCTGGATCCCGTGCGTTACATTTCCAATCACAGCTCCGGGAAAATGGGATTTGCTATCGCAGCCGCTGCCGCAAAACGCGGGGCAAACGTCACGCTGGTGTCGGGTCCTGTATCGTTACCCACGCCGCCATTTGTGCAGCGCATTGATGTGATGACCGCGCTGGAAATGGAAGCCGCCGTGCAATCTGCGGTGCAACAACAGCATATTTTTATCGGCTGCGCCGCAGTCGCTGATTATCGCGCCGAGACCGTCGCCCACGAAAAAATCAAAAAACAGGCGACGCAGGGTGATGAATTAACAGTAAAAATGGTCAAAAACCCAGATATTATCGCCGGTGTTGCCGCACTGGATGCTAATCGTCCTTTTGTCGTTGGGTTTGCCGCCGAAACAAATAATGTGGAAGAATATGCCCGGCAAAAACGCATCCGCAAAAACCTTGATGTGATCTGTGCGAACGACGTTTCGCTATCAACTCAAGGATTTAACAGCGACAGCAACGCATTACACCTTTTTTGGCAGGATGGAGATAAAATCTTACCGCTTGAGCGTAAAGAACTCCTGGGCCAATTATTACTCGACGAGATCGTGACCCGTTATGATGAAAAAAATCGACGTTAAGATTCTGGACCCGCGCGTAGGGCAACAATTTCCGCTCCCGACGTACGCCACTTCTGGCTCTGCCGGACTTGACCTGCGTGCTTGTCTCGATGACGCCGTAGAGCTGGCGCCGGGTGCAACTACGCTGGTGCCAACCGGGTTAGCTATCCACATCGCCGACCCTTCTCTGGCGGCGGTGATGTTGCCACGTTCCGGGCTGGGCCATAAGCACGGTATCGTACTGGGCAATCTGGTCGGTCTGATTGATTCCGACTATCAAGGACAACTGATGGTGTCTATCTGGAACCGTGGTCAGGACAGCTTCACGATTGAACCGGGCGAACGTATCGCGCAGATGGTATTTGTACCGGTCGTGCAGGCTGAATTTAATCTGGTGGAAGAGTTTGAAGCCACCGATCGTGGCGAAGGTGGCTTCGGCCATTCCGGGCGCAAGTAACCCGCAGAAAAGTATCCCGCAGCGTAATAACGCAATAACACACCGCAAACAGCCGTTTGCGGTCGCTGTGTGGATGCCTGCCTGGCAAGAGCTTATTTTCAGGGGTATTTTGTAACATGGTAGAAAAACAAACTGCGAAAAGGAATCGTCGCGAAGAAATACTTCAGTCTCTGGCACTGATGCTTGAGTCCAGCGATGGAAGCCAACGCATCACGACAGCGAAACTGGCAGCCTCTGTAGGCGTTTCCGAAGCGGCCTTGTATCGCCATTTTCCCAGCAAGACCCGCATGTTCGATAGCCTGATTGAGTTTATCGAAGATAGTCTGATTACCCGTATCAATCTGATCTTAAAAGATGAAAAGGACACCAGCGCACGTCTGCGTCTGATCGTTCTGCTGATTTTAGGCTTCGGTGAACGTAACCCCGGTCTGACGCGCATTCTGACCGGGCATGCGCTCATGTTTGAACAGGATCGTCTGCAAGGCCGCATTAACCAGCTTTTCGAACGTATTGAGGCCCAGCTGCGCCAGGTTCTGCGCGAAAAAAGAATGCGTGAAGGCGAAGGTTACACCGTGGATGAAACGCTGCTGGCCAGCCAGTTACTGGCTTTCTGCGAAGGTATGTTGTCCCGGTTTGTACGTAGCGAATTTAAATATCGCCCAACGGATGATTTTGACACCCGCTGGCCGCTGGTTGCCGCTCAATTGCAGTAACACGGTTGCCGGATGGCGACTTTGTCTTATCCGGCCTACGGTGATGTAGGCCGGATACGCGCAGCGGCATCTACAGTTCTTATACGCCGTATGCTTCGCGATATGCCCGCACTGCGACCAGGTGTTCTGCCATTTCAGGCTTCTCTTCCAGATACGCAATCAGGTCTTTCAGGGTAATGATTGAAATCACCTTGCAACCATAATCACGCTCTACTTCCTGAATCGCCGAAATCTCGCCACGACCGCGTTCCTGACGATCGAGAGAAATCAGTACCCCAGCAAGCGTAGCGCCATTAGCCTGAATAATCTCCATCGACTCACGAATAGCCGTACCAGCGGTGATAACATCATCCACCAGCATGACACGCCCCTCAAGAGCGCTACCTACCAGATTACCGCCTTCACCGTGGGTCTTTGCCTCTTTACGGTTAAAGCAGTACGGCAAATCTTTATCGTGGTGTTCCGCCAATGCTACAGCCGTGGTGGTCGCAATCGGAATACCTTTGTACGCAGGGCCAAACAACAAATCGAACTCGATGCCTGAATCCACCAGCGCCTCAGCATAAAAACGGCCTAACAGTGCCAGATCGCGCCCGGTATTAAACAGCCCAGCGTTGAAGAAATAGGGGCTTTTGCGCCCGGATTTCAGCGTAAATTCGCCAAACTTTAGTACCTGCTTGCTAAGCGCAAACTCAATAAACTGGCGCTGATACGGTTTCATGGATTCGCTCCTCATCTCACTTTATTACAGACAAAAAAAGGCGACTCTTCAGTCGCCTTTAAAATCAATTTTCTAACGCCGCCTTCTGCGTCGCTACAATGGATTCGATTCCCCCTCGGGCCAAGGCCAGTAGGGTGAGAAGTTCTTCATGGCTGAACGGCTCGCCTTCCGCCGTGCCCTGCACTTCAATAATGCGACCGTCTTCAGTCATCACCACGTTCATGTCAGTTTCTGCCGCTGAATCCTCAACGTACTCGAGGTCACAGAGCGCTTCACCATTGACAATACCCACGGAAACCGCGGCAACCATCCCTTTCATCGGGTTAGTTTTCAGCTTGCCGCTCGCCACCAGCTTGTTCAGCGCATCCGCCAGCGCAACGCATGCGCCAGTAATTGATGCAGTACGCGTACCGCCATCAGCCTGAATAACATCACAGTCCAATGTAATCGTGAATTCACCGAGCGTCTTCAGGTCAACGGCAGCGCGCAGCGCACGAGCGATCAGACGCTGGATTTCCATGGTACGACCGCCCTGCTTACCTTTCGCCGCCTCACGGGCGTTACGGGTGTGCGTGGCGCGTGGCAGCATGCCATATTCTGCGGTGATCCAACCCTGGCCCTGACCTTTCAGAAAACGTGGGACGCCTTCATCAATAGAAGCGGTACACAGCACTTTGGTATCACCAAATTCGACCAGCACGGAGCCTTCAGCGTGTTTTGTATAATTACGGGTCAGGGTGACGGGACGCACCTGATTGGCACTACGACCTGCTGGACGCATGATAAAATCTCCGGCTTGAAACGAATGTGGCTGCGCATTATACGGACTTCCGACGGTTATTCCTATCCTGACAAGACGTGGATGGCTATAATCCTCCCATCTCATCTTTAAAAACAGGAACGTCTATGATCCGCAGCATGACCGCCTACGCCCGGCGTGAAATCAAGGGTGAATGGGGTAGCGCAACCTGGGAAATGCGCTCGGTAAACCAGCGTTATCTGGAAACTTATTTTCGCCTGCCGGAACAGTTCCGTAGTCTCGAACCCGTGGTTCGCGAACGTATTCGCTCGCGCCTGACGCGCGGTAAAATCGAATGTACGCTGCGTTTTGAGCCTGATGCCAGCGCGCAGGGCGAGCTGATCCTGAATGAAAAGCTCGCTAAACAGCTCGTTAGCGCCGCTAACTGGGTCAAAATGCAGAGTGATGAAGGTGAAATTAACCCGGTTGATATCCTGCGCTGGCCGGGTGTAATGGCTGCCCAGGAGCAGGATCTGGACGCCATTGCCGCCGAAATCCTCGCCGCACTTGACGGTACGCTGGATGACTTTATCGTTGCGCGTGAAACCGAAGGTCAGGCGCTGAAAGCGCTGATCGAGCAGCGTCTGGAAGGCGTCAACGGGGAAGTGACGAAGGTACGTGCGCATATGCCCGAAATTCTGCAATGGCAGCGTGAACGTCTGGTGGCCAAACTGGAAGATGCTCAGGTGCAACTGGAAAATAACCGTCTTGAGCAAGAGCTGGTGCTGATGGCACAGCGTATCGATGTGGCTGAAGAACTGGATCGCCTGGAAGCACACGTCAAAGAAACCTACAACATTCTGAAGAAAAAAGAGGCGGTTGGTCGTCGTCTGGACTTCATGATGCAGGAATTCAACCGTGAGTCGAACACCCTGGCATCCAAGTCTATCAATGCTGAGGTGACTAACTCTGCAATTGAACTGAAAGTCTTGATCGAGCAAATGCGCGAGCAGATTCAGAACATCGAGTAAGCCACTACTCAACGTAGCCCGCCAGTAAACGGCGGGACTGCGTGTTTTTCCCGACGTTTCGCTTCAGCCCCTTTACTTCGAATTACGTTTTCTCATCGTTTATTATTATCCACCACACTTTAAACAGCATGCCATAACGCATTTCTGTCATATTCGCATTAGCTGTAGTTATTAAAATCGTTTCACCTTAGAAAATCTCAATCGTGACAATGCGCACAAATCGATAACCTTAGCCCCCAGCACATCAGGGGGAATACATGCTGTTACACGTTTTATATTTAATTGGTATTACTGCCGAAGCCATGACCGGCGCGCTTGCGGCGGGACGTCGCCGTATGGATACATTTGGCGTCATTATTATTGCCACTGCGACCGCCATTGGCGGTGGTTCGGTACGCGACATTCTTCTCGGCCACTATCCGCTTGGCTGGGTAAAACATCCCGAATACGTCATTATCGTGGCGGCCGCTGCGGTACTCACCACCATTATTGCTCCTGTCATGCCCTACCTGCGTAAAATATTCCTTGTACTGGATGCGCTGGGCCTGGTGGTCTTTTCTATTATTGGCGCACAGGTGGCACTGGATATGGGCCACGGGCCGATTATCGCCGTGGTCGCTGCGGTCACGACAGGCGTCTTCGGTGGCGTGTTACGCGACATGTTCTGCAAACGCATTCCGTTAGTGTTCCAGAAAGAGCTGTATGCTGGGGTTTCCTTTGCCGCTGCCGTACTTTACATCGTGCTGCAACATTACGTCTCCAGCCACGATGTGGTGGTTATCTCTACCCTACTCTTCGGCTTTACCGCCCGGTTACTGGCGCTGCGCCTGAAGTTGGGCCTGCCAGTATTTTATTATCGCCATGAAGGTCATTAAGGCATAAAGCCCGTAATACGCTGAGCAGCCAGCCAGTTGCTCAGCGCTATGACCTCCCTGGCCCCCAGCCACTGAATGATCTGTCGTGCCCGGCGTTCCCCCATTAAAGGGAGCTGTCGCCAGCTTTGTTCATCGCGGTCCTGCAACTGTTGCCACGAAGCATCCCGACTGGCATTCAGCGTTGCCTGTGTTAACGGTATTCCCATGGCAATAACCCAACGTGTGAACGGAAGATGGCGCGACAGGTTGAACTGATGCCACATCTTTTCCCCTTTGCTTACGCCTAATGTGGACTGGAGCTGCTCCTGGGTTAATCCGAGCCAGGAAAAGATATGTTCAAAGTGATACGTCTGATGAAGGTCACGCCATCCCGCTTCACCAATACCTTCTAATTCCAGCACCTCTTTTGCGCCCAACCAAACCAGTCTGGCAATAAACTGCTCATAACACGCCGGCGTGGCATAAAAGCAGGTCATTGGATTGAAGCGCCCCTCCGGCGGCGTTGGCTTAATGCGTTGAGTGCTGCGCCAGACCACTTCGTCGATACGAGGGATCCCCTGTCCGGCCAGGCTTATCAGGATCCGATCTCCCGGCGCGATATCCCATTCATTCCAGCGGCGTACAGAACCAATATTGACGCGTTGCACGCGTTTATCATCAAGCATGACGGGTGCCAGCAGCGCGACTACGGCAATTTTTCCACTTTTACCGACTGAAAACTGAATATCTGTGACCTCAGATACCTGAGCCACGGGCGGATATTTCCACGCCGCCAGCCAGCCTCCCTGCCCGGGTAACCAGTATCGCGCCTGCGGTTCTTTCCCCGATCGCACCACGACGCCATCCGTCACAAAAGGGAGTGCCGAAGTCCACCACCGGGCACGGGCATGCTCGACATCGTCCGCATTTTTCACGGGCTGGGTATAGTGTTGCGTGAAACTAAACCCGGCAGCAGTGAGTTGTTCCAGCCTTTCCGACATGACCGCCGGACCATCAGGCCAGGCCCAGATGAAAATAGCCAACGAGCGTAACCGTTCCGGGTTGCTCTGGCGCATCATCATTCCAGCGACCTTTGAGCGGGCGTTCATTCCCCCGCTCTGTTGCTGGATATGTCCTTCCTGCTGTAAAAATATCTCGCCCTGCAACGTACTGTTTGCCAGCAGACCTTTGGTCGTGTGTGGTACGGAAGGGATCTGAAGAATCTTTTGCGTCCAGTCTTCACCTTTCAGGCCATTACCTCGGCTAATCGCTCTTACCAGATTGCCATTGCGATAGACCAGCGTTACCGCCACGCCGTCGACCTTTGGTTGTACCCAGAGATCGCTGCGCACGCGCATCCATTGCTGTAACGCTTGCTTATCTGCCAGCTTACGGACCCCCGTGTGAGGCACTGGATGCGAGACTGTGCCACTAATTGGGGGTGCAGACAGATCAGGTGGAGCTTCATCGCCAAAACAGCGCTGCCATTGGATTAGTTGCGCATTGAGCTGGTCATAAACGCCGTCATCAACGGCGCTGACCCCTTGTTTCCAGTAACTGTCATTCCACCGTGTTATCTGCTGCTGTAATCGTGAAATTTCCTCGCTTGCCCGGGCTGGAGACCAGACCGGGCATACCGCCCAGACCGACAAATTCCAGACCAATAAAACTATGCCAAGGCATTTCCATAGCCCCATATTGCCTCCGCTAACCAATGTGTTTCCCGGCAGGTATAGCGCGGAGTGCAAGCGAAACAGAGCGACAAAAATTCATCGTGCGAGCAGGCTTCCTGACATTTTCACGTGTTACTGCAAATTGCCGGTAAAACAGGAAACGGGTACGCAAAACGCAATAAACATGCGCAAAAAGTGTGACAAAGGCTACGTCACATAGCGGCTACGTGTATAATAAGCCCGTATGTAGGCTCTCTTTCGACAATCACATACATTAAGATACTCATGGCTCAAGGCACGCTTTATATTGTTTCTGCCCCCAGTGGCGCGGGTAAATCCAGCCTGATTCAGGCTTTATTAAAGACCCAACCGTTGTATGACACCCAGGTTTCTGTTTCGCACACCACGCGCGCACCGCGCCCGGGGGAAGTGCACGGTGAACACTATTTCTTTGTGAACCATGACGAATTCAGAACCATGATTGGCAGAGACGCGTTTCTGGAACACGCTGAGGTTTTCGGTAATTACTACGGCACTTCGCGTGAGACCATTGAGCAAGTATTAGCATCCGGCGTAGACGTCTTTTTAGATATCGACTGGCAAGGTGCGCAGCAAATTCGTCAAAAAATGCCGCATGCGCGCAGTATTTTTATTTTGCCGCCATCTAAGATTGAGCTGGACCGCCGTCTTCGTGGTCGAGGTCAGGATAGTGAAGACGTGATCGCAAAACGTATGGCGCAAGCTGTTGCAGAAATGAGCCATTACGCCGAATATGATTATCTTATTGTGAACGATGATTTCGATACCGCCCTGGGCGATTTGAAAACCATCATTCGCGCCGAACGTCTGCGCATGAGCCGCCAAAAGCAGCGTCATGACGCTTTAATCAGCAAACTGTTGGCAGACTGAACCCACATTCAGTATCATGCCCAGTCATTTCTTCACCTGTGGAGCATTTTAAGTATGGCACGCGTAACTGTTCAGGACGCTGTAGAGAAAATTGGTAACCGTTTTGACCTGGTACTGGTCGCCGCGCGTCGCGCTCGTCAGATGCAGGTAGGCGGAAAGGATCCGCTCGTACCGGAAGAAAACGATAAAACTACCGTTATCGCGCTGCGCGAAATCGAAGAAGGTCTGATCAACAACCAGATCCTCGACGTGCGTGAGCGCCAGGAACAGCAAGAGCAGGAAGCCGCTGAATTACAAGCCGTTACCGCTATTGCTGAAGGTCGTCGTTAATCACAAAGCGGGTCGCCCTTGTATCTGTTTGAAAGCCTGAATCAGCTGATTCAAAACTACCTGCCGGAAGACCAGATTAAGCGTCTTCGGCAGGCGTATCTCGTTGCACGTGACGCTCACGAGGGCCAGACACGTTCAAGCGGTGAACCCTATATCACGCACCCGGTAGCGGTAGCCTGCATTCTGGCCGAGATGAAACTCGACTACGAAACGCTGATGGCTGCGCTGCTGCATGACGTGATTGAAGATACTCCAGCCACCTATCAGGATATGGAACAGCTTTTTGGTAAAAGCGTTGCAGAGCTGGTAGAAGGGGTATCGAAGCTTGATAAGCTTAAGTTTCGCGATAAGAAAGAGGCGCAAGCTGAAAACTTTCGCAAGATGATTATGGCGATGGTGCAGGATATCCGCGTCATTCTCATCAAACTTGCCGACCGTACCCACAATATGCGCACGCTGGGCTCATTACGCCCCGATAAGCGCCGCCGCATCGCCCGTGAAACCCTCGAAATCTACAGTCCGCTGGCGCACCGTTTAGGTATTCATCACATTAAGACCGAGCTGGAAGAGCTGGGTTTTGAAGCGCTGTACCCGAACCGCTATCGCGTGATTAAAGAAGTGGTAAAAGCCGCCCGCGGCAACCGCAAAGAGATGATCCAAAAAATCCTCTCAGAAATCGAAGGGCGTTTGCAGGAAGCAGGCATCCCGTGTCGCGTAAGCGGTCGCGAGAAACACCTGTACTCTATCTACTGCAAAATGGTACTCAAAGAGCAGCGTTTTCACTCGATCATGGACATTTACGCTTTCCGCGTCATCGTTCATGACTCCGATACCTGCTATCGCGTACTCGGCCAGATGCACAGCTTGTACAAACCGCGTCCAGGTCGCGTGAAAGACTATATCGCTATTCCCAAAGCGAACGGATATCAGTCTTTGCATACCTCAATGATCGGCCCGCACGGCGTTCCTGTTGAAGTACAAATTCGTACCGAAGACATGGACCAGATGGCGGAGATGGGGGTCGCGGCACACTGGGCGTACAAAGAGCATGGCGAAACCAGTACCACGGCACAAATCCGCGCCCAACGCTGGATGCAAAGCCTGCTGGAACTGCAGCAAAGCGCCGGTAGCTCGTTTGAATTTATTGAAAGCGTTAAATCTGATCTCTTCCCGGATGAGATTTATGTTTTCACACCGGAAGGGCGCATTGTCGAGCTGCCTGCCGGTGCGACGCCTGTCGACTTCGCTTATGCGGTGCATACCGATATCGGTCATGCCTGCGTTGGCGCACGTGTCGACAGACAGCCTTATCCGCTTTCCCAACCGCTGTTTAGCGGTCAGACCGTTGAAATCATTACCGCGCCAGGCGCTCGGCCGAATGCGGCATGGCTCAACTTCGTCGTCAGCTCGAAAGCGCGAGCAAAAATTCGCCAACTGCTGAAAAACCTTAAGCGTGATGATTCCGTCAGTCTGGGGCGTCGACTGCTTAATCATGCCCTGGGTGGTAGCCGTAAACTGGCTGAAATCCCGCAGGAAAGTATCCAGCGTGAGCTTGAGCGCATGAAGCTCGCCACGCTTGACGATCTGTTAGCGGAAATCGGTCTGGGCAACGCCATGAGCGTGGTGGTAGCGAAAAACCTCCAGCAGGGCGAAGCATCAGCGAACGTTCCTGCGCCATCTGGTCATGGTCATCTGCCGATCAAAGGCGCAGACGGCGTACTGATCACCTTCGCTAAATGCTGTCGTCCAATTCCTGGCGATCCGATCATTGCCCACGTCAGTCCGGGTAAAGGTCTGGTAATTCACCATGAGTCCTGCCGTAACATTCGTGGCTACCAGAAAGAGCCAGAGAAGTTTATGGCGGTGGAATGGGATAAAGAGACAGAGCAGGAGTTCATCACCGAAATTAAGGTGGACATGTTTAACCACCAGGGTGCTCTGGCGAACCTGACGGCGGCAATCAACACGACGACCTCCAATATTCAAAGTCTGAATACTGAAGAGAAAGATGGCCGTGTTTATAGCGCCTTTATTCGCCTGACCGCTCGCGATCGCGTGCATCTGGCGAATATTATGCGCAAAATCCGCGTCATGCCGGACGTGATTAAAGTCACCCGCAACCGAAACTAGAGATATGAACTCAAAACGCTATGAGCGCATTTGCGAAATGCTTGCCAGGCGTCAGGCCGATCTGACCGTCTGCATGGAGCAGGTCCATAAACCTCATAACGTTTCTGCGATCATTCGTACCGCAGACGCCGTCGGCGTACACGAAGTCCACGCCGTCTGGCCGGGTAGCCGTATGCGTACCATGGCCTCTTCTGCCGCGGGCAGTAACAGTTGGGTGCAGGTTAAGACCCACCCCACCATTAGCGATGCGGTCACACAATTAAAAAGCCAGGGCATGCAGGTTCTGGCGACCCACCTCTCTGATAAAGCCGTCGATTTTCGCGAGATTGATTATACGCGACCGACCTGCATCCTGATGGGCCAGGAAAAAACCGGTATTACTCAGGAAGCACTCGATCTGGCGGACCAGGATATCATCATTCCAATGATTGGCATGGTGCAGTCACTGAACGTTTCGGTTGCCTCTGCGCTGATTCTGTATGAAGCGCAGCGCCAGCGACAAAATGCTGGCATGTACCGACGAGAAAACAGCATGTTGCCGGAAGATGAGCAGCAGCGCCTGCTGTTTGAAGGCGGTTATCCGGTGCTGGCGAATGTCGCTAAGCGCAAGGGACTTCCCTACCCTCACGTAAACACGCAGGGCGAAATTGAAGCCGATGCAACGTGGTGGGCCACTATGCAATCTGCGAAATAAACGCGATGAAAGGCCGTTTACTGGATGCCATCCCGCTCAACTCTCTGACGGGCGTTGGCGCAGCACAAAGCAGTAAACTGGCGAAAATTGGCCTGCACACCGTGCAGGACCTCCTGCTCCACCTCCCTCTGCGTTACGAAGACCGTACTCATCTGTACCCCATTGGCGAACTGCTGCCGGGCGTCTATGCCACCGTTGAAGGCGAAGTGCTGAACTGCAATATCACTTTCGGTGGCCGCCGAATGATGACCTGCCAGATAAGCGATGGCTCCGGCATTCTCACTATGCGCTTCTTCAACTTCAGCGCAGCAATGAAAAACAGCCTCGCCACCGGGCGCCGTGTGTTGGCCTATGGCGAAGCTAAACGTGGCAAGTACGGCGCAGAAATGATCCATCCGGAATACCGCGTACAGGGCGATCTCAGCACGCCGGAACTGCAGGAAACACTCACACCGGTTTATCCGACCACTGAAGGCGTTAAGCAGGCAACGCTGCGCAAGTTGACCGATCAGGCGCTGGATCTGCTCGATACCTGCGCCATTGCCGAGTTGCTCCCTCCGGAATTACTACAAGGCATGATGAGCCTGCCGGAAGCGTTGCGCACACTGCACCGCCCGCCGCCGACGCTACAGCTTAGCGATCTCGAAATCGGGCAACATCCGGCACAGCGGCGCCTGATTCTGGAAGAACTCCTGGCGCACAATCTCAGCATGCTGGCGCTTCGCGCCGGGGCGCAACGTTTTCACGCCCAACCGCTGAGTCCTAACGATCGGCTGAAAGATCAACTGCTGGCGGCGCTCCCCTTTAAGCCAACCGGCGCACAGGCACGGGTCACAGCCGAAATTGAACGCGATATGGCGCTGGATGTCCCAATGATGCGCCTGGTGCAGGGCGATGTCGGTTCCGGTAAAACGCTAGTTGCAGCACTTGCCGCCCTGCGCGCAATTGCGCATGGTAAGCAGGTGGCGCTGATGGCTCCTACTGAGTTGCTGGCTGAACAGCACGCAAATAATTTCCGTAACTGGTTTGAACCTCTGGGCGTTGAAGTGGGTTGGCTGGCGGGTAAGCAAAAAGGTAAAGCACGCCAGGCACAGCAGGAAGCCATCGCCAGCGGTCAGGTGCAGATGATTGTCGGCACACACGCAATTTTTCAGGAACAAGTTCAGTTCAACGGGCTGGCGCTGGTGATTATCGACGAACAGCACCGTTTTGGCGTGCATCAGCGTCTGGCGCTGTGGGAGAAAGGCCAGCAGCAGGGTTTCCACCCACACCAGCTCATTATGACCGCCACCCCGATCCCGCGTACGCTGGCCATGACCGCCTATGCCGATCTCGACACGTCAGTGATTGACGAACTGCCGCCGGGGCGTACGCCGGTCACCACGGTGGCGATTCCCGACACCCGCCGTAGCGATATCATTGACCGTGTGCGCAACGCCTACACCCACGAAGGGCGTCAGGCGTACTGGGTTTGTACACTAATCGAAGAGTCTGATTTATTAGAAGCGCAGGCGGCAGAAGCCACGTGGGAAGAACTTAAGCTTGCCCTACCAGAGCTGAATATTGGCCTGGTGCACGGGCGCATGAAGCCCACCGAGAAGCAGTCGGTAATGGCCGCCTTTAAGCAGGGTGAATTACATCTGCTGGTCGCCACCACGGTGATTGAAGTGGGTGTGGACGTGCCAAACGCCAGCCTGATGATCATTGAAAACCCGGAGCGATTAGGCCTGGCGCAGCTGCACCAGTTGCGTGGCCGCGTAGGCCGTGGCGCCGTGGCTTCCCACTGCGTCCTGCTCTACAAATCGCCGCTGTCAAAAACGGCGCAGAAACGCCTGCAGGTTCTGCGGGACAGCAATGACGGGTTCGTGATTGCACAAAAAGATTTAGAGATCCGCGGACCAGGCGAGCTGCTGGGTACGCGCCAGACCGGAACGGCAGAATTCAAAGTAGCGGATTTATTGCGCGATCAGGCTATTATTCCGGAAGTTCAGCGTATAGCCCGCCATATTCACGAACGTTATCCGCAACAGGCTGCCGCGCTGATAGAGCGCTGGATGCCGGAAACCGAACGTTACTCCAACGCATAATCGACTTATCGCGGCGGATGTTACTCCGCCGCACCGCCGTTATTGCGCAAAAATCGGCAGCAGCAGATACAGCTTAATCACCAGCGCGTTGACGATATCGATAAAGAACGCCCCCACCATCGGCACCACCAGGAACGCCATATGGGATGGCCCAAAGCGTTCGGTAATTGCCTGCATGTTAGCAATCGCCGTCGGCGTCGCGCCGAGGCCAAAACCGCAGTGGCCGGCTGCCAGTACGGCGGCATCGTAGTTTTTGCCCATCATGCGCCAGGTCACAAATACCGCGTACAACGCCATGAAAATCGTCTGCACAACCAGTATCGCCAGCATCGGCAGCGCCAGAGATGCCAGTTCCCACAGTTTCAGGCTCATCAGCGCCATCGCCAGGAACAGCGACAAGCTCACGTTGCCCAGCACTGAAACCGCCCGTTCGAACACCCGATAAAAGCCCATGAGTGCCAGGCCATTACTGAGGATCACACCAACAAACAGCACGCAGACGAAGGTCGGCAGTTCGAGCACCGTTCCGACCAGCATTTGCGCAACGATTTTACCCACCGTCAGACAGATAGCGATCAGCGCGATAGTTTCAATCAGCACCAGCGAGGTGATTATGCGTCCAACGTCCGGCTTTTCAAACGCGGTCGGTACAGCCTGATCGTCCGGCATACCATCAGGCGTAGTGGAGTGTTTAACCAGATAGCGCGCCACCGGGCCGCCAATCAGTCCCCCCAACACCAGACCAAAGGTTGCGCAAGCCATTGCTACTTCCGTCGCATTGGCAAAACCGTAGCGCTCAATAAACAACTTGCTCCACGCAGCCCCGGTTCCGTGTCCACCAGAGAGCGTTATCGAACCGGCAATCAGGCCCATTATCGGATCCAGGCCCAGCAGGCTCGCCATACCGATGCCGATGGCGTTCTGCATCAACAGCAGACCCACAACGACAATCAGAAAAATACCCACCACGCGGCCACCGGCGCGCAGGCTGGCGATATTGGCATTCAGGCCGATGGTAGCGAAGAACGCCAGCATCAGCGGATCGCGCAGGGTCATATCGAAGTTTACTTCCCAGCCCATGCTTTTTTTCAGCACCAGCAACGCAATCGCCACCAGCAATCCACCGGCTACAGGTTCGGGAATGGTGTATTTTTTCAGGAAGGAGACAGACTGGACGAGCTTACGTCCCAGCAGCAACACAAGGGTTGCCGCAACCAGAGTAGATAACGTATCGAGATAAAACATTTACAGCTCCATTAGTGCGTTTAGCACAATCACGCACGATGCATTCCAGACCGATTTTTAGCTCTTATTGAGTTTTCGGGGTGGATTTTAAGCAGAAAATGATGAAAAGTTATATAAAAAAGTTTGTTTATCCGTTTTAAATATTAAGAATAACTGCTGGCAAACGTTTGCTTTTCCTCCCTGGTCAGATAAAATCACCGCTTTTCCACCATGGGATTGCCTCTGATGTCCGTTAACGCCGTAGAGTCAACAAATGCGCAACCGGTTGCGCAGACTCACAACAGTGAACTGATTTACCGTCTTGAAGATCGCCCCCCGTTAGCCCAGACCCTGTTTGCCGCCTGTCAGCATCTGCTGGCCATGTTCGTTGCGGTGATCACCCCGGCGCTGTTAATTTGCCAGGCGCTCGGTTTACCGGCTCAGGATACTCAACACATTATCAGTATGTCGCTGTTCGCTTCCGGCGTAGCTTCTATCATTCAGATCAAAGCCTGGGGGCCGGTCGGCTCCGGCCTGTTATCTATTCAGGGCACCAGCTTTAATTTTGTTGCGCCGCTGATTATGGGTGGCACGGCGCTAAAAACCGGTGGCGCAGATGTCCCAACCATGATGGCGGCCCTGTTCGGTACGCTGATGTTGGCGAGCTGCACTGAAATGGTTATCTCGCGTGTACTGCATCTGGCGCGGCGTATTATTACCCCTTTGGTCTCAGGCGTAGTGGTGATGATTATTGGCCTGTCGCTGATTCAAGTGGGCCTGACGTCGATTGGCGGCGGCTATGCCGCAATGAGCGATAACACCTTTGGCGCACCGAAGAATTTACTGCTGGCCGGCGTTGTGCTGGCACTGATCATCCTGCTTAACCGCCAACGCAACCCGTACCTGCGCGTTGCGTCCCTGGTGATTGCGATGGCGGCAGGCTACCTGCTGGCCTGGTTTATGGACATGCTGCCGCAAAATACCGCGCCGGTAAGCCAGGAGCTGATCATGGTGCCAACGCCGCTGTACTATGGCCTCGGCATCGACTGGAGTTTACTGCTGCCGCTGATGCTGGTCTTTATGATTACGTCGCTGGAAACCATTGGTGATATTACGGCGACCTCCGATGTTTCCGAACAGCCGGTTTCTGGTCCGCTGTATATGAAACGCCTGAAAGGCGGCGTGCTGGCGAACGGTCTGAACTCGTTTGTTTCCGCCGTGTTTAATACCTTCCCGAACTCTTGTTTTGGTCAGAATAATGGGGTCATTCAGTTAACGGGCGTTGCCAGCCGCTACGTCGGTTTTGTGGTGGCGCTGATGCTGATCGCGCTGGGCCTGTTCCCGGCAGTCAGCGGTTTTGTACAGCATATTCCTGAACCGGTACTGGGCGGCGCCACTCTGGTAATGTTCGGAACTATCGCCGCATCCGGCGTGCGTATTGTGTCTCGCGAGCCGCTGAACCGCCGCGCTATTTTGATTATTGCGCTCTCGCTGGCCGTTGGCCTGGGCGTCTCTCAGCAGCCGCTAATCCTGCAATTTGCCCCGGATTGGGTGAAAAATCTGCTCTCCTCAGGCATTGCCGCAGGCGGTATCACCGCTATCGTTCTGAATCTGGTGTTCCCCCCAGAGAAGCAATAAGCAAAATGCGGCGTTGGTTCTGAATCAACGCCGCTGTAACGCTCTTTCACCATTCCTGCCTTGAGCATTGCCTCTAAATCGTGCATAACTTGACTATGTGCACTTCGCGGGATGGAAGACCATGAAATTTATTGGAAAGCTGCTTCTTTACGTGCTGATCGCCTGTGCAGTGGCGATTCTCGGCCTTTATTTTCTACTGCAAACCCGTTGGGGCGCAGAGCACGTCAGCGCCTGGGTTTCAGAGAACAGCAGCTATCATCTGGCCTTTGATGCTATCGATCACCGGTTTTCTTCCCCTTCCCATATTCTGCTGGAAAACGTCACCTTTGGTCGCGATGGTCAGCCCGCAACGCTGGTCGCTAAAACGGTCGATATTGGGCTGAGCAGTCGCCAAATCACCGACCCATTGCACGTAGACACTATCCTCTTGCAAAACGGCACGCTGAATCTTTCCCAGCAAACCGCACCGCTGCCGTTCCAGGCCGATCGCCTGCAGTTACAGGATATGGCGCTCAACAGCCCCGGCAGCGAGTGGAACCTGAGCGCCCAGCGCGTGAACGGCGGCGTGATTCCCTGGAGCCCTGAGGCAGGTAAAATTCTCGGTAGCAAAGCACAAATTCAGCTCAGCGCCAGCTCATTGATGCTGAACGATGTCCCAACCACCAACGTATTGATTGAAGGCAGCATTGACCATGGCCGGGTGATGCTAAGTAATATTGGTGCAGACGTAGCGCGGGGCGCATTAACCGGCGTGGCGCAGCGCAATACCGACGGTAGCTGGGTGGTAGAGAATCTGCGCCTGAACGATATCCGGCTGCAAAGTGATAAATCGCTGACCGACTTTTTTGCGCCGCTAACCACTATTCCATCCTTGCAAATTGGTCGTCTGGAAGTGACGGATGCCCGTCTGCAAGGTCCTGACTGGGCGGTCACGGACCTTGATCTGAGCTTGCGCAACATGACTTTTAGCAAAGATGACTGGCAAACGCAGGAAGGGAAGCTGTCGATGAACGCCAGCGAGTTTATCTACGGCTCACTGCATTTCTTCGATCCGATTCTGAACGCCGAGTTCTCGCCGCAGGGCATTGCGCTGCGCCAGTTCACCACCCGCTGGGAAGGGGGAATGCTCAGAACATCCGGAAACTGGATCCGTAACAACAAAGCGCTGGTTCTCGACGATGCCGCGATTGCCGGTCTGGAATATACGCTACCGGAAAACTGGAAACAGCTATGGATGAACCCTCTGCCAGCCTGGCTAAACAGCCTGACGCTGAAGAAATTCAGCGCCAGCCGTAATCTGGTGATCGACATCGACCCGGCCTTCCCGTGGCAACTCACCGCCCTGGACGGTTACGGCGCTAACCTCGGACTGGTACAGAATAATCAGTGGGGGATCTGGAGCGGTAACGCTACGCTCAACGCTGCTGCTGCCACCTTTAACCGCACCGACGTGCGTCGTCCTTCGCTGGCGCTAACGGCGAACAACAGTACTATCAATATCAGCGAACTAAGCGCCTATACAGAAAAAGGGCTGCTGGAAGCCACCGCCAGCATTTCGCAACTGCCTCAGCGTCAGGCCCAGGTCAGCCTGAACGGGCGCGGTGTGCCAATGACCATCCTGCAACAGTGGGGATGGCCCGCACTGCCGATTTCCGGCGACGGTAACATTCAGCTCACCGCCAGCGGCAACATTCAGGCCGATACGCCGCTCAAGCCAACGGTCAACGGCCAGTTACATGCGGTCAATGCAGAGAAACAGCAGGTCACCCAAACCATGCAGGCGGGTGTGGTATCAGGTAGTGGAGTTGTCGCCCCACCCGTTACGCAGTGATTATTGCCCGGTGGCGCTTTTGCCCGCCGGGTCGCCGCTTATAGCTATAAACGCTCATATTCACTGCATAATAACCATTTCACCGGCTCATCCTCTTCTATCACCGGGAAGCGATCGCCTGGTTCAAGGAAGTGATTGTCATGCTGGTCGTCATTGACCATCGAGATTTCCCAGCCCAGCACAAACGCTTTCTCAGCCCAGAAACGATGATACAGTCGCGGCGGCAGACACACGCCCTGCCCCGGTTTGAGCACCAACGTATCACCAGATTTAACGGTACGTCGCTGACCATCTACGCTAACCTCAACAATGCGCTGGGTATCATATTCGTCATCGGGTGTGGACCACGCCAGTTGCATACACAAATCACCGCCGCCGCGGTTAACGATATCCTCCATCTTATGGCAATGAAAATGCCACGGTGTTTGTTGATCCTGCTGAATTTGCAGCATCTTTTCGGCATACGGTTTGGGGTAATCCGCTGACCCCATCAGACCATTGCGCAACGTCAGTAACGTCAGCCCCGTTTGCGCAAAATCTCCGCGCCCAAAGTCAGTAATGTCCCAGCCCAGTTGGAGATCGCGCACTTCACGCCACAGAGTTTGATCCTGTTGTCGCCAGGCGTCGACCGTAAAATACGCAAAATCTGGCAGACAGACCCGAAAGGTCTCGGCGATGGCATGCGCTTTATCGATGACATAATTAATATGTGAACGCTTCATTGCACTTTTCCTTGGTGCGAAAGAGGCGGGTCACCCCGCCTGCATGCCGTTAGTACAGTGATGCTTTTCCGGTTGAGCCAAACAGTTTCATTTTGTGGCGGATCACGTCCCGCGCGGCGCTGATGGCTTCCGGGTAGATGACGTTCGGGTCCCACCAGGTCTCTTTTGCCAGGATTTCACGTACTTTCTGGAAGTAGGCGTATTTCATATCGCTGGAAATGTTGATTTTGCCCACGCCAAGGGTGACGGATTCAGCGATTTCCGCATCCGGATTCGCAGAACCGCCGTGCAACACCAGCGGAATGTCCACCCGCCCGGCGATGTCGCGCAGGATGTTCATTTGCAGCTCTGGCTGCATCCCTTTCGGGTAGATGCCGTGCGCGGTGCCAATCGCCACTGCCAGCGTATCGGCCCCGGTACGGGCGATAAAATCCTGCGCCTGGGCGGGATCGGTATAGGTGACTTTCGACACGCCGCCTTCCACGGACGTTCCGGTCTGGCCAATCGTTCCCAGCTCGCCTTCAACCGAAACGCCCACTGCATGCGCCAGCTTGACCACTTCACGGGTTAACGCCACGTTTTCTTCATACGGCAGCAGCGAGCCATCAATCATCACCGAGGTAAACCCACACTGAATCGCCCGCAGGACATGCTCTACCGAAGCGCCGTGATCCAGATGCAAAGTGAACGGGACCGGGCTGCGCAGGGTGATATCTCGCACATAGCTAAAAAACGCATCACCGAGGAAGTCATGTTCGCTGGGGTGAATGGAGATAATCGCCGGGGTGTTGGTCGCTTCCGCTTCTTCCACTACCGCACGTACAAAGCAGCTATCCGCCACGTTAAATGCGCCGATGGCAAAGCCGTGCTGACGGGTCGGTTGCAGTAATTCTTTCATCGAAACTAACATGTTAATTCTCCAGTTTCAGGGTGTAGAAAGCCCTGCCAGTGCGTTATCGCAGAGGCATAAAAGGCGTTACAGAAAATGACTCAGGCTTTGCCGATAGCGCCGCTGGCCTGTAGATACGGAATAATGGCTTCCTCGCAGGCCTGCTCCATCAGAGCCAGGGCATCAACAAGTTCGCAGGATGTGTCACGACACAAGGTGTGCAATAGCGCGGCCTTTCCGGCTTCGAAGACCGCCGCACCAACATTAATCTTGGCGACGCCGAACGTCGGGCAACGCTGTAGCTGGTCAAACGGCGTCCCGCTACCGCCATGCAGCGCCAGCGGCACCGTTGATAAACGGGCAATTTCCTCCAGCCGTTGAAAATCAATGGCTGGCGTTACGCCCGGCGCGTACATACCGTGCGCCGTACCGACCGACACCGCCAGTAAATCAATCCCGGTCTGTTGGATAAATGGCTCCACGTCAGCGGCCTGAGTCATCAAATCAGCGTTAGCGGCATGGTCATAGCGCGGGGCGTCGGCCAGGTGGCCCAGCTCGCCTTCCACGCACAGAGAAGCGCTGGCTGCAAGCTCGACCACCGCCCGGGTCTGGCGAATGTTTTCTTCCAGCGCAAAGGCGGAGGCGTCGATCATTAACCCGCTGAATCCGGCGCGAAAAGCCTGGCGAATGCGTACAGGATCCTTTCCATGATCTAACGCCAGCGCGATCGGTACCGAAGCTTCCTCTGCCAGCGTTTTAACCACCACCGCCGCTATCGGGGCCGGAAAATGGTCCAGATGCCCCTGATACAGATTCAGAATGATGGGCGCACGGTGTTTCTCTGCGACGCGTACCGCCGCTCGGGCGCTTTCCAGGTTCATACAGTTAATGGCCAGCAGCGCATACTGCCCGCGCCAGGCTTTCGTCACCATGCTTTTCATATCGGCAAACATACGGCCTCCGGTTATTCCAGGGTGAAGGTGATCTCTTCGTCTTTCAACTTTTGATCGCTGAGCTCATCAAACTCTTCGTCACGCTCGGTCACCGGTTTCTTCCACAGCGACAGCATGACGCCGCAAATCACCGTACCGATCCCCAGCGCCAGGCAAAACAGCAGCGGATGCGTAAAGAGTGGAACCACAAACATGCCGCCGTGCGGTACCGGGCTTTCGACGCCCCATACCATAATCAGGCCACCCGCTATCGCCGAGGCCACCACGCAGGAGCCCACCACGCGCAGCAGATCACGCGCCGCAATCGGAATAACCCCTTCGGTTATCATGCAGATCCCCATCGGGAATGCCGCTTTCAGCGCCTCACGTTCCGCACGGGTGTACTTGTGGCGTGTGAGCAGGAAGGAGAGGGTAATACCGAACGGAGGGATTATCGAACCGACAAACTTCACCGCTTCGGGGCCATACACGCCGCTGACCAGCATGCCGTCAGCGAACAGCGACATGGTTTTATTCACCGGACCGCCGAAGTCGAACGTCGCCATTGCGCCGAGAATGGCGCCCATCAGGAAGCGTGACCCGCCTTGCATGGACTCCAGCAGATGAATTAGCGCGTCCTGCAGCCAGGCTATCGGCTTGCCAATCAGCGTCATCATCAGCAACCCGCCGATGACGGTGCTCAATACGGGCAGCACCATGATGGGCATCAGACCCTGCATCGACTGCGGTAAACGGATATAGCGCTTGAGCAGCAGAACGGTATAACCGACCAGAAACCCGCCCAGCATCCCGCCAATAAAACCGGTATGAATTTCGCCGCAGACAAAACCGACAATCAGACCCGGCGCGAATCCGGGACGATCGGCAATGGAGTACGCAATCGCCGCACTAATCAGCGGCACGATTAACCCCATCCCCCAGCCGCCAATCTGGTTGAGCATCCAGGGTATAGTCCCTGTTTTTTCGCCGACGTTAGTGCCGCCAAGTATTTGCCCGAGGGCAATACAGATCCCGGCGGCCACAATTAACGGGATCATCCACGAAATCCCCGTTAATAAATGTCTTTTTATTTCCTGAGATAGCGGAATTTTATTTTCACTCATGTGAAATCCCTCCAGAATGAGGAGCGCTACTGGTTAGTGTTAACTAATGATTTTTCGACCTTTTCAAGAAACTGAATGGGTGATTTTATAACAATTTCGGTTTTTACTCGCACAATACGTTTATTTGAAAATCGTTCCTCCCCTTTTATTTTGACATCGACGGCAAGAATCACGACATCCGCAGCAGAAATATCATCTGCCAGCAGTTCGTTTTCCGTGCCGATTGTGCCCTGGGTTTCAACTTTTATATTATGCCCAAGCGCTTTAGCGCCTTTAATTAATTTTTCGCGGGCAATATAGGTGTGCGCAATACCCGCCGTACAGGCGGCAACACAAACAATATTCATAACATGCTCCACATTTTATTTAGCAGACGTTGGATTCAGCATATTGACTAAACAGTTCAATAATTTTCTGTGGACTACTTTCAACTAAGAGTTGTTCAATAATGTCGTCATCCGCTAGCGCGCCGGCAACCTGCGAGAGCAGACGAATATGGGTAGTGTTTTGATCTTCAAGACGTACGGCAAACAGAATGATGCAGCGCACATTGCTGCCGTCCAGGGTTTCCCAGGGAATATCCTGACGGGTACGACCAATTGCCAGGGTGGTATTAACCACCGCCGAGGATTTCCCGTGAGGGATCGCAATATGATTTTCGAATCCGGTCGAGCCTTCGGACTCGCGCTGCCAGACATCCTGAATAAACGTTTCCCGACAGCTAATTGCCCCATCATTTTGCAGAATATCAGTAAGTTCCTCAATAGCCTCCGTTTTGTTCGTAGCCTTCATATCCAAAATAACGCGATTTGTATTGAGAATTTTCGTGATGTCCATCAATCATACCTCATGGAGTTCAGACATTAATTTTCAACGACCAGCGACGTCGCCTGATGTAATTTTTCCGTAATAACCGTTTCCGTTACCCGCTTAATATCCGCATCATTGAAAAAGGCGGTGACATACACGACCGGCATAGCAATGGCGGGTAAATTAATGGTCGATACCACCAGCTCAATATCGTCCGTCAGTACGGAGGGCAAACTGCCAGCTGACACCACGCCGACAATTGTCCAGTCCGGAAAGGCGCGCAGAATGCGGCTTTTAAGTAAATGTGAAGTACCAATCCCCGTTGAGCAGACTAACAACACCCGCTTACGCGCTATCTGGCGCTCCATTGCGGCCTGAAAATGCACGGTTAAATATCCCACCTCATCTTCCGAAACGGCCCGTTCGCCCCAGCCGCTAAACACCCGATTCACTGCACATTGGGTCAGACGCCAGACATCCTGCAACTCGCCTTTAATGTCCTCCAGCAGCGGATTACGAATGCGGATCTGGTAGTTCAGGCGGTTAATCAGCGGCTTAATATGGATTAGCAATCCATCATACAGCGCAGTATCCTGGCTGAGATCGCTGTCGACCATCTCGGCGAAGGAGGCAATCAGCCGGTGAGTAATCAAGCGCGCTTCGTCGCTGGAGTGCATATGCCCAATCACACTCACGTCGTTATGCTCTTCAATCACCACGCCAGACGAGATAATGTATTGATAGATAAACCAGACCTCGTCTTCCGGCAGCGGGTGGGCGATGCGTTTTTCGATATGCTGAATCATACGACTGGCAATAGATAAAATATTCTCGTCACATGAGGTAATATTTTCATCTTTTCTCGGCAACGCATTTCCGCGCGTGATGCGGTACATCATGATCAAAATATGAGTGAAGATATTGACGTAATAAGGCTCACCCAACGACCAACACAGGTCGTTCTCCATTTCCTGCAGCAGCGTCTGGACAAATAAAACGTCTTCCTCGCCGAAGTAATGCACTAACGCTTTATAGCTGCCGGGATCAAGACGCGAATACACCATGCTGCCGGGTTCATTATGGTTAATCACACCGTTAATCAGCGACGCCATCGCCTGTCGCACGCCGCTCTCGCTGCCTTCAATGTGTGTGCCGCTTTGACTGCGGATCAGCGATAGCCCCAATGGCGTTATCCAGGATTCAATCACTTTCAGATCGTTAACGATCGATGCGCTACTAATGAAATAACGTTCAGACAATTTACTGATCGACGTTTCATACGGCGTTTCGCTTAATAATTGCGATGCTATCTTAACGCGCCGCGAATTACTCATCATGCCGTCAGTATCATCACCCTCAGTCCCTAATAACTGATCCAGATATAAAAGGTCAGTAATATTCTCGGCACTTAATATTACGCCCGCGCCAGAACGTTTATCGATGGATATTTTCCATTCCGCTAACCATGGTTCCAGCAACCGCAGATCGCGCTGCACGGTTTTCTCTGAAACAGATAAATATTCGGCAATTTTTAGCAGTGTGACATATTCCTTCCTGGACAGAAGGAATTTTAATAATCTGTTTTGTCGCGAGGTAATCATTTGCATTATTTACCCTTATTACACACCAGATTAAATATCTCTACCCGTCATACTTCAAGCTGCATGTGCGTTGGCTTTCCTCGCTCACCCCTGTCACGTACTTATGTACGCTTCAGGGGATTCGCTGCGTCGCCGCCTTCCTGCAACTCGAATTATTTAGGGTATAAAGAAGCATTTAAGCTCCACGTGTCATCCGTGATGATAAATATAAGAGGACTACGATGCGCCAACAATACTAAATCGTGTCCTGTATTCCGGACAGAAATAAGACAAAACAGGGAAATAGTGAGATATTTACGGCGCAGATCACATTTTTTACGAGAATTAGAGTGATAACGCTCGCAAATATGGGTAGGTAAAATTTTAAGTCAGAATATTTTTGCTTTTCAGATCTGGAACGCTGGCCGCATCGTGGGCCGGATAAAACGCATCCGGCACCACGTAGACTGAATTTACAGGGTAATCGTCAGAGTATCACCTTCAGGCGTTACCACGACGCCCTGCTCACTGCCGACATATGAACCGCCCTTCACGCCGCTAATTTGCGGAATATTACGCAGGCACAACGTCCAGTTACGCGCTTCACCGCTGCTTTGTACGGTGATGGTTTTACCCGTGTGTATCGCCTTCAGAGTGAAGATAACCGACCCGTCAGCCGCCGGGACTTCACAGACCGCTTCCCTACCTTCTTGCAGATGGAACAACTGGAATGCGGTCCCTTCATGCCATGCGTAGTCCGGCTTCTGGTTATTACTGCCCAGCGCCAGCAGGGTGTTGTCGCGCACGTACACCGGCAGGCTCAGGAAATCATGCTGCTGTTTATACCAACGGCTGCCCTGCACTTCGTCGTTGTGCCACAGATGCGTCCAGCGCCCTTCCGGCAGGTAGAACTGCACGTCACCAGCTTCGGAGAACACTGGCGCCACCATGACTGAATCGCCCAGCATGTACTGACGGTCGAGGTAGTCGCACGCCGGGTCGTCCGGGAACTCCAGCATCATGGCACGCAACATCGGCGTGCCGTATTCGTTCGCCAGCGCGGCCTGACGGTACAGGTACGGCATCAGGCGGCACTTCATTTCGGTGAAATAACGCACCACGTCGCAGGACTCTTCGTCATACGCCCACGGCACGCGGTAGGATTTGCTGCCGTGCAGGCGGCTATGGCTGGAGAGCAGCCCGAATGCACACCAGCGCTTGTAGACATCCGCCGGGGCGGTGTTCTCGAAGCCGCCAATGTCATGGCTCCAAAAACCAAAGCCTGAGAGACCAATGGACAGGCCGCCGCGCAGGCTTTCGGCCATGGATTCGTAGTTGGCGTAGCAGTCGCCGCCCCAGTGTACCGGAAACTGCTGCGCGCCCACGGAAGCTGAACGGGCGAACAGCACCGCCTCTTCTTCACCGACGGTCTCTTTCAGCACGTTCCACACTAGTTCGTTGTAGATGTAGGCATAATGGTTGTGCATTTTCTGCGGGTCTGAGCCATCAAACCACTGCACATCCGATGGAATACGTTCGCCAAAGTCGGTTTTGAAGCAGTCCACGCCCATCTCCACCAGGCCTTTTAGCTTGTCGGCGTACCACTGGCAGGCTTGCGGGTTGGTGAAGTCGTAAATTGCCAGCCCCGGCTGCCATTTATCCCATTGCCACAGGGAACCGTCCGGGCGTTTGAGCAGATAACCTTTCTCTTTCAGTTCCTTGAAAACAGGTGATTTCTGACCGATGTACGGATTGATCCACACGCAGACCTTGAGACCTTTTTCTTTCAGGCGCTGAATCATACCTTTCGGGTCCGGGAAGGTCACCGGATCCCACTCAAAGTCGCACCACTGGAAAGCCTTCATCCAGAAGCAGTCGAAGTGGAAAACATGTAGCGGAAGATTGCGCTCGGCCATGCCGTCGATAAAGCTGTTCACCGTCGCTTCGTCGTAGTTGGTGGTGAACGAGGTGGTGAGCCACAGGCCGAACGACCAGGCTGGCGGTAGCGCTGGACGACCGGTAAAGCGGGTATAGCGATCCAGCACCGCTTTCGGCGTCGGGCCATCGATGACAAAATATTCCAGATACTCGCTTTCAACGCTGAACTGCACTTTCGACACTTTCTCAGAACCGATTTCAAACGACACGCACTGCGGATGGTTTACCAGCACGCCGTAGCCACGGTTGGTGATGTAGAACGGGATGTTCTTATAAGACTGCTCGGTACTGGTACCGCCATCACGGTTCCAGGTCTCTACCGTCTGCCCATTACGCACCAGCGCGGTAAAACGCTCGCCCAGCCCGTACACCGTTTCACCGACGCCCAGATCCAGGCGCTCGAACATATAATTGCGTCCGCTGTTGGCATCCTGCACATAGCCGTTGTTTTTCAACTGGCTGCCGGTAATACGTTCACCGTTACGCAGGAAATCCAGCGACCAGAATTCACCTTTGGTGACGCGCACGCTCAGGTTGCCGCTTTTCAGCTCAGCAAACTCGGCGGTGTTGTGCATCTCAACCTTTACGTCCTGCTGCACGTTCAGCGGGTAATGCGGACCGTTGTCCAGCGCGCCCTGGAAGTGTTCCATCCGGACACCCACCACGCCTTCCTGCGGCGAGAAAAGGCGCAGCGTGAACAACGGAGTATCGAGTTGCCAGGTCCGTTCACGCACGTCACGCGGCGCAACGTAGACCAGCATCTCATTACCTTGCTGTTCAACCTCGAACACCTGGATTGGGTTAATCACATTCAGGCCGGGCTGAATCAGCCAGTTTCCGTCGCTAATTTTCATAATCGGTTCCTTAGTTCTGTAATTCTTTCGTCGTAAAATCCTGCTGATTACGGCGCGCACCCTGCGCCAGTTGACGCATAATTTCAGTCAGATACGGGGTTTTCAGGGTGTAGAAGCGTTTGGCGATCACAGCACTCAACAGGTAGCAAATAGCCGGAATAAGGGTGAACAATGCAATGATGATGCTGATGGTGGCACTGTTTTGCGTTTTCGCCGCGGCGTCGTAACCACCACCTGCCAGCATCCAGCCGATGAGCGCCCCGCCGAGCGCCAGACCCAGCTTGAGCACGAACAACGTTCCCGCAAAGCTGATCCCCGTCAGACGCTTGCCGTTACACCACTCGCCGTAATCAACGGTGTCGGACATCATGACCCACTGGATTGGCGTCACGAGCTGATGCAGAACGCCAATCACAAAGATAAAGACAAACATGGCGATGTCGGCGTGCATCGGGACGAAGAACATCGCCACGCTGATGACGGCCAGCAGGGCGTTCGTCCACCAGAAGACGCTGACTTTGCATTTCCAGTCGGTCAGCGGTTTTGCCAACGCAGAGCCAATCAGGTTGCCGACGCAATAGGTGGTAAGGAAGGCGACAAATACCTCCGGAGTGCCCAAAATCCAGGTGACGTAATACATCATCGCGCCGCCGCGAATGCAGACCGCCATAATGTTGAGGATGGTGAGCAAGCCGACAATACGCCATTGATCGTTCTGCCAAATGTCACGCAGGTCTTCACGCATCGAGGTGCTGCTCGGCGGCGCTTCCACGCGTTCTTTGGTGGTGAAAAAGCAGAATGCGAGCATCAGGAACGCCACAACCGAGAGCACTGCGATGCCGCCTTGGAAACCCAACGCTTTATTTTCGCCGCCAATCAGCTTTACCAGCGGCATCATCAGAACGGTGGAGAGCATTCCGCCCGCCGTCGCCAGCACAAAGCGCCACGATTGCAGGGAGATGCGCTGCGTAGGGTCATTGGTGATCACGCCGCCCAGCGCGCAATAAGGGATATTCACCACGGTATAAAGCAGGGTTAGCAGCGTATAGGTGATGACGGCATAAATCATTTTGCCGTGCAGGCTGAAGTCGGGCGTGCTGTAGGCGAGAACACAAACCAGACCAAACGGCAGCGCGCCAAACAGCACCCACGGACGGAATTTACCCCAGCGCGACCGCGTACGGTCAGCCAGCAGCCCCATGCAGGGGTCTGAGATAGCATCCAGCGCGCGGGCCAGTAAGAACATCGTGCCGACAAAACCGGCCGGGATACCAAAAATATCGGTATAAAAGAACATCATATATAACATGACGTTATCGAAGATGATGTGGCTGGCGGCATCGCCCATGCCGTAGCCAATCTTCTCCTTAACAGACAGAATCTCACTTTTCATTACGCATCCTTGTTTGCACTTTCACACGCACTGGTACCGGTTACAGTTCTTGTAAACCATCCTTGTGAGCGCGGGTATTCCGATATCTCGTTATCAAATTACGATTCTTGTTTTCTGTGATCGGAGTAGCGTCAAAAAATATGTCTAAGTGTAAGTAATGGATTTTGTAGAGATTTATTTGAAACGGGTCATGGTAAGGAGAAAGGGAAGTTAAAAAAGTGAGTGAGGGGGTGTGGAAACCCCAGGAAGTAGCTATAATGCGCCCCGCCTCCATGTAGCAATCGAGGCGCGGAAGATCGTCATCTCCGGTGAGGTGGCTGGACTTCAAATCCAGTTGGGGACGCCAGCGTTCCCGGGCAGGTTCGACTCCTGTGATCTTCCGCCAAAATTCTCATATTTTATTTATAATTTTCCTAGACAAACGTCTTTATATTTATATTATAAACGTTGCGCTTTTTATTATTGGATCGAATATGGAAAGTCAAATAAGTATAAAGATAGATTATAATGCAGAAAGAAAAAGACCAGAAGATATATTTACAGCAATGGCTCTATATATTTCTGCTCAGAAAAAATATGGAAATTTATTAGCAAAAGCATTAGATCTTAATATTAACTACGACTTAGTACTTTCTGATATTGAAAGAGGTTCAATAAAATCAATTTTAGGTTCTATAGCAAATGGATTTGGAAACTTTATTAACAGGCAATCAATGAATTTAGTTAATGACCTTATTGATTTGGAAAACTTAGATTCAACTGATAAGATTGAATCATTGATAGAAAACCAAGAAGTAAGAATTAAGAATGAGTGTAATAAAATATCACCTCATATAGATAGAGTACGATTTACAGAAGTAGTTTCAGATATTGCAACTGCAAATCAGCTTTTAGAAAAAAACGAAACCGTCGAAATAGGTCATAAAATAGATAGTATTGATAATGTATATTACCTTAATACAAGAATGAGACTCTCAGTTTTACCTGAAGATATGATACTGAAAGGAGAATATGTAATACACACAGTTAAAGATTATTTAGATATCATTAAGCCTGTAAATTTCGGTGACTCACAGTGGCTTGTTCGTAGTCGAACAACAGGAAAGCAGTATTTAGCATTCATGGGAGATAAACCATGGCTTAACAAGTATCAAACAGGACAACTCCCTGTTATCACAGCCAAATATTGTATGATTGCAATCATAAAACTCGAAGCATACAAAACAAAAAAGAAAACAGAAATAAAAAAAGCAACTATTTTAAGTGTTGAGGATATAATATCAAGTGATGAGGTACAACATGAATTATTCTAAACACTTAAAGAGTTTACTAGCGGCCTATGCATTTGTAGTTGTTCCATTTACTTTAATGATTTTAGTAAAAGCATCAGAAAAAAAATGGCAAGAAATAATACTTACCAGTGACTGGTCCATAGCAAGTTTTATTATATTTGGACAATCTTTAACATTTTTATCGTCTGTATTGATATCAACACCAAAAAATAAAAAAAGAGAAGGTTGGGAATGGTACATTGCAAAAGTTTTTTTGACAGGCATTGGGCCTAGTTTAGTTTTATATACTTTATTATTAGTCAAACCATCTATTCCTATTGGTATAGGACAAATTGTTTTATTTGTTTACGCATCCTATAGATTTTTTGTTGATGGTTTGGCAGCCAAAAAACTAGAAAGTGATCTTATTCAATGAAGTAAAACCATTAACTTTTCCTCAATCGTTCTATACAAGCCTCCTTCACCCACTTACTAAAATTCCCTTTCCCCGCAGCTTTCTCGATCTGTTCCAACAGCTCATCCTCAAAACGGATGTTCTTCATGGTGCTTTTAGTGCGGTCAAAATTTGGTTTCTTTTTTTCTTGCATGGTAGGTACCACTTAGGTTAATTTACACACATGTGGTACCTACCACATGGAATCTAAAATTAAGCAACGCCCAACAGTGCTGTCACACCAAAGGGCGTCTAACCTCACCAACTATCAAGGAGTTGATTATGGCTGATTCGCATTCTACCCCAGACACCGACCAATCCGGAACCGAACGTTCGGTAATTGTGGGATACCGCCCGAATGTTTTCGACAAATCCACACCAAAAATTGTTCTTTCCGGCAAGTGGCTACGCGACGCGGGGTTTGATACCGGCCAACAGATTACCGTAAAAGTGATGAATGGTTGTATCGTCCTGATGGTCTACGGCGAACAGGAACAACGGCTGCAGGATGAGTTGAAAGAGGCACATCAGAAGTTGAACAGAATTGAGAGCACGCTGGCGACTCTCCAGTGAAGTACGGCTGAACCTGCAAGCGGTACTTACAGGTTCACCTGGTGCCGGATGGCGCTTACGCTTATCCGGCCTACTCAACTGAACTGGATTTGATAGAAAATGAACTATCCGGAAATTCCGGATAGTTCATCGGGAAGGGAAAGATTAGATTTCCGGATCAATAGCTCTCTAGAATCGCGTAAGTGACACTTACATGCTCACCTGGTGCCGGATGGCACTTGCACTTATTCGGCCTACTTTCAAAATGAATTAATCTTCCATAACAAATCATCCTGCTTATATATAGATATTTTAAATTCAGCCGTGGAATGATTTATTTATTTTTCTCTATTATTAACACCTTCACTATTGCAAACCAATCGCAAAAACCCTCATATATTATTTTCTCAACAAAATGGATTATTAAAATGGCAATTCCTGCTTATCTCTGGCTCAAAGACGATGGTGGCTCACTTATAAAGGGATCTGTTGATGTAACCAATCGCGAACGCTCAATCGAGGTGATATCGTTTAGCCATAACCTTTACATCCCCACGGATGGCAATACAGGAAAGCTTACTGGCACACGAGTGCACGGCGCACTGATTTTTGAGAAGGAATTCGATAGCGCTTCACCTTACCTTTTTAAAGCCGTTGCCACAGGGCAAAGCTTGCAATCGGCAGAATTTAGGTGGTACGAGATCAATAATGCAGGTCAGGAAGTAGAGTACTACAACATGCTCCTCGAAGGGGTTAAAGTTGTATCCGTAACACCGATGATGCATGACACTAAAACTGTCATCAATGTTGGTCATAGAGAACAAGTACAGCTGCGTTACGATAAAACACTTGGCATTATCTCGATGGTAATATCCAGTATTCGGATGCCTGGAATGAACGCATAACCGAATAAGTGAAATCATATGGACACTATCGAAGAGCTTAACGGTACATATTTCTACAGAGGGTTTGCTAATCTTTCAGCAGGAGAACTTCTTTTCTGGATTTTCCTGGATGAAACAAGTGAACAATTTGGCGTAAATGATTACATGACCTTGGGTCTAATTTTACTTGGTCAACCTACGATCGCAACCAGAGGTAAGCCGATAGGGGCAACAGCAGGGACATCACCTCTGAGCTCTCAGCTACGACACTGGTTAAATATAGAAACCAGACGTTTACCCACCCTAACTACAGGAAGTATAAGACGATTAAAATTTGCATATGTAACAAATCTGGGCGCTTTTGTTGGAAGATGGATTCCAATATTGGGGATTATCATAATGGCTTATGACGTGAGTGCGATTTCATACAAAGCCACAATTAAATACAACACCATTGCCAGAGGTAAAGATAAGCTATGGTAAGTGATAATGATGTCATCGCCTGGTACGATGAAACATTTAATAAACCCAGCTTATTCTTTAAAAAGCGTTGGCCAGTCACGCTCGATACCAGCCTTTCAACAGGAGATTATGTGTGGGCCAGTGAAACGGGCGCACACATCATGGATGCTTACTTTGCAACTTTCGATGTTGATTGCGCCAATTTCGATTTCTATAAATATTGGCCTATTGAGACATTCATACTTTATGCAATTTTTACCTGTAGCAGAGATGACGATGAGCCACAGCCATTAACACTCCGCATGCTTGCAGAGTCAGCTAAAGCGGGTAAATGGCTTTATGACTGAGCCTTATTGACGGATGCCATTTATCCGACCTACCGCTTCCAAAAAATAAAGCCGCTGACCCATTAATCAGCGGCTTTTCCATTACCGCATTAGATTAGAAATTATATTTCACGCCGAGCATACCGCGGGTATCACTGTAGCCTTTGTCGCCAACCTGTTGGGCCACGTTGCTCCACACGTTGAGGCGCGGAGTGATTTGACCTTCAACACCCACCTTCAGCTCGCCGATATTCTTCGTGCCGCGCATGTCGTTCCTCACATCGTCCATCTTCACGCTGGCAGTCTGCGTATTGTGGATCCAGTTCGCTTCGACAAACGGCTGGAACTCGCGAGATTTACCGTCGTCGATGGCGTTGTGGCCGTTGATAAAGGCTTTCACACCCAGACGAGTCATCAGGTTGCCATCGGTGTCATCCTTCACGCGGGTGCCGTTCGCTTCTCGATGGCTGTCGGCCTGTACGTCCATCCACACCACCTGCGCTTTCGGTTGTAGCCAGTAACTGTTACGCTCGCTTTCGCCCAGTTTAAAGCTGTAACCGGCTTCGACCGAGGCGGTGATACCGCTGGATTTATATTTCTCTGTCGCCAGCTCCTGGCCCATTACTTTGTTATCAAACCAGTTATACAGCGCCCAGGTATCTACGTAGGTGCCGGTCTTGTCTGCGTCATTGGCATACCAGGTGCCGTACAGCCCCACGCTGTAACCAGTAACCTGTCCACGTGAATAGTAGCCGGTCAGGTTAGACTGCGTGCGGTTCTGGCTGTTGGCATAACCTGCCATCGCGCCAATATGCCAGCGGTCGAGACCGTCGCTACTCCACTGCGCCAGATCGCCGCCTAACTGTAAGACGTAGCTGTTGCTTTGGGTTTTCAACTGCCCGCTACCGTCTTTGAAGCGGGTATGCGCGCCAACGTTACGCATCCACAGGCTGGTCACTTTTTTCTCACCGGTCAACATGTCGACGTACTGGGTTTCCCCCAGACGGTCGTGCAGTCGGGTCATGAACAGCGTGTTAGCGGCATAGTTGTTCGCCAGATAACTGCCGGCTTCCGGACGATACTGTTGCTCTGTGACCGGCGGAACATGAGGCTCTTCCGGTCCAGGAATAACCGGGTCCACAGGGTCGGTCGGGTCAGGGTTAACCGGATCAGGGATAACCGGGTCCACTGGGTCCGGGTCTACGGGATCGGGGTCGATGGGATCAACCGGGTCCGGGTCCACCGGATCGGGCGGAGCGGGAATAAAGCTGGTCAGATACCAATTGCTGCCCTTCTGCACAACGTTATAGTCGTACGCCCCGGCAACAATACGGCTCTCTTTCTCAAAAGTGCCGTCAGAATTGCCAGCAACCTCGATTATCTCAATGCCTTCAACGGTCTGCGCCCCGGTACCGCCAATGTTATTCACCGCCACAAAGGCATTACCCGTCGTATTGCCGAGCACTGTTAACTTATTGGTTTCGGAGGCATCGTCATTCAGTACGGTATTGAAAACCAGTTTGCCGCCATTGCCGGTAAAATCTTCATTAATGGTAAGCGTCTGCCACGGTTCGCCGTCAACATGGCCAAAGTTAACCACTGCCCCGCTGTTCAGCGTCAGGTCGGTCAGCGTTGAGCTGTTGGTCATATTCCAGGTCGCATCGCTCATTTGCAGAGAGATTACCCCCGTCCCGGCGGTCGCGCTGGTGATGTAAGACGCCCCGTTCCATAACGAGTTATCGGTCATGTTGAGCTTAATCGTACTGTTTTGCTGGGGCAGACTACTGGTCGCTGCTGTCGCTCCGGCAGCATGAAGATCGCCGTCGATAAGAAAGCGTCCACCAGCGGAGCCGTCGACGGTGCCGCCCGTTTCTGTGCTGATGGCATAGCTTTCAGTACTGTGGTCGCCCGCCATAGTAATGGCAGCACCGCCGGCCAGGTTTATCGCTCCGCGTGAAATCGCAAACAGGCCGCGTGGCGCTTTGCTGTATGAAGCCGCTTTTCCAGAACTGTTCACGCTAATCGTCGCGTTATCGCCCAGGTTCACGGTCGCGTTGGTGGAATAGACCGCATGCGCACTCGCGCCATTAACCGTAATAGTGGCGTTATTACCCAGTTCCGTTTTGGAAGATGAGGCGGCATAAATGCCCGTTGAGGAGGCACCCGACGTCTCGATAGTGGCGTCATTGCCAAGCAGTATTGAGGAGCCGCTCTGCCCGGAGCGAATGCCTTCAGAGCCGTCGCCGGTCGTCACAATATGCGCACGATCGCCAACAACAATCGTATTTTTGGCAAGCGTCGCATCTCGCATGGCATTGGCGGTGATACCACGCCCCTGGTTACCCGTCGTTTTGATGTACAGATCATCACCGACGTAGATATTTGCCGAGCCTATCCAGCCCTGGCCTATCGCGTTATAACCAGCGTTAATACCGTCACCATCCTGACCGTCCACATAAATACTGGTGCGGTCCCCGGTGATGATAAAGACCGGATTATCCGGCGTATTGGCCCCATGCGTGCGGATACCGTCAACATCTTTACCATTATTGGCGGCATTTTTCGACTGGGTGCGAATCGTCAGGTCGTCACCGAAAATAACGCCAGGACTCCCTGTTTTATTATTTTGAATAACGGTAAGGGAATGTTCAAAGGCTTCTGCGCCTGGCCCATTTAACGTTATTCCATTACCATAAACGGGAATGGTGCCCGCGCTCCACTGATAAACATAATTTGGTATGGCACTGGTTTTAGCGAAATTGGCATTTGCCTGCGCAGGGATTATTGCCTGCAATTCCGGGGGCAGACTGCTAACCAGACCGCTGGAAGGAAGACTATCAACATCAACCCAGGCTGCATGGGCTGAAAATACCATAGACGTTAATGCGGCTGAAACCGCGATGGCAATACGAGAGTAAGACTTTGGATTTGGCATATTAGCCTCCTGCTATCAGGCGTAGAGCGTCCACCACATCGCAAGGATGTGAAATAATAAAAATCAGAAATGCGTTATAAAATATTCGATAGTATTTGATGAATACTATGGCCCAACTTATCTTCAAGCCGGAGCTTATAGACATATATTTTCTTAATATCAATATTATCTATTTGGGTAATTTGCTGAATACTTTTTCCTGAGACAAATCGCTTCAGTAATATCATTTCTGTGTAGTTGAGTGAGCGTCCACGTTTACTGTTAGCGAGATGACCAGTAAATAATCGTCTCATTTTCTGATGCTGTACGTCATCATCATCATCAGAATATATAATGCCTTGTATTTTAGTGCTTTTCGACAACCAGTAGTTGGCTAACGGCGCCAGGTTCCGGTCCGCTATCAAAACAATATGCATGCCGCTATAAGCCAGACGGTCAACCCATTGCGGGTCGGCGAACAGGCGCAGGTTTGGGAAGGAGAAATCCACAAAAATAAACCCGCGCGACAAATGGTTTTGATTATTAAGCAGAAGTTTTTCAATAACGCCTCTTTGCAGAAAGCCATTTCCCTCCGGCCAGATCGCAAAAGCAGCACGGTGACAGTACCTGGCGCGTACCGCAGTATCCGGAAATAATTGACAGGATAATTCACAGCTTATGCAACGAATACTCTGTGATGGGGATCTGTTCATAAAAAATGACTCCTGTTATTTTTCCATAAATATTTCATCGGTAAATAAATGTGTCAATCCGACACGCATGACATTCCTTGTCAGTTAATAACAGCAACCCTAAAAAAATGTAATAAACTCTTGATGCGCTAATATGTACATACGGTAAGCAATGCCATACCGCTAAGTTTTTTTATGTTTTATCTCAGAATAAC
This sequence comes from Citrobacter freundii complex sp. 2025EL-00176, assembly GCF_053309355.1. Classification (NCBI taxonomy): domain Bacteria; kingdom Pseudomonadati; phylum Pseudomonadota; class Gammaproteobacteria; order Enterobacterales; family Enterobacteriaceae; genus Citrobacter; species Citrobacter freundii complex sp. 2025EL-00176. The sequence goes on along the minus strand of NZ_JBRYHT010000005.1, from coordinate 116,839 downwards.
AATCTGGGCATTAGGAATTTTATGCATAAATTAAAATCCTAGGATAAATCTTAAAAAAGCACTATTTGCTAAAAAATAACCGATGTAAAGGTTACTTGTTAATTACACAATTCAGATAACTTAATCACCCTTGTCGCTCTGTGGATAAATATAATGATAACCCAGATAAAACTGTAATGAATTCTCATTATTTAACATTAGCTAATTCCCACCTAAGAAATTAGGTTAATAACGTGTTGTATTTGAAGGGTTTTTATCCCCTAAGTGAAATTCTTATCTTCGATCATGTACAAAGAGTGAGGCGTCTTATCGATTTGGATGTAAAATTTAAGGGGTGTGCAAGGACACGCTGTGATACGTTTTGGTTACTGAGGGCTGGGCAATTGTATCTTATCAATCAGTTGGTCGAATTTAATCCTGATAGCAAAAGTCTGGTCAATCGCCAGACCGGGCGCACAATACAACTCCAACTCCCTGCTTCGCTCTGTTTTCTCTATTTAATTACTCACGCAAGTGACATTGTTTCCCAGAACACGTTGATGATAGTGGGTTGGGGAGAGAGAAATAATGTCACCACCACCAACACGTTCTACCAGGCAATTCTGACGTTACGTAATGCGCTGGCGGAAGTGGGACTACCGCGCGATACGGTGAAAACTATTTCCCGCCGTGGGCTAAGATTGAATGAAAACGCTCAGGTAGAAGTGATACCGGATCCTCAGAGTGAGGTTTCCCTGCCACCGGTTATTGAGGAGCGCGCGCCTGTAAAGGTAATTCTTACCGCACCACAACAAACGACGCAGACCTCCTGGTGGAACATTTTATTTAGCGTTAGTATTGTTATTGCCACTCTGGTTATCTGGCTGGTGTGGTATCAGACTCGCCCGGTTATGCCATTTAGTAAGTTTGTCTCTGTTTCCATGCAGATCCCTTCGCGGCAAAACTGCAAAATTTATTACTCGCCAAATGAGTATGACCAGCATGGCTATTTCAATCTGATGCAACTTCATCCTTTACTTTGTGAAAACAACAAGCACGTATTTCTATCCGGCTACCTCAAAGCAGAAAGGATGGTAGCATTTGTATGCGATAAAGATGCGCGGATGGATGCCCACGCATTTTGTACTACCCATTATTATTGGATGCGCGGGCAATGAAAAAAATACGCCACAAAATCTTGCTCACTATTGGTCTGGTTACCCTGCTTGGTTCTGGCAGTTGGCTATGGTATTCGCGCTATGCCGAAAAGCCGCTGAATTGTGTTGGGAATGTTGAATGGAATATTGGCAGCAATCGCTTTGTCGGTACGGTTTCGTTTCGGATGTACAGCCAGGAAGGATTATCGACAATTACCGGTAAGCTGTATGGGCGTAATATCTCAGACATCAGCAGGAACATCTATTTCAGCTACACCCAACAGCGTGATGCGCGGGTGTTACAGGCCATGCAAGTCGTCAAAACCTTCGCCGACACGGCCGATGAAGCGGATATCAACAATACGTTGCCCGGATTTTATCGGCAGACCGGACGCAGCCTGAGCCTGGTCATGGAGGAGTATAAGGGCGCATGGATTTTTGCCAGTTCCAATGTTCCCTCGCTGTATTGCCGCAAAAGGTAACGTCATATCCGGAAACAAAAAGTACGGTGCTCTCACGGGATTCACATTTGTCATCATTAACTTACGCGACACAGGTCACTGAATCCACTAATAAGCCATTCTATTCTTCACCGCGAATCAGGAAACATCCTGAATATCAGGATATTCGTTGCGTAATAATTAAGCGAAATGGACATTTTATTTTGTCCAGAAGACTTCAACCTACGAATGAATATTTGGAGAAGACGTGGGCAGGGGCGTTTATCTCTCTCGCGAGAACTGTCTGAACATTCAGGCGTTATCGCATTTCAGGAAACGGTATGTTTCCGGTGTATTTTGGCGTACATATGAGGGATACGTAATGTTTACTTTTAAAAAGTGCCTGATTGCACTTTCAATAAATTTGGCGGTTGTTTCATCAGGTTTTGCTTGTACGACCCTGCTGGTTGGCAATGAAGCATCAGCGGACGGCTCCATGTTGGTCGCCCGTAGCGCAGACAGCGATGCCCTGAAAGCACAGCATTTTGTCATTCATCCGGCAAAACAGAATCAGACCGGGGTATACAGCACCAAAGCACATAATGGCGCGAATGATTTTACCTGGCCACTGCCGAAAAACTCTCTGCGTTATACCACCGTCCCAAACTGGAAAACTCAACTGCACGGCGCGACCGGATTTAACGAACTGGGCGTCGGTGTGAGTGGGACAGAGTCTATTTTTGCTTCACCAAAAGCGCTGGCCGCCGACCCGTACGTTGAGGATAAAGGGATCACTGAAGACGATATCCCGGATATTCTGCTGTCGCAGAGCAAAACCGCACGTGAGGCCGTTGCGCTGCTGGGACATATTGTTGAAACCGTCGGTGCGGGCGAAGGCTTTGGCGTTGCCGTGGTCGACGATAACGAGATCTGGTACCTGGAAACCGGCAGCGGCCACCAGTGGATGGCGCAGCGCCTGCCCAATAACCAATATTTCGCCACCGGTAATCAGGGCCGCCTAAAGGATTACGATCCTAAAAACCCGGATATGATGGCGTCAAAAAATCTGATTCAGTTCGCAACGGAAAAAGGTCTGTACGAACCGACGAAAGATGGCAAATTCAACTTCGCCAAAGCCTATACCCGTGATGACGAGCGTGACCGCACGTATAACGATCCTCGCGTATGGACCATCCAGAAAACGTTCAATCCTTCCGTAAATCAGGATATGGCCAAAGGACGTGAATTCCCGGTCTTCATGAAGCCAGAGAAGAAAATGACGCTGGACGATGTGAAAGCCGTACTGCGTAGCCACTATGAAGGCACCAGCCATGACCCGTACACCAACGGCCTGAACGGTAAAGAGCCGTGGCGTCCGGTCAGCGTCTTCCGCACCTATGAAGCGCACGTTATGCAGGTACGTCCGTGGTTGCCAAAAGAGATCGGTGAAACAACCTACATTGGTCTGGGTATGGCCGATCTCACCGCCTTTGTTCCGTACTACAGTGGCCTGAAAGCATATCCGGCCAACTATACAATGGGTACAGATAAGGCTGACGATCAATCCATCTACTGGAAATATCGTAAATTGCAGACGCTGACGATGACCGATTATCCGAAGCTCGCGCCAATCGTCAAAAAGGCCTACAAAGCGTGGGAAGATAAAGTGGCGAAGGAGCAAAAAGAGGTCGAAGCAGAATATCTGAAGATGGCGAAAACCAATAAACCTGCCGCAGACAAAATGCTGAATGACTTCAACCTGCGCATCATGGCCGATGCCGAGAAGTTAACGGAAGATCTCACTAATCAGCTGTTTACCATCCGCACCAAAGACATTCAGTCTGATATTTTCTTTGCTAACGCAGCGAAAAAAGACTAAGTCACACCACAGTAATGTACTGGCGCAAAGCGTATCTTAGCTTTGCGCCAGCATCTCACATCGCGCCTTCACGGCGTCATGCAGCAAGCGTACTGCTGTTGACAGCTGCTTACGATGCGGGCAAATCATATTCAGCGGTACTTTCTCTCCTTGATAATCCGTCAGCAGCAACTGCAATCGTCCTTCGCGGACATCCTCGCTAACATCCAGCCACGACTTGTAGGCAATCCCCTCACCCGCAATCGCCAGCCGTCGGATCACTTCGGCATCATCGCTCATAATCGTGCCGTTGACCTGCACGCTGCTGACCTCGCCGCCGCGTGTAAAGGCCCAGCGGTCGTGCAGGCGTCCACGTAAGACAAAGGTCATGGCGTTCAGATGCGCTAAATCTTCCGGGGTTTTCGGCGCACCATTTTGTAGAACCCAATCCGGGGATGCCACCAGCACGCGTCGGTTACCCGGCGCAACGGGCAGCGCAATGTATGACGCATCTTCGGTATTACCATAACGAAATGCGACGTCGACAGGATCTTTAAAGACATCCGTCACCTGATCGGAGAAAAAGATCCGCAAACGCAGTGCAGGATAGCGGCGTCGAAAAGATTGAAAGACCGGCAGCAGCAAATTCCGCCCAAGATCGGAAGGAACGGCGATTTGCAGCGTGCCAGAAACTTCATCTTCCGGGGTCTGAATTTTTTGCAGCCCGGCCTGCATCACGTCCAGCATCTGGCGGGCATAGGGCAACCAAATCTCGCCTTCCGGCGTCAGGCGCAGACTGCGCGTGGAGCGAGCGAACAGGCGGATAGTCAACGTAGACTCCAGGCGCTTAATAGCAGAACTGACCTGAGCAGGCTGGACGCCGACTTCGCGTGCCGCATCGCTAAAACTATTCAGCGCCGCGGCGCGGACAAACAACGTGAGATCTTCAAGCCGGAACATTTTCACTCCCCGAGTATAAGTCCTGTCGCTGTAGGGCTATTTTTCCCGTTCTGCTGCCGGTTTACCATCGAATTATTCAAGATTACTGTGACCGGAGAGACTATGAAAGCCATCGCCATTACCCGCGCCGCGACCAACGGCAATAACATTGAGTTTTTACAAGAGATTGACCTGCCCATGCCAGTTGCCACAGGGCATGACCTGCTGGTTGAAGTGAAGGCCATTTCCGTCAACCCCGTTGATACCAAGGTCCGCGAAGGTTTTAACGCTGATGTGCCGCGCGTGCTGGGTTGGGATGCCGTCGGCGTGGTGAAGTCCGTGGGCGAAGCAGTCACTTTGTTCTCGCCTGGCGATGAAGTCTGGTACGCCGGAGCACTGGGGCGTGCGGGGAGTAACAGCGAATTTCAGTTGGTTGATGAGCGAATCACCGCGCTGAAACCGCGATCGCTGGATAACGCCTCTGCGGCAGCGCTGCCGCTGACCGCAATCACCGCCTGGGAAATGCTGTTCGATCGCCTGGGCATTGAGGAAAACGGCAACGAAGGCGATGTGTTACTGATTGTCGGTGCGGCTGGCGGCGTGGGCTCCATTCTGACGCAACTGGCCAGTAAGCTGACCAAAATGACCGTCATCGGTACCGCATCGCGTGCGGAAAGCCAAAAATGGGTTCGTGAAGTCGGTGCGCACCATGTGATTGACCACAGCAAACCGCTGACGGAAGAACTGGCGCGGATAGGGATCGAGGAAGTGACGCACGTTGCCAGCCTGAACAATACCGAGCAGCACTACCAACAAATTATTGCCGCACTGGCTCCGCAAGGAAAGCTGGCGCTGATTGACGATCCGCAAACCCTTGATGCCCGCCCGCTGAAGGCCAAAAGTATTTCGCTGCACTGGGAATTTATGTTCACCCGTTCGATGTTCACCACCCACGATATCATTGCCCAGCATCAGTTATTGACCCGCGTGGCGCAGTTGATCGACGACCACACCATCCATACCACGCTGGGCGAACATTTTGGCGCAATCACCGCGGCGAATCTGCAAAAAGCGCATGCGCAAATTGAAACGGGTCGCTCGGTCGGCAAGATTGTGCTGGAGGGGTTTTAACATGTCTGATGCAGAAGTGATTTCAATTATTGCAGTACTGAAAGCCAAACCAGGGAAAATCGATGCACTAAAACAGGCGCTACAGGCTCTCTTGCTGCCCACGCGCCGGGAGGAGGGCAATATTGAGTATGCGCTGTTCCAGTTACGCGACACGCCAGATGTATTTTATGTGCGCGAATCCTGGCGCGGTCAGGCTGGTCTGGACGAACATATCGCCCTGCCTCATTTCCAGTCGTTTATATTGCAAATGAACGATCTACTGGCCGAGCCGCTACGACTGGATTATCTGACGCCGATTGAACCTTGATTTCATCTACATTATCCCCCGCTGCGCGGGGGATACTTGTCAGGCATTACGCCCTGCCATAACACCGCCATCGACATCCCAGACAGCGCCGGTCACCCAACCTGCCTTGTCTGACAGCAGGAACGCGACGGTTTCAGCAACGTCAAGCGGCGTACCGACCCGACCGATCGGGTGGAAACCATTAAAACTGCTCATCACACCTTGTACCTCTTCTTTCGGGATGAATCCTTCATAGATGGGTGTATGCACGACAGCTGGCGAAACGGCGTTCACGCGAATCCCATGCGCGCCCAGTTCAATAGCCAGATTTTTGGTTAAAGCATGCAGACCCGCTTTGGCCATCGAATAGGCCGATGAAGGCGTCGCGCCCACCGCTTGTTGCGCCCACATTGAACCAATATTCACGATGGCGCCGTTAATATTGTCTGCCAACATATTGCGCACCACGTCGCGGGTAATGAAAAACGTCGCCCGATTGAGGCTCATATATTGCTCATAATCCTCAACCTCATGTTCAATAAACGTTTTCGGGAAAAACACGCCAGCCGCATTGACCAGCAAACTGATATCTTTATGCTCGGCATTCAGGCTGGCCATTACCTGATGCATTCCGGCTTCCGACATCAAATCCGCGACAATCACCGCGACATCCCCCGCCGTCGCCAGAGTTTGACGCGCTTGTTCGGCTTTGTCGGCGCGGTTGCCTACCAACACCACGCTACCGCCGCCCCGAAGGATCAGTTTCGCCGTTTCGAACCCCATTCCACTGGTTCCACCCACTACTAATAATTTCTTTCCGGCAAATAATGTGCTCATCGTTAACCTCGTTTAAAGAATCCGTTGACGCGCTAAAGATGCCAGTCGGCTCAGAGGTTGACGACTGAGAAGAAATAACGTCTCAAGAAAGAAAATCTATCTCGCTGGCGTATACTGAAAACAGTTAACAAGAATGGATAAAAGCAGATGCGTTCACTCAATCGGCTAAAATGGTTACACGCTTTTGAAGCCACCGCCCGCCATGGCAGCTTCACCGGCGCGGCGCAGGAACTGGGCGTGACGCCTGCAGCCGTTGGGCAACTGGTGCGGGCGTTGGAAGATTGGGTAGGCCATCCACTGTTACATCGCACCCGTACGGGCAAAGAACGCCTCACGCTGGTCAGCGAAGCACAGGACGCATTGCGCGACATCACTCAGGGACTGGATAACCTGGAATCCGGACTCAACAAGCTGCGCGGCCGTCGGGCGCGCTCGGTGGTGATCATCACCGCGTCACAGGTACTGGTCATGAACTGGTTGATGAGTCGTCTTAATCGATTCTCACAAACGCATGAAAACATCGAATTACGTTTGAATGTGACGGAAAAGCTGATGGATGTCGCCCACGGCGAAGCCGATCTGGGCGTACGCTGCGGCAAAGGTGACTGGCCAGGCGTCAACAAAACCTGGTTAATGGATGAAGAAGCCGTCCTGGTCTGCAGCCCACGAATTGTACCGGTAGATAAAATCGTCTGCGGAGAATGGCTGGCCGCGCAAAAGCTGATCCACGATGATACCCCCCACCCCGGCGCTCATTTTCCTGCCTGGGATGATGCCTTGAACGCTACCCATGCCCCGACCGTCCGCGACAGTGGACTGCACATCAACTCCACCTCTGCGGTGATCCTGGCGGCAATCTGCGGTCAGGGCGTGGCTATCGTTCGCCGGGCGCTGGTTCAGCAGTTACTTACCGACGGACAACTGGTGCAACTTCACCCCGACACCCGTTGGCCGCTGACGTGGTCATACTACATCGTCACGCCGCAACACGCGGTAATGCGTCCGGAGGTGAAAGTCTTTAATGACTGGCTGATTACGGATGTGCTGGCAGAAATCGCGGCTAACTCTGCTATGATGCCTGCACACAAATAAAACAAAACAACATGCCGAGGGAAAGATGGGTTCCACCAGAAGAGGGATGATGAACGTCCTGATTGCCGCCGTATTGTGGGGAAGTTCAGGGGTTTGTGCACAGTACATCATGGAGCAAAGTCAGATGTCATCTCAGTTTCTGACCATGACGCGTCTGATTTTCGCCGGACTTATTCTACTGATGCTCTCTTTCGTTCACGGCGACAAAGTATTCTCCATTTTCAAAAACCGCAAAGACGCGATTAGCCTGCTGATTTTCTCCGTGGTAGGCGCGCTTACCGTACAGTTGACCTTTCTGTTAACCATTGAAAAATCTAACGCCGCCACCGCGACGGTACTGCAATTTTTGTCACCGACCATTATCGTGACGTGGTTTTCCGTAGTACGTAAAGCGCGACCGGGTATTTTGGTGCTAACCGCGATCCTGACCTCGCTCATTGGCACGTTCCTGTTGGTCACCCACGGTAACCCGACGTCGCTGTCTATCTCACCTGCCGCGCTGTTCTGGGGAATTGCCTCCGCATTTGCCGCCGCGTTTTATACCACCTACCCTTCAACGCTTATCGCGCGCTATGGCACGCTGCCGATTGTTGGCTGGAGTATGTTAATCGGCGGGATGATCCTGCTGCCGTTTTATGCCGGGCAGGGAACAAACTTTGTCGTCAATGGCAGTTTGATTCTGGCGTTTTTCTATCTGGTGGTTATCGGTACGTCACTCACGTTCAGCCTGTACCTGAAAGGCGCGCAGATGATTGGCGGTCCGAAAGCGAGCATTTTGAGCTGCGCAGAACCGCTGAGCAGCGCGTTGCTGTCTCTGCTGCTGTTAGGTATTACGTTCACCCTGCCTGACTGGCTGGGCACGATACTGATCCTCTCATCGGTAGTGCTGATCTCAATGGATTCACGTCGCCGCGCCAGAGCGGTTTAACCCCAACCGGCGCGGCAACGGGTTAATTACCAGCCCGGAACCGCGCCGCCGTTGAAGATGGTTTCCGCCGCTTTTGCCACTTCCGGTGACTGATAAGCTTGCAGGAATTCTTTCACGTTTTCGGCATCTTTGTTGTCTTCTCGCGCCACCAGGATATTCACATACGGCGAGTTCTTATCTTCGATAAATACGCTGTCATGTACCGGGGAAAGTCCGGTTTGTTGGATATAAGTGGTACTGATAATCGCCACATCCACTTTCCGATCGTCCAGTACGCGTGGTAGCTGCGCACCTTCCAGCTCCATGATATTCAGATGCCGTGGATTATCAGTGATATCCAGCGCCGTAGGCAGCAAACCTGTCCCCGCTTTCAGCGTGATTAACTTTTCTTTTTGCAGCAACAACAGCGCCCGCCCGAGGTTGGTCGGATCGTTAGGTATTGCAATCGTTGCGCCGTCTTTCAGTTCCGCTACGGTTTTGATTTTCTTCGAATAACCGGCCATCGGAAAAACAAAGGTATTGCCCACCGCCACCAGCTTATAGTTATGCGCTTTATTATCCTGTTCGAGGAACGGACGATGCTGGAAGACGTTGGCATCCAGTTCGCCATGATTAGTGGCATCGTTGGGTAATAACGAGCCGCTGAAGCCTACCAGCTCGACGTCCAGGCCGTATTTCTCTTTGGCTACTTTCTTCGCGACCTCCGCCACGTCCTGCTCTGCGCCATTAATCACGCCCACTTTGATATGTTTCGCGTCGTTGCTCTGCCGATCGCACCCTGCCAGCAACAATCCCGCCAGCAATACCACCGTCCCGGCTGCAAAATGAGGTATCTTCAGTTTCACGTTTTTATCCTTTTGAAATAACCGCCTGATAGGTAATGAAATGACTATAGCGGGAAGGCCGTTGCGGTTTAAAAAACGAAAAAGCATCAGCAAGAAGAAAAAAGCATAATGGAAAAAGGATAATTAGTCGGAAGGTGCCGTGAGCTCATCAATGGAAAGCCCGGTAGCGCTTACGCTGACCGGGCTGGTGACATGAGGTTATCTGTAGGCCGGATAAGCGAAGTGCCATCCGGCGATAGCAACATCACACCATCTCTTTCACTATCTCCATTAACCTGGCGACATCTTCAGGCCGGGTATTACCCGTTTGAGGATCGATAATCGAGCTGTAAACATGCGGCATCACACGGGGCACTCCCGCCTCCAGACAGGTTTTCAGGATAATGCCGAAGTTATCGAGATCGATCCCGCCCGTCGGTTCAATCAGCGTCATGCCGTTTCGCGCAGCGGTCATTGCCAGCGCGTACAACTCAGGCAGCGACTGCTCTCCTCCCATCGGGAAAAACTTCGCCGCGTGAGCACCTGAATCCAACATCATCCGTACCGCTGCATCGCAGGAAACGCGGGCAGGCGTGCCCTGGCTACTGCTGACGCCCGTCGAGATCAGCACTTCCCCCGGTGTGCCTGTCGGGCTGACCAGCGCATTGATATGAGTTTGTTCGCCGCCCGTGGCCGCCAAGGCGCCTGCCGCAAACCCGCAGCCGGTAAAGGTCTGGTTGACATGCGCCGGGTGAACCGCTGAGGCTATCATCGCCGCTTTGTAATACTGTGCCGGGTCGCCAGCCCCCAATCCGACGGAGATCGACGGCACATCCATCATCCAGCGTTTAACTTCCCGAACGCCCTCATCAACTGACGTAAACTGCGCGGAAAGCACGCCGATCACCGCATGGCCTTCAGCGGCATCATAGATTTCCCGGGCATTGGCGATATCCTTCGCCAGCACGTTAATGGCCACTTTATTACGATAAAAATTAATGTGCTGCATGGTCTGCAATCTCCTTTAATCGCGCTACTATCAACGCCATTTCCCCTTCTGCGACCGTACGCGGGTCAAGACTAAAAACGCCCTGATGAAGGTTGTAACGACGAGCGTAAATCGCGATATCGCCCTCGCGAAGTTGCGCTTCTACAGCATAAGCATCCAGCCCCAGCGCCTGCGCGTTCACCCGAATTCGAATCCGCCAGATGGCGCGTCCGGCTTCGTCCTGCTCGATATCGGCGTCCAGTCCGTGAATCGCTGATATCGCTTGCGCCACGGGCTGGAGTTCCTCAGCAGTCACCACGGTCTGTCCCTGATGATAGTTTTCCAGGGCATACACCAGCCCGACCATATTCTCTTTGCCGATTTTCATCGCCCGGGCAATCCCGTGGTGCTGCGCTTTACATGCGGCAATCCACTGTTTCTTACCGGTGATAAACCCGGAAGTCGGCGCGTTAAAGGCTTTTGCCCCGCTGTAGACCACCATATCCGCCCCGCTCGCCACCCAGGCGTGTAAATCTTCCTCGGCGGCGGCATCGACAATTAGCGGCAGGTTGTGAACCTGCGCGATCTGCACAAAATCCGCGATGCTCAACATGCCCTTCTGCACGCAGTGGTGCGATTTCACGTACAACAGCGCGGCGGTGTTATCGGTAATCGCGCTCTCCAGCTGCCAACGGGCCGCCAGATTACTTGAGCCTACCTCCACCACGCGACCACCGCCCAGGCGAATCGCGCTGGTGATTGGCGCCCCGTAGTCAACGTTATGCCCGCGCAGCATGACCACTTCATTCGCCATACCCGTGCTATCAGGCATTAGCGAGACTCGCGCCGGGTCGCCACGGGTAATGGCTGCGGCAACAGAGATAGCAATACCCGCCGACGCACAAGAGGTGACATAGCTGTCCTCCGCGCCGGTATAGCGGGAAACCAGCTCGCCGGTACGGTCCACCAGCCGATCGATTTCAACAAAGGCTGAGGCCGCTCGTGCAGTGGCCTGCATCACCTCCGGCGCTACGCTGGAAACCCCCAAAATCGTCATCTTGCCGCAGGCGTTAATGACCTGTTTTAGCCCCAGTTGTTGATAAATATTCTGTGTCATGGCTTACAGCACTCCCAACAGCGAACAAACCACGCTGAGCGCCACAATCGACAGCAGAATAGTGGTGTAACGCGGTCCTTTCTTCACCAGATAAAAGTAGATGGCGAACACCGCCGCCAGCGGCAACAGGCCGGGGGCAATAGAGTCGAGGATTTGCTGGACCACCACTTCAGATCCTTTCAGGGCGCTGAGTTTTAGCGGGGTGGTGATCTTAACGTAGCTCGCAGAAAGCGCGCCCATCATGATCAGACCCAGCACGTTCGCACCGTAGATAAGCTCCTTAATTCGCCCTCCCTGCAGCAGACCGATAATCGAGTCACGCCCCAGCGTATAGCCTTTGTGCACCATGCCGTAGCTGATGGCCAGCGTAATAGCGGGATAGAGAATTAACGGTACAATTCCGCCCATCGCGCTGCCATTGGCGGCGAATGGGATGAAAATAGCAATTAACAGCGGCATAACGGCGGCCCAGATGATGGAGTCGCCCATCCCGGCCAGGGGCCCCATTAAGCCGGTTTTAATCCCAGTGATCGAAGCGTCACTAATCGGCTCGCCGCGCGTTTTCTGCTCCTCCATCGCAATGGAGATCCCCTGAATCACTGCCCCGAACGTCTGCTCTGAGTTGAAGAAGTTGAGATGGCGTTTCAGCGCTTCCACCTGCTCCTCTTTTTGCGGGTAAAGTTTTTTGATGATCGGTGTCATCGAGGCGCAGAAAATCAGGCTCTGCAAACGCTCGTAGGAGCTGGAAACTTCAGCACCCAGCCAGTAGATAAACCAGGCTTTGGTGATATCTGCTTTGGTCAGCGTGCCGCTTTCGCGTGCGCGTTCCACCAGTTCATGCTGCATTACGTCGCTGCTCATCATGCTGCTCCTTCATTTTTCGCCAGACCTTTAATCAGGAAGGCCACGCAGGTACCAAAGATTGCCATCGCCATGATGTCCACCTTCAGGTACAGCACTGCAAAGAATCCGCCGATAAACCACGGCAGCAGGCTCTTTTTACCGATCACCATAATGGTGATGGCGAAGCCCAGCGCCGGCAGAATGCCGCCCATAATTTCAAAGGAGTGAGTGAGCCAGTGCGGCATCAGCTTCAGGAAGCTTTCCACCACGTCCTGACCAAAATAGTTAGCGGCGAAGACCACCGGGAAACGCAGCACCAGCCCGAGTAATGCCGGGTAGAGGAACGCACAGCGCATAATGCCCGCCATGTTGGCCGTTTCCGCGTGCTTGTCGGCCATATGTACCCACGCGGCGTTTAGCGTGCGACGCAACTGGTCAAGGAACACGCCGATAACGCCAAACGGGATCGCCAGTGCGATGGCCAGGTTCGGGTCCATTCCGGCCTTCACGGCGATAGGAATTGAAATACAGGCAGCCAGCGCCGGATCCGACGGGACGTTGCCGCCCGGCGTAGAGGTCACGCCGAGGTAAACCAGTTGCATGCCTGCGCCAATGATCATCGCCGTTTCCATGTTGCCTAACAGCAGGCCAACGAAGACGGCAATCACCACCGGCTGTAGCAGCATGGCGGAGAAGGTGTAGCCAAGGCGTAATCGGGCAAACCAGTAATACAACCCCATCAGGCTTGCAAAGACTAAAGTATCCATAGTTTTTTACCCTGTTATCAAAGGATTAGAATTTTTTCAGGATATCGTCCAGCGACTGCGGCTTATCTTCCGGTATAGTCTGGAAGAACACCTGAATCCCACGATTTTTCAGGTCGCTCAGAATGCCGACGTCTTTTTCATCCAGCGTGATGTTCTGGAATACTGCTTTGCGGTTTGGCCCACCGCCCAACCCACCGACCTGAATGGTGGTGACGTCAAACCCCAACTGGACCGCTTCCTGAACTGCCGCCAGAGAGGGGAACAGCACCAGAACCTTGCCGTCACCAAGCTGGTTTTCTTTCCATGCGGCGGCAAAACTCTGGTTACCGAAGCAATCCACTTTGATATTCGGCGGCGCTGCCATCAGGTAGATATTTTTCATAAATGGGTCGGCGTCCAGCTCATCGCTAACCACCGCAATCCGGTTTGCCTGAGATTGACCAACCCACTTAGTCACAACCTGTCCATGAATCAGACGGCTATCGATACGACATAAAACGATGTTTGCCATGATGTTTATTCCTTATTGTGATTGTTGTAATTGACGTACGTGAGCAACAACGTCCAGGCAGCTGCTACGCCCGGCCTCGACCAGTTCGGCCACACAGGTGGTCAGTTGGCCCTGCTCGCGTTTGTCCAGCGCCTCCAGTAACAAAGAGGCATTCAGCCCGGAAATGACTGCCACCGGGTAATCGGCACTCAGCCGCGCGGCCACGTTAGAGGTAGTGCCACCAATAAAATCGGTCAGGATCAGTGAGCCTTCCGGCATGGTTTTCACCACGGCTTCAACGCGCTGATAAAACTCGCCGAGCGTATCGACAGGCATCAACGCAATTTCCGTCACGCCTTTGATTTCGCCCATCACCATGCGCAGGCTGTTGCAAAGCTGTTGCCCCCAGCCGCCATGGGTCAGCAGCAGGATCTGGGGCAAGGATTCAGTGGTAGTCAAAATGGCCTCCTGGCTCGATTACATAGACATAGGTAAACAGAGCAAAGGCTGTGCCAGAATTTGTGTCACGCGGGGGAGTGGTAGATGCTGGCGGGGCGCAAAGCCCCACCAGGAAAGAGATTAGCTATACAGCAGTTCGTAGATATAAAAATATTCCGCGTCCGATAAGCGAATGGCGTAGGCCTCTTCGATCGGCAGGAAAGCCGATTTAATGACACTAAACGCGCGGATATCCAGATCCGGCTTGTTCTCTAACGCCATCTGTAACGGTTTGCGGTTAATCACGATACGCTCCACCATACAGCAGCAGTGGATCAGGAAGCGCAGTGTCACCTGACGGCTCGGTTTCAGCGAAAGCGCGGTGGTCAAATGATTCAGCACACCTTCCATCTCTTTCAAAATGCGCTGCGGGTTGAGCACCGAAATATGGTTAATGATGCTTTCCATGGTCAACGCGCTGATGAAACGCATCGCGCTGCGCTCCATCTCCAGACGTCGTTCACTGCTGGAGAGATCCGGCGTCAGCAGACTGAGCACCAGTTCGGGTCCCTGCTCAGAAAACAACTCCTCGAGCGAGATAAACGGAATGTCCGGCAGCCCCGGTTGGAAAGTGCCGACGATCCCCGCCAGACGCTCGCTGGCGTTAATCGCCTGCTGAACGCGCTCCAGGCTGCGGACTTCATTGTAGTCGAGGATCACCATCCGCGTGTCCTGCGACATCAGCTCACCGAAGCTCTCTTCCAGCACCTTTTTGATTTTTTCCGCCGTACCCATACCGGTGATACAGGAGATGACCAGCACTTTGCCGCTGTTTTCCTGCTGTGGCGTACAAAGCTGACAGGGAATATTTTTGCTCTGCATTAATGCCGCCAGCTGCGGTAAATCACTGGTTTCGTAACTTAAATCCAGTCCTATTTCCAACAAGCTGGTGAGCGTAATGTTCGGCATCAGCAGAACATCTATCTGGAATAATTTGCTGATCGTGCTGCCAAAATGGACCAACGAGCCAATATCCACCATCAGAATCAGTCGGCGATATTGCCGGACCTGGATCATCTGCGTCAGGGCTTCCAGCGTGTCATGCACCGACTGCTCGAAAGGCATATCGATAGCGCTGAACAACTCACGCTCCAGCACGCGATTCACATACTGCGCCTGGCTGGTGGCCGTCGTCGCGCCATGGGCGATCAAAATCACACCACAGTCCGGGCTGGCATCAATGCGTTGGCGGTAATGCCGACACTCTTTGAGGAACAGGCACAGCCAGACCACCTCCGTCGCCGGGCACTGAATATGCAGCAGTTCGTTGATTTTCCGGCATAACAGCGTAGCGTTTTCGTATTCATCTTTACAGCGATCGAGGATCAGGCTGGAAGAATAAAGCTGGGGAATAAGCCCGCGCTGCACGTAGCCAATCAGCGCCAGAAAGTGTTTGCGCAGCGGGTTAACCAGATTCTCCGGCAGCGTGAAACCAAGCACCTGCTCAACGCAGCCGATCAGCAGCGTCACGCGCTCTTCAATCTGATCGCCATAGCGCGGGGGATGCGCCACGCTGTCGCGGCTGTAGAGACCGTATTCAAAAATCGAGCTGAGTTTGTTTTTAAGTATCGCCAGGGTTTCGGCTGGCGGTACGTTGCTGTTACGCAGGTTGATATATTCCCGGGTCAGGAAGCTGTAAAAGAGATCGCTCTCTTCAATTTCGGCTCCGGTCGCCAGCGAGTTTTTCAGTGCGGGTAGTGTACGGGCATCGATACTCAGGTGCTCTTTACCTTCGAACAGCGCCCCAACCAGCAGACGTTGTTCCGGCGTGGCGTTAAACGGCATTTCTGCCAGACGTTTATCCAGCTGTAGCGTATCGCTGTGTTCCGTCATCCCCGAGGCCCAGGCCTGGGCGCAGAGAAACTGAATGTCGCTCTTGAGCTGACCAATATTGCCTTCCAGCGGCTTATTCAGCAGCCAGAGCAGCAGGGTACGGTCGATGCTTATCGTGCGCTCGATTTTGCGGCTTTCACGCTGTAAGAAGCCGACGATCAGTTCAACCTGCTCTTCCACCGAGCGCTGGCGGATGCCGGGTAAGTCGATACACACCTGAATACGTCGCTGGAAGGTGCGCAGCAGCGCCGAGCTGACCGGTTCGGTGGTCGCACAAATCAGACGTACCGAAATAGAACGCGCCACGGCGCTTGAGCCGAGCGGCCGGTATTCGCCTTTGTCGAGAATTGAGAACAGCTTTTCCTGACCTTCATACGGCAGGCGATGCACTTCATCAAGCAGCAGATACCCGCCATCAGCCTGCTCCACCAGACCCGGTTTATTCTCGTTTGCGCCGGTAAAGGCCCCCTGTCGATGCCCAAACAAATGGGACGAGAGCAGCTCCGGGTTATGGGCGTATTCCGCACAGTTAAAATAGACCAGTGGTGGCGGTGTTCCCGTCGCGCGTTCACAGGCGAAACGGTGCATCAGTTCGGCAAAAAAGGTTTTACCCACGCCGGAGGGGCCGGTCAGCAAAACGTGCAGCCCGTGGGGATAAAGCACCGCCGCGCGACCTTTTTCCACCGCATCGCGCAGGCTGCGATCGTAACCAATCAGGCCGAAAAAGGGATCGTCTGTCGCCTGGTCTTCCTGAACAGGCAACAGATCGGCGACGGTTTGCACTTCGCGTTCGGACTCATCCAGTTGGCGTCCCAACAGCGTTTCGATTGCCTGACGATGCAGAAAGAATACCGGACGTCCGCGACTTTTAATCGCCAGACCGTCATTCCAGAGCTGATTGAGATCTTTACTGACCGAGTTACGCGCCAGCCCAAGATTAAAGCCGATGGCCTCCGCTGTGAACGCCGTTTCCTGCGCCAGTTGGGCAAGATTCAGTCCTCGCGTCAGCCGTTCCAGCTCTCCCAGTATTATCTCAATCCGTCTCATCTCTTTACCGCTTAAGAAATAAATGATTGTTCAGAACATACACTATTCTGCTACGCAAGAAAGTGAGGCGGCATCCAGACCTTCCGGTCATCAAAACGTTTTCGACAAATAATGGCGCGCGGCACCGGTTTCCGGGAAGTTATCGAGGGTCATTTGCAACTGATAGCCGTTTTTCTGATAAAACGGCAGCGCCTGAAAACTCATCGTATCCACCAGCGCATGCAGACACCCTCTCTCACGCGCTGTTTGTTCCGCAGCCTGCATCAATTTTGTGCCGTAACCGCCTTTACGCAGCGAATCATGCATCCATAAAAACTCAATGCATAGCCATTCGCCTTTAATTTTGCCGATCAGCCCGCCCAGAATTTCATTGCGCTCATGGCGCCAGTACACCGCCAGGTCGCCAAAATTGGTGGTTCTGAGAAACTGGCGATTGTACGCACGCAATCCGGCCAGTAGCGCGTTTTGATCGTCTTCGGTAATCGTATCGGTAATCTGTATTTGCATCCTATCCTCCTGAAAAACTACAACGTCTGGCTGATTTAGTTTTAGGCATTAACACAGGCTGATGAGTGAGTCGTATGCCGTCTACACTTACTCTTGAGATGATGCGCATAGACAACAAGGATTATTATCATGAAACGAGTCATTTTTCCGATTATTGCCGTCCTTTTAACGCTACCCGCTCTGGCGCAAGCCGACTCAGCGTATGGCAGTCTGCAGGCTGTACATGAAAAAAACACCGTGCTGAAGGATTTACGTAAGATTTGCACCCCGCAAGGGTCGCCGTCGGATGAGGTGTGGGAAAAAACAATTATGTCTGATACGCGCAATCAACAGCATATTCGCGAAGCCATTCTGGCAATACAAAGAAACAATCAGAACAACTACTGGGAAGCGCTGGGCAAAGTGGAATGCCCGGATTTATAGGCATTATGTTGTAAAATGAGTACTGTAACCGGTTTCTGTATCGTAAAAACACGTATTGTTGCCAGAACAGATAAATAGCAATGGAGCAACAATATGCGATACCGTTTTCCTGAAAACTTCTGGTGGGGCAGTGCCTGCTCGGCGCTGCAAACCGAAGGAGATAGCCTGAACGGCGGCAAAAGCAAAACCACATGGGATGTGTGGTTCGAACGTCAGCCAGGTCGTTTTCATCAGGGGGTTGGCCCAGCGAATACCTCAGGCTTTTATCAGCATTGGAAACAAGACATCGCACTGCTCAAACAGCTGAAGCACAACAGCTTCCGTACATCTCTGAGCTGGTCACGCCTGATCCCGGACGGCACCGGTGAGGTTAATCCTGAGGCCGTCGATTTCTATAACAACGTCATCGACGAGCTGCTGGCGCAAGACATCACGCCATTTATCACCCTGTTCCACTTCGACATGCCAATGGTGATGCAGGAAAAAGGCGGCTGGGAAAACCGTGAAGTGGTCGAAGCGTTTGGTCGCTACGCACAGACGTGTTTCAAATTGTTCGGCAACCGCGTTAAGCACTGGTTCACCTTCAACGAACCGATTGTGCCGGTAGAAGGCGGTTATTTGTATGACTTCCACTACCCAAACGTGGTGGATTTCAAACGTGCGGCCACCGTGGCGTACCATACCGTGCTGGCGCATTCGACGGCAGTGCGGGCGTATCGTGATGCAAACCATGATGGTGAAATTGGCGTGGTATTAAACCTGACGCCTTCGTATCCGCGCTCGCAGCATCCCGCGGATGTGAAAGCCGCGCACCATGCGGATCTGCTGTTTAACCGCAGCTTCCTCGACCCGGTGCTGAAAGGGGAATATCCGGCTGACCTGGTGGCATTACTGAAAGAGTACGATCAGCTTCCGGCCTGCCAGCCTGGCGATGCGCAGTTGATCGCCGATGGCAAAATCGACCTGCTGGGGATTAACTATTACCAGCCGCGTCGTGTGAAATGTCGCGATACGGCAGTCAATCCGAATGCGCCGTTTATGCCGGAGTGGCTGTTTGATTACTACGAAATGCCGGGACGTAAAATGAACCCTTACCGCGGCTGGGAAATTTATGAGCCGGGTATTTACGATATTATTACCAATCTTCGCGATAATTACGGTAACCCACGCTGCTTTATTTCAGAAAACGGTATGGGCGTAGAAAACGAACAGCGCTTTATTCAGGAAGGGCAAGTTAACGACAGCTACCGTATCGAATTTGTTTCTGAGCATCTGAAATGGCTACATAAAGGCATTAGCGAAGGCTGTCATTGCCTTGGCTATCATATGTGGACTTTTATTGATAACTGGTCATGGCTTAACGGCTATAAAAACCGCTACGGCTTTGTCCAGCTAGATTTAGCAACGCAAAAACGCACGGTGAAAAAGAGCGGCGAATGGTTTGCCCATACCGCCGAAAATAATGGTTTTGATTGATTCAGTTACCGGATGGCAGCGTTGACTGAAAACAGCGCGCCATCCGGCAACAATTTTCACTGAATCCTGACCTTCATCGTTACCAGAAGCGCTGTCAGCAGCATTAGGCTACCCGAGAGCATCAGGGGCGATAGCAGTCCGAGGTTATCGAGCGCGTAGCCACCCACCGCAGCCCCACAGGTATTGGCAAGCTGGATCACGGCGACCTGAACGGATCCGGCTTTTTCTGCCTGATCGGCAAGTGAGCGGGTGATCCACGTCGACCAACCGACCGGAACCAATGCAAACGCCAGGCCCCAGATAATCGCAATACCCGCCGCCACAACTTTGTCGCTGCCCCACAGGATCAGGACCAGCGCACTGAGCGCCAGCACCAACGGCGAACCGGCTAAGGCCAGTTTGACCGAGCGCTTCAGAATCACCGAAGAGAGCGATGTCCCGACAAAACTGGCGATACCAAAGCTCAGTAGCACCAGTGTCAAACCATCAACATCAAAGCCTGCCAGATTCATATAGATCGGGCGAATATAGGTGAAGAAGGCGAACTGCCCGGCAAAAGACATGAAGATGGCGATCATCCCCGCCATCACTCCGGGGCGTTGCAGCAGGCTGAACATGTTTTGTTTCTGATGTGAAGGTTCGCCAGGCAGCGAAGGTAGCGCTCTCACCACCCAGATGGTGCACAGCACGCCCATTACCGCCGCCGCGTTAAATACGTTGCGCCAGCCGATGATGCCGCCCAGAAAGCTTCCCAACGGCGCAGCGATCACCAATGCGATAGAGACCGCGCCAAATATCACCGACAGCGCTTTCGGTACCGTACGCGCGGGAACCAGACGCATGGTCAGCGACGCCGACATCGCCCAGAACCCGCCGAGCGCCAGCCCCAGACAGGCTCGACCGATCAGCAGCAGCGTAAAAGAGTTGGCAAAAGACACCAGCAGGCAGGAGAGCGTCAACAGTACCGAAAATAGGATCACCACGTAGCGACGATCGGTCGCCTGGATAATTTGCGTCACAAACAGGCTGGCAAACATGGCGACAAATGCCGTCACGGTCACTGATTGTCCAGCAATACCTTCCGAAATTCCCAGATCCTGCGCCATTGGTGTAAGCAGGCTAACGGGCAGAAACTCAACGGTTATCAGGCAGGCAACGCAGAACGCCACGGCGAATACCGCCGACCAGTTCGGGCGGGTATTTGCCTCAGCGCGGGATTTTTGTTCAACAGCGTCACTCATTTTGTTACCTGCGTGGGGTTATTGTAGAAAAGTTACGCATTGTAACATTAAAAGTGTGACGTATTTAACGTTTTGACAACCTTGTTATTTGCATTACGGCCTTCGAGTCAGCTCGCATAAGCAAAATTTCCACTCCACTAACGCTTTAACAGGATCTTGAATCTCATAATATAACACTAAGTGCTATACTTACGGTTACAGGATGTCTCCGATGCGTGTTTTCAAGACTAAATGGTTCGCCAGGGAAGCCAAATCCCACACGGTAAAAGATAATGAATTGTGCAAAGCCATTGCAGCTGCTTTGCAGGGAAAAGTGGAGGATCTCGGCGGCGGAGTTTATAAGAAACGCCTGAACCAGAATCGCGATCGAGCGATCATTCTGGCGAAAGGAGGTGACCATTGGTTCTACACGTTTCTCTATACCAAACAGGATATGGCAAATGTTAGTCACAGCGAATTGATAGGATTTCGAGAATTGGCGAAGCATTTCGCCAAACTTACAGATGAAAAAATCATTATCTTATTGAAAAATAAAGAACTAGTAGAGGTCTGTTGCAATGACCGAAAAAAATGATTTCAAAAGCCCGGCCTTTGAAGCTATCCATAGTGCGGCAACCGGCTTGTTTAGCGTCGAGGCGATCCCGCAGGAAACTATGCGTAATTTCGACAAAGCGTGTTTGAGCCGTGTCATCGATCTTCAGCCTCGGGAAATCAAAGCGCTCCGCGAAAAATTTAACGTGAGCCAACCGGTTTTTGCACATTACCTCAATACCAGCGTGTCGACAGTGCAAAAATGGGAGAGCGGTGCCAAGCGGCCGAGTGGAATGTCTCTTAAGCTACTCAGCGTCGTTCAAAAGCACGGATTACAAGTTCTGGCGTAGGCCTGATGAGCGTAGCGCCATCAGGCATGACTCTCAGTGCAGCCAGTGCACGCCATCTTCAGGTTGGAAAAAGGCGTTATAGCGCATCTGGAACGCATTAAGCTCCTGCATATCCGGCTCCATTTCACGTAGAAACCCGAGTGCCAGGCGCACCTGCGTGTCGGTGATCGGGGCGGCCAGTCGAGATTTTTGCAGCAAGCGGTGCCATTGCAGCAGATTCTGCTCGCTGCCGTCGACAATGACGATTTGCCAGATTAACAATACCTGGGCGGCATTTTGCAGATGCGATTCATCAGGGCGGTGCAGGTACTGTAAAAATGCCTCGCCCTGTACTTTTCCCATCTGGTCAATCATCGATTCTACCGGTACCACATCAATATTCAGTCGCTCGCTCAGACGGCGAATGGCCCGTCGCGATCCGGACGTCAGCACCCGAAAACCCACTACAAAAACAACCACCAACGTGGCCAGCATTATCCAAATCATTAATGACGATACCGCCCGCTTAAACTAATTTTTCCGAGAGTGACTGACAGGCTTCGCGCACCCACTGCGAATATTGTGGAATACAATTTTTTGGCATTTGTAATTCAACGCCGCTGATACTTATTGCCGCAATCACGTCTTTATTACGGTTAAATACCGGTGCGGCAATGCAATAGATGCCAGGGGAGTCTTCGGCGTTATCAAAAACCCAGCCTTGCTCGCGTATTCTGGCAAATTCCTTCATTAATGCTTTTTTGCTGGTGATGGTGGTTTCGGTATACCGTGGCAACACTTCCTCAGGCAACAGTTCATCGATTTTATCCTGCGGCAGCCAGGCACAAAGCGCTTTCCCCACACCGGAACTGTGCATCGGTAATTTTTTACCAACCCAGGTACGAATGCCAATCGGCTGGGTATTCTCCAACTTCATAAGATAAATTGGCGCGACTTCATCCAATATACCTAAGTGACAGGTCAGGTCCGTTTGCTGACGCAGTTTTTCCAAAACAGGAAGTGCTGCATTACGAATATCAAATTGTTCCAACGAACGATTTCCCCATTCGTACAGCTTCAACCCCAAAAAGAAACGTCCATTTTCCAGGCGCAAAAGATGATGCGCCACCAGTGCATTTAGCAAGGAAGACGTGCTGCTTTTGGGTAATGCCAGATCCTGCTGAATCTGACTGAAGGTCGCTCCTGGGGAGTTAAAAAGATAATTACAGATTTTTACTGTCTTATCCAGTGCGGGAACAGAGGTCGTAATGTCTTGGTTCATGCGCTATTAATCTTTTTTATTCATAGACTCGGCACAGTATACCGCAATCACTTTTCTCAGGAATGCGGCTTTTTTGCACATACGCAAACAGAGCTCCATTACCTAAATTTTATACCCACAAACCCGATCCACCTCACAGTTGTTCATTTGTTCTGCAAAAAACGTTGACGAACGATTTGGATATTTGCTGTACTAACTTCAATATACAGAACATAAGTTCCATATACAGAACTAAAGGAGTGGCAATGTTGAACATTTTTAAGGGCATCTTCCCGCCAGTACCGACTATCGTTGACGAAAGCGGTGAATTGGATCGTGCAGGAATGGCAGTCATGATTGACCATGTTATTAGCAATGGTGCCGACGGAATGCTAATTCTGGGCAGTGGTGGCGAATTTTCCCATTTCTCGTCCGAACAAAGAAAGCAAATTGCAGAGTTTAGCCTGCAGCATGTTGCTGGTAGAGTTCCTGTTCTTATTGGTATCGCCTGCGCCAGCACAGCAGAAACTATCGAACTTGGAAGGCATGCTGAAAACGCGGGGGCAAAAGGAGTACTCGTAGTCAATCCTTATTATGCAAAACTCAGCGATGAGGCCCGCTTTACGCATTACAAACGAATCGCTGAAGCGCTAAGCATTCCCGTCTTCTTATATAATTTTCCAGAACTAACTGGCCAGGATATTGGTTTAAACGTCATCACTCGCCTTGCCCGCGAAGTACCAAATATCGTTGGAATTAAAGATACGATTGATAACATTAGCCACACCAGGGAAGTTATCAATCAGGTTCACAGTTTCCGTCCAGATTTTATCATTTTTAGCGGCTATGACGAATATTTGCTTGATACATTATTACTCGGTGGGCATGGCGGCATTCCGGCAACATTTAACTTTGCGCCTCATATTACACGCGGAATTTATCAGGCGGTTCAGCAGAACGATCTCGCTACCGCCAAAGCATTTCAACAACAACTTGCCGGGTTATCACCTTTATATGCCTTAGAACAACCTTTCTTTGCCGTTATCAAGACCGCCATTAAATTAAGTGGTGTGGACATATCAACTGCAGTTGTCCCGCCAGCATTACCGTTAAATGAAGAAAAAAGAGAACAGGTTAAAAATATTTTATCCCGTATTACGGTATAAACCAGCATGAGAGCAATGATAATGAACATCAACCCTGTATTAAAATTGAATCCCAAAGATGATGTGGTTATCGCAAGGCAGGCTGTCCCCGTTGGCACCCGGCTTGAAGAAGAGCACATTACGGTACTCAGCGATATTCCCGCTGGGCATAAAATCGCCCTGCATGCACTGAGTGTTGGCGATGCGGTCAGACGCTATGGGCAAATAATTGGCTTCGCAACTCAGCCCATTAAGCCTGGCGAACACATCCATATGCATAATTTGGGAATGGGTGACTTTGAACGCGACTATGCCTGGGGCGAAGATTGCCATTCAACCTCTCCAGCCCCTCAACAGGATACCTTTATGGGTATCCGCCGCGCCGATGGCCGCGCAGCTACACGTAATTACATCGGTATTTTAAGCTCCGTAAACTGTAGTGCCACGGTTGTAAGAGCTATTGAGGATCACTTCCGTCTGCGGGGTCTTGCAGATTACCCGAATGTTGATGGCGTGGTGTCATTACCACAAAGTTTTGGCTGTGCTATTGGCTCTAAAAGTGAATCAATGGACGTCATGAGACGCACGATGGCCGGTTATGCCACCCACGCCAACTTTGCCGGAGTCATCATCGTTGGGCTGGGATGCGAATCCAGTCAAATTAAAGACATGATGAACGCCCATGGACTGGCCGATGGCCCAATGATGCACAGTTATACCATTCAGGATGTGGGCGGTACACGTCACGCCATTGAGAAAGGAATTTCCCTGGTTAACCAAATGCTGCCTGTTGCTAACCAGGTAACACGTCAACCAATCCCTGCATCAGAAATTATACTCGCACTAGAGTGTGGCGGTTCCGACAGCTATTCCGGGATCTCAGCCAATCCAGCTCTGGGCTATGCGGTAGATAAACTGGTGCAACAAGGCGGAACAGCGATTTTATCTGAAACCTCCGAAATTTATGGTGCAGAACATCTTCTTACCCGCCGCGCCGTTTCTCGCGAGATAGGTGAAAAGCTCATTGCCCGTATTCACTGGTGGGAAGAGTATTGTCGCCGCACTGGAAGCGAAATGAACAACAACCCCTCGGCGGGTAACAAAGTCGGCGGACTGACGACAATTCTGGAAAAATCACTTGGTGGTATTGCGAAAGCGGGTACAACCAATCTGACAGAAGTGTATGAATATGCTGAACCGGTAACTGCGAAAGGTTTTGTCTTTATGGATACCCCTGGATATGACCCTATTGCCGTCACGGGGCAAATCGCCGGAGGAGCAAATCTTCTGTGTTTCACCACAGGCCGAGGTTCTGCCTTTGGTTCCAAGCCAACCCCAAGCCTGAAGCTGGCTACCAATAATGCGCTTTGGCAACGCCAACAGGAGGATATGGACATTAATTGCGGAACCATTGTCGAGGGGGAAGAATCCATTGCAGAAGTCGGTGAACGTATCTACCAGATGATCCTTGAAATGGCATCAGGTAAAAAAACCAAGAGTGAGGAATTTGGCTATGGCAGTCAAGAATTCGTCCCCTGGACTGTTGGCTCCATAATGTAACACTCCACAAGATAACAATACCTCGTACCGCCATACTCATTATGAGTATGGCAAGGAGCCCTTATGTCTATTGTTAACGTAAATACTGAAGAAGAAAAATTAAAGGCAACAACAGTAAGGTGGCGCATATTTATTATTATGCTTTTATTAGGTGCTATTAACTATATTGACCGCACCTCTCTTTCTATTGCCATGCCTTA
The DNA here is from genome assembly GCF_053309355.1 of Citrobacter freundii complex sp. 2025EL-00176. Taxonomy (NCBI): domain Bacteria; kingdom Pseudomonadati; phylum Pseudomonadota; class Gammaproteobacteria; order Enterobacterales; family Enterobacteriaceae; genus Citrobacter; species Citrobacter freundii complex sp. 2025EL-00176. The sequence continues at coordinate 91,112 of NZ_JBRYHT010000005.1, read as the reverse complement.
TATTACAGATGAATTTGGTATTACCGATACTCGCGTTGTCGGTGTTATTCATAGTGCCTTTTTCTGGGCTTATGCTTTAATGCAAATCCCCAGTGGGGTCATTGCTGATAAATTCAAAGCCAGAAATATCATTGCCCTGGCCACTATCTTATGGGGAGCATTTCAAGCCGTTGCGGCTCTGTGTCACTCTATTTTCACCCTGTCACTTTCTCGTCTGGGGTTAGGCGTCACTGAATCTCCAATCATGCCCGCTGGCGCGAAGTTAATGGGCACATGGTTAACGCCAACCGAACGCGGTCGTGGTTCGATGCTACTGGATGGCGGCGCACCATTGGGTACGGCGCTGGGTGCGGTGATCATCGCTGGACTTATTGCCTTTTTCGACTCATGGCGTATGGCATTCGTGGTGGCGGGTGTGGGCACAATGATTGTCGGTCTACTGGCCTGGTGGTACATCCGCACTTACCCATCAGAACATCCCAGCATCAATAAAGCTGAACTAGACCATATTGTTGCGGCGAACGGTGCTGAAACGAGTAGCAAGAAATACCGTCTGGCCGATATCAAACCTTACCTGAAACAACGTAATGTGATTGCGCTTATCTGTGGCTGGGTCTGCTATAGCTTCGTGTTCTATGGCCTGATGACATGGCTGCCGCTCTATTTCCAGGCCACCTACGGTTTTGATATCAAATCGATGGGCGGAGCAATGGCGCTGATCTTCCTGCTATGTTTTGTCGGCCAACTGACTGGCGGCTACATTATGGATAAATGGCGCAGCAAAGGAGCAAAAACAAGCCGCGTTATGCATACGATGTTGGCGATTTCAGCTACCACCGCTGGTGTTGGTATTTTCCTTTGCGCACAAAGCTCGACGCCAGCCGTCGCAATCACCTTGCTCACTATTGCCCTTTTTCCTCTGCGATGGGCCAGCGTTTACTGGTCAATACCCGGACTGCTGGGCGCACAATCCGTTGCAGGCACCATTTGCGGAACCATGAACTTCACCAGTAACTTGTTCGCAGCCATCCTTCCCATTTTTATCGGTTTCCTGGTGCAATCCACGGGAAACTATTACGCAGCGATGATGTTCTTTGCACTGGCTGCGGTGGGTTATCTCATCTGCTCGTTGCTGATCAACTTTGATAAAAAAATGGTCATTACCGACGAGTAATCCGCCTGAATATGGCCCGTTGACGGGCCATCTTTCAACATCAGGAACGATGTATGTTCAATTCAGAGAATTTCATTGCCGTAGACTGGGGCTCAAGCAACCTGCGCATTTGGGTCTATCAACAGAACCAATGTGTCTGGCAACACGCCAGTCAGAATGGTGTACTCAAACATCAACCCGGTGTATTCAAAGACACCTGGCTAACACTGCTCAGTTTGTGTCCGCGGCCACTAAGCAAAGATACAACCGTCATAATGAGCGGAATGGTGGGCAGTAATATCGGGTGGGTAGATAGCCACTATTTACGCTGTCCAACCCCGTTAAGTGCATTATCACAGCATCTAACAAAGGTTGAAGATGCGGGCCCTTTTCCCACTTTCATCGTTCCAGGGCTGCAAATTGACGGGCCGGAAAACTACAACGTCATGCGTGGAGAGGAAACTCAGCTTTTTGGCGCCTTAGCTGATGAGAACTGGTACGTATTCCCGGGAACACACAGCAAATGGGTTCAGGTACAAGAGAGTAACGTCTGCGATTTTCAAACCGTCATGACCGGCGAGTTTTTCCACTTACTTTCACACTACTCCATCGTTGGAAAAAACGCCGAGGAACAAAACACGAACGAACAGGCTTTTTTAGCAGGAGCCGAACGCGGCTGGCAGGAAACATGTTTATCCCGCAGCCTATTTGATCTGAGAGCCCGAATACTCACCCATGCGTTGTCACCTGATACGCTTTACGAATCTCTGTCAGGGTTATTGATTGGTCATGAAATAGCACAAATGCTACAGCACTATGCCATTAACACTGAAGAAGAAGTCATTCTGGTGGGCAATGACGATTTGCTCAGCCGCTATCAAAGCCTGTTTCATCATTTCGGTTATCGCTGTCGGCTGTGTAACGGTGAAAAAGCATTTATTAATGGTATCAGGAGACTTTTAAATGAATAGTCGCAACCCTTTGGTCGCTATTTTACGTGGGGTGAAACCCGATGAAGTGCTGGCCCATATTGATGCACTTATCACAGCCGGATTCAGCACAATAGAAATACCGCTGAACTCGCCAGACTGGCAACGTAGTATTGCTCTTGCCGTGGAACATTATGGTCATACGGTAAAAATCGGTGCCGGAACGGTCACCAATGTCGGTGATGTCAGCACACTTTCTTCGCTGGGATGTGCATTTATCCTTACGCCCAACACCGATCCGGAAGTAATTAGTACTGCGCGAGCGGCCAAAATGACAACCTGCATCGGCTGCCAAACAGTCAGCGAAGCATTTGTTGCATTCCGGCATGGCGCAGACGGATTGAAAATTTTCCCTGCAGGGGAACTGGGGCCGGATTATATCCGGGCATTAAAAGCCGTTTTACCTCCTCAAGTCCCTTTGTATGCCGTGGGCGGAATTAGGCCAGACAATTTGTCCCATTACCTGAAGGCAGGTTGTTTCGGTGCCGGCTTAGGCAGCGATCTGTATCGTGCCGGACAATCTATCAACCAAACAGCCGCAAATGCGAAGGCATTTATCGAGGCTTATAATACCTTCTGTCAGCCTCAGGCATAAAAAAGCCCGCCATTAAGGCGGGCAAAAGTTACCAATGCACACTTAACTCAAGCAACTTTCAATTGTTGAATCTTTTTCTCGCGGCGAATTTTACGTTCTTCAAACACGGCCACGATGGCCATCAGGCAAATGCAGCCAATCGCCGCGGTATCCAGCGCCGCAAAGGTGCCCGCCCAGCCGGTGAGGCCGAAAATCGGCGTGCCGTCGGCAATCATCCCGAGACCCAGCTTGGCGAAGCTGTCACCAATCAGGTAAGCAAAGGTGCCTTTAATTCCATCGGCCGCGCCGATCGCTTTTTTCGGTACAAATCCGACGGCGGCAACGCCGATTAACAACTGCGGGCCAAACACCAGGAAGCCGAGCGCAAACAGCGACGCCAGATAGACGTACTGGTTGCTGGCGTGCTGGTAAACACCCAGTGTCGCGATGATGAGTGCCAGCGCCACACAGGCCACCAGCGCACGACGACCGTTTGCGAGATCGGAGAGCCAGCCCCACAGCAGCGTGCCGACCAGCGCGCCCACTTCAAACAGGGTAAAGCCCTGAATCGCCACTTCTTTGGAGAGCTTCAGCTCCTGGAAGGCGTAGACGGTAGACCACTGGTCGATGCCGATGCGCACCACGTACAGGAAGATGTTGGAGAAGCACAGCAGCCAGATCACTTTGTTTTTCAGCACGTACTCAACAAAGATCTGCCATTTAGTCATCTCGTTTTCTTCGGTCTCTTTGTCCTCTTCGCTGATCTCCTCGCCGAACAGCTCTTCGGCTTTACCGAGACCGTAAGATTCCGGGGAGTCGCTGCCGTAGCGCAGGCCGATAAAACCGACAATCAGGGCAATAATCGACGGGAAGATAAACATCCCGATGACGTGGCCATCGAACAGGTAATTCGCGCCGAACAGCGCGACGCCCGCCGCACCCGCACCGCCGAGGTTGTGGGAGATATTCCACATGCCGAGGTAGGAACCGCGCTTACGGCGCGGCGTCCACTTGGTGATGGTGGAATAGCTGCACGAGCCGCCGGTGCTCTGGAAGAAACCGCTCAGCGCGTAGAAGGCAATCATCAGGAACAGGCTGGTTGACCCCGCACCCATGCTGGCGCTAAAGCCGAGCATACAAATAGCGGAGAGGATCAGCATAAACGGCAGGAACTGCTTGGTGTTTTTGCCGTCCGCGTAGTAGGAAACCAGCGTTTTACCCACGCCATAGGTGATGGAGAAGCCCAGGCCAATCATCCCCAACTGCGTCATGCTCAGCCCGTAGGTGGAGATCATGTCGTTCTGCGCGATGTTGAAGTTCTTGCGGATCAAGTACATGGTCAGATAGCCGATAAAGACCACCAGATAGGACTGCATGAACGGTTTGAACCACATTTTGCGCCGCACATCGAGCGGCAGATCCAGGGTCGGCTTACGCACCTGGTTGAGAAAGGCCAGCATTTGACACTCCCGAGCTAATTTTTTTTTACCTGCGAATGGCAGGCATTGTAAAAATCAGCCGGGAGACATGCCTGAGACAGCGTCCAGGTGAAACCGGGAATATTTCTTAGTTTTGCCCCACTCGGGGCAAAAAGGTGAGGTGCATCACGCTTCGCTGAGATCGCGCGGTGCCTGGGCGTTTAAGAACGGCAGCAACAGCAGTGCTGAGATGCCGGCCGCGATGGCGATCACCACAAAGAATCCGCTCCAGTGCCAGACTTCCATCACCTTCGCCAACGGCCAGCCGGAGAGCGAGGCCCCCAGATAAGCAAACAGGCCGACAAAACCGGTCGCCGCGCCCGCCGCCTCTTTGTGCGAGCACTCTGCCGCCGCCATGCCAATCAGCATCTGCGGGCCAAAAACAAAGAAGCCGGTGGTGAAGAAGCACGCCGCCTGCATCACGTAGCTGGCAAACGGCATCAGCCACAGCGAGCCCACAGAGAGCAGAATTCCGGCGGCGAAAATCAGGTTCATCGGCCCGCGGTTGCCGTTAAACAGCTTGTCCGAGCCCCAGCCCGCCACCAGCGCGCCGATGAAGCCCCCCAGTTCGAACATCGTCACGGCGGTGTTCGCCGTCACCAGATCGACGCCCAGCGTCTCCGACATATACAGATTGCCCCAGTCGTTGATCGCCGCGCGCACCACGTACACCAGCACGTAGCACAGCGACAGCAGCCAGATGTAGGGGTTCAGCAGCACGTATTTGGTGAGGATCTCTTTACGAGTTAACCCCGCGCCCTCCTGCTGCTGGGCAATTTCCAGCTCATCGTGCCGCCAGTCGCCAATCGGCGGCAGACCAATCGCCTGCGGCCTGTCGCGCAGCCGCCAGCAAAGAAAAACGCCCACCACGATCGCCAGCGTACCGGCAATCATCATCCCGGCGCGCCAGCCGTAATGCAGCGCCGCCGCCCCCATAACGATCGGAATCAGCGCGCCGCCGACGTTGTGCGCGGTGTTCCAGATAGCCCACCAGCCGCCGCGCTCATTGCGCGAATACCAGGCGGTGAGCAGGCGGGCGCACACCGGCGCGCCCCAGCCCTGGAAGAAGGCGTTCAGCGCCCACAGTACGGCAAAGGCCCAGACCGAGGTGGAGAAGCCGAACAGGATGTTAACCACGCCGGTGGCGATAAGCCCGATACCCATAAAATAGCGGGCGTTGGAGCGATCGCTGACGATACCGGAGACAAATTTCGACAGCCCGTAGGTGATGTAAAACAGCGTCGCCAGCAGGCCAATATCGCTGCGGGTAAGCACGCCGCTGGTGATGATTTCCGGCACCGCGGCGTTAAAGCTTTTGCGCGTGAAATAAAATAGCGCGTAGCCGAGCCAGATAGTCAGCAGGATATGCCGCCGCCAGTAACGGTAGCGGGCGTCCACTTCCTGCTTGTCGGTGATAAGCGGCGCGCTGGCCGGGGCTTTTAAAAACTGAAACATGGCCGTTCCTTAGGCGTAGCGCTGGGGCAGCGACACGCTGACGCGCGTGCCGTGCATGCAGGAAATCGTGAGTGAGCCGCCGAGCGCCGTCACACGCTCACGCATCCCGGTGAGGCCAAAACCCTGTTGGTTCGACCCCGGCGGCAGGCCGCTGCCGTCGTCTTCCATCACCAGCATCAACCGTTCATCCTGCTGCCAGCCCTGCAGCGTCACCGCGCTGGCGTTGGCGTGCTTTACAATGTTGTTCAGCCCTTCCTGACAGACGCGGAACAACGTCACGCGCTGGCTTTCGCTGAGTGCTGATTCGTCAATTCGCCAGTCGAGGTGGCTGACGATGCCGCGGCTTTCCAGCTCCATTTCGCGCATCAATGAGCGGATGGCCTGCTCCAGCGTGAGATCATCCAGCTGGCGCGGTCGCAGGCGACCCAGCAGGCGGCGCACCGAATCGTACACGCCCAGCGACAACTGCTCGATATGCGCCCCGCTTTGCTTAACGCCCGCGTTCTCAGGGGCCAGGCGCTGAACAATGCCCGCCTGAGTGCGAATGGCGGTGATGGTCTGGCCGATATCATCGTGCAGCTCGCGCGCCACGTCGCGGCGCACGCTCTCTTCGGTCTCCAGCAACCGTTCCGCCAGCCGATGATTACGCGCCAGCTCGTTTTGCAGCGACTGGTTAAGCTCACGCAGCCGCTGAATACCCGCACCGAGCAGCAGCCCGGTCAGGCTTTGCACCAGCAGCGAGAGCAGTAAATCGACCGGGTGATCGTGCCAGGTCTGGCTGGCAATCAGCGCGATGGCGTTCATCAACGTCGCAATCAGCGCCCCCTGCCAGCCGTAGTGCCAGGCGAGCGCAATAATCGGTAAAGCGAGGCAGAACGGCGTAAAGCGCGAAAGCTCAGCGGGTAAACCAAGCTGTAGCCACAGGCTGACGGTGAACAGCAGCAGGTACCACACCAGGTGCCGCCCGCGCCAGTTTACCGGCTGCGACACCAGCGCCGGGCCGAGCGGCAGCCAGGTAGTGCTGGTCAGGTAGTGCCAGAACACCAGGCAGATCGGCGCCAACGTTAATCCGCCGGTCAGGGTCAGTAGCAGCGCATTCCACGCTTCCTCGCCCTGCCCCAGCCACGGCAGCGATTGCAGCAGCGCCGCCGCCGTCAGCGCCGCCCCCTGCAACAGCAATGTGCGCCAGTCGCGCTGATGGCGATAGCGAGAGATTAGCGTCACTGGCAGCAACGTGAGGAAGCTGCCGATCATCAAAATAGACAGATGCGCCAGCGCCACCTCCTGCGCCAGCCAGTACATCAGCAGCCACTCCGCGCCCAGCAGCACCGGCCAGTAGCCGCGCGGGCATTGCAGCATCAGCCCCAGACGCAGGCCAAACGGAAACAGCAGCACCGCCAGCTCCGGACGCTCAACCAGATGCAGGCTGATGCTCCACAGGCAAAACCACGCGGCGGAGAAAATGAAAAAGCAGGCGACAACGGTGATCAGCCGGGAGAAAAGTGCGTTCATTGCCAGCCGTCAAACATCCGGCGGGCCAGCTCAACGTCGTTGCTGACGTTCAGCTTTTCCATCAGGTTAGCGCGATGCACGTGCACCGTTTTCGGCGACAGCCCCAGCTCGACGGCAATCTCTTTCACCGCCATCCCCTGCGCCAGTTTCTCCGCCACCTGGCGCTCACGTTTGGTCAACGGATCCTGCCGCCCGGCCGCCAGCTTGACGGCGATGTCCGGTGTCAAGTAGCAACCGCCCGTCGCCACGGTATGCACTGCCGCAATCAGTTCATCCGGGCTACAGCGTTTTGAAAGAAAACCACGCGCGCCTGCGTTGATCGCCTGCTCGACCAGCGCCGGGCTGTCATGGACGGAGAGCATGATAATCGCCATCCCTTTTGGCAGTTGGCTGAGTAGCTCCAGGCCTGAGATGTCGGGCATTGAGATATCGCAAATACACACCTGCACGCCACGCCCCGGCAAACCGGCCAGCGCCTCGCGCCCGGAGCCAAATTCCGCCACAACCTGCAAATCAGCTTCCAGCCCCAGCAGTTGGGCAAAGCCGGAGCGGACGATAGTGTGGTCGTCGATAAGGGCGATGGTGATCATGGGTTTGTCCTGGCGCTAAAGCATGCCTGATGGCGCTACGCTTATCAGGCCTACAGGAAGGTAGGCCGGACAAGGCATTTATGCCGCCATCCGGCAAAAGCGCTTACCTTAACGATAAGCGCGTTGCTGTTCAAGCCTTGAGCGAACTACTCGAAGAAGACGGTGATTTTGTTAAACATCGACGGGTCGGACTGGTTGCGGGCCACTTTCACTACATCTTCCAGCTTGTCGATCTGACTTATCATCTGCTCCAGACGCTGATCGTCGTTGACCAGTAACCAGATGCGGCTCTTATCACTGTTCTGAATCGGTAGGCAGAGAATACCTTCCACGTTGAATGCGCGACGGGCAAACAGCCCGCAGACGTGGGTCATTACGCCCGGATGGTTGCGTACGGTGAGTTCCAGGATTACGTTGTCATGAGTCTGCTGTTGCATGGCTTATTCCCCCACCATTTCAGTGTTTGCCGCACCAGGCGGCACCATCGGGTACACTTTTTCTTCCGCGTCGATACGCACGTGGATCAGTGCAGGTCCAGGTCGATTAATTATCTCCTGCAACGCTGCCTGTGGATCCGCTTCGTTATTCAAATCGCAGGTTTCCAGACCAAATCCGGCGGCTATCTGCATAAAGTTAATCATCCCCGGATAGGTCGCCGCAAAAACACCCTGCTTATAGAACAGGCTCTGCTGCTGATATACCAGACCCAACGCTTCGTTATTCATCAGGATGATTTTAATATCCAGCTGATTTTCGCTGGCCGTCGCCATTTCCTGAATATTCATCATCAGACTGCCGTCGCCGGAGAAGCACAGCACTTTTTTATCCGGGTTCGCCAGCGCCGCGCCAATTGCTGCGGGCAGGCCAAATCCCATGGTGCCGAGACCGCCAGAGGTCAGCCACTGACGCGGACGGTTCAGCGGATACGCCTGCGCCGCCCACATCTGATGCTGGCCGACGTCAGTGGTGATAATGGCGCTGTCATCCACGCAGGCGGCCACCGCGTTGATCAGCCCATAGTGACTGAGCGGGTCGCTTTCCTGTGGAATGGCGCAAGGAAATTCACGTTGTAAATCGGCCACCATCTGATGCCATGCCTCTCGCGGCTGGGCTTCAACCATTGGGATCAACTGCGCCAGAACCTCATCGACATCCGCCTGAATCGCTACGTGCGGCTGTTTGATTTTACCCAGCTCTGCGCGGTCGATATCTACATGGATGATTTTGGCGTTCGGGCAGAACTGCTCGGTTTTACCAATCGCCCGGTCATCAAAACGTGCGCCCAGAACAATCAGTAAATCGGCTTCTTGCAGAATAAAGTTGGTGCTGCGCGCGCCGTGCATACCCAGCATGCCTAACGACAGCGGATGTGCCTTGGGCAGCATGCCAAGCGCCATTAAGGTCATGGTGGTAGGCAGCATGGCTTTTTCGGCCAGCTCACGAACGCGGGCGGGCGCGTTAATCACGCCGCCGCCGAGGTACAGCACCGGACGCTTTGCAGCGTTAATCATGGCCGCGGCATCGCGAATGCTGTCCTGACTGAACGCCGGTGCCGCCATTTTCTGCGCGGGTTCCGGCATCTCTTCAATGTCAAATACGGCGGTTTGAATATCCTTAGGAATGTCTATCCACACCGGGCCTGGACGTCCGGACTGCGCAATGCGGAACGCATCGCTCATGACCTGCGGTAATTCATTGATATGGCGGACCAGATAGTTGTGCTTGGTGATGGGGATAGAAATTCCGTAGGTGTCGACCTCCTGGAAGGCGTCGGTACCGATCATCGAGGCCGGAACCTGCCCGGTGATGCACACCAGCGGGATGGAATCCAGGCGAGCGTCGGCAATAGCGGTCACCAGGTTGGTGGCGCCTGGGCCGCTACAAGCCATACACACGGCGGGTTTGCCATCGGTTCGCGCCATGCCTTGCGCGATAAACCCCGCACCCTGTTCGTGGCGCGCCAGGATATGACGGATTTGCGTGCTTTGGCTTAAGGCGTCATAGACGGGAAGAATCGATCCGCCAGGGATACCGGTGACCACCTGGATTCCCTGACGTTCCAGGAAATGAACGATGAATTCTGCGCCCGTAAAGCGAGTGCGCTTGGATGTTATGCCCGAACTTGCCATGCTCCAGTCCTTTTATTCTGGGCCTTTGCTCCGGGCAGGTCTCTTAAACGAAAAACCCCGCCCGGTTTGCGCCGGCGGGGTTTTGGAATCGTGTGTTGATCCGGACCCTACGGCGCATTGCCGACGACCACCACCACACGCACGACGACCGCTGCGCGAGATGGCGCAGTTTTTAGTAGGGTCGCAGTCAGCATGGAAGGGTTCATTAGGGACCTGTCTGTTTGTTGATTAACTGGATTTATACAAACACAGGTTTTTCAGCGTGACAATGGAAAAATTTTCATCTGCACAAAAATGCGTCAGCGATCACATTTCGCTATACGGTGTGGAAAAACAAAAAACCCCGCCGGAGCGAGGTTCTTTTCAGCGTTGTGCGGTTGGTAGCCGCCGAGCACACTGTGTTATGTCAACGGGAAAAGTATACGCGTTCTGCGAAGAACACGCAATTTCGGCACGAATTTTGATGAGTTTGAGTATGGCCTAATGTTGACGTCTCGTCCACAAAATACTGTTAATTTATACAGTATTTATCTATAATATTTCGGTACGCAATGTGTTATGCGGGGGTCGCATCGTAAACCGGCGCATCAAAGTCCTGGCTGAAACGGGTGGTGCCGTCAGCGCCTTAACCCCCGTGTGAGCACACTGTGTTATGTCAACAAAGGTGCTGGCAACAGGCAGCGGCGAGGTACGTCAGCACCGTGCTCCTTGTACCAAAAGGAGAGCGTATGAGCCTCGTGGATATCGCTATTCTTATCCTCAAACTCATTGTTGCAGCACTGCAACTACTTGATGCCGTTCTGAAATACGTTAAGTAATTCAGATTCAAGTCGCACCTAAGGGGAGCGGGTAACACTCCGCTCCCCTTTCACTTTTTCCCAGGTGCTTGTCACGCGCCAATATGTTACGTTTTTATGACATTCTCAGGGAAGAATTCCGCCATGACGCTTTCTGTTTTCTGCATTTTGCTGTTCGCCGCGCTGCTGCATGCCAGCTGGAATGCCATTGTTAAGGCTGGAAACGATAAACTGTACTCGGCGATCGGCGTCAGCGGTTCTGCTGCGATTATGGCGTTGATCTGCTTACCCTTTGCGCCTCAGCCTTCTGCCGCCAGCCTGCCGTTTTTAGCTGTCTCAACGGCTTTACAAGTGGTGTACACGGTCCTGGTCGCCAAAACCTATCAGGTTTCGGATATGAGTCAGACCTACCCTTTGATGCGCGGCACCGCACCATTGCTGGTTGCGATTATCAGCGTCCTGTTCCTTGGCGATAGTCTCTCTATGCTTGCCTGGGTGGGGATTGCCACCATCTGTCTGGCTATTCTCGGCATGGCATTTAACGGGCGCAGCAGCTCGCAACGCGGGATCGTACTGGCGCTCATTAACGCCTGCTTTATTGCCGGTTACACGCTGGTCGACGGCACCGGGGTACGCTTATCAGAAACCGCGCTGGGTTATACGCTGTGGACCTTCTTTCTGAACGGTTCTTGCCTGCTCACCTGGGCGATGATCGCCCGACGCCGGGAAGCATCACGCTATCTGGTACAACAGTGGAAGAAAGGGATTCTTGGCGGGATTGGCACGATGGGTTCTTACGGACTGGCGCTGTGGGCCATGACCCAGGCACCGTTGGCGGTGGTCGCTGCGCTGCGTGAAACTTCTATCCTGTTTGGCGCGCTGCTCGCCTGGCTGTTGCTGAAAGAAAAGGTCGCAGGGATACGTCTTGTCGCGGCTGCAGGTATTGCCATAGGCGCGGTTTTGCTACGCTTGTCGTGATCTCTTTGTCGACCTGATGCAATCCGGCAACATTTGTTGCCGTTTTTTGTTTACATTTCCTGCCGTTCCTCGCTTAAACATTCCAGCCTACTATCTGGCCTTCTTTTTCTGTTGTGGTAGATTCCACGCGCATTTACGGGAAAGTGCAGCACCTTATTCTTATTTTTTCACTTTTTGAAAAGTTATCAGCGAAATGAAAAGGCATAGAAGCGTCAATTTGTTGTTGATGTTGGTATTACTGGTGGCGGTTGGACAGATGGCGCAAACCATTTATATCCCCGCGATTGCTGATATGGCGCGTGAACTGAACGTTCGCGAAGGGGCGGTGCAGAGCGTGATGGCCGCCTATCTGCTGACCTACGGCCTGTCACAACTGTTTTACGGCCCACTTTCCGATCGCGTTGGCCGCCGTCCGGTGATCCTCGCCGGGATGTCTATTTTTATGCTGGCCACGCTGGTCGCCATCACCACCCACAGCCTGACGGTACTGATTATCGCCAGTGCAATCCAGGGGATGGGAACAGGCGTCGGCGGTGTGATGGCGCGAACCTTGCCGCGAGACCTGTATGAAGGTACGCAGCTTCGTCACGCCAACAGTTTGCTGAATATGGGGATCCTGGTCAGTCCGCTGCTGGCACCGCTGATTGGCGGTATGCTGGATACCGTGTGGAACTGGCGCGCTTGTTATATTTTTCTACTGGTCCTGTGCGCGGGCGTCACGTTTAGCATGGCGCGCTGGATGCCGGAAACGCGCCCGGCAGGCGCGCCGCGTCCACGGCTTATCGCCAGCTATAAGACGCTGTTTGGCAACAGCTCTTTCACCTGTTACGTGCTCATGCTGATCGGTGGCCTGGCGGGTGTTGCGGTCTTCGAAGCCTGCTCCGGGGTATTATTGGGCGCAAGGCTGGGTTTAAGCAGCATGGTGGTCAGCATCCTGTTTATTCTGCCTATTCCGGCGGCGTTTTTCGGCGCCTGGTTCGCCGGTCGCCCAAACAAGCGTTTCTCAACGCTGATGTGGCAGTCGGTTATTTGCTGTCTGGTCGCCGGTTTGATGATGTGGATCCCGGGTCTGTTCGACGTGATGAACGTCTGGACGCTGCTGGTTCCCGCCGCGCTGTTTTTCTTCGGCGCCGGGATGTTGTTTCCGCTGGCAACCAGCGGCGCAATGGAGCCTTTCCCGTTCCTGGCGGGCACTGCCGGCGCGCTGGTCGGGGGATTACAGAACATTGGTTCCGGCGTGCTGGCGTGGTTCTCTGCGATGCTGCCGCAGACCGGACAAGCCAGTCTGGGCCTATTGATGACCCTTATGGGGCTGCTGATTTTTGTGTGCTGGCTTCCGCTGGCGTCACGCGTGTCGCATCAGGGGCAGGCGGTTTAAGCGCATGATGGCCCGGTTTATCGCCGGGCTTTTCGCATTCAGGCGCAATCATCGTCGTCAGCAACGGCTCCAGCGCCGGACGCCAGGCCCCCTCCTCGCCATCATAAAACTGCGTATCCGCATTGATAGCATAGGGAATCTTCGCTTTCTTCAGCTCGCACGCCATAAACCGGGCGAAGGCCATTTGCGCAGCAGAAGGCCCATTTTTAATGGTTTCTCCCGGCGACCAGCCCCCCACCCAACTCACGTGACCGGTTTTCTGCTGCCAGCGAATGGCGGTATTGATACGGGCGCGAATAGCCGTCTTTTCAGCCGCAGTCCCGGACGTCCATGGATATTTGCCGTTATTTTTCAGCGGTCCCCACGGGAAGATATGCCATTCGGCCAGCACGGTATTCTGGCTTTGCGGCGGCAACTTCAGGTTCGGTAACTCTTCCGGCGCGGCACGCAGTCGCGGCGCGATGAAGATCATCCGTTGCGGGTCAATAGCGTGGATGGTGCGAATCGTTTTGTCATATACCCGATTGAGCGATGCCTGATTATGGTTGAGCTTATCCGCAGGTTCATAAATCAGGTCAAAACCCAGTAGCGGCGAACGTTGACCAAAGTAATGCGCCACCGCCACCCACCAGTTAACCACCTCTTTTTCATTACCGGCGCTGGGGTCTTGTTTATATTCATCCGCCTGGTAAGCAATAATCGGGATTACGCCATACTGCTCGCAGGCTTCGACCAGCTTGCGCAGATGAATCAGTCTGGCTTCTGTCGGTTCTCCCGCCACGCGGATACGCACATGGGAAATGCCTTTCGCCCTGAAATCCCGTACCACCAGCGGATCGAACTCACGAATGCCACGCTCGGTTCGCGCCCAATCTACATCCATCCCGACCCCAAGCTGCTGCGCATACGACGCCGCCGTCAACGCAGGTTGCGCGGCACACACGGTGGCGCTGGCGAAGAGTAACAGGGAAACAATCGGTTTTAGCACGGTCGTCCTTACGCAAATCATCAGGAGTGATATCACGTATTTAGCATGCTTTTTCACTTTCCGTGTAGAGAGAAAGCGTAAAAAATATGCGTGACCCGCTTATTTAACCTGCTCCTGAAGCCAACCAATAAACGCCTCGATTTTCGGCCACTGCCTGCCGGGCAGCGTGGTGATGTAGTAATGCTGGTGGCATTTCAGCGCCATATCACCAAAAGGCGCGACCAGTTCTCCGCTGTCGAGGCGTTTTTGCACCAGCCTTTTGCGCCCCATCGCCACGCCGATATGGTTCATTGCCGCAATCACCGCTAAATCAGAACGATCGAAGCCAATGCCCGACGATGTTGGCAAATTTACCGCAAAATGCTGCGCCCAGCTGTGCCATTCATCGGTCCCGGAGTCGTTACTCCACGCCTGCCTGTCGTGCAGCAACGTACAGTGCGGCAGATTCACCAGCGAGCCAGTGAGACCATAACGAGAGGCGTAGTCCGGGCTGCATACCGGCAGGATCTCTTCATCCATCAGGAAGTGATGGGTGAGCTGGGCGGAGGGCGCATCGTCAAAATAAATAGCCAGATCGATTCCGGCACGCTGCAGGTTGACGTTGTCATTCCCGGTCAGCATGGTCAGCGAAATCGACGGATAGCGTCGGGTGAAGTCGCCGAGCGCCGGAACCAGCCAGCACTGGGCGATGGAGGGCCGTGAGTACACGGTGAGCGTCCCCGACAGCTCCTGATTTTTGATATCAAGGATTTCCTGGTTGAGCGTATCCAGCGACGATTTCAGTGCCCAGAACACCCGTTTACCCTCGTGGGTCAGTTCCACTTTGCGGTGAGAACGGACAAACAGCTGAATACCCAGTTCATCTTCCAACTGATTAATGCGGTGGCTGACGGCGCTGGGGCTTAATGAAAGCTCGTCTGCCGCCAGCGCAAATGACTGATGGCGAGCAGCCACTTCAAAGGTATACAGCTTTGACAGCTGCCAGCCGTTGAGCAGTCGGTTTCTGACTTCGCGTAGGGGATCCATATTCATCTCTGTCATCCTGAATGATGCGTCGAAGTGTAAAAAAAACCGCTGTAAAAATCAGCATAAAGGTGAATCAGAGTGAACCATATCGCATTAATGACGCGTAATTAGACGTAAATCACTTAATTGATGCAATCTGGCTCATGTGAAAGAGGATTTATATCGTTTGTCAGACCCTGCCTTATTTTTGTCCAATAACCCCAGGTTAATCACAGGGCAAGGTGAGTTATGCACTCTCAAATCTGGGTTGTGAGCACGCTGCTGATAAGCATCGTGTTAATCGTTTTGACCATCGTGAAGTTCAAATTCCACCCGTTTCTGGCGCTGCTGCTGGCCAGCTTCTTCGTGGGTACGATGATGGGTATGGGGCCGCTGGATATGGTCAATGCCATTGAGAGCGGCATCGGCGGTACGCTGGGCTTCCTCGCTGCGGTTATCGGCCTCGGGACCATTCTGGGCAAAATGATGGAAGTGTCCGGCGCGGCCGAACGCATCGGCCTGACGTTACAGCGCTGCCGCTGGCTTTCCGCTGATGTCATTATGGTACTGGTCGGGTTGATTTGCGGGATCACGCTGTTTGTTGAGGTTGGCGTGGTGCTGTTGATTCCGCTGGCTTTTTCAATTGCCAAAAAGACCAATACCTCACTCCTGAAGCTGGCGATCCCACTGTGTACGGCGCTGATGGCGGTGCACTGCGTGGTACCGCCGCATCCGGCCGCCCTGTTCGTGGCGAATAAGCTGGGCGCAGATATTGGCAGTGTGATTGTCTACGGTTTACTGGTGGGCCTCATGGCATCACTGATCGGCGGCCCGCTGTACCTGAAATTCCTCGGTAACCGTCTGCCGTTTAAACCGGTGCCGGCTGAATTTTCTGATCTTAAAGTGCGTGACGAAAGTACGCTGCCGTCGCTGGGCGCGACGCTGTTTACCGTCCTGTTACCCATTGGCCTGATGCTGGTCAAAACCGTTGCTGAATTGAACATGACGAAAGGCAGCACGCTGTACACGCTGCTGGAGTTTATTGGTAACCCGATTACCGCGATGTTTATTGCCGTCTTCGTGGCCTACTACATTCTCGGCCTGCGTCAGCACATCGGTATGGGGGCGCTGCTGACCCACACCGAAAACGGTTTTGGCTCGATTGCCAACATTCTGCTGATTATCGGCGCAGGCGGCGCATTCAACGCTATCCTCAAGAGCAGCGGACTGGCCGATACTCTCGCGCTGATCCTCTCGAACATGCATATGCACCCAATTCTGCTGGCGTGGCTGGTGGCGTTAATTCTGCACGCTGCGGTGGGCTCTGCCACGGTGGCGATGATGGGGGCCACGGCAATCGTAGCGCCGATGCTGCCGCTTTACCCTGACGTTAGCCCGGAGATCATCGCCATTGCGATTGGTTCTGGCGCAATTGGCTGCACGATCGTCACAGATTCCCTCTTCTGGCTGGTGAAGCAGTACTGCGGCGCCACCCTGAATGAGACATTTAAATACTATACGACCGCGACATTTATCGCGTCCGTTATTGCACTGGCTTGCACATTCCTGCTTTCCTTTATTATCTAAGCGCGAAGAGACTGACTATGGAAAACATTCAAACACTTATCGCCCAGTATCCTTTAGTGGAAGATCTGGTGGCTCTCAAAGAGACCACCTGGTTTAACCCTGGCACCACCTCTCTTGCGGAAGGTTTACCCTATGTTGGCCTGACCGAGCACGATGTGCAGGATGCCCATGCCCGGCTGACGCGCTTCGCGCCGTACCTGGCGCAGGCATTCCCGGAAACCGCAGCCACCGGCGGCATTATTGAGTCTGAGCTGGCCGCCATTCCATTGATGCAAAAGCGGTTGGAAAAAGAGTTCGAACAGCCCATTCGCGGCGAAATCCTGCTGAAGAAAGACAGCCACCTGCCGATTTCCGGCTCAATTAAAGCGCGTGGCGGCATTTATGAAGTCCTGACCCACGCGGAAAAACTGGCGCTGGAAGCCGGTCTGCTGACGACAGAAGATGATTACAGCATTCTGCTTTCACCTGAATTTAAACAGTTTTTCAGCCAGTACAGCATCGCGGTAGGTTCCACCGGCAACCTCGGGATGTCTATCGGCATCATGAGCGCCCGCATCGGCTTTAAGGTGACGGTGCATATGTCTGCCGACGCGCGCGCATGGAAAAAAGCCAAACTGCGCAGCCACGGCGTGACGGTCGTCGAGTATGAAGAGGATTACGGGGTGGCGGTTGAACAGGGCCGCAAAGCGGCAGAGTCCGATCCGAACTGCTTCTTTATCGATGATGAAAACTCCCGCACGCTGTTTTTAGGTTACGCGGTGGCTGGTCAGCGTCTGAAGGCGCAATTCGCGCAGCAGGGACGCGTGGTCGATGCCGATCATCCGCTGTTTGTGTACCTGCCGTGCGGCGTCGGCGGCGGCCCTGGCGGGGTAGCGTTTGGTCTGAAGCTGGCATTTGGCGATAACGTGCACTGCTTCTTCGCCGAGCCGACCCATTCACCGTGCATGCTGCTGGGGATTTATACCGGGCTGCACGATACCATTTCCGTGCAGGATATTGGCATCGACAACCTGACGGCGGCGGATGGGCTGGCGGTGGGCCGCGCTTCGGGGTTTGTCGGCCGGGCGATGGAGCGTCTGCTCGACGGTCTGTACACCCTGGACGATCAAACGATGTACGACATGCTGGGCTGGCTGGCGCAGGAAGAAGGGATTCGCCTTGAGCCTTCGGCGCTGGCGGGGATGGCCGGTCCGCAGCACGTTTGCGCCTCTGCTGACTATCAGCAGATGCACGGCTTCAGCGCCGACCAGCTCAATAACGCCACGCATCTGGTGTGGGCGACCGGCGGCGGCATGGTGCCGGAAGCCGAAATGGCGCAGTATTTAGCCAAAGGGCGGTAACGCCGCTGAGCTTAACGCAGCATCGCCATCAGCTCCATCGGTGAGCGATGCTGCTTAAGCAGGTCACGCATCACGCGCATATGCGGGGCGGTATGGTTGAAGAAAGCGCTGTATCCGCCGCAAATTGCACTCTTTCCACGGCTGTCACGATGCTTTGGACAATCGCCATGGCAAAAGCGTAACAGCGAACACGCCTGGCATTCCGCACTCAGCGTGGTCTTCTTGGACTGACCAAACTCCGCTGCCTGCGGGCTGGCATTGAGCTCGCTCAGCGAGGTGTGATGAAGATTACCCAAGCGAAAATCCGGGTAGACATAGTGATCGCACTGATACAAATCGCCATTCGCTTCCAGGGCAAAAGCATGTCCGCAGGTTGAGCTTAGCGAACACATCTGCGACGGATGCCCACACCATACGCCCAAAGTTGAATCAAACAACTGGACGAAAACGCGGCCAATATCTTCTCTGACCCAGATATCAAAGACAGAATTCAGGAAGGTTCCCCACGCCTGCGGTGGGACGGATTCGCTGGTAAGCTCACCTTTTTCATCATATTCAACCAGCGGAATGAACTGCAAAAAGGGTGTGCCAAGCTGGCGAAGGTAGCGATACATCGGCCCTGGCCGTTGGCTGTTCAGGGAATTAACCACCACCAGCAGATTGAACTCTACCTGATGCTCACGCAGCCTGGTAATGGCATCCACCACCTTATGGTGGGTCGGTTTTCCGCTGCGGCTAACGCGATGGGCGTCGTGTAACTCTGCCGGGCCATCCAGGGAAATCCCAACCAGCCAGCCGTTATCATGTAAAAACTGGCACCATTCGTCGTTGAGCAAAATCCCGTTAGTCTGGAAAGCATTATGGATTTGCTTTCCTTCCCCGTACCGTTTTTGCAACGTCACGACGCGGCGAAAAAAGTCGATCCCACAGAGTGTTGGTTCCCCACCCTGCCAGGCAAACATCACTTCAGACCCCGACTGCGCGGCGATATGTTGGCGTATAAACGTCTCTAAGGTGGCATCATCCATTACGGGTTGAGTGGGTTTATCAATGTAAAAACAGTAACGACAATCAAGGTTACAACGAGAGCTGGCCGGCTTGGCCATGACCTGACATCCTGTCATGCTAAATTCCCGATAAATGCAATAAGTTGGCGAACATGTGTTACAGCAAACAGTATTGCGAGGGATAACACCGCGAGGGAGATCATAAATTTGTCACGCACCGCGCGAGATTCAGAAAAATCACTATGACTAACATCCATGAGGTTGCGACTGCGGGTGTAGCGCCATAGAACGATTGCCGCCATCGCCAGCACGGCAATTGAAACCCAAAACAGGAACCCCGCCTGATGCCAGTTGTGCTTCAGCGCTAACGCCATTAACGCGCCATAGCCCAGCAGGGTACGAAACCAGGCCAGCGATGTTCGCTCCGGCTGTAACCCCGGATCGGCGATACGTCGCGATTTACGGCTATCCGGCATACAGTATCAGTCCCATGACAATCACCGCGACGATCATCAAAATCAGACTGATGATTAACAGGCTATGGGTGTACGGCAAATCCTCTTTCAGACGCATTGCCCTCTCATTACGCAGCCAACGCAGGTAGCCGTAAATCGCCAGTCCACCGGCAAACAGACACAATAACAGCGCCAACAGCTCGCGAATGACTGGCGTGGCAAAATCCGGAGCCAGTTGGTCAAGGCCAACGCCCGCCGCCAGAAATCCCAGCGCAGTACGGATCCACGCCAGAAAAGTACGCTCATTTGCCAGAGAGAAGCGATAATCCGGCGCTTCGCCAAGGCGGGAAATCTTCATGACAACTCCTTTTCTTTTTCGCGATCGTCCGCGAGTCCTGCTCATTTTCAGAATTTCATACAACGTATTGCTGATATGCTTTGCGCTATCCAGCACAGGGAGTTCGGATGGACATCATAGCGCAAAACAAATGTAGCTCATTGGGAATGCTTTTCGGCGCGATTGCGTTGATTCTTGGCATTTTCCATTTCTCTTTTGGCCCCTTTTCCGCCCCGCCGTTTGGGCTGGAAAGCGTGGTGGCAGAGAAGGTGTCCGCTGTTAAAAAAGGTATTCTTGCCGGGCTGAAAGGCGAACAACCGCGCGACGCTCGCCTTTCATGCTCTACTCTTTGGCATTGCTATTATCTGCGGCATCATTCTGCTTATGCTGATATTTTCCTTTCTCAGCGGCGGTTCACCAATTTAAACTGTCGGGTGGACGACCATTTGCGTGACGCCCACCCGCACGCAGCAACTATTATCTGAAAAGATGACGGGTTAGAGCAGTGAACGTAACTCTTCATAAGTAAAGATGCGACCGCGATAGCCTAATCCCTTATCAATATTATAAATAGAGAGGCCAATATTGTTATCTGTATCAAAGACAAAGAAAGATTGCTCTGCGCCAAAATAAACATTGTAATAGTCGTTGCCTACATCAAAGACCGACGATGTAAGTTCACTGCGTTGACCAGGAAAGCTAAACTGATCCAATCTCTCCACCGTTAAAGCGGTTAAATCGATAGCCAAAATTGTAGGCAGGGAATCAAGCTCAGCTGAACTATAAGCGACAGGATCGGATTCAATGATACGCACTAGCTCATTCCCACTCTCATCCGCACAAGAATTATTATTGAACAGAGAAATGACGAATTTATTGTCACCCCGCCAGGCCTGATACTTGCTATTTTGAGTAATAAAAACCGCATGTTCCCCATTGGGATAATGAAAATCGTCGGCATTCACCACGCTTAAATTGCATGGGCTCGCCAACACTGGAAAATCAGGATTATCAATAATCCACTCAGCATCGCCGGAGTCAACGTTCAGGCCAATAATTGTACAGCTCGAACGTGAGTTGACGATTAACTGATTAGTTTCTTTTACATACTCAAGGCTATTAAAATGCACATCATTGGTATCAGTATTATCCAGTACCGTGGCTCCCAAAAACTCCTGAGAGTAATCACGTTGCCAGAGTAACGTCCCGCTGGCGATGTCATATTTATAAATTATGCACTCCAGTTTTTGCTCATCACTCCAGTTATCCAGCAACGAACCCAATAGCCAGAGATTACCTTTCCCATCCGTGGTGATATCGTGATGAAAACCATAGCCTGCAGGTGCGGTATAGGTTTGTGAAACGTCTCCCGCCAGGTTAAAACGATATAAAGCAGGTGCAAATGCATGCTTATCGGGATCATAAGTTTCACTGGCTAACGCTGACCACAACGCATTGTCGATGATCTTTAAGTTACCGTACATCCATGGGAAAAGGCCGGTAATACGTAGATCGCCATTAATGTCATAGCCGTTCCATGCACTGGTGACAAACCACCCCCGTCCTAAGGTCTTTTCCGCCATCGCGCTGTCTTCAGTATTGATTGTCAGCACCAGAGGAACATCGCCATACTCCTGACCCTCAGTTGAGATTGTTACCGTGAAAGAGGTGGTAGCATTATCCACCGTATAAACATTCAGCGTAACCGTATTCTGATAATCGGCATACAAGCCAACAACAATAATCTGAGTATTAGAACTGTATTCATCAGTGCTGTAATAAAAATCGGCATTTAATGTTTTACCATGAACAGTATAATCAAATTTTACCGCCTCTATATTGTCCAACTGAATTAATGCACTAAGTTTATTTTGATTATAAGGATTAATTATCACTGTATAATTCGCACTCATCTTTTATCCCTTTCATTAAAAATAAGAATGTAATAACTTTCAAAATAAAACTACTCCTCATACTAGCCATGTTATGTGGATGAGTGCACAAAATAACATATTGATATAAACCATTTTATCAAGAACATGCACCATAAACTCAAAGAATAACAAAACATTAAACATACAAAATAAAAATATAAATAAAACAAATAATTTGTAGTGTATTTTTTTAAGAATAACCTCAAATCAATATCATCCATGAATAAACCAAATTAATACACAGGAGTTATAAAGGATGTTTTTTTGCAAATTAAATCACAAAAAATCACAAGCAATCTTTTAATGAGTAAATTTGATTACTAAAGTGATTTTGTTTTCATAAAAATCTGTCGCAGAAATAAATAGTCGTCCGTTATTGAATGAGCACCAACAACTTTGATCTGGAAGCGAATATCACGGGGGTTGACTGAGTTATGTTTTCTGAATTTATCAATGTAATACAATCTTTCTTAACAGAGCCCGCGATCCTAATTGGTTTGCTCGTAGGTTTAGGTTATGCCCTTGACAAAAAGCCGCCAATTAAAATTATTACAGGCATGGTTAGCGCGATGGTCGGGTTGATGATGGTTCTATTTGGCGGCTTCCAATTTTCAGCCACCTTTAAACCTGTCGCAGATGCCGTCAGTAAATCCTACGGTATTCATGGTTATTTAATGGATTCATATGCCATGAAAGCGGCTACCCAAATTGCCCTCGGGGATAACTTTGGTTATGTCGGCTACGTCTTCGTACTGGCTTTTTTTACCAATCTTTTGCTGGTGCTATTTGGTCGCTATACGCGGGTAAAAGGGATTTTCTTAACCGGTAACACTGGGGTTTCACACTCGCAGGCCGTACTCTGGCTGATCGTATTCTGGTTAGGCTTCGGTTGGGTACAGTCAATCATCATTGCTGGTATTTTAACTGGGGTTTTCTGGGCCTTTGCCACGACGTTAATAGCTAAACCCGTTGCGAAAATCACCAATAATGCCGGTTTTACTATCGCCCATAATCAGATGATCGGAATCTGGTTTTTTTCAAAATTCGCCCATCTGTTTGGCGATGCCGAAAAGCAGGATGCAGAAAACCTGAAACTGCCCGGCTGGTTGGCTATTTTTAACCATAATGTCACCGCTATTGCCATTGTGATGACGCTGTTCGTCGGCGGATTTTTGCTCTCGACCGGCATTGAGAATGTTCAATTGATGGCAAAAGGCAAACCCTGGTATATCTATGTGATTAACCTCGGACTGCAGTTCTCCATGTATATGGTCATTCTCCTGCAGGGCGTGAGAATGATGGTTGGGGAAATAAATGCCTCCTTTAAAGGCTGGCAAGATCGCTTAATCCCCGATGCCATTCCGGCAGTAGATGTTGCCGCACTATTACCTTTTTCACCAAATGCAGCCACTCTTGGATTCATCTTCTGTACCTTCGGCACCATATTTTCGATGGGAATCCTGCTTATTACCAAAAGCCCTATTATGGTATTACCCGGTTTTGTGCCCCTTTTCTTCTCCGGTGGTCCGATTGGCGTTTTAGCCAACCGGATGGGAGGTTATCGCTCCGTTATCATTTGTACATTCCTGCTGGGGATAATTCAAACCTTCGGCACAGTATGGGCAATTCCCTTAACCGGTCTGGCAACAGAAGGCGTTGGCTGGACCGGTATATTTGACTGGGCAACATTATGGCCGGCCATTTGTGAATTACTGAAACTGATCGCCTCTGTATTCAATCTGGGCCCTTATACGGTCTAAATAACCTCGAATTAAAAGGATATCGTCATGAAAGATAAAATTAATCTTCTGTTTGTTTGCGGCTATGGTGTCGGTAGTAGCGTAATGTTACAGACGGTCGTTAAAAAAGCGCTGGCTAAATATGATTTTCAATTTGAATTTGCGATGGAACATACCGCCGCTGGTGAAGTGGGTGGATTTACTGACTGGGCTGATATTTATGCCATTTCGAAAAAACTGATTGATGTCGTCAGCTTGGATCCGCGCCATGGTCAGTATCTTATTCCTATCGAAAATATTATGGATGGAGAGGCTATCGGTAAGCAGATCTACGCGGTGATTGAGGCGCATTTCCCTCACCTGTTATCTGCCCGTTAAGGAGCGCGGATGAAAGCAATTATTCTGTTGTACGACAGCCT
Organism: Citrobacter freundii complex sp. 2025EL-00176; assembly: GCF_053309355.1. Lineage (NCBI taxonomy): Bacteria > Pseudomonadati > Pseudomonadota > Gammaproteobacteria > Enterobacterales > Enterobacteriaceae > Citrobacter > Citrobacter freundii complex sp. 2025EL-00176. The sequence goes on along the minus strand of NZ_JBRYHT010000005.1, from coordinate 67,268 downwards.
GAATAAACACTATCTGCCACCGTATGGCGATATGATAACCCAGGCCCCCAACTTCCAGCGTCTGGCCGCACATTGTACGACGTTCAATAACAGTTATGTTGGCAGCATGCCCTGTATGCCAGCCCGCCGGGAGTTGCACACCGGCCGACATAACTTTTTGCACCGTGAATGGGGACCACTGGAGCCATTTGACGACTCAATGCCAGAATTGCTGAAAAAGGCGGGGATCTATACGCATCTTATTAGCGACCATCTGCACTACTGGGAGGACGGTGGCGGTAACTATCATAACCGCTATAACACGTGGGAAATCATTCGTGGTCAGGAAGGCGATCACTGGAAAGCCAGCGTTGCAGACCCAACCATTCCTGAGGTACTACGTGTCCCACAGAAACAGACGGGGTGCGGTGAGTCCGGGTTATGGCGGCAAGACTGGGTCAACCGTGACTATATCCAACAGGAAGCGGACTTCCCGCAATCCTGCGTCTTTACGGCAGGTTGTGAGTTTGTCGAAAAAAACCATCAACAGGATAATTGGTTACTACAGATCGAAACATTCGATCCCCATGAACCTTTTTATACTACCGAAGCGTATCTCTCGTTGTATCAGGATAGCTGGGATGGCCCACATTATGACTGGCCTCGCGGTAAAGTGGATGAGAGCGGGGAAGCTGTAGAGCATATACGTTGCCGCTACCGCGCTTTAGTGTCGATGTGTGACCACAATCTGGGGCGTATTCTCGACATGATGGACCGTTTTGACATGTGGCATGACACGATGCTCATTGTGGGGACCGATCATGGTTTCCTGCTCGGAGAGCATGGGTGGTGGGCCAAAAACCAGATGCCGTACTACAACGAAGTGGCAAATAATCCGTTGTTTATCTGGGATCCACGTGGTGGTCAGCGGGGTGTTCAGCGTAACGCACTGGTGCAGATGATTGACTGGGCTCCCACGCTGTTGGAGCTCTTTAATCAACCTATCCCTGACGATGTGCAAGGGCATCCGCTGGCGAAAATTCTTGAGGATGACACGCCTGTGCGTGATGCGGCCCTGTTCGGCGTATTCAGCGGACATGTCAATGTCACTGATGGTCGCTATGTTTATATGCGCGCCGCACTGCCCGGACGTGAGAATGACATCGCTAACTACACCCTGATGCCAATTAAGATGAATACTCGCTTTGATGTGAAGGAGTTGCAGTCATTAACGCTCGCGCCACCGTTTAGCTTTACTAAAGGGGTTAAAACGTTGCGGATTCCGTCCCGTGAGAAATACCCTGGAATCAATCGTACGGGCCATTTGCTATTCGATTTACACACCGATCCACAGCAGCTTACGCCAATAGATGATAAAGAGGTGGAGGCACGGATGATTGCCCTGCTGGTACGTCTGCTACATGAAAACGACGCCCCGGCAGAGCAGTTTGTTAGGCTGGGTTTAACTTTCTAACCCAGCCCCCAGAAGATCACCGCCAGCAGTTGCGGGGTGATAATCCTCAGGAACATCACCAGCGGATAAACGGTGGCATAGGAAAGCGCTGCCGCCCCGCTGGTGGCATGCAGGTTGTTAGCGAACGCCAGCGCGGGAGGATCGGTCATCGACCCCGCCAGCATACCGCACAGCGTCAGATAGTTCATTTTGGCGAAGATACGCGCCAGTAATCCCACGGTAATCAGCGGAATGGCGGTAATAAAAATACCGTACCCGACCCAGCTCAGCCCATCGCCCTGGGTCAGCGTATGAACAAAATCACCGCCGGACTTCAGGCCAACCACCGCAAGGAACAGCACAATACCTAACTCTCGCAGCGCCAGGTTAGCGCTGGGAGGCATAAACCAGTACAGCTTACCAATGCTACCAATACGCCCCAGTATCAAGGCCATAATCAGCGGTCCACCGGCCAAACCCAATTTTAACGCTACCGGGAAACCCGGAATGAATAGCGGGATGGAACCCAGTAGCACGCCCAGTCCGATACCGATAAATACCGGCAGCATCTGCACCTGTTGCAGTTTTTGCTGCGCGTTGCCGACAACATTGGCAACGGCATCAATAGACGCGGGACGCCCCACCAGGTTGAGGATATCCCCGAATTGCAGGCTGGCGTCGCTGCTGGCCACCAGCTCAACGCCCGCACGGTTCAGACGGGAGATAACCACGTCGTAACGTTCTTTAAAATGCAGATCGCGGATACGTTTACCCAGCACCTGTTCGTTTGTCACCACCACACGTTCAACGCGTAAATCAGTACCTCGCGTCGACAGCGATGTGTCCACCTCCTGCCCAATCACCACCTGCGCGTTGTGCAGGTCACCAGGCTGGCCGACCAGGTGTAGCAAGTCGCCCATCTGGATAATCGTCCCTGGCGACGGCACCATCAATGTCTCTTCACGTTTCAGACGCGAGCAGATGATTTTATCGCTGTTCAGAATTGGGACATCCTGAATCGCCATATTGTTGAGGTTCGGGTTTTCCACGCGGATGTTCATCGTTTGAATCAGCGCGTGTCCGTTGGTCAACGTGGATTCATGCTGCTGAGCTTCGGCATCGACGTTAACGCGGAAAATAAGGCGCATCAGCCACATTGTGAGCAAAATACCGCAAATACCAAAAGGATAAGCCATGGCATAGCTCATCCCCATCTGGTCTACAATATCTGCTGGCGTACCCAGATCGCGCAGAATTTGCTGCCCCGCCCCCAGCGCCGGCGTATTGGTGACCGCGCCCGAGAATATCCCCAGCACCACCGGAAGGGGAATGGCAAAAATCTTATGCAGGATCGCGGTGACCAGGCCACCCATGATGACAATCAGTACGGCAAACAGATTCAGCCGCAGCCCGGAAACGCGCAGTGACGCAAAAAAGCCCGGCCCCACCTGAATACCGATGGTGTAGACGAAAAGAATCAGGCCAAATTCCTGAATGAAATGCAGCATGTCGCCGCTCAAGGTCATCCCTGCCTGATCGACAAAATGTCCGACAATAATACCGCCGAACAGCACCCCTCCGATGCCAAAACCAACGCCACGTATTTTTATGTTGCCGATCCATAATCCGACAACCGCCACCAACGCCAGAACGCTGACCGTCAATGCTATATCACTCATTATCCTGTTCCCTGTGAATAACATTTCATTTAACGAGGATTATGACTGAACCGTTCAGGCATGAATGCAGAGTGGCGCACATTATCATGCTACAGAGCGCCCATAAGCACTTAAGAAGAGCGTTATTTAGTGTTTTTCTTCACGTCGATTTGTAGTTGCTGAATGCTTTTTTCTGGCAATGGCAGTGCTTCCGGCATTGTGCCCCCCAACTCATGAATAGTCTGGCGAACTTTGCGTCCCACCTCGTAATGTGTCTGATTCGCTTGCTGTTTGGTGTTAACAGAATCTCTGCGCAGTTTGTCTTCCGTTTGCGTTGCCCGAAACAGATTTGCCGCCAGCTCTGTAGACCCCATGTAATCGAGAATTTTCTGGCTTTTCTTCAATCCCTTACGTTCATGAATCGCTCGCTGATCTAAACCGCCATAAAGCCCCTTGTAACCATGGTTTTGAAAGATAGCAAAATCGAAAGCGGTCTCAACGCCTGCAAGCTGTGCAGTTTCAACCAGATGCTTATTGTGTTCTTTTAGTTCATTGCGTAAGAACAAACGCTTTTCATCCTCACGCAGAGATTTAAAAGCAGCATCATCGGCCAACTCCTGACGTCGGGTTTGAATGGCAAAGTAGGTTTGTCCTGCCGCGATAACAGGTTTCGCGGGATCACCATTTTGCACGACCAGATAACAGGCGTAGCGGGAGAGTTTTACGTCTTTTAATTCCCGACTAGCTCCAGACCCAATTCGTACCATTGCGAGGATCTCCTCGAAATGGTCACTCTCTAATTGACCACTGGCTACACATGACTCCACAGCTTTCTTTATCACAGGTAGAAAATGTCGGTACTCTGAATATTCAAGAACTTTAGCTAATGCCCGGGCAGACCAATATTCAATCCCGGCATCATCAAACTGTTTCATAGCTTCAAATGGTTGATGTTCACTCATAAAAACATTCCTTCGTTAAGAGCATTAATACTGGATATTTTTACAGTGAAACATCCGTTACAACAAGACAGTTTCATGTGTGCTGACGCACAAAAAAGCCCCGTCATTTCTGGCGGGGCAAAGGCATGGAGCTATTTAGCTATTTAATGCGGGACGTTCGCTGATGGCGATACGTTGTGGGGCAATGGTTTCAGGTTCATTACGGGTCAAATCGATATGCAGCAAGCCGTTAGTAAAGCTTGCGCCGGAGACCTCCATATTTTCAGCCAGCGTAAAGCTCAGACTGAATGGCTGAGTAACCAGCCCCTGGTGCAACCATTTTGTCTCTTTTTCCGGCTGCTGCGGTGTACCTTTCACGGTCAGGCGCGTACCTTCCAGTTGAATATCCAGATCTTCCTGGCGGAAACCGGCTAACGCAAGGGTAATGCGATAGTGGTTATCATCGCTCTTTTCGATGTTATAGGGTGGGAAGCTCTGGCTTTCACCGGCGTTTTGTAACGCATTGGCCAGTTTGTCAAAACCGATCCATTGACGAAGCAGTGGGGATAAATCGTAGTTACGCATAATAATCTCCTTCTAAGAAGCGAGTAGGTACCTTTCGGCTCCCTGACGGCAAGCCGATTGCTTAGCAGGGCCGCCTGAAGCGGCCCACAGAATTAGTTGATTTCGATGCGGCGCGGTTTGTTCGCTTCGGGAATAACGCGCTCAAGATCGATATACAGCAGACCATTCACCAGGTTTGCGCCGCGAACATGAATGTTCTCCGCTAACTGGAACTTACGTTCGAAGTTGCGCTCGGCAATACCCTGATACAGGTAAGTACGTTCTTTTTGCTCATCCGCATGAGCGCCTTTTACCACCAGCAGATTGTCCTGAGCGGTAATTTCCAGCTCGCTTTCAGCGAAACCGGCAACGGCAATCGCAATGCGGTAATGGTTTTCGTCTACCAGCTCAACGTTGTACGGAGGGTAGCCGCCATTACTCTGGCTCTGGTTGTTTTCCAGCAGGTTAAACAGACGGTCAAAACCAATAGCAGAACGGTACAGCGGGGATAAATCAAAGTTACGCATAATCAATAGCTCCTGAAATCAGCGAGAATGTGAGACCTTCCATCATGGACAGGTCAGGTAGCCAGGACACCCATCAGGCATGCCCTTCTGTTGTCTACATCCTAAAAATGGGTCTTAAAACAAACTTTTCAAGCGTATTCATCTGACTTTTTTTGCAGTTTGTTGTCTATTGCATACACTGGGAAGAGCAGTTGTTATCGATAAATCGCGATAGCCGCCACAGTGCGACGAAATGGTGATGTTATTTTCGCAACGGATCGCTTTAACTCACCATGCAAACACGATGAAAACAGATGAATAAATGATGATAAAAAAAATGTTGGTAACACTGACAATGTGCAGCGGGATGGCGTTTTTGAGCGGCTGTTCCAGCATAATGTCACATACCGGAGGCAAAGAAGGGACGTATCCTGGCACACGCGCCAGTGCCACCATGATAAGCGAAAGTGATACGAATTGGGGAACAAAGTCGCTGGCAATTCTGGATATGCCTTTTACGGCGGTGCTGGATACCGTATTGCTCCCGTGGGATCTCTTTCGCAAAGATAACTCGGTGAGATCCCGCGTAGAAAAGAGCGAGGAGAGAACGCAGGCCACGAACGCCGTTCTCCCTCCGGCGAAAATGACCGCACCTTAATTAACGCCCTGTTTCAGTCATCCACAGTTGGCGGAAACCTTCGACGTCTTCCATCCACGCAACCCATCGCCCATCAGGAGAGAAGACGACCGCGTCGGCCGAGGGCGGGTTGCCGTGACGCTCCGTTAAAAAATCAATCTCTCCCGTCTGAGCATCACAACAGGCGATTCTGTTTTCCAGCACAAACCCCAGCCATTTCCCCGACGGATGCCAGTTGAATGCTGACTGAATACCTGTGGCGCAGCGGGTAAGCTGACGCGGCTCACCCCCCTGTGGTGAAATTAACCACAGTTGCACAACGCCATGGTTATCGCGCATTAAAAACGCAATTTCAGACGCCTGTGGATTACTGCGCACCCAGTGGCGCGGCTGATTCACCAGCCCCGGAAAGGCGCGCTCATGAGTAAACGTCAGACGGCGTTGGTGAATACCGGATGGCGGCGCAGGCATTGTCGCCTCTGTGCCCTCCAGCGGAGCATCACCCGCCTGTTTCCAGGCGCTTTCATTCTGTGGCAAATCAACAATAAACAGCTCCGGCACCTTCTCACCGGTCACTGACAACGTATCGCCGATAAACGCCAGGGTGCTTTCGCCCACCCAACCTTCTTCATAGGCGCGGTTTATCTCATCGCTCCCCGGTTTTGGCGCAGGTGTCGTTTGACTCACCAGCACGCACCAGCGGCTCCCGCTATATTCACGTGGATGCTGCGCGGATACGTTCACCGGACCATACGGCGCAGCCACGCCGACGTTACGTAAATCCAGCGCCGGAGAGCGTTCATGCAGGACATGGTCGTTATAAGTGAAACTGACAAGTTCACCGTTCGGGCTAAAGACATGCACATGACTACCGCCACGTAACGCCCCAGGCGTGTACGGCGCGGTGATATCCATCGCATCCAGGTTAGACACCTCTGCCTGCGAAACAATCACTCCACGGCGATGATGAAAATCGTAATCCCATGTTTCATCAGGATTTTCTGGACCATGAATAAAAACATACTGTTCCAACTTTGGATGAACGGTCACCACGCCAACATGTGCCTCTTGAGTGGCCCGGTAAATCACCTCCAGTTCGCCAGTATGAACATTGACACGTTCAATCGTTTCTCCCGTAAAAGAGGCACCGGAAGGACGCACGTCGAAGACCAGCCAGTTACTGTCCGGGGTCCAGGTGTTGATATTAGTAAGCTGATGATTACGCGGCGTAAAGGTGATTTGCTTCATGAGATGCCCTGATACAAGACGATTTAAGCAATCATACTTCACAAGCACTTCACTTTCAGGCTTTAGCGTATGTCCATCTTCATTTTTTGCGGACAGAAAGATGGAACATTTTGACGTAGCGATTATTGGATTAGGCCCGGCAGGCGCAGCGCTGGCGCGACAGTTGAGTGGAAAAATGCGCGTGATTGCATTGGATAAAAAGCGCCAGTGCGGCAACGAAGGCTTCACGAAACCCTGCGGCGGGCTGCTGGCCCCGGATGCTCAGCGTTCGTTTATCCGCGACGGGATAACCTTGCCCGTTGATGTCATCGCCAACCCACAGATTTTTAGCGTTAAAACGGTTGATGTTGCAGCCTCTCTGACCCGTAACTACCAGCGCAGCTACATTAACATCAATCGCCATGCGTTTGATTTATGGATGAAAACACTCATTCCTGAAGATGTTCAGGTGTACCACGATAGCCTGTGTCGGAAGATCTGGCGCGAAGGCGATAACTGGCATGTTATCTTTCGCGCCGACGGTTGGGAGCAGCAGATCAGCGCGCGTTATCTGGTGGGTGCCGATGGCGCGAATTCACTGGTACGCCGTTATCTCTATCCCGAGCACCAAATCCGTAAATATGTCGCAATTCAGCAATGGTTTGCGGAAAAAAATCCCGTGCCGTTCTATTCATGTATTTTTGATAACGACGCAACCGACTGTTATTCATGGAGTATCAGCAAGGATGGTTATTTTATCTTTGGCGGCGCCTACCCAATGAAGGACGGCCAGGCACGCTTTGACGTACTGAAAGAGAAGATGGAAGCGTTCCATTTCCAGTTCGGCAAACCGGTGAAAAGCGAAAAATGCACGGTGCTGTTCCCATCACGCTGGAAAGACTTCGTCTGCGGTAAGGACAATGCGTTTTTGATTGGCGAAGCGGCCGGTTTTATCAGCGCCAGCTCGCTGGAAGGGATTAGTTACGCACTGGATAGCGCGGAAATCCTCAAATCAGTATTAATACAGGATACAAAGGATATGAATCTCGCTTACAGGAATGCCACTCGCAAGCTACGTCTTAAACTGTATGGCAAGATCCTTAAAAGCCGCATATTAACAGCGGCGTGCATCCGGAAATGGATAATGCAAAGTGGCGTGGCGCATATTCCCCTGACAGGATCAGAAAAACATCCGCCAATAAAGTTCTGGTGGAGGTTTCTAATAAAGGAATGAATGCTCATCCACTTTCGACAGATTATCGCTCTCACCTGCAAGCGTAGCCAGCGCAGGGAAATTCGCTTCGCTATACCAGGATTGTGGTAAAGGTAGCCGCGCCATGTGACTTCCGGGTCGGAGTTGAAGTTGTGCCAGCATATCAAGGGAGTAATTTCGCCAATGATGCGGTAGCGACAGGCGTAGCGGCACGGCTTTTTCGCCCGGCACTGGCGTTGGCAAACGAGAATCACTCACATCGTAGTTTCTGTGCAGCACCAGATATTTCTCCGGCACCCGACGCTGGCTGTTCCACCACTTGCCATCCAGCATATCAAACTGAAAACGGGTTATTGTTTCAGGCTTAGCGCCCAACTGCGTTAACGCCTGATGCAGTGCCTTGTTCATTGCCGCATCGTACATTTTTGATGTTGCCAGTTGCCCATCAAGGATCAGCGACACCGCAATTCTTGCCCCCAACAGGTTGGAGTAGAGATCTTCCGGTGAAAATGCGGAAACTTCCTCAGAAAACCCCGGAATTGACTCAAAACCGTACCATTGTGCAATTTCATGCCAGGCCGCGAGTTGAAAGGCCAGATGTGCTGCCAGCCAGGCCGCTAATGCGTAACGATCGCCCGCCGTTTCAGGTGGCGTGAAGGCATTGAAAACAACATGCCGCTCCGCCAGTTCATCTTCCAGACGCAGCGTAAAAGGCTGGCCTAACCGTGGAAGTAGATGGCTAAAAAGCCAGACCGTCATATCTGCGGTATCTCGTACATGCGCGGTATCGATAAAACCGCCGCGTGAGGTGTACACAATGCCATTGTGTTCATGCCCGATGCCGGCCAGATTCACTAACCCTAACAGCAGGCTATCGTTATAGCGATGCTCGCCAATACCGTCAGCCGTAACGACGTTATCAAGTTCATAAAACGGTACCGGCATCTCCAGCACCTGTGCGTGCAGGTCGTAACCAAAAGCGCAGCACGGACGTAATCCTTGAGGCGCGGGGAGCGGCGAAACCACCGGCCAGGCGATACTTTGAACCTTATCACCTTCAGTTAGCTGCAAAGGTACAGGTATAGCAGCATGGACCCCGATCGCCGCCAATAACAAGGTCGTCATCAGCACCATTTTATTGATCAAAACGCCTCTCCTACCTGAAAATAAAAACCGCTGCTCCCTTTGCCAATGCCATAATCCAGACGCACATTCACCCGCGGCTTAAATTCAAAGCGATACCCCACCCCCGCCGAGGGTAGCCAGCGTCCGTCATCCAGCGCGCTAAATGATGGTCCCATTGTCCCTGCGCCCAGCCAACCAACCACGCCATGCCGCCAGTCAAGTTTGCGGCGATACTCTACCTGCCCGCTGACGGCGTTTTTATCGCGATAGCGTCCTTCGTAATAGCCGCGCATCCGCTGATTACTACCGAGCAGCGGCATCATGTTCCACGGCACGTCACCTTGAGTAAAAGCACCGTCCATCTCCCACGCCAGTACGTCCTGGTCGTCCAGGGAGTGGTAACGACTGTAGTGCAACTGGTATTCATCAAACCGGGTATCGCTCCCCACATCGGGCGTATAACGGGTATAGCGTACGTCGGCATATTGTCCCTGGCGCGGGTTAGGAACAAAGTCACGGTCGTCCCAGCTAAGTTCTACACTGCTGCCGGAACTCAACACCGACGCACCCTGCCCGGTATTTTCAATTTTGGGGGGATCATTGTCATCCATTTGCGCCGCATGCTGCGCGTTCAGCGACCAGCCGACGCCCAGATAGACATTAGGCGCTACCCGACGATACAACGTGGGGCGTAGATCCAGCACCTGAGCCGTATATTGCTGTTTCTGGCTGTCTTTATCTCCGGCACTAAATCCCTGCCCCCAGTACCAGGTTGGCGTATCAGTTAATGCGCCATTGAGAAAGAAACGCCAGCGATCGTCGGCAAAAAAGGCGTAATTTTGTATTGTGACGCCGAAAGCGCCCGTTGAGCTAAAGTAGCCGCTGAGAGTCAGCGTCGAGTTTTGACTCACCGTGTCGTTTGGGTCCGGGCGATACATCCCCACCACCGCCGTGCCGATCCCCAGCCCCAGTTCCGGAGTGTAAAACGGTCCCGGAATTACGCCCCAATCAATACCTTTGCTGGCGTTAAAGTTATCGCTGGCGCCCAGTTTATTCAGCCAGCCGTCAACTTCGTCGCGGGTCGGCAATTCTGCCTGCGCAATGCAGGTGAACAGACTCACCAGCAACAGAAGAGCAAGGCGGATCAAAAGCGGTACTCTCCCGCCATGAAAAAGCTGTTACGGTCGGCAAAGCCAATTTCGGTGGTCACGTTAAAGTTTCGGGTCAATTCATACTGTGCCCCGACCAGTACGTTCCAGGGAGATTGCAGGTGCTGTTTAACGTCGAAACGGCCATTGCCATCCTTATTCGCGATATCCACCATTTTCTGCAGCGCCTCTGACGGCATGTTGAGATCGCTCAGGCTGCCCTTGAACTCTTGCTGCACGTCCTGATACATACTGCCAACCCACAGATTCAGATTGCCGGACGGCAGATATAGCGCATCTACGCCTGGGGTAGTAAAGCGATAGCCTACGCGCGGAGAGAGGGTAAAGGCATTAATACTGCCATCCAGAATATCGAACTGCGTCTGAGTATAGTTGGCATCAAAAGCCGTAAACCAGTTACCCACGCCGCCCACCAGTGTCGTCCCCACACCGTAGGTTGTACCTTTAAAGTCGAGCTGAAACGCCAGGTTCTGCAAATTGTCTGGTGTGTGGACTTTGCGTGGCCCATTAATTCCTACACCAATTTGCGAAACGGAGTGACCGTCGGTATAGCCCACCAGGCCATAGACGTTCATAAACGGCAGCAGCCAGGCATCCAGCTTCAGAGTTTCTGTTTTGCTTCTCTCGCGTGTATTGCCAACGTTAATTTTGAACGCGTTATCCAGCGAATGACCGCCCAAAGAAAGGCCATTAAAGTTAATACTGTCTACATTAATATTTTGCCTAATATTCATGTAGTTAATATTTACACCAAACGGCTCAGGCAGGTCGTAACCACGTTTACGCGCCTCGTCACCTAAAAAGGGCAAAACAGAGTGGCTTGCAGCAGGTTTAGCCGCCGGTTTTACCGGCACAGGAGTAGCCTGACCATCGTCCTGATAATCATACAGCGGTGTCAACGTTGAGCCAGAATCCGTCGCAGCCCAGGCTTGAAAAATCAAACAGGAAGACGTCATCAACACCAGGCGAATGCTTGTGTTAGTCATAAGAAAACATAGTTGCAGGCAGGAATCGCCCGAATATAAAAGAAGGGGGGAGAGTATAGAAGTTGCGTACTAAATGGAGGGATTAATGTGCTGTTTCACATCTGATAATACAAACATGATTTTTATAACATTCTTAATGTTTTATGCCTGACCTCAGCCAGGCATAACGCACATCAGGAGAGGACGTACTTCTCAATGGCCCAGGCAACACCGTCTTCCAGATTAGATTTCGTCACGAAGTTGGCGATCTCTTTCACCGTTGGGATGGCGTTATCCATCGCAACGCCCACGCCAGCGTATTCAATCATCGCGATGTCGTTTTCCTGATCGCCAATCGCCATGACCTCCTCGGCTTTAATGCCCAACGCATCGGCCAGCGATTTTACGCCAGTCCCTTTGTTGACGCGTTTATCGAGGATTTCGAGGAAATACGGCGCACTTTTCAGCACGGTGTACTTTTCTTTCACTTCCGCCGGAATGCGCGAGATGGCCTTGTCGAGGATCTCCGGCTCATCAATCATCATCACTTTCAGGAACTGGGTCGCAGGATCCATTTTTTCGGCTTCACAGAACACCAGCGGAATCGTCGCGACAAATGACTCATGTACCGTGTAATAACTGATATCACGGTTCGCGGTATACAGCGTGTTGCGATCGAGCGCGTGGAAATGCGAGCCAACTTCCCGGGAGAGCTGCTCCAGATAGCGATAATCATCATAGCTCAGCGCGGTTTGCGCAACGGTACTACCATCGCCAGCTTTCTGCACCAGCGCACCGTTGTAGGTAATGCAGTAGTCACCGGGTTGTTCCATATGCAGTTCTTTCAGATAGCTGTGGACGCCGGCATACGGGCGTCCCGTGGTCAGCACCACATTCACGCCACGCGCGCGCGCCGCGGCAATTGCCGTTTTGACCGCAGGTGAAATGGTGTGATCGGGCAGCAGAAGTGTGCCATCCATGTCGATAGCAATAAGTTTGATAACCATGAGTTCCCCGGATGAAATGAGTCCGCCCTCATGCTAACGCGATTCCGCTCAAAAAACAGCTACGAAAAGGGGGATAGAAAGGGGAATCAAGATTCCCCTTTTGTAGGTCGGTTGTCGTTTGTAGGCCTGATAAGCAACGCGCCATCAGGCACAATACAACGTTTTGCCGGATGGCAGCGTAAACCGCCTTATCCAGTCTACAGATTGGCTTAGATATCGATGTTCGCCGCTTTCAGGGCGTTTTCTTCGATAAATGCGCGGCGTGGTTCAACGGCATCGCCCATCAGCGTGGTGAACAGCTGGTCGGCGGCAATGGCGTCTTTCACGGTCACACGCAGCATACGGCGGCTTTCCGGATCCATGGTGGTTTCCCACAGCTGTTCCGGGTTCATCTCGCCCAGACCTTTATAACGCTGGATAGCGAGACCGCGACGAGACTCTTTCTGCAACCATTCCAGTGCCTGCTCAAAGCTTGCTACTGGCTGACGACGTTCGCCACGTTCGATAAACGCATCGTCTTCGATCAGCCCGCGCAGCTTCTCGCCGAGCGTACAAATACGACGGTATTCACCACCGGTTACGAATTCATGCTCCAATGGATAGTCGGTATCGACACCGTGGGTACGCACTCGGATCACCGGTTCGAACAGGTTCAGTTCAGCGTCTTTACGCACGAAGCTGTTCCAGGTGCTGCCGTGCATTTCGTTTTCATTCAGCACGTTCACCAACTGGGAAACCCAGGCCGTAACTTTCGCTTCATCAGCAAGATCGGCTTCAGCCAGCGTCGGTTGATAAACCAGTTCTTTCAGCAGCGCTTTCGGGAAACGACGTTCCATACGGCCAATCATTTTCTGCGTCGCGTTGTATTCAGAAACCAGTTTTTCTAACGCTTCACCCGCCAGGGCTGGTGCGCTGGCGTTAGTGTGCAGCGTGGCGCCATCCAGAGCGATAGAGATCTGGTATTGATCCATCGCTTCATCGTCTTTGATGTACTGTTCCTGCTTGCCTTTCTTCACTTTGTACAGCGGCGGCTGCGCAATGTAGACATGGCCACGTTCAACAATTTCCGGCATCTGACGATAGAAGAAGGTCAACAGCAGCGTACGGATGTGCGAGCCGTCGACGTCAGCATCGGTCATGATGATGATGCTGTGATAGCGCAGTTTGTCCGGGTTGTACTCGTCACGACCGATACCACAGCCCAGCGCGGTGATCAGTGTTGCCACTTCCTGAGAGGAGAGCATTTTGTCGAAACGCGCTTTCTCAACGTTAAGGATTTTACCTTTCAGCGGCAAAATCGCCTGGTTCTTACGGTTACGCCCCTGCTTAGCAGAACCGCCCGCTGAGTCCCCTTCCACCAGGTACAGTTCAGAGTGGGCCGGGTCGCGTTCCTGACAGTCTGCCAGCTTGCCCGGCAGACCGGCTAAGTCCAGCGCGCCTTTACGACGGGTCATTTCACGCGCGCGACGTGCAGCTTCACGAGCACGGGCAGCGTCAATAATTTTGCCGACGACGATTTTCGCGTCAGACGGATTTTCCAGCAGGTATTCGCTCAGCAGTTCGTTCATCTGCTGTTCAACCGCCGATTTCACCTCAGAGGAGACCAGTTTGTCTTTAGTCTGCGAGGAGAATTTCGGGTCCGGCACTTTCACGGAAACCACCGCAATCAGGCCTTCACGGGCATCATCACCGGTGGCGCTGACTTTAGCTTTTTTGCTGTAGCCTTCTTTGTCCATGTAGGCGTTCAGGGTACGGGTCATCGCCGCGCGGAAGCCCGCAAGGTGAGTACCGCCGTCACGCTGCGGAATGTTGTTGGTGAAGCAGTAGATGTTTTCCTGGAAACCATCGTTCCACTGCAGCGCAACTTCAACGCCGATGCCGTCTTTTTCGGTGGAGAAGTAGAAGATATTCGGGTGTATCGGCGTTTTGTTTTTATTCAGATACTCAACGAACGCCTTGATACCGCCTTCGTAATGGAAATGATCTTCTTTGCCATCACGTTTGTCGCGCAGACGAATAGAGACACCGGAGTTCAGGAATGACAGCTCGCGCAGACGCTTCGCCAGGATGTCGTATTCGAACTCAACGACATTGGTAAAGGTTTCGTGGCTTGGCCAGAAACGCACCTGAGTCCCCGTCACTTCTGTTTCGCCCGTTACCGCCAGCGGCGCCTGCGGCACACCGTGCACGTAAGTTTGCTGATGCACTTTGCCTTCACGACGAATCACCAGCTCCAGTTTCTGCGACAGGGCGTTAACCACGGAGACACCTACGCCGTGCAAACCGCCGGAAACTTTATAGGAGTTATCATCGAATTTACCGCCTGCGTGCAGAACGGTCATGATAACTTCCGCCGCCGAAACGCCCTCTTCCGGGTGAATACCGGTTGGGATACCACGGCCATCATCGGTAACGGACACTGAGTTGTCAGCGTGAATCGTTACCACGATATCTTTACAGTGACCCGCGAGCGCTTCGTCGATAGCGTTATCTACCACCTCGAATACCATGTGGTGCAGACCGGTGCCGTCATCCGTGTCGCCGATATACATACCCGGGCGCTTACGCACCGCATCCAGCCCTTTCAGGACTTTGATACTGGAGGAGTCATAAGAATTCGACATCAACGTTTCTCGCTCATTTTATCTTGGGTTAATCCGTTATTTTACCCTTTTCCACGGTAAACATCTTCGAATTTTCATCGGACATGTCTATAACGTGTTCAGCGCTGATTGCGCTGACAAAGACCTGAGATTGCGTGGCTTTTAAGCGGCTGGCCAGCAGCCCGCGACGCGCATCATCCAGTTCAGAGGCAAAATCATCTATCAGGTACAGGCAGCGCCGTCCGCTTTCACGGGTCAGGAACTCCCCTTGCGCCAGTCGTAAGGCGCACATTAGCAGTTTTAGCTGCCCACGCGACAACGTGTCTTCCACCGGCGCACCGTCGGCGCGAATGCGGAAATCCGCCTTATGCGGACCGTGTGCGGTGTAGGTCAACATGCGATCGCGTTCAAAACTGCGTTCCAGCACCTCGGCATAATCTGTCTCCTTCTCCCAGCCGCGCTGGAAAGAGAACGAGAGAGAAAACTCGGGAAGAAACTGCTGGCAGGTATCCGCCATATCCTGCGCGATACCCGCGCTGTACTCCGCGCGCCAGGTGCTGATTTGTTCCGCCAGCGGGATAAGTTCTCTATCCCACGGGCGCAGTTGCTCATAACGACTCACCTGGCGCAGTGCCGCATTGCGCTGCTTGAGCAGTCGCTTCAGGTTGCTCCAGGCGGTGAAAAATCCGGCTTCATTGTGAAAGCATCCCCAGTCAAGGAATGCTCTTCTGTATTTGGGGCCGCCGTTGAGTAAAGTAAACCCTTCTGGCGTGATCAGCTGCATCGGCATCAGGTGCGCCAGTTCAGCGACCTTGTGCCCGTCGGTGCCGTCAATGCGCACTTTGCTGTCGCCCAGTTTGTCTTTCGTCAGACCAATCGATGTCTCGCGCTCTTCTCCCTGCAATCGTCCGTGTAAAACAAACGACTCCTGCTCGTGGCGGATCACGCGGCCAATCTGCAAACTGCGAAACGCCCGGCCATGGCCGAGCGTATAGATGGCTTCCAGGACGCTGGTTTTGCCGCTGCCATTTGCGCCAACCAGGAAGTTAAAGCCAGGGGATAAAGCGAGATCCGCGTTTTCGATATTGCGAAAATCGCGGATCAACAGGCGGGTGAGCGACATTACAGTCTCATTGGCATAACAACATAGGCAGCCGACTGTGATGCGGCATCTTCAATCTGTACGCTCGATACGGAATCGGTCAGCAAAATACGCACGTTCTCGCACTTCAGCGCATTCAGCACGTCAAGCACGTAGCTCACGTTAAAACCGATTTCCAGTTCTGTACCAGGATAGGAGACATCCAGAATTTCTTCTGCTTCTTCCTGCTCCGGGTTATTGGCGGTGATTTTGAGCTGGTTTTCGCTGACATACAGACGCACGCCGCGGAATTTCTCGTTCGAGAGGATCGCCGCACGGGCAAACGCCTGCTTGAGGATATCGCAACCGGCTTCCAGATGTTTGTCCGGATTCTTCGGCAATACGCGGCGATAATCCGGGAAACGACCATCAACCAGCTTGGAGGTGAAGATGAAATCCCCCACGTGCGCACGAATGTTGTTGCTGCCAATCTGCACGCGCAGCGGGTTGTCACCGCCGTCGAGCATACGCATCAGTTCAATCACGCCTTTACGCGGTACGATCACCGAATGGCTGGGCAACGGCTGACCGACAGGCATTGAACAAACCGCCAGACGGTGACCGTCGGTCGCCACGGTACGCAGCTCTTCCCCTTCGGTTTCAAACAGCATGCCGTTTAAATAGTAACGCACGTCCTGATGCGCCATCGAAAACTGGGTCGCTTCAATCAGGCGCTTCATCGTGGCCTGCGGCAGGGTGAATTCGACTTCGCTCTGCCAGTCATCCAGATTAGGGAAGTCGGCGGCAGGCAGCGTGGACAACGAGAAACGGCTGCGACCAGAGCGAACCAGCATGCGGTCGCCTTCCAGTTGAACGGCTATTTCCGCGCCTTCCGGCAACCCGCGGCAAATGTCGAAGAATTTACGCGCCGGAACGGTAGTCGCACCAGGTTCATGAGGCAGGATCAACGCCACGCGCGCCACCATCTCCATTTCGAGATCGGTACCAGTCAGAGAAAGCGCACCGTCAGCGACCTGCAGCAGCAGGTTTCCGAGGATCGGCAGTGTAGGACGTCCACCCAGCGGGCCGCTGACCTGCTGAAGCGGTTTTAATAAATGTTCACGTTCAACGGTAAATTTCATAGCGTCACGAAGATAATGTTCTGATTAAATTGGAGAAATCTTCTTTAATATCATGGCTTTCTTCACGCAACTGCTCAATCTTGCGGCAGGCATGAAGCACGGTAGTATGGTCACGCCCACCAAACGCGTCGCCAATTTCCGGCAGACTGTGGTTGGTGAGCTCTTTTGCCAGCGCCATCGCCATCTGGCGCGGGCGAGCTACCGAGCGAGATCGACGCTTAGACAGCAGATCCGCAATTTTGATTTTGTAATACTCCGCCACCGTCTTCTGAATATTGTCGATGGTGACCAGCTTTTCCTGCAAAGCCAACAGATCGCGCAGCGCTTCGCGCACGAAATCGATGGTAATCGCCCGGCCGGTAAAATTGGCGTTGGCGATCACGCGGTTCAGCGCGCCTTCCAGTTCACGCACGTTAGAGCGTAGACGCTTGGCAATAAAGAACGCCACTTCACCCGGCAGACGAATGTCGTTTTCGTCGGCTTTTTTCATCAGGATCGCCACGCGTGTTTCCAGCTCTGGCGGTTCGATCGCAACAGTCAGTCCCCAGCCGAAGCGGGATTTCAGTCGATCTTCAACGCCATTGATCTCCTTCGGATAACGATCCGACGTCAGGATGATCTGCTGATTACCTTCCAGCAGGGCGTTGAAGGTGTGGAAAAACTCTTCCTGCGAGCGCTCTTTGTTGGCAAAGAACTGGATGTCATCGATCAGCAGCGCGTCGACGGAGCGGTAGTAGCGTTTAAACTCTTCGATCGCATTGTTTTGCAGAGCTTTAACCATGTCCTGCACAAAACGCTCGGAGTGCATATACACCACTTTCGCGTTCGGTTTACGCGCCATAATGCCGTTACCGACAGCATGCAACAGGTGGGTTTTACCCAGACCCGTACCGCCATAAAGGAATAACGGATTGTAGGCGCCGCCAGGGTTGTCCGCCACCTGACGTGCCGCCGCGCGCGCCAGTTGGTTAGATTTACCTTCAACGAAGTTATCAAACGTATGTTTGACGTTGACGTTAGAGCGATAGGTAGGTTCTGCCGGAGCCGGGACGTTGTCCCAGCCTGGACGCGCTGCCGGAGCAGCCGTGCGCTGAGGCTGCACTTGTTGCGCCACATACGCAGGCGCGACAACGTTGTTCACCGGCGTCTTCAGCGTTTGCGTGACGGGTTTAGTTCCGACCTCAAAGCGCAGCTGTGGGGCATCCGCTCCGCAGAAATTATTGAGTAATCCATTAATATTATTAAGGTATTTATCCCTTACCCAATCGAGCACAAAACGGTTTGGCGCATACAAAGCCAGCGTGTTATCGCTCAGTTCCGCCTGCAACGGGCGTATCCACATACTAAATTCTGTGGCTGGTAACTCATCCTGCAATCGGGCAAGACACTGCTGCCAAAGCGAAAGTGACACGGCGGACTCCACTCGAACAAAAGTCGATAAATGACAAAGGCTGAAACATTCATGATTGTTGACGCACATCGACAAGACCCTATGCAAAGGGTGACGTGCGAATTGCTATCTGCAATTTTACCCGATCAGGATCCATTGAAACGATCGGGACCGCGGATCATAGCGTAAACTGAGAAAGAGATCTTCTGTTTCTCACAGATTCTTCCCGATTTATCCACAGGATGATCCAGAATCGGCTAAGTGTAAACGATCCTGGAGAAGTGCTGCAGGTTTTAGCGCGCATATTGAAAAAATTAATGAGTAAAGATGCTTTACTGCTTAAACGATCTAATAAAGATCCCGCGCGATCCTTGCGCTTTATCCACCAGCCCGTATAATTCTTACCCCCAGCGAGTAACGGTCGCCTTACGGCGTCAACGCTGCCTGTTTTTTACGCGAAACCATGCGGAAAAAAGCGGGAAATAAGGAAAGAGAATTGACTCCGGAGTGTACAATTATTACAATCCGGCCTCTTTAATCACCCACACTGTGGCGTAAGTCGTTCGGAATTCGTTCGGGTCTACGCAAAAGTCAGTGAATTTATTCAAGTTTAGGTAGAAATCGCCATGAAACGCACTTTTCAACCGTCTGTACTGAAGCGCAACCGTTCTCACGGCTTCCGTGCTCGTATGGCTAATAAAAATGGTCGTCAGGTTCTGGCACGTCGTCGTGCTAAAGGCCGTTCTCGTCTGACCGTTTCTAAGTAATAAAAGCTAGCCCCTGAGTGGTTAAGCTCGCATTTCCCAGGGAGTTACGTTTGTTAACTCCCACTCATTTCACATTCGTCTTCCAGCAGCCACAACGGGCTGGCACGCCGCAAATCACCATCCTCGGCCGCCTGAATTCGCTGGGGCATCCCCGCATCGGTCTTACCGTCGCCAAGAAAAATGTTAAACGTGCGCATGAACGCAATCGGATTAAACGTCTGACGCGTGAAAGCTTCCGTTTACGTCAGCACGAACTTCCCGCAATGGATTTCGTGGTGGTGGCGAAAAAAGGGGTTGCTGACCTCGATAACCGTGCTCTCTCGGAAGCGTTGGAAAAATTATGGCGTCGCCATTGTCGCCTGGCTCGCGGGTCCTGATAGCCCTCATTCGGGTCTATCAACGCCTGATCAGTCCGCTGCTTGGGCCGCATTGCCGTTTCACTCCAACCTGTTCGAGCTACGGAATTGAGGCATTGCGCAGGTTTGGAGTGATAAAAGGCAGTTGGTTGACGGTGAAACGCGTATTAAAATGCCACCCTTTACACCCTGGTGGTGACGATCCCGTCCCGCCCGGACCATTTGATACCAGAGAACACTAACGATGGATTCGCAACGCAATCTTTTAGTCATCGCTTTGCTGTTCGTGTCTTTCATGATCTGGCAAGCCTGGGAGCAGGATAAAAACCCGCAACCTCAGGCCCAACAGACCACGCAGACAACGACCACCGCAGCGGGTAGCGCCGCAGACCAGGGCGTACCGGCCAGTGGCCAGGGGAAACTGATTACGGTTAAGACTGACGTGCTTGATCTGACCATCAACACCCGTGGTGGTGATGTGGAACAGGCTTCGCTGCCAGCTTACCCGAAAGAACTTGGTTCTACCGAACCGTTCCAGTTACTGGAAACCACGCCACAGTTCATCTATCAGGCACAGAGTGGCCTGACCGGTCGTGACGGCCCGGATAACCCGGCTAACGGCCCACGTCCGCTGTACAACGTCGAAAAAGACGCATTTGTACTGGCAGACGGTCAGAACGAACTGCAGATCCCGATGACCTATACTGACGCAGCGGGTAACACGTTCACTAAAACGTTTGTCCTCAAGCGTGGTGAATATGCTGTCAACGTTAACTACAGCGTGCAGAACGCCGGCGAGAAACCGCTGGAAGTCTCCACCTTTGGTCAGTTGAAGCAATCCATCAATCTGCCATCTCATCGCGACACCGGTAGCAGCAACTTTGCGCTGCACACCTTCCGTGGCGCGGCGTACTCCACGCCGGATGAGAAGTATGAGAAATACAAATTCGACACCATTGCTGAAAACGAAAACCTGAACGTCAACGCTAAAGACGGTTGGGTCGCAATGCTGCAACAGTATTTCGCAACGGCATGGGTTCCGCGTAACGACGGCACCAACAACTTCTATACCGCTAACCTGGGTAACGGCATTGCCGCTATCGGCTATAAATCTCAGCCGGTACTGGTACAGCCTGGCCAGACTGGCGCGATGACCAGCACCCTGTGGGTCGGTCCGGAAATTCAGGACAAAATGGCGGCCGTTGCACCGCACCTGGATCTGACCGTGGATTACGGCTGGTTGTGGTTCATCTCTCAGCCGCTGTTTAAACTGCTGAAGTGGATCCATAGCTTCCTGGGTAACTGGGGCTTCTCCATCATCGTTATCACCTTTATCGTTCGTGGCATCATGTACCCGCTGACCAAAGCGCAGTACACCTCCATGGCGAAGATGCGTATGCTGCAGCCGAAGATTCAGGCGATGCGTGAGCGTCTGGGCGATGACAAACAGCGTCAGAGCCAGGAAATGATGGCCCTGTACAAAGCTGAGAAGGTTAACCCGCTGGGCGGCTGCTTCCCGCTGATCATCCAGATGCCAATCTTCCTGGCGTTGTACTACATGCTGATGGGTTCCATTGAACTGCGCCATGCGCCGTTCGCGCTGTGGATCCATGACCTGTCTGCACAGGACCCGTACTACATCCTGCCGATCCTGATGGGCGTGACGATGTTCTTCATTCAGAAGATGTCTCCGACCACCGTGACCGACCCGATGCAGCAGAAGATCATGACCTTTATGCCGGTCATCTTCACCGTGTTCTTCCTGTGGTTCCCGTCAGGTCTGGTGCTGTACTATATCGTCAGCAACCTGGTAACCATTATTCAGCAGCAGCTGATTTACCGTGGTCTGGAGAAGCGTGGGCTGCATAGCCGCGAGAAGAAAAACTCCTGATTCGGTGTAGGCCGGATTAGGCGAAGCCGCCATCCGGCAAACGGAACATAACGTAAAGGGCGGTCATTAGACCGCCTTTTTTATTGCATTAAGAAGAGACAAACCATGAGCCATAACGACACCATCGTCGCTCAGGCCACCCCTCCGGGACGTGGTGGCGTGGGTATTCTGCGTATCTCCGGCCTGAAGGCACGTGAGGTCGCAGAAACCGTGCTGGGCAAACTGCCAAAACCGCGTTATGCCGATTATCTGCCGTTTAAAGACGCAGATGGCAGCGCGCTGGATCAAGGCATTGCCCTGTGGTTTCCCGGCCCAAACTCCTTTACCGGTGAAGACGTTTTAGAACTGCAGGGCCACGGCGGTCCGGTGATTCTTGATCTGCTGCTCAAACGTATTTTGACCATTCCCGGGCTGCGCATTGCCAGACCCGGTGAATTCTCCGAGCGCGCGTTTCTCAATGATAAGCTCGATTTAGCCCAGGCAGAGGCGATTGCCGACCTGATCGATGCCAGCTCGGAGCAAGCGGCTCGCTCAGCGCTGAACTCGTTGCAGGGCGCCTTTTCCGCACGGGTAAATCATCTTGTGGAAGCGCTCACTCACCTGCGCATCTACGTGGAAGCAGCGATTGATTTCCCGGATGAAGAAATCGACTTCCTGTCTGATGGCAAGATTGAAGCACAGCTCAATAGCGTTATTAGCGACCTTGATGCCGTACGTGCCGAAGCGCGTCAGGGCAGCCTGCTGCGCGAAGGGATGAAGGTCGTGATTGCTGGTCGCCCGAACGCCGGGAAATCAAGCCTGCTGAACGCGCTGGCAGGCCGCGAAGCCGCCATTGTCACCGACATCGCCGGCACCACCCGCGACGTGCTGCGTGAGCATATTCATATTGACGGTATGCCGCTACACATCATCGACACCGCCGGTCTGCGCGATGCCAGCGATGAAGTTGAACGCATAGGGATCGAACGCGCATGGCAGGAAATCGAACAGGCCGATCGCGTACTGTTTATGGTTGATGGCACCACCACCGACGCCGTGGACCCGGCTGACATCTGGCCCGACTTTATTGCCCGTCTGCCCGCCAAACTGCCTATTACCGTGGTGCGTAACAAAGCGGATATTACCGGTGAAACGCTGGGTCTTAGCGAAGTAAATGGCCACTCACTGGTTCGTCTCTCCGCACGTACCGGTGAAGGCGTTGACGTGCTGCGCAACCATCTCAAGCAGAGCATGGGCTTTGAAACCAATATGGAAGGCGGCTTCCTGGCGCGTCGTCGTCACCTACAGGCGCTGGCAGAAGCGGCGGAACATCTCGAGCAGGGCAAAGCCCAACTGCTCGGAGCATGGGCCGGAGAATTGCTGGCAGAGGAGCTACGTCTGGCGCAGCAAAACCTCAGTGAGATCACCGGGGAATTTACCTCCGACGATCTGCTGGGACGGATTTTCTCCAGCTTCTGTATTGGTAAGTAGGCTCTAAATTTTGGCTTTTCATTTGAGATCGTGCGTGGGTCGAGAAACGGAAAGCAGGCACAAAAAAAGCGGAGAATCCCTGCTTTTCGGATTCTCCGCTGCTCCACATGATCAGCATTCCATGGCGTCAGCCCCGCACTCGTCGGTGAGTGCGCGAATTTTAGACTCTGAAATCAACGAGCGCTCACCTGCAAGAAACGATAATTTTTTGTATGACTCAACATCCCCGCCAGTTAACGGTGAGGGCAACGCAATATTGCGCTCGATTAAGTCATCGTTAATCGCACTGGCGATAGTGCCGTCGCTAAAACCGGCGCGAGTTAATCGATTAATTTTTTGATAGTTCCACTCGCGTAAACCTGCCGCAACAATACCCATAATTAATTGCCTCCAAATAATGTATTAATCAGTTGATAAGGATTTGGCAACACTGCCGGAGGTGCTGCCTCCAATGACCGCGCCAACCGTGGTGACGACGGCCTTTCCTCCCGCCATACCCAGCCCACCAGAAGCCAGGCTCCCACCGCCTAACGCAGCGAGTCCAGCAGAAGAGGCCGCCGCACCGCTTAAGGTCCCACCGGCCACGCCCAACCCCGCAGCACTCGCCGCTGCGCCTATGGCTGGTGCCATGACCGCTGCCGCGCCACCGGTCGCGACGGTCGCCGCCACGACCGCGAGAGACTTGATAGGATTTTCACGAATATAATCAAAGAGATCGCTAAACATATTTATCACCTTTATCAACGTAACGGGCTCATGCCTCGCTGACATCAATGATATTCAACATACAAAATAAATCAAAATAAAAAATAAATCATACAATTTGATATAAAATAGTATTTATTATGAAAAGAATTCGAAGATTTTTATTACTTGCCTTATTTGGTTCAATAAATTATTTTTTATTTGGCATTAGTTTTATATTTTGACTTATAAAAACAGGCTGGTAATTTTCAAAGCAGCTTCGAAGAATGTCATGATTGAACCTCCCGGGTTCTCTCTTTTTCCGGCACGGCATTCGCATGTTAATTTTGTGACGAAAGTCACAAAAAAATGGAGAATCAATGGCCCTTTCCGATCATCAAAAACAGGTTTTCCGCGATTTTCTCTCTGGCGATCGCCTCCCATTTGCGGATATATACGAGGCGATAAGCGAGCAGTTACTTCTTCTTATCTTTAAAGCTCGCCATCTTTATACCCTTGCCGACTACCGCCATTGGTTTGAAGAACAACATCGCGTCCTCACTGCGCTGCAAGCCCAAAGTGCTAAAATCAATGAGATTTTCAAATCAGATAACTATGTCGTGGGTGCAGAGGAGGAAAAAGAGGATCCTCTTATGAATGCTCTCGCATTTATGAACCCACTGTATGACGGTTTTGATAAAGGTAACGTCAGCCTGAAGACATGGGGGGAGATGAATCATCCACCTGAGCAACGCAGAGGGGTCTACCAGCATCAGATTACCCTCCGTGAGCAATTTATTCGTGACGATCTGTTTGCCATTTTGACCAGCTGTCAAACCGGTTGCCCCGCCATTCCGACAGAAATGCGGCAGGGCTATTGCCATCAGGATCTTTCCATCGCCCATTCACACGGCAACCTGCTATTAGAAAAATTAGATAACTATTTTTCTATCGATAGAGTGGCGATTTTATCCGAGACCGTTTTCCTTCTCATTGCGGATTATCGGCAAAAACACAGCGCACTCCCTCAATGGCTGGCACCCTTCGCGGAGAACTCCGGTGGATTAGCCTTCAGAGGAATACGTGAAAGCTATGATTATAAAACCATCAAGCAACATCTTGAAAAACAGGGTTGTGAACCGTTTATTGATAGTGTGATCGCTCAAGAATCAGAGCATGATGCTCAGCGTATCCTGAACGTTTATATCGGCGTTTACGCCACTGATATTCACCACTGGCTTTATGACATCCTGCAGTATTTGAAGACACCGCAGACAACGCCCTATCGCTGGAAATTTACAACCATCTCACCTGATAAAACTCAAAAGGATGAAGAAAAAAAAGAGCATGAGTCCATCGATTGGGATCGCGAATTTTGCCAAATCACAATAGATCGCCATAACCTATTAGAACTCATCCAATCGAACACCCTTTATGACGCAGTGCTTACACTTGCCGATCGCCTGCTGCATATTTATCGCCCCCAGGCAGAGCAAGCATTGCAAAACAAAGATAACGTGGCTTCACTCACCGAGAACGAGCAAAAAATCCACAACTCGAATAGTTTTCTGTTTCCTGAATCAAATCGGCGATCGTATGAAGAAAACGTGGGCAAAGTGCAAATATTTGAGGCCTGGTACCAACGAAATAAAGTGCTGCTGATCAGCAAGAATATTAAGCGAACGGAAAAAATCACCGTAGCAGAACGGATTGCTGGACTTAAAAGCTATGACCTTAAAATGGGCATCCCTTACGGCAGTAAAATGAAGGTCAAAGACGGTGTTTACGATACCGCCAAAAACTACAGCTTTGTGAGATTACCCGATAAGTTAAGCAAGATTTCACTACAGCGATATCACTCCAAAGCGAAAGCAATTATCAATACGGAAATTGACACCCTGTTACACGCTCAACAAACTAAAAACGCAGAATTTCCGTTCAACGGTGCGGCCTATGCCATTAAACCCCTTTGGGCAAAATGCGAATACACACTGAATACCGGGAACGAGTGAATCGTCATCGCATCCACAACCGTGATTTCCTGTAGGGAAATCACGGTTGTCCAAATGGCAACTCGTGCTACTGACTCTCTGCCCGTATGCTTAGCGCCACATTCCTCATGAGGTCGCTATGACACGCTTTCTAATCTGCAGTTTTGCCCTGGTTCTACTTTATCCCGCCGGTATTGATATGTATTTGGTGGGTCTGCCCCGCATTGCGGCCGATCTACAGGCCAGCGAGGCGCAACTGCATATCGCGTTTTCGGTTTATCTGGCGGGAATGGCCACGGCGATGCTTTTCGCCGGAAAAGTCGCCGACCAGTCAGGACGTAAACCGGTCGCCATTGTCGGCGCCCTCATCTTTATTTTCGCCTCTGCGCTATGTTCTTTCGCCGAAAGCGGTACGCCGTTCCTGGTAGGCCGCTTTATTCAGGGCGTGGGCGCAGGCTGCTGCTATGTGGTGGCCTTCGCTATTCTGCGCGACACGCTCGACGATCGCCGCCGGGCAAAAGTGCTGTCGCTGTTGAACGGAATCACCTGTATCGTACCGGTGTTGGCTCCGGTGATGGGGCATCTGATTATGCTCAAATACCCGTGGCAAAGCCTGTTTTACACGATGATCGGTATGGGTGTGGTCGTATGCCTGCTGTCGGTATTTATCCTGCGAGAATCGCGCCCAGCAACGTTAACGGCGACGACGGAAAAGAACCACACGACCGAATCGCTGGTGAACCGTTTTTTCTTAAGCCGCCTGGCCATTACCACCCTCAGCGTGTCGGTGATCCTGACCTTCGTGAATACCTCTCCGGTGCTGCTGATGGAAGTGATGGGCTTCGACCGCGGCGAGTACGCCACCACAATGGCCATGACCGCAGGCATCAGTATGGCGGTCTCTTTCTCCACACCATTCGCTCTGAGCGTGTTTAAGCCTCGCGTTCTGATGCTGACCTCGCAGGTGCTGTTTCTGGCTGCGGGCGTAGTGTTAACTCTCGCCAGCTCGCATACGGTGACGCTGTTTGGGTTGACCTTAATCTGCGCCGGGTTCTCGGTTGGTTTTGGTGTCGCCATGAGTCAGGCGCTGGGGCCGTTCTCGCTGCGGGCGGGGGTTGCCAGCTCGGCGTTAGGTATTGCGCAGGTTTGCGGTTCATCGCTATGGATTTGGCTGGCAGCGGTCCTCGGCCTTGATGCGCTGAATATGCTGATCGGGATTCTGATTGGCTGTAGCATAGTGAGTATCATGCTGATTATCACTGTTGCCCCCAACCGGTCCGCGCCAACTCATGAAGAAATCCCTCAGCAGTCTCGATCTTAATTTGTTGCTGTGCCTGCAGCTATTGATGCAGGAACGCAGCGTTACCAAAACCGCCAAACGGATGAACGTCACGCCGTCGGCGGTCAGTAAGTCGCTGTCGAAACTGCGAACCTGGTTTGACGACCCGCTGTTTGTAAACACCCCGCTGGGCCTGACGCCGACGCCGTTAATGGTCAGCATGGAGCAGAATCTGGCAGAGTGGATGCAGATGGGCAATCAATTGCTGGATAAGCCGCACCATGAGGCTCCGCGGGGGTTGAAGTTTGATCTGGTGGCCGAAACGCCGCTGGTGATGATCATGTTCAACGCCCTCTCCCGGCAGATCTATCAGCGTTATCCCCAGGCGACGATCAAAATACGCAACTGGGACTATGATTCGCTGGATGCGATTATTCGCGGCGAGGTGGATATCGGCTTCACCGGGCGCGAAAGCCATCCGCGTTCGCGAGAACTGCTGAGCCTACTGCCGTTGTCGATCGACTATGAGGTGCTGTTTTCCGATCTCCCTTGCGTCTGGCTACGTGAAGATCATCCGGCATTGCAGGAAGAGTGGAATCTGGACACATTTCTGCGCTATCCCCACATCAGTATTAGCTGGGAGCAAAGCGATACCTGGGCGCTGGACGATGTGCTTCAGGAGATGGGGCGCACACGCAATATCGCGTTATGCCTGCCTGGTTTTGAGCAGTCGCTGTTTATGGCCGCCCAGCCTGATCATGCGCTGATAGCCACAGCGCCGGTCTATTGTCAGCGTTATAACCAACTCCACCAGCTTCCGCTAGTGGCACGTCCTATGCCATTTGATGCCGCACAGTTAGAGAAAATGCGCGTACCGTTCACTCTCCTTTGGCATAAACGTAACAGCCACAATCCGAAGATCGTCTGGCTGAAAGAAACGATCAAGGCGCTGTATCGCGATATGTCCTGACGATCCGCCGTCAGAATGTTGCTTAAATGACCATTCTGGCAACAGAAATGTAAATGTCGCGTAATGTATCCCGTTTCCGTTTATTTTTTAACCCGTAAAACCTGCCTGAACACCGTGTAAATGTTACTCTGGTTATAATCACGGACCATTAATCACGGAGCGAAAAATGGCGACACATTTTGCCAGAGGGATTCTTACGGAGGGACACCTGGTTTCAGTTCGTCTCCCTACTCCATGTCACATTGAAGCAAGAAATCTACCCACTCACCGCCGAACACGCTTCCTGGCCTCCCGAAGTCTTCTCGCAGAACTGATGTTTATGCTTTACGGCACCAGCACGTTGCCTGAGATTGTTACTGAGGCGAAAGGTAAGCCCGTTTTTCGCGATAAAAACCTGCCGGGATTTTCGATTTCTTATGCCGGAAATATCGTTGGCGTTGCGCTGACAACAGAAGGTGTTTGCGGCCTGGATATGGAGCTTCAGCGAGCGACACGCGGTTTCCACAATCCGAATTCAGCACAAACCTGGCGCTTCTCCAGTAACGAAAACCTGTGGATTAATAACCAAAACGACCCTAACGAAGCGCGTGCGCAGCTCATTACGTTGCGCCAGAGCGTTCTTAAACTCACCGGCGATGTGTGTAATGACGATCCGCGCGAACTCCAGCTTTTACCCGGCGCAGGACGTCTGAAATGTGCCCATGTTGCGCAGGTTGAAGCCATTTGCGATGCGGAAGATGTGCTGGTGTGGTCGGTTGCGGTTACGCCAACCATTGAAAAACTCAAGGTTTGGGAGTTTGATGGTAAACAGGACTGGAAAAGTTTGCCTGATATCCAGACTCGCGCTAATGAGCCAACGGGTCGTCTGATCCGGTTCTCTCAATTATGCGCAGCGAAAAGCCATACGCTTAACTGATTTAACCTTCATGATGAAACAGGAGTCACCATGTCTGAAACATTGAATGTTGTTACGTTACTGGGAAGTCTGCGCAAAGGTTCGTTTAACGGAATGGTTGCCCGCACGCTGCCTAAAATTGCTCCCGCAGGAATGGAAGTGAGCGCGTTACCGTCGATTGGTGATATCCCGCTGTACGATGCCGACCTCCAGCAGGAAGAAGGTTTCCCAGCCAGCGTAGAAGCGCTGGCAGAGCAAATCAGGAAAGCTGATGGTGTTGTTATTGTGACACCGGAATATAACTATTCTGTTCCTGGCGGACTGAAAAACGCCATCGACTGGCTGTCCCGTCTGCCCGACCAGCCATTATCTGGCAAACCGGTACTGATTCAGACCAGCTCAATGGGCGCTATTGGCGGCGCGCGCTGCCAGTACCATCTCCGTCAGATCCTGGTGTTCCTCGACGCCATGGTGATGAACAAGCCGGAATTTATGGGCGGCGTCATTCAGAACAAGGTGGACCCGCAGACGGGTGAAGTAATCGACCAAAGCACGCTGGACCATCTGACCGGTCAACTGACCGCATTTGGCGATTATATCCAGCGCGTGAAAGCGTAAACGAAAAAGCCCGGCGATTTGCCGGGCTTTTTCGTTCTAAAACCAAACAAACAGCGATCAGTGCGCGTCGATAAACACAATCTTCAGCACAAACAGCAGCGCGACAACGATGACGCACGGGCTGAGGTCGCGGAAACGTCCGGTACCGATTTTCATCACGCAGTAGGAAATAAAGCCCAGCGCGATACCTTCGGTAATCGAGAAGCTAAACGGCATCATCACGGCGGTAATAAACGCAGGAACCGCTTCGGTCAGGTCATCCCACTTCACGCGCGACAGGCTTGATGTCATCAGCACACCGACGTAAATCAGCGCACCGGCCGCGGCATAACCCGGCACCATTCCCGCCAGCGGCGACAGGAAGATAACCAGCAGGAACAGCAGGCCGACAACCACGGCGGTAAGCCCAGTACGTCCGCCGACAGAAACCCCGGAAGATGATTCAATATACGCGGTTACGGAAGAAGTACCGATAAACGCGCCGGTAACAGATGACACGCTATCTACATACAACGCCTGCTTCATACGCGGGAACTTGCCCTTCGCATCCGCCAGACCGGCTTTATCCGTAACGCCAATCAGCGTACCGGAGGAGTCGAACAGGTTGACCAGCATGAATGAGAAAATCACGCCCGCCAGGCCAAGGTTAAACGAACCGGCCAGATCGACATGGCCAATAACGGACATCACGCTCGGTGGCGCAGAGACGATACCGTTGTAATGCACATCGCCCAGCATCCAGCCCAGCAGCGTGGTCACAATGATGGAGATCAGCACCGCCGCATGAATGTTGCGTGACGCCAGAATCGCGATGATAAAGAAGCCCAGAATACCGAGCAGCACGCTGTGAGACGTCAGGTTGCCGATGGACACCAGCGTGTCTTTGTTCGCCACGATAACACCGGCGTTTTTCAGCCCCATCATGCCGATGAACAGACCAATACCGCTGGTGATCCCTACGCGCAGGCTAACCGGGATATTAGCAATCATCCAGTAACGTACGCGGAAAATTGTCAGCAGCAGCAGACCTACCGCACCCCAGAAGATAGCACCCATACCAATCTGCCAGGAGAGTCCCATCGCGCCGACGACCACGAAGGCAAAGAATGCGTTCAGGCCCATAGCAGGCGCAAGTGCGACCGGCAGGTTGGCAAACAGGCCCATCAGGATGCTACCAAAAGCAGCAATAAGACAGGTGGTAACAAAGACGGCACTGGTATCCATGCCAGCCACGCCAAGAATTTGCGGGTTAACAAAAACGATATACACCATCGTCAGGAAGGTGGTTAAACCGGCGATCACTTCGGTCCGTGCCGTCGTGCCATGTTCGCGCAGTTTGAACACGCGTTCCAGCATCCCCTGGCCAGAAGCCTGGGTTGTGTGTTGTTGACTCATTATCAATTTCCGAACAAGGAGGGAAAATTCGTCGCTATCCTATACCAAAATGCGACAATAGGGTTGGGTTATGAGCAACTTTTTTCATTGATTTTGCTTATACGGCAACGATTGCGTGGCCCAATAATGCATTACGAAAACGTTAAACTTGTTAAAATGGAAATGACATGTCCCAGATAGAAGCCGTATTTTTTGACTGTGACGGTACCCTTGTCGACAGTGAAGTGATTTGTTCTCGCGCGTATGTCAGCATGTTCCAGGCGTTCGGCATTACACTCGATCTTGAAGAAATTTTTAAACGCTTCAAAGGGGTAAAGCTGTACGAGATCATCGACATTATCAACGAAGAGCACGGTGTCGAACTGGCAAAAACCGATTTAGAACCGGTTTACCGCGCTGAGGTCGCACGTCTGTTCGATACGGAACTGGAAGTGATCGCTGGCGCTAATGCGCTACTGGACAGTATGACGGTGCCCATGTGCGTAGTGTCCAACGGTCCGGTCAGTAAAATGCAGCATTCGCTGGGTAAGCTGGGCATGTTGCACCATTTTCCTGATTTACTGTTCAGCGGTTACGATATCCAACGCTGGAAGCCCGATCCGGACCTGATGTTCCATGCGGCAAAA
Source organism: Citrobacter freundii complex sp. 2025EL-00176 (assembly GCF_053309355.1). Classification (NCBI taxonomy): domain Bacteria; kingdom Pseudomonadati; phylum Pseudomonadota; class Gammaproteobacteria; order Enterobacterales; family Enterobacteriaceae; genus Citrobacter; species Citrobacter freundii complex sp. 2025EL-00176. The sequence continues at coordinate 35,666 of NZ_JBRYHT010000005.1, read as the reverse complement.
GCGATGGACGTCAACGTTGAGAACTGCATTCTGGTCGATGATTCCAGTGCCGGCGCACAGGCGGGGATTGCTGCGGGAATGGAAGTATTCTATTTCTGTGCCGATCCGCACAACAAACCGATCGATCATCCAAAAGTGACGACTTTTACCGATTTGGCACAGTTGCCGGAATTGTGGAAAGCGCGCGGATGGGATATTACGCGTTAACTGAAATGCCGGATGGCGCTAACGCTTATCCGGCCTACTTTCTCTGTTTTTATTACTCTTTCGGATCTTTCCCCGCCAGCAGCTTATCCAGTTCATCTCCGCCTACATGACGGAAATCTTGTCCCTTCACGAAGTAGAAAATGTATTCGCAGATATTCTGGCAACGGTCACCGATACGCTCGATGGAACGGGCGCAAAACAGCGCGGTCAGCACGCTTGGGATAGTACGCGGGTCTTCCATCATATAGGTCATCAGTTGACGCACGATGCCTTCATATTCCTGGTCAACTTTCTTATCTTCACGATAAATACGTACCGCTTCGTCCAGATCCATACGCGCAAAGGCGTCCAGCACGTCATGCAGCATCTGCACGGTGTGGCGGCCCAGTGATTCCAGGCTGACCAGCAGCGGCTGATGCTGATGCGAGAATTTCTCCAGCGCGGTGCGACAAATTTTGTCCGCCACGTCGCCAATACGCTCCAGCTCAGCGATGGTTTTGATTATCGCCATCACCAGGCGCAGGTCGCTCGCGGTCGGCTGACGTTTGGCGATGATGCGCACGCAGGCTTCGTCGATCGCCACTTCCATCATGTTGACGTTCTTATCGCCTTCAATGACGCGCTTCGCCAGCTCGCTATCCTGGTTGTGCATGGCGGTAATCGCATCAGAAAGCTGCTGCTCGACCATACCGCCCATGGTCATCACCTGGGTACGGATGCTTTCCAGTTCGGCATTGAACTGGCCGGAAATATGTTTATTAAGGTTAAGGTTATCCACAACAAGCTCCTGAATCAGCCGTAACGACCGGTGATGTAGTCTTCAGTTTGTTTCTTCGCGGGCTTGGTGAACAGATCGTCCGTGTTGCTGAACTCAATCAACTCGCCCAGGTACATAAATGCCGTGTGATCGGAACAACGTGCCGCCTGCTGCATGTTGTGGGTCACGATAACAACGGTGTAATCCTCTTTCAGCTCAGTGATCAGCTCTTCGATACGCCCGGTAGAGATCGGGTCGAGCGCTGAACATGGCTCATCCAGCAGAAGCACTTCCGGGCGAATGGCGATGCCACGCGCAATGCACAGACGCTGCTGCTGACCACCAGAGAGAGAGTACCCACTCTGGTGTAATTTATCTTTGGTTTCGTTCCACAATGCGGCCTTGGTCAAGGCCCACTGCACACGCTCGTCCATATCCGCACGAGAGAGTTTCTCAAACAAACGCACGCCAAACGCGATGTTGTCGTAGATGGACATCGGGAACGGCGTCGGCTTCTGGAATACCATCCCCACTTTGGCACGCAGCAGCGCGATATCCTGGGTATTGGTGAGAATATTGTCGCCATCCAGCAGGATTTCACCTTCCGCACGCTGCTCCGGGTACAGCTCAAACATTTTGTTGAACGTACGAAGCAGCGTCGATTTACCACAGCCTGACGGTCCGATAAACGCCGTTACCTGGTTTTTAGCGATATCCAGGTTGATGTTCTTCAGGGCATGGAATTTGCCATAGTAGAAGTTCAAATCACGAACCTGAATCTTACCTGGGGCAGTATCAACCATACTCATTTCAATCTATTCCTTATCATGCCTGATGGCGCGCAGCTTATCAGGCCTACAAATATGTTCGACCGTAGGCCGGATAAGGCGTTTACGCCGCCATCCGGCAATTTGGCTTAACCGTGTTTCTTCTTCGCGAAAATGACGCGCGCCAGAATGTTCAGCAGCAGTACGCACAGGGTAATAATCAGTACCCCAGCCCAGGCCAGTTGCTGCCACTCAGCAAATGGGCTCATCGCAAACTTAAAGATAGTGACCGGCAGGTTGGCGATAGGCTGCATCATGTCGGTGCTCCAGAACTGATTGGAGAGCGATGTAAACAGCAACGGAGCCGTTTCACCGGCAATACGCGCAATGGCCAGCAGGACACCTGTAATAATGCCCGAGACAGATGCCTTCAAGGTGATCGCAGAAATCATCTTCCACTTCGGCGTACCCAGCGCATAGGCGGCTTCACGCAGGCTGTCCGGCACCAGTTTGAGCATGTTCTCCGTGGTACGAATCACAATGGGCACCTGCAGCAGCGCCAGCGCGATAACGCCTGCCCAGCCGGAGAAGTGTTCCATTTTTGCGACCACAATGGTGTAAACGAACAGACCCACCACGATTGATGGCGCAGACAGCAGGATGTCATTGATAAAACGGATGACCTCAGCCAGCCAGGACTTACGTCCGTACTCAGCCAGGTAGATGCCCGCCATAATACCCAGCGGGGTACCAAACACGGTCGCCCACAGGATCAACAATCCGCTACCGGCCAGAGCGTTCGCCAGACCACCACCAGCGGTATTCGGCGGCGGCGTCATTTCGGTGAATAGCGCCAGCGACATACCGTCAATACCACGGGTAATCGTGGACATCAGGATCCAGATAAGCCAGAACAGACCGAACGCCATGGTCGCCATAGAGAGCGTCAGCGCAATGCGGTTCTTCAGGCGGCGACGCGCCTGCATTTTACGGCGGGATTCCGCAAGCGCAGTGGTATTTTGCATTTCAAGCGTAGCCATTAGCGTGCCCCCTCGTTCTTCGCAAGGCGCATGATCATGAACTTAGACGCAGCCAGTACGATGAAGGTGATCACAAACAGAATCAGACCCAGCTCCATCAACGCGGCAACGTGCAGCCCTGATTCCGCTTCAGCAAATTCATTCGCCAACGCAGAGGTAATACTGTTGCCCGGCATATACAGCGATGCACTGTCGAGCTGATAGGTGTTACCGATGATAAAGGTCACCGCCATGGTCTCGCCAAGTGCGCGGCCCAGACCCAACATCACGCCGCCGATCACGCCATTTTTGGTGAACGGGAGGACGATGCGCCAGATGACTTCCCAGGTAGTGCAACCGATGCCGTAGGCTGACTCTTTCATCAGCACCGGCGTTTGTTCGAACACATCGCGCATAACCGCCGCAATGTAAGGAATAATCATGATGGCGAGGATCACGCCCGCAGCCAGAATCCCAATACCAAACGCCGGACCAGCAAACAGCGCGCCAACAAACGGAATGTTAGAAAGGATATTACCGACCGGTTCCTGGAAATAAGTCGCAAACAGCGGAGCAAAGATAAACAGGCCCCACATGCCGTACACGATACTTGGAATTGCCGCCAGCAGCTCAATGGCGATACCCAGTGGGCGACGCAGCCAGCCGGGCGCAAGTTCAGTCAGGAACAAGGCAATGCCGAAACTCACCGGCACGGCAATCAGCAGAGCGATAAGCGAGGTGACCAGCGTACCGTAAATCGGTACTAATGCACCGTAGATATCGTTTGGCGCATCCCATTCTTTGGTCCATAAGAAGGAGAAACCAAATTTCTGAATGCTTGGCCAGGAGGAGATAATCAGAGAGACAATGATGCCACCCAACATCAATAGCACAATCAGCGCAGCCAGTTTTACCAGCGCGCTGAATATCATGTCACCCTTTTTACCCGGGGGGTTAAAAGCAGGCTTTGTTGCAGCCATAAATCACTCTTTAAGTTAAACGCATTTACTAAGTTGCCCATGCCGGATGGCGCTACGCTTATCCGGCCTACACTCAGGGCCTACGGTAGAAACCGTAGGGCGGATAAGCGTAGCGCCATCCGCCAATTCGTCAAAGATATTCTATTAGTACAGTGCTTTACCGCTGCTGTCTTTCACGTTGGTTTTCCATGCAGCACGAATCTGCTCAACCACGCTGTCCGGCAGGCTGGCATAATCCAGGTCATTCGCCTGTTTGCCGCCATTTTTGTACGCCCAGTCGAAGAACTTCAGCACTTCAGCGCCCTGCTCAGGTTTCTTCTGCTCTTTATGCACCAGGATGAAGGTGGTGGAAGTAATTGGCCACGCATCGTCACCTTTCTGGTTGGTTAGATCCTGAGCGAAGGTTTTGCTCCAGTCAGCGCCTTTCGCAGCGTTAGCAAAGTTTTCTTCGGTCGGGCTTACCGGTTTGCCATCAGCAGAGACCAGCCTGGTGTATGCCAGATTGTTCTGCTTAGCGTAAGCGTACTCAACGTAGCCGATAGAGCCAGGCAGACGTTGTACGAATGCGGCGATACCGTCGTTCCCTTTACCGCCCAGGCCAGTCGGCCAGTTAACGGTAGAACCGGAACCAATTTTAGATTTCCACTCTTCGTTCACTTTTGCCAGGTAGCTGGTGAAGACGAAGGAAGTACCTGAACCATCAGCACGACGCACAACGGCGATATTCTGCGAAGGCAGCTTCAGGCCCGGGTTCAGTTTGGTGATGGCTTCATCATCCCACTTCTTGATTTTGCCCAGATAGATGTCGCCCAGCGTTTTACCGTCAAGCACCAGCTCGCCGGATTTCAGGCCAGGGATATTCACCGCCAGCACCACACCGCCGATCACGGTCGGGAACTGGAACAGGCCTTCTTGATTGAGTTTTTCGTCAGACAGCGGCGCATCTGAGGCACCGAAATCAACGGTATTCGCAGTGATTTGTTTTACGCCACCGGAGGAGCCGATACCCTGGTAGTTTACTTTGCTACCGGTCTCTTTCTGATAGGTATCTGCCCATTTGGCATACACTGGCGCAGGAAAAGTTGCACCTGCACCTGTCAGGCTCGCTGCGGCAAAGGCAGAGAACGCGCTCATGGATAAGGTCGCGGCGACAACAGTTGCGACAGTGGTACGCATAACTTTCATAATGTCTCCTGCACGGTTTTCGTAAATAGTTGTTTGAGTTGCTACTGTGAGCAAAATAGGACAAACAGGTGACAGTTAAATGTACGAAATATGACAGTTTTATGACAATAAAAAATAATGCGCCAGAACCAATTAAAAACAGTATAAAAACAGAGAGTTAATCGACTATGTGACAATCATATTTCGGCAAAATTTTCTTTTTATGACATTGAAAACAGTAGCTGAAGATGACGGTTTGTCACATAAAACAGGCGGGACAATTGATTAAAAACAGAACATGTTTAAAAAAATGCCCCGCGTTGAGCAGGGCATTTTCAGTTCAGCGGGGTACGGCTTATTCCACGGTAACCGACTTCGCCAGGTTACGCGGCTGGTCCACGTCGGTGCCTTTAATCAGGGCCACGTGATACGCCAACAGTTGCAGTGGAACGGTGTAGAAGATCGGTGCAATCACCTCTTCCACATGCGGCATCTCGATGATGTGCATGTTTTCGCTACTGGTAAAGCCAGCATCCTGATCGGCAAAGACATACAGTTGACCGCCGCGGGCACGAACTTCTTCAATGTTGGATTTCAGTTTTTCCAGCAGTTCGTTGTTCGGTGCGACCACGATAACCGGCATATCGGCATCGATCAGCGCCAGCGGACCGTGCTTCAGTTCGCCTGCAGCATAAGCTTCAGCGTGAATATAAGAGATCTCTTTCAGCTTCAGCGCGCCTTCCAGCGCAATTGGATACTGATCGCCACGGCCCAGGAACAGCGCATGGTGCTTGTCAGAGAAACCTTCCGCCAGAGCGGCAATGCGTTTGTCCTGGGACAGCATCTGCTCAATACGGCTCGGCAGCGCCTGCAGTCCATGAACGATCTCTTGCTCAATAGACGCATCCAGCCCTTTCAGACGAGACAGCTTAGCCACCAGCATCAGCAGAACGGTCAACTGAGTGGTAAAGGCTTTCGTGGAGGCCACACCGATTTCGGTACCGGCATTGGTCATCATCGCCAGGTCGGACTCACGAACCAGAGAGGACCCCGGTACGTTACAGATAGCCAGCGAGCCCAGATAGCCCAGCTCTTTAGACAAACGCAGACCCGCCAGGGTATCCGCCGTTTCACCTGACTGGGAAAGGGTGATCATCAGGCTGTTACGACGCACGGCAGATTTGCGATAGCGGAATTCGGAAGCGATTTCGACATCACAAGGAATACCGGCCAGCGACTCAAACCAGTAACGGGACACCATACCGGAGTTGTATGACGTACCACAGGCGATAATCTGGATATGCTCAACCTGAGACAGCAACTCATTAGCACGCGAACCCAGCTCGCTTAAATCCACTTCACCGTGGCTAATGCGCCCGGTCAGCGTATTTTTAATCGCGTTCGGCTGTTCGTAGATCTCTTTCTGCATGTAGTGGCGATAAATACCTTTTTCGCCCGCGTCATATTGCAGATTCGATTCGATATCCTGACGTTTCACTTCCGCGCCAGACTTGTCGAAAATAGAGACCGAACGACGGGTCACTTCCGCAATGTCACCCTCTTCCAGGAAGATAAAGCGACGGGTTACCGGCAGCAGCGCCAGCTGATCGGAAGCGATAAAGTTTTCACCCATACCCAGACCAATGACCAACGGGCTACCAGAACGAGCAGCCAGCAGCGTTTCCGGGTTACGGGTATCCATGATTACCGTGCCATAGGCACCGCGCAGCTGCGGAATAGTACGCAGTACGGCTTCACGCAGCGTACCACCCTGTTCCAGCTCCCAGTGCACCAGGTGAGCAATCACTTCGGTATCAGTTTCAGAAACAAAGGTGTAACCACGGGTTTTCAGCAGTTCACGCAGCGGTTCATGGTTTTCAATGATGCCGTTATGCACCACGACAATGTGTTCAGAAACATGGGGATGCGCGTTCGCTTCTGAAGGTTCTCCGTGAGTCGCCCAACGGGTATGAGCGATACCGGTACCGCCATGCAGCGGATGTTCTTCCGCTGCAGCAGTCAGCATCTGCACTTTACCCAGACGACGCAGGCGAGTCATATTGCCTTCAGCATCGACAACGGCCAGACCAGCAGAGTCATAACCACGATATTCCAGACGACGTAAACCTTCGAGAAGGATTTCAGCTACATCACGCTGCGCGATAGCGCCAACAATTCCACACATATTTTTTGATTCCGAATTTAGGCATTATGCCTGTCGTTGTCGCTGACCTGTATTTGCCCTTTCCGGGCGCCCCGAGCCTTGTAGAGAGTGGGGTTATTTTTATGGTACTGCTTGTGAGCGGAGGATTATGTTATCCCCTCGTCTCTTGTCTGCCTGATGGCGCTCACGCTTATCAGGCCTACAGAACGTCACCGCACGTAGGCCGCCATCTGGCAAAAACTGAATTACGTTTTCTTCACCGGGCGTTTCCAGCCCTGCTTGTTAACCTGCGGAACGCGGCTCAACACCAGCTCGTTTTCCGCTACGTCGCGCGTTACTGTCGTACCGGCGGCAATTGTTGCGCCTTTACCGACTGACACCGGGGCCACCAGCTGAGTATCGGAACCGACAAACACATCATCGCCAATAATGGTTTTAAATTTATTCGCACCATCGTAGTTACAGGTGATCGTACCCGCGCCGATGTTCACGTTATCACCAATTTCCGCATCGCCCAGATAGGTCAGATGACCCGCTTTAGAGCCTTTACCCAGACGCGCTTTTTTCATTTCGACGAAGTTACCCACGTGTGCGCCTTCCTGTAGCTCAGCACCCGGGCGCAGACGCGCGAAAGGACCGATAGTGCATGCGGCTTCCAGATGCGCATCTTCCACCACGCTGTACGGACTTAGCTCACAACCATCACCAATCACGCTGTTTTTGATGATGCAGCCAGCGCCAATCTTGACGCGATCCCCAACGGTTACGTTACCTTCAATGATAACGTTAGTATCAATTTCAACATCGCGCCCGTGAATAAGCGTACCGCGAAGATCAAAACGTGCAGGATCGCGCAGCATCACGCCCGCCAACAGCAGTTTTTCTGCCTGCTCGGACTGATAAACACGCTCCAGACGAGAGAGCTGAAGACGGTTGTTCACACCTTCCGTTTCACTGATTCGTGCCGGATGGACCGCAGCAATTTCGCGCCCTTCCTGATACGCCATCGCAATGATATCGGTGATGTAATATTCACCCTGTACATTGTTGTTGGTCAGTTTAGACAGCCAGCGCTTCATGTCTGCGCCGTTGGCAATCAGAATCCCGGTGTTGATTTCCTGGATTTGACGCTGCTCGTCAGTGGCATCTTTATGTTCAACAATGCCTGTAACTTTACCGTTATCACGGGTAATACGCCCATAACCCGATGGGTCGTCCAGTTTTACCGTTAACAAGCCGATGCCACCCTGCGGTTTGGCATCACGCAGGCGACGTAGTGTTTCGGTGGAGATCAGCGGCACATCGCCATAGAGCATTAAAATGTCTTCGTCATCCCCAAAGAACGGCGCTGCCTGCTGCATTGCATGCCCGGTACCCAACTGCTCGGCCTGCAGGACCCAGTTCAGGTTGCCATCTTTCAGCGTCTGCTTAAGCAAATCACCACCGTGTCCGTAGACCAGATGTACGTGAGTCGCCCCTAATTCATTAGCGGCATCAATGACATGCTGCACCATCGGTTTTCCTGCGAGGGTATGCAGCACTTTAGGGAGATCGGAATACATACGCGTGCCTTTGCCTGCGGCAAGGATCACGACGCTCATAGCATTATTCAACATACACGTCCTGACTGTAATTTGAGAACGAATTTATACCGTTTCACATTGAAAATACTACATTTTTTTCATCGTGAAATGGGCCGAAGATAAAACGTTCAATCGGGGAAATTCCCCATCTGATAACTGTCTATTTTCGTCTATATCTACGTCTTTTGTCTCCCCAAAACCAGCAGTCTGCTCTTATTAAAGCCTTAGGTGGATGTTTTTGCTATTTTTTTGCCGCATAAATAAAGAATGACATTAGCGAATGTATGATTTTTTGTATGTGATTCAGCGGGAAGCAGTAAAAGGCAAACACGACAGTAAAGATTTGAGAGAAAAGAGCAGGGGGAATTTAACAACAAATGGCGCTAGCTGATAAACCGCATTAAGCTTCGCGCCACAGAGCAGGCGGGGAAAGACTAAAAACTCATATTGCTGAACAGGGCGATGATTTTGTTGATCAATTTCATGTTGGTATCTCTTTTTTATCTGAGTTCATTATGTGACACACATCACATAAAAAAGAGTCTACGCCTCATTTTTTAACCAATCAATATTTTTATGATCTAAATCACGAAATAATAAAACTACTTTTTATTTACATTTTTCCTGTAACCAAGCCATAAAAAAAGCCAGCCTGGAAACCAGACTGGCCTTGTGTTTTTCAAGCCGGTGTTACATCGCTTTTTTGGTCAACTCGATAACGCGCAGTTTCGCGATCGCTTTGGCCAGTTCCGCAGATGCCTGAGCGTAATCCACGTCACCATGAGAGCTCTTGATATGCTCTTCAGCCTTACGCTTCGCTTCCAGGGCTCTCGCTTCATCGAGATCCTGTCCGCGAATCGCGGTATCAGCCAGAACGGTCACGCTGCCAGGCTGCACTTCAAGAATGCCGCCGGACAGATAGATAAACTCTTCATGACCGAACTGTTTAACGATGCGGATCATACCAGGCTTAATGGCGGTGAGCAGCGGGGCGTGACCCGGGAAAATACCCAGTTCACCTTCACTACCCGTTACCTGGATTTTTTCGACCAGACCAGAGAACATTTGTTGCTCTGCGCTGACGACGTCCAGGTGGTAAGTCATTGCCATATCACCCTCCGATTAAGGCGTTAAAGTTTTTTGGCTTTTTCCACGGCTTCGTCGATAGAACCAACCATGTAGAACGCCTGCTCTGGCAGGTGGTCGTATTCGCCTTCCATGATGCCTTTAAAGCCACGGATGGTGTCTTTCAGGGAAACGTATTTACCCGGAGAACCGGTGAATACTTCCGCAACGAAGAACGGCTGGGACAGGAAGCGCTGGATCTTACGCGCACGTGCTACCACCAGTTTATCTTCTTCAGACAGTTCATCCATACCCAGGATGGCGATGATGTCTTTCAGTTCCTGATAACGCTGCAGCAGGGACTGTACGCCACGCGCGGTGTCGTAGTGTTCCTGACCAACAACCAGCGGATCCAGCTGACGGCTGGTGGAATCCAGCGGGTCAACGGCCGGGTAGATACCCAGAGACGCGATCTGACGGCTCAGTACCACGGTTGCATCTAAGTGCGCAAAGGTGGTTGCTGGGGATGGGTCAGTCAAGTCATCCGCAGGTACGTATACCGCCTGAACGGAGGTGATAGAACCGGTTTTGGTAGAGGTGATACGTTCCTGCAGAACACCCATCTCTTCCGCCAGGGTCGGCTGATAGCCTACCGCTGATGGCATACGACCCAGCAGTGCGGATACTTCAGTACCGGCCAGGGTGTAACGGTAGATGTTATCAACGAACAGCAGAACGTCACGACCTTCGTCACGGAACTTCTCAGCCATGGTCAGACCGGTCAGCGCAACGCGCAGACGGTTTCCCGGCGGCTCGTTCATCTGGCCATATACCAGGGATACTTTGTCCAGAACGTTGGAGTCGGTCATTTCGTGGTAGAAGTCGTTACCCTCACGAGTACGTTCCCCTACGCCCGCAAACACGGAGTAACCGGAGTGTTCGATCGCGATGTTACGGATCAGCTCCATCATGTTTACGGTTTTACCTACACCCGCACCACCGAACAGACCAACTTTACCGCCCTTCGCGAACGGACACATCAGGTCGATAACTTTGATGCCGGTTTCCAGCAGTTCCTGAGAACTGGACAGTTCTTCATAGGAAGGTGCCGCGCGGTGGATAGCCCAACGCTCTTCTTCGCCGATATCGCCTTTCATGTCGATCGGGTGACCCAGGACGTTCATGATACGACCCAGGGTTGCTTTACCTACCGGGACTTCGATCGGGTGCTCGAGGTCTTTAACTTCCAGACCACGACGCAGACCGTCGGAAGAACCCATGGCGATGGTACGTACGATACCGCCGCCGAGCTGTTGCTGAACTTCCAGCACCAGGCTCTCTTTACCATTCATAACCTCAAGAGCATCGTACACGCGCGGTACGGCATCCTGAGGGAATTCGACGTCAACCACGGCGCCGATTACCTGGACAATTTTTCCAGTAGCCATCTTGAATCCTCTACGAATTAACCTGGTTATACCGCGGATGCACCACCGACGATCTCGGTGAGTTCCTGAGTAATGCTGGCCTGACGAGCTTTGTTGTATACCAACTGCAGCTCTTTAATCAGGCTGCCGCCATTGTCGGTCGCGGCTTTCATCGCCACCATACGTGCGGCCTGCTCGCTGGCCAGGTTTTCTACCACGCCCTGATAAACCTGAGACTCGACATAACGACGCAGCAAGGTATCCAGCAGCGCTTTCGGGTCTGGCTCATACAGGTAATCCCAGGATTTACGCTTCAATTCATCATCATCTGATGCCGGCAGAGGCAGCAGTTGAGTGATGGTTGGCGTCTGAGACATGGTGTTAATAAATTTGTTGCTGACAACGTACAGTTTGTCCAGACGACCTTCGTCGTAGGCCTGCAGCATCACTTTAACCGGACCGATCAGTTCGGACAGGGAAGGGTTATCCCCCATGCCGGTTACCTGAGCAATCACATTACCGCCAACGGAGTTAAAGAAAGACACGCCCTTAGAACCGATCATTGCGATATCGCACTGAACGCCTTTATCGGACCATGTTTTCATATCCGCCAGCAGTTTTTTGAACAGGTTAATGTTCAAGCCACCGCACAGACCACGGTCGGTCGACACCACCAGGTAGCCCACGCGTTTAACGTCGCGTTCTTCCAGGTAAGGGTGCTTATATTCCAGATTACCATTCGCAAGGTGACCAATCACTTTGCGCATGGTCTCTGCATAAGGACGGCTGGCCGCCATGCGATCCTGCGATTTACGCATTTTGGAAGCGGCGACCATCTCCATCGCTTTAGTGATCTTCTGCGTGTTCTGGACGCTTGCGATCTTACTACGTATCTCTTTTGCGCCGGCCATGAGCTTCTCCTCAATGCCTTGCGGTCCGCCCTAGGACAGACCGCCAGACGTTACCAGGACTGGGTTGCCTTGAAGGAATCGAGGATAGCTTTCAGCTTGCCTTCGATTTCATCGTTATAGCCACCGGACTGGTTGATCTCTTGCATCAGCGGAGCGTGGTCACGGTCGACGTAAGCCAGCAGAGCAGCTTCGAAACTACCGATTTTCGCCAGTTCCACATCTTCGAGGTAACCGCGTTCAGCCGCAAACAGCACCACACCCTGCTGTGCAACAGACATTGGGGCATACTGTTTCTGCTTCAGCAGTTCAGTTACTTTCTGACCGTGGCTCAGCTGCTTACGCGTAGCTTCATCCAGGTCGGAAGCGAACTGAGAAAACGCGGCCAGTTCACGATACTGCGCCAGCGCGGTACGAATACCACCGGACAGTTTCTTGATGATCTTGGTCTGCGCTGCGCCACCTACACGAGATACGGAGATACCCGGGTTAACTGCCGGACGAATACCGGAGTTGAACAGGTTGGTTTCCAGGAAGATCTGACCATCGGTAATGGAGATTACGTTGGTCGGAACGAACGCAGAAACGTCACCCGCCTGGGTTTCGATAATCGGCAGAGCGGTCAGGGAGCCGGTTTTACCTTTAACTTCACCGTTGGTGAACTTCTCAACGTATTCCGCGTTTACGCGGGATGCGCGTTCCAGCAGACGGGAGTGGAGGTAAAATACGTCGCCCGGGAATGCTTCACGTCCTGGCGGACGACGGAGCAGCAGGGAAACCTGACGATAAGCAACAGCCTGTTTAGACAGGTCATCGTAAACGATCAGAGCATCTTCACCGCGGTCACGGAAGTATTCGCCCATTGCGCAACCGGCATATGGCGCCAGGTATTGCAGTGCAGCAGATTCAGACGCGGTCGCCACAACAACGATGGTGTTAGACAGTGCGCCGTGTTCTTCCAGTTTACGAACCACGTTAGAAATGGTGGACGCTTTCTGGCCGATAGCCACGTACACACATTTGATGCCGGAGTCACGCTGGTTGATGATGGCGTCGATAGCCATCGCGGTTTTACCGGTCTGACGGTCACCGATGATCAGCTCACGCTGGCCACGACCGATTGGGATCATGGCATCAACAGATTTATAACCGGTCTGCACTGGCTGGTCGACGGACTGACGTTCGATTACGCCTGGTGCGATAACTTCGATTGGCGAGAAGCCATCGTTATCAACCGGACCTTTACCGTCAATCGGGGAACCCAGAGTGTTCACCACACGACCCAGCAGGCCACGGCCAACCGGAACTTCCAGAATACGACCCGTACACTTAACCTTCATGCCTTCGGCGAGGTCAGCGTATGGACCCATCACAACAGCACCTACAGAGTCGCGCTCCAGGTTCAGTGCGATAGCGTAACGGTTACCCGGCAGGGAAATCATCTCACCCTGCATACAATCGGCCAGGCCGTGAATGCGGATAACACCGTCACTTACAGAAACAATAGTACCTTCGTTGTGAGCTTCGCTCACAACACTGAACTGAGCAATGCGCTGCTTGATCAGTTCGCTGATTTCGGTGGAATTCAGTTGCATGCTCCAGTCCCCTTAAGACTGCAAGACGTCTGCAAGGCGCTCAAGACGGCCGCGTACGCTGCCATCAATGACCATATCACCCGCTCGGATGATTACGCCTGCCATTACAGACTTATCGATTTTGCAATTCAGCTTAACTTTGCGTGACAGACGTTTTTCCATCGCTGCACTAATCTTCGTAAGCTGTTCATCACTCAGTGCATTGGCAGAAGTGACTTCTACCTCAGTGATAGCCTCACTGGCTGCACGCAGATGAATAAACTGCTCAAGAACATCCGGGAGCGCATTCAGACGGTTATTTTCAGCCATCACCCTAATCAGGTTTTGGCCGCTTTCGTCCAGCTGCTCACCGCACACGGCGATAAACGACTCAGCGAGCGTTTCCGGCGCCAGCGCGCCAGAGAGAAGCTCTGCCATTTGTTCGTTTTTCGTCACCTCAGCGGCAAACATCAGCATATCCTGCCAACGGTCAACGCTTTGGTGCTCAACGGCAAAGTCAAAAGCTGCTTTGGCGTAGGGGCGAGCTACCGTAATAAATTCAGACATCAGCCCCTCCCTCCTTACAGTTCAGCGACAAGTTTGTCCACGATGTCGCTATTAGCAGCTTCATCCACGGAACGTTCGATGATCTTCTCGGCGCCAGCAACAGCCAGGATAGCAACTTGCTTACGCAGCTCTTCGCGAGCACGTTTACGCTCGGCGTCAATTTCCGCCTGCGCCTGTGCCACGATTTTAGTACGTTCCTGTTCTGCTTCAGTTTTAGCTTCGTCCAGGATCTGAGCACGGCGTTTGTTCGCCTGCTCGATGATTACCTGAGCTTCCGCCTTCGCTTTTTTCAGCTGGTCGGTCGCGCTGGCCTTTGCAAGGTCAAGATCCTTATGTGCTCGTTCTGCGGAAGCAAGGCCGTCAGCAATTTCTTTCTGACGTTTTTCGATGGCAGCCATTAACGGCGGCCATACGTACTTCATGCAGAACAGAACGAACAGGACAAACGCGATGGCCTGGCCGAGGATTGTTGCGTTAAGATTCACAGCACAATGCCTCTATCTAGTTAACGTTCTGATATTGCTCTTAATTCAAGCAACGCTTACTACGCGACAGCAAACATCACGTACAGACCCAGACCTACAGCGATCATTGGGATTGCATCCACCAGACCCATAACGATAAAGAACTGAGTACGCAGCAGAGGAATCAGATCCGGTTGACGCGCTGCGCCTTCCAGGAATTTACCCCCGAGGATGCCGATACCGATCGCAGCACCGATTGCCGCCAGACCCATCATCACAGCGGCAGCAATGTACAGCAGATCCATATTCAGGTTTTCCATGACAGTCTCCAGTTTGTTTCAGTTAAAACGTAGTAGTGTTGGTAAATTAATGCTCTTCAGATGCCATCGACAGATAGACAATCGTCAGAACCATAAATATGAAGGCTTGCAGCGTGATAATCAGTATGTGGAAAATGGCCCATGGCACATTCAGAATCCACTGTGACCACCACGGCAACAGACCAGCAATCAGAATGAAAATCAGCTCACCAGCGTACATGTTACCAAACAGTCGCAGACCAAGAGAGATTGGTTTGGACAGCAGGCTTACCCCTTCAAGGATTAAGTTGATAGGGATGAACGCCCAGTGATTGAACGGCTGCAGCGTCAACTCTTTCGCGAAGCCACCGATGCCTTTCATTTTGATGCTGTAGAACAGAATGAGGATAAATACGCCCAGCGCCATCGACAGGGTGATGTTCACGTCAGCGGACGGAACCACACGCAGAGCCGGCAGGCCAAAGATATGCTCGCCGATGTACGGCAGCAGGTCGATAGGCAGCAAATCCATAAAGTTCATCAGGAATACCCAGACGAAAATCGTCAGGGCCAGCGGAGCAATCAGCTTGCTTTTGCCATGGTACATGTCTTTCACGCTACCATGCACAAAGCCGATTACCAGCTCAATCGCGGTCTGAAATTTACCTGGTACGCCGCTGGTCGCCTTTTTGGCAACGCTACGGAACATTAACAGGAACAACAGACCCAGAACCACCGAGAAGAAAATGGAGTCAATATTGAGCGTCCAGAAGGTGGCTGGGGGGTTGTGCGGATCCACCAGCGAGAATGTACGTAGGTCCAACTGAAGGTTATTCAGATGGTGTCCTATGTAATCCTGCGGCGTCATATTTTCTGAAGCCATGATGCCTTTACCCTTTGTTGTTAATTACAGCCGGCGCCAGTATCTGAACCACCAGCACCAAAACCCACGTAACGATCAGCGGCACGAATACCGCTTTCAAAACAGCCAACGCCACCATCAGCAACACTAGCATAGCTAACACCTTGAAGGCTTCGCCGAATGCGAACGACCAGGCTACCCGACCTTTCGCTGGTGTATGCACCTGGTGACGCCAGGCGAATATCATAAACAACACGTTGGGCAGTAACACTGCCAATCCTCCGCACAGTGCGGAGATGCCCCAGAAGGGGTCTTTGAGGCTAAACAGCAATCCACTTGCTATTACCGCCAGAAGTTGTGTGAGCAAAAGCTTACGAGCAACGTTTCGACTCAAGAGCGACATAGACATCACGTGTTTACTCCTGCTCCCTTCGAGGTATGCCGCGTGTCGTATAAAACGTTCTTTATGGCTTAGAGTCAAGCATCAAAAAGCGGTCAAATTATACGGTGCGCCTTCGTGATTTCAAACAATAAGTAGCTAAAAAGTGAATAAATGTTTAAATATTTTTCGCTGCGCCACATTTATTACTTTTTGGCAAACTGTGAACGATCATGCAAAACTGCAAATGCCGCGAAAACACTGGCGTCAAAGCGTGCACCAGATCACATATTGAACATATACACCTTCGCATAATTTATTAACGTGGCAAATGATGCCATTTCATCTTTTTGATATTTAAGCGTAAAAAGCGCCACTATTTCAAAAACAACGTCTAACAACAAAAAAACCACCGATTGACATTTATAATAAAAAATTAACACAAACGGTAATTCTTAGGTTCTATTTTTAGCAGACTGATATTTTCACAGTTGACTTGTTTCGCTTTTAACAAAAAACGGTACGTTATAGTTATGATGCAAAACCGTAAGGTGTTGGTGAAATGTAACAGCATTTCACCACACTATTCCCTATGACTTTTAACACCTGAAGAGCCGTCTTTTCTCTATTTTTTTTGATAAAAATTAAATTTTGTTTGGCTTAATAACCACCAAATGACGTTCGCCATCCAACTGCGGGACGCGCAATTTTTCGACTGACTCGACGCTAAATTTAACCGGCAGCGAGGCAATTTCATCTTCAGGCAACTGTCCTTTTAGCGCATAAAAGCGCCCGTTCTGACCAGGCAAATGATGGCACCAGCTCACCATATCATTGAGAGACGCAAAAGCACGGCTAATCACCCCATCAAATGGCGGCTCTGAAGGAAATTCTTCCACCCGACTTTGCACAGGCGTGATGTTAGTCAGACCAAGCTCATGCTGCACCTGACGTAAAAAACGGACGCGTTTTCCCAGGCTATCCAACAGTGTGAAATGCGCTTCAGGACGCACGATAGAGAGCGGAATTCCCGGCAGACCCGGTCCCGTGCCAACATCAATAAAGCGCTCGCCCTTCAGATAAGGCGCGACAACAATACTGTCCAGAATATGGCGTACCAACATTTCGTTGGGATCCCGCACTGACGTCAGGTTGTATGCTTTGTTCCATTTGTGCAGCATATCGACATACGCAATCAGCTGATTTTTCTGGTGATCGGTAAGAGAAATACCGGCATCAGCCAGCAGACGAGAGAGTTTGTTGAGCACGGTCGTTACCTGTTAATAATCAAATGCCCGATGCGCTTTCGCTTATCGGGCCTACAAATTTGCAGGGCGGGCAAGCGAAGCTCCCCGCCAAATTAGTGTTATCAAGCGCTGCGGCGCAGCATACCTTGTTTTTTCAGCCATACCAGCAGAATGGAGATAGCGGCAGGCGTTACGCCAGAAATGCGCGATGCCTGGCCGATCGATACCGGTTTGTGATCGTTTAGTTTGGCGATGACTTCGTTCGACAAGCCCGAGACCTGGCGATAATCCAGCGTTGCAGGCAACAGGGTATTCTCATTACGCTGTTGTCTTTCGATTTCTTCCTGCTGACGAGCGATATACCCTTCGTATTTCACCTGAATCTCAACCTGTTCCGCGGCCTGAGCATCATCAAGCGCCGGTGCGAATACAGATAAAGAGGTCAACTGAGCATAGGTCATATCCGGGCGACGCAGCAGATCTTCACCGCTAGCCTCACGAGATAAAGGTGTTGCCAGGTGAGCATTCACTTCTGCTGCAGATTCCGCTAACGGGTTTACCCAGGTTGATTTGAGACGCTGGCGTTCCTGTTCGATGCGCTCCAGCTTCTCGTTGAAGCGAGCCCAACGCTCATCGTCCACCAGACCCAGTTCACGACCTATTTCCGTCAGACGCAGATCGGCGTTATCTTCACGCAACATCAAGCGATATTCAGCGCGTGAGGTAAACATGCGGTACGGTTCTTTGGTTCCCAGCGTGCACAGATCGTCAACCAGCACGCCAAGGTAAGCCTGATCGCGACGCGGCGCCCAGCCGTCTTTCTCTGCAGACAAGCGTGCGGCGTTGAGACCAGCCAGCATGCCTTGCGCGGCGGCTTCTTCGTAACCGGTTGTACCATTGATCTGGCCGGCAAAGAACAGACCCTGGATAAATTTGCTCTCCAGCGTCGGTTTCAGGTCGCGCGGATCGAAGAAATCGTACTCAATGGCGTAGCCAGGGCGAACGATACGGGCGTTTTCCATCCCCTGCATTGAGCGGACAATCTGCATCTGCACATCGAACGGCAGGCTGGTGGAGATACCGTTCGGATAAATTTCGTTAGAGGTCAGTCCTTCCGGTTCGAGGAAGATCTGATGCTGGTTGCGATCGGCAAAGCGCATTACTTTGTCTTCGATCGACGGGCAGTAGCGCGGGCCAATACCTTCGATCACGCCAGCGTACATTGGGCTACGATCGAGGTTATTGCGGATCACGTCATGGGTTTTCTCATTGGTATGCGTGATGTAGCACGGCATTTGGCGCGGATGCTGAGAAGCGTCGCCCAGGAATGAGAAGACCGGCATTGGGTTGTCGCTGTTTTGCTGACCCAGCACGCTGAAATCAATCGTACGTGCATCAATACGCGGCGGCGTACCGGTTTTCAGGCGGCTGACGCGCAGCGGCAGTTCACGCAAACGGCGTGACAGTGGGATGGACGGCGGATCGCCAGCACGGCCACCGCTGTAGTTGTCCAGACCAATATGAATTTTGCCGTCGAGGAAAGTCCCCACGGTTAATACGACCGCCTTAGCACGGAACTTCAGTCCCATTTGGGTGACGGCACCCACAACACGATCGTTTTCAACAATCAGATCTTCAACCGCCTGTTGGAAGATCATCAGGTTGGGTTGATTCTCCAGCGCGGTGCGTACCGCCTGACGGTAGAGCACACGATCGGCCTGAGCTCGGGTAGCGCGAACGGCTGGCCCTTTGCTTGCGTTTAGTATCCTAAACTGGATACCTGCATGGTCGATCGCTTTTGCCATCAATCCACCAAGCGCATCCACTTCTTTTACCAGGTGTCCCTTCCCAATACCGCCAATCGCCGGGTTGCAACTCATCTGCCCCAGCGTGTCGATATTGTGTGTCAAAAGCAGGGTCTGTTGTCCCATTCGCGCCGCGGCCATTGCGGCCTCGGTGCCTGCATGACCCCCGCCAATGATGATGACGTCAAAAGGATCCTGATAAAACATGGTAATTGCCTCGCATAACGCGGTGTGAAAATGGATTGAAGCCCGGGCCGTGGATTCTACTCAACTTTAGTCGATCGAGAAAGACCTGGGATCCTGGGTATTAAAAAGAAGATCTTTTTATTTAGAGATCTGTTTTATTGTGATCTCTTATTAGGATCGCCAGTTTCTGTGGATAAGGGCGATCCTTTGAATAAGATCAACAGGTTGCTGAGGATCATTAGCTGTGAATGATCGGTGATCCTGGTCCGTATAAGCTGGGATCAGAATGAAGGGTTATACACAACTCAAAAACTGAACAGCCGTTATTCTTTGGATAACTACCGGTTGATCCAAGGTTTTAACCAGAGTTATCCACATAAAAAAGTGCGATCTTTACAAATCTCTGAGCAATGGATGCCAGGATCCCAGCCAAATTTCAGCCGGATCTTCCGGAATTTCATGTTCCAGCACATTGATCTTCAGCGTTTCGCCGATCTGTTTTGCCCCACAGGCTTTCAGTTCCGCTTCCAGCTTGTCGATTGCGCCGCAAAAGGTGTCATATTCACGACTGCCGATGCCGATTGCACCAAAGCGTACCTGAGAGAGGTCAGGTTTCTGCTCGCATAATGCTTCATATAAAGGCAGTAGATTGTCAGGAATGTCTCCAGCACCGTGTGTGGAGCTGATCACCAGCCAGATCCCTTCGCCTGGAACCTCATCCAGCATTGGGCCGTGCAGTATTTCGCTGGAAAAACCAACGTCGTCCAGCTTTTCAGCCAGATGTTCTGCTACATATTCCGCACTGCCAAGCGTGCTGCCGCTGATAAGAGTGATGTCTGCCATGCTCGCCCACCTTTATAAAGAAGGCGCATTGTACGCTGTGAGCGAGCTGGGATCTACCTGTGGAAAAATGTGGGATTAAAAAAAATGATCACGGCTTGATGGTGCGCATAATCGGGTTCTGCAGGACGATCAGGGTTTCAGTGGACTGAATTTCATCAATTGTTTGGATCTTGTTGATAAGTACCTGTTGCAGCGCGTCGATCGATTTGCACATCACCTTAATAAAGATGCTGTAGTGCCCGGTGGTGTAATACGCTTCAGTTACCTCATCAAGACTTTCCAGCCTGGCCAGCGCTGACGGATAGTCCTTCGCGCTTTTCAGGATGATGCCGATAAAGCAGCCAACGTCATAACCCAACTGTTTGGGACTGACATCAATACGCGCACCGGTGATGATCCCGGCCTGCTTCATTTTTTCTACGCGAACGTGAATTGTCCCCGGACTAACGCCAAACTGTTTGGCCAATTCAGCGTAGGCGGTGCGGGCATTTTCCATCAGGGCATCAAGAATGCCGCGGTCCAGATTGTCGATCTGATAATTTTCCATAGGTTTTTCTTATGTAGATTAATGATTCTTTCTATTTTAGACGTAAATTTTAACGAATTAAAATCGAAGTCGGCTTTTTGTTTGTTGATTATTGAATATTACCTCCGTTCTGTTGCTTAATCATAGGCAACAGGACACAGGAGTACACATAATGAAAACCGCTTACATTGCCAAACAACGTCAAATTAGCTTCGTAAAATCTCATTTTTCTCGTCAGCTGGAAGAGCGTTTAGGTCTGATCGAAGTTCAGGCTCCGATCCTCAGCCGCGTAGGAGATGGCACGCAGGATAACTTGTCGGGCTGTGAAAAAGCGGTGCAGGTGAAGGTTAAAGCATTGCCAGACGCCCAATTCGAAGTGGTTCATTCACTGGCGAAGTGGAAGCGTCAAACGTTAGGACAACATGACTTTAGCGCAGGCGAAGGGCTGTACACGCACATGAAGGCCCTGCGTCCCGATGAAGATCGCCTCTCCCCGCTGCACTCAGTGTATGTTGACCAGTGGGACTGGGAGCGCGTGATGGGCGACGGCGAGCGTCAATTCTCCACTCTGAAAAGCACGGTAGAGGCTATCTGGGCGGGAATTAAGGCCACCGAGGCTGCGGTTAGCAAAGAGTTTGGTCTGGCACCGTTCCTGCCAGAGCAGATCCACTTTGTTCATAGCCAGGAGTTGTTATCTCGTTATCCGGATCTTGACGCGAAAGGCCGTGAACGTGCGATCGCTAAAGAGCTGGGCGCAGTATTCCTGGTAGGGATCGGCGGTAAGCTCAGTGATGGTCATCGTCATGATGTACGCGCGCCGGATTATGATGACTGGAGTTCGGCCTCCGAGCTGGGTCATGCCGGTCTGAACGGTGATATTCTGGTCTGGAACCCGGTTCTGGAAGATGCGTTTGAACTGTCTTCTATGGGGATCCGCGTGGATGCTGACGCCCTGAAACATCAACTGTCTCTGACCGGTGATGAAGATCGCTTGAGTCTGGAATGGCACCAGGCGCTGCTGCGCGGTGAAATGCCGCAGACGATTGGTGGTGGCATTGGACAGTCGCGTCTGACCATGCTTCTGCTGCAATTACCGCACATTGGTCAGGTTCAGTGTGGCGTATGGCCGGCTCAGGTACGTGAAAGCGTTTCTTCTCTGTTGTAAGAATTAACGCCGCCAGCGTCTGAGCAGGCGGCTTCGCATCCCGGTATCAAAGCGCCAGATATGGTCGAAAATGCGCATGATGCCGGGTTTGCCGTGTGCTGACATCGCCACCGCATGAAAACGATGCTGGTGCACCCGCTGTAATTCACCCACTTTATTGACGACCTCATCGGGCAATCGCTGAGCGATAAAATCAGAGATCACCACCGCATCGGCATCAAACCATTCCCGACCCTGCATGCGCTCTATAATGGCGCGAAAGCAGCTGGCAATATCGGTACCGCCGCGAAAACGCTGGCTTAAAAAACGGATCGCTTGTTCAATACCTTCCGGGCCAGACAGCTCATAGCGCACCACTTCTGTTGAAAACAGCATAATGAAACAGCGCCGGTTATCGGCCAGGGCGACGCGCATTAGCGCCAGGCAAAAGGCTTTCGCACACTGCTCATTAAACCCGCCCATTGATCCCGACGTATCTACGCAGACGATAAAAGGTCCGCGCGGCTGCTCATCAAAATCTTGATGCACCACCGGACGTTCCGTTACTTTCTCGCGCCATGCCTCGCCGTGCAGACGATAGGTTAACAGCTGTTTTTCCACCAGCCGACGGTAGAATTCGTATTCCAGTTCAGTAATGCCCAGCGTGGCCAGTTCCGGCGGCAACAGGCGCAGGATGTCGTCGCTTTGCTGGATGCCATCCACCTGTTCCGGGACGGTGGCGGGTTCCCGCACAAGGGTACGGAAGGTTTCCATTGGCGCATCTTTACGCGGCACAGATTTCGCTTCTCTGGAACGGCCTAACTGTTCAGCCAGACGCTGGAGTTCGGGTTGTTGCGTCAGGAATTCGCCGTATTTCACCATCAGTTGATAATCGCCGCGCTTGATTTGACCTGCGCTCATATCCCATAACCGGCCTGCGGCGTTGTCGTTTTCTGCCAGAACGGGTTCCAGTTGCCCGCTGAGGGTCATTCGCTCCTGGACTTCACTGAGTAAATGTTCACGCTCATCTTCCAGCAGTTGCTGATTCAGCGTTGTAGTTTGTACCACCAGACTCAGGCGCCAGCGCTGGAGAAAAAGCGTATGCAGGGCGGGCGTAAAGGTACTGTTGTCATCAACCAGTTGCTGAGCTTGCCCGGCCCACGGCGAATGGAGGCGGTGCAATAGCGATAATATTTGCGGGAGCTGGACTATAAACTGCGCATGAGAGAGGAGCTGGCTTTGTTGGTAACAAATGACCTCTTCCGTCAACTCCGGCGGTACATGGGTATCTTTGAGACGACTGCGCAATGATTCACGCCAACGGGGAATATCGTCAGTAATCGCTTTTTTAAGGCGGGGAAACTTTTTAAAAAACACCACCATCTTTGGAGAAGCCAGCAGGGCGACGATCATCTCTTCGATCATCGCCTCTTCGCTGACAGCCAGCATGATATTGAGCGTATCAAGAGTTAGCATTGTTGCGCCTGGCGGATTTGTGCCCCGACATCCTGCAGGCTGGCCTCAATGCGGCCTAACCAGTCGCTATGAATAAACAGACATTTTTGCTGTTCGCTGAATGCGCTGTGCTGCTGGTGCCACTCGTTATCAAGTGCTTCAAGCTGCTGTTTTATCTCATCAGGCATACTCTCTTGCGATGCGCCGGGCAGCGCCAGACGAGAGCCTTGCAAACTGACGTCGCGCACAACCAGGTGCTGTGCGCTATCGACTTCCATGTTCAGCGTTTGGGCGAAGCCGATCCCGTTTAATTTTCCGCGGATCTCACCGCCTTTGGTCAGCCAGAGTTCCAGCGCACTACGTTCAAAAGCAATATGGATAACTTCCATATCATGCAACTTTAAAGGCTTTTGCAGCAGTAATGTCACGACTGAAGATGTGGCTTCCGGGGGTAAATCATAATGAGGACGACGGCTGAACATGCCGCCCTGACGGATCACCGTGAATGCTGTTTTGTCGCTTTGCTGCTGCTGGAGCTGGATGCGGCGCTGCACAATGCTGGCCAGACGCGTCAGCATGGCTTGCTGCTGCCAGGCGTGTCCGGTCATCAATATTTCGAGCTGCTGTTGCATCAGATTCAGGCTTTGCGCGTCGTACCACAGGCAATCTTTCAACAGGATCAGGTCGATAGGCACGACCGCATCACGTCCGCTGAAGAAGGCACTGGCCTGGAGTAAGCGGATAGCTTTTTTCCAGCGGCGATCGGATACATAGGGGGCATTCGGTAATGCGTCTAGCTGTTGGCGCAGCGTGAAAATAAGCTCAAAGACGCGATCGGGAAGCTTGATGGCGCCAATGTCCTTTTGCCACTGGTAATACTCTTCATCCGTCACCTGTAACGACGCCGGGACCGGGTTGTCACTTTCATCCTGCTGGCTTAACAGCATGGAGCGGAAGTTGGCTTTGTCCTGAACTTTATCCAGCCACAAGCGGATCAGCATACGGTCGTACAGGGCTTCCAGGCTGCTGTCTGCTTCAGGCAGTTCGTTGGAGGCGGCCACCAGCAGACGCATCGGGATTTTTTCTTCATGCGCGCCGTTACGAAAATGCCGTTCGTTAATGGCGGTCAGCAGGGTGTTGAGAATGGCCGGGCCTGCTTTCCAGATTTCATCGAGAAAGACAATTTCAGCTTCGGGTAAATAGCCCGCCGTTAAGCGTTCATAGCGACCTTCGTCTTTCAGCGCCTGGATAGACAGCGGGCCAAACACCTCTTCCGGTGTAGAGAAGCGCGTCATCAGGTATTCGAAAGCGCGGGCGTTTTGAAAGGCGAACTTTAGTCGACGGGCGATTAAGCTTTTTGCGATCCCTGGAGGACCTAATAAGAATACGCTCTCGCCGCTTAGAGCAGCCAGCAGGCAAAGGCGAATGGCGTGGCTACGTTCATAAAGTCCCTTTTCCAGCGCATTGCTCAGACGGGAAATTCTTTCCGCTAATAAATGTGGGTGAGCCATAATGAAGTGGCGTCCTTTCGCCAAATGTACTGCATAAACTGCGAGTATAGATGCTTCACACCAGTGCAGTAATAGACTGAAGGTGCGCTTATTTTTCTTTGAGCCAGATTAATCTGGTCTCATTTAGGGGTACGATTTTGTGATTAATCGTGCATACTGTGCGCCTTTTTGTGGGCCAAGGGACGACGCACACATTTCTTATATATACACCATATCAATCATACTGCACCAAGGCGGCAATGGAGTTTTCTTCTGGGATGGGGGGAATAACGAATGCAGCCCACACGGAGTGGCATGAATGATGATGTGTATAAACGAAAGACGAGTCTATGAGCACTGATAATAAACAATCATTGTCTGCGATTACCCTTGCGGCCATTGGGGTTGTCTACGGTGATATTGGTACCAGCCCACTTTATACGCTTCGTGAATGTTTGTCTGGCCAGTTTGGTTTTGGCGTTGAACGTGATGCTGTGTTTGGTTTTCTCTCGCTGATTTTCTGGCTGCTGATCTTTGTTGTCTCCATTAAATATCTGACGTTTGTCATGCGGGCGGATAACGCCGGGGAAGGTGGGATCCTGACGTTGATGTCATTGGCCGGGCGTAATACCTCGGCGCGAACAACCTCAATGCTGGTCATCATGGGGTTGATTGGCGGCAGCTTCTTCTATGGTGAAGTGGTGATTACGCCAGCCATTTCAGTGATGTCGGCGATTGAAGGTCTGGAGATCGTTGCTCCGCAACTGGATACCTGGATTGTTCCGCTCTCGATTATCGTGCTGACCCTGCTGTTTATGATTCAAAAACACGGTACCGGCATGGTTGGTAAACTGTTTGCGCCGATTATGCTGCTATGGTTCCTGACGCTCGCGGTATTAGGCGTGCGCAGTATTATCGGTAATCCAGAGGTACTGCAGGCGCTAAATCCTTACTGGGCGGTGCATTTCTTCCTCGAATTCAAAACGTTGTCCTTTATTGCGCTGGGCGCGGTAGTGCTGTCGATTACCGGTGTTGAAGCGTTATATGCGGATATGGGCCACTTCGGTAAGTTGCCGATTAGACTGGCATGGTTCTCCGTAGTATTGCCTTCGCTGGTGCTGAACTATTTTGGTCAGGGGGCGCTGCTGTTAAAGCATCCTGAAGCGATCAAAAACCCGTTCTTCCTGCTGGCGCCGGACTGGGCATTGATACCGCTCCTGATCCTTGCCGCACTGGCAACGGTTATCGCTTCGCAGGCGGTTATTTCCGGTGTCTTCTCGCTGACGCGCCAGGCCGTGCGTCTGGGGTATTTGTCGCCGATGCGTATCATCCATACTTCGGAAATGGAGTCAGGGCAGATCTACATTCCTTTCGTTAACTGGATGCTCTATTTCGCGGTAGTTATCGTGATTGTGAGCTTTGAACACTCCAGTAATCTGGCCGCGGCGTACGGGATTGCGGTTACGGGGACGATGGTACTGACGTCTATTCTGTCTACCACCGTGGCGCGCAAAAACTGGCACTGGAATAAATACTTCGTCTTCCTGATCCTGGTGGCGTTCTTATGCGTCGATGTTCCGCTGTTCTCCGCGAACCTCGATAAACTGATTTCCGGCGGTTGGCTGCCTCTGACGCTGGGTCTGGTGATGTTCACCATCATGACCACGTGGAAAAGCGAACGTTTCCGTCTGCTGCGTCGCATGCATGAGCACGGCAACTCTCTGGAGGCGATGATCGCCTCTCTGGAGAAATCCCCACCGGTACGCGTACCGGGAACGGCGGTATATATGTCTCGTGCGCTGAACGTCATTCCGTTTGCGCTTCTGCATAACCTCAAGCATAACAAGGTGTTGCATGAACGTGTGATTCTGCTGACGCTGCGTACGGAAGATGCGCCATACGTGCACAACGTGCGTAGGGTGCAGATTGAGCAGTTATCGCCCACCTTCTGGCGCGTAGTGGCCAGCTACGGCTGGCGTGAAACGCCGAACGTTGAGGAAGTGTTCCATCGCTGCGGTCTGGAAGGCTTAAGCTGTCGGATGATGGAAACCTCCTTCTTTATGTCACACGAGTCGCTGATTGTCGGCAAACGACCATGGTATTTGCGTCTGCGCGGCAAGCTATATCTGCTGCTCCAGCGCAATGCGCTGCGTGCGCCGGACCAGTTTGAAATCCCACCGAACCGGGTTATTGAGCTTGGTACTCAGGTAGAGATTTAAGGTAATCGACGCCCTCTTTCATTGCGAAAGGGGGCGTTTTGTTTTGTCCCTCCCAGTTTTCATTTCATCGAATGATAATCCTTGCGAAACGTTTCGATGGCGATCACATTTTCGTAACGTCGCGGTGGTTTTCTGTCCACTCTTCGCACTACACTTCTCTTCAGCGAAACGTTTCGCTAGTGGGGAAAGAAAATGAAGAAAGGCACGGTACTCAACTCTGAAATTTCAACGGTGATCTCCCGTCTGGGGCATACCGATACGCTGGTGGTGTGTGATGCAGGTTTACCCATCCCGAACAGCACAACGCGTATTGATATGGCATTAACCCAGGGCGTACCTTCTTTTATGCAGGTACTGGATGTGATTACACGTGAAATGCAGGTTGAGGCGGCCATTCTCGCGACGGAAATTAAACAACATAATCCGCAACTCCACGAAACGTTGCTCAGCCACATTGAGCAACTGCAACAACACCAGGGAAACACCATAGAAATTCGTTACACCACGCATGAACAATTCAAAAAACAAACCGCAGACAGTCAGGCGGTAATTCGCAGCGGAGAGTGTTCTCCGTATGCGAATATCATTCTCTGTGCTGGCGTCACGTTCTGAGGCCATCATGAACGCATTACTGCAACTCAAAGGGATCGATAAAGCGTTCCCGGGCGTAAAAGCGCTATCCGGCGCTGCGCTGAATGTCTATCCAGGTCGCGTAATGGCGCTGGTGGGCGAAAACGGCGCGGGCAAATCCACCATGATGAAAGTGCTGACCGGGATCTACACCCGTGATGCTGGCTCTTTATTGTGGCTGGGGAAAGAGACCACCTTTAATGGCCCAAAATCCTCTCAGGAAGCCGGAATCGGTATCATCCATCAGGAATTGAACCTGATCCCGCAACTCACTATCGCTGAGAACATTTTTCTTGGCCGTGAGTTTGTGAATCGCTTTGGCAAAATTGACTGGAAGAAGATGTACGCCGAAGCCGATCTGCTGCTCGCCAAACTCAATCTGCGCTTTAAAAGCGACAGGCTGGTCGGGGAGCTGTCGATTGGCGATCAGCAGATGGTTGAAATCGCCAAAGTACTGAGCTTTGAATCGAAAGTCATCATTATGGATGAGCCGACGGATGCGCTCACCGATACCGAAACCGAATCCCTGTTCCGCGTTATCCGCGAGCTGAAATCGCAGGGGCGCGGCATTGTCTATATCTCCCACCGTATGAAAGAGATCTTCGAAATCTGTGATGACGTGACCGTCTTCCGGGACGGGCAGTTTATTGCCGAGCGTGAAGTCGCAACGCTGACCGAAGACTCGCTGATTGAAATGATGGTGGGACGTAAGCTGGAAGATCAGTACCCGCGTCTGGAAAAAGCGCCGGGCG
Organism: Citrobacter freundii complex sp. 2025EL-00176; assembly: GCF_053309355.1. Classification (NCBI taxonomy): domain Bacteria; kingdom Pseudomonadati; phylum Pseudomonadota; class Gammaproteobacteria; order Enterobacterales; family Enterobacteriaceae; genus Citrobacter; species Citrobacter freundii complex sp. 2025EL-00176. The sequence goes on along the minus strand of NZ_JBRYHT010000005.1, from coordinate 7,183 downwards.
ATATCCGCCTGAAGGTCGATAATCTGTGCGGCCCTGGGGTAAACGATGTTTCGTTCACGCTGCGTAAAGGCGAGATCCTTGGCGTATCGGGGCTGATGGGCGCCGGACGTACCGAGCTGATGAAAGTGTTGTATGGCGCATTGCCGCGCACCAGCGGCTACGTCACGCTTGATGGGCATGAAGTTGTCACCCGTTCGCCACAGGATGGTCTTGCAAACGGCATCGTCTATATTTCTGAAGACCGTAAACGTGATGGCTTAGTGCTGGGCATGTCGGTGAAAGAGAACATGTCATTGACCGCGCTGCGCTATTTCAGTCGCGCCGGCGGAAGCCTGAAGCATAAAGATGAGCAGCAGGCGGTAGGTGATTTTATTCGTCTGTTTAATGTTAAAACGCCATCGATGGAACAGGCTATCGGCCTACTATCCGGCGGTAACCAGCAGAAAGTGGCCATTGCGCGCGGTCTGATGACCCGACCAAAAGTCCTGATCCTCGATGAACCAACGCGCGGCGTCGACGTTGGGGCTAAGAAAGAAATTTATCAGCTTATCAACCAGTTTAAGGCCGATGGGCTGAGCATCATTCTGGTCTCCTCTGAGATGCCAGAAGTATTGGGCATGAGCGATCGTATTATCGTTATGCATGAAGGGCATCTCGGCGGTGAATTCACTCGCGAGCAGGCCACTCAGGAAGTATTAATGGCTGCCGCTGTGGGCAAGCTTAATCGCGTGAATCAGGAGTAAAAAAGATGACTACCCAGGCTGTTTCTGGTCGCCGTTATTTCACTAAAGCATGGCTTCTGGAGCAAAAGTCGCTCATCGCTCTGTTAGTGCTGATCGCGATTGTTTCCACCATGAGCCCCAACTTTTTTACCGTTAATAACCTGTTCAACATTCTTCAGCAAACGTCGGTAAACGCCATCATGGCCGTCGGCATGACGCTGGTTATCCTGACGTCGGGTATCGATCTGTCCGTCGGCTCCTTGCTGGCGCTTACCGGTGCGGTGGCAGCTTCCATTGTCGGTATTGAAGTCAATGCGCTGGTGGCCGTTGCCGCTGCTCTGGCGCTCGGCGCTGCTATTGGCGCAGTAACCGGGGTCATTGTCGCGAAAGGCCGCGTGCAGGCGTTTATCGCCACGCTGGTGATGATGCTGCTGCTGCGCGGTGTGACCATGGTGTACACCAACGGCAGTCCGGTAAATACCGGGTTTACTGACAATGCCGATCTGTTTGGTTGGTTTGGTATTGGTCGTCCGTTAGGCGTCCCTACGCCTGTGTGGATCATGGGGATTGTCTTCCTGGCGGCGTGGTACATGCTGCATCACACGCGTCTCGGTCGTTATATTTATGCGCTGGGCGGTAACGAAGCGGCAACGCGTCTGTCCGGTATCAGCGTGAGTAAAATCAAAATTATCGTTTACTCCCTGTGCGGTCTGCTGGCATCGCTGGCGGGCATCATTGAAGTGGCTCGCCTCTCCTCTGCGCAGCCGACAGCAGGTACCGGCTATGAGCTGGATGCTATCGCCGCGGTGGTGTTAGGCGGTACCAGCCTGGCGGGCGGAAAAGGACGTATTGTTGGGACGCTGATCGGCGCATTGATTCTTGGTTTCCTCAATAATGGTTTGAATTTGTTAGGTGTATCCTCCTATTACCAGATGATCGTCAAAGCGGTGGTGATTTTGCTGGCGGTACTGGTAGACAACAAAAAGCAGTAACAACGATTACAGGACATCTTAAATATGAACATGAAAAAACTGGCTACCCTGGTTTCTGCTGTTGCGCTGAGCGCCACCGTGAGCGCGAATGCGATGGCGAAAGATACCATTGCGCTGGTGGTCTCCACCCTCAATAACCCATTCTTTGTGTCTCTGAAGGATGGCGCGCAAAAAGAGGCGGATAAGCTGGGCTACAACCTGGTGATTCTGGATTCACAGAACAACCCGGCGAAAGAGCTGGCTAACGTTCAGGACTTAACGGTTCGCGGGACTAAAATTCTGCTGATCAACCCGACTGATTCCGATGCCGTGGGTAACGCCGTGAAGATGGCAAACCAGGCGAAAATTCCGGTGATTACGCTTGATCGTCAGGCGACCAAAGGTGAAGTGGTGAGCCACATTGCGTCTGATAACGTACTGGGCGGTAAAATCGCCGGTGATTACATCGCGAAGAAAGCAGGTGAAGGCGCGAAGGTTATCGAACTGCAGGGGATTGCCGGTACTTCAGCGGCGCGTGAGCGTGGCGAAGGTTTCCAGCAGGCCGTTGCGGCACACAAATTTAACGTACTGGCCAGCCAGCCGGCAGACTTTGACCGCACCAAAGGTCTGAACGTCATGCAGAACCTGCTGACCGCGCATCCTGATGTGCAGGCCGTATTTGCCCAGAACGATGAAATGGCGCTGGGTGCGCTGCGCGCACTGCAAACCGCAGGTAAATCTGATGTGATGGTGGTTGGATTTGACGGCACGCCAGATGGCGAAAAAGCAGTAAATGATGGCAAACTGGCTGCGACCATTGCTCAGTTGCCGGATCAGATCGGCGCGAAAGGCGTGGAAACTGCGGATAAGGTTCTGAAAGGCGAGAAGGTTCAGGCTAAATATCCGGTTGATCTGAAGCTGGTCATCAAGCAGTAACACCGATTCAGGTCGCTCGCGGCCTGATGGAGACATAAATACGCCATCCCTGGGCCTGGTTCTAAGGATGAAAGCGTAAAAAGAAAAGCAGGGCACGCGCCACCCTAATCCGGTGGCGCACTTTACTGGACACTCCGAACATGAAAACCGCAGGCAACCTCGTTGTTCTTGGCAGCATCAATGCCGATCACATCCTCAACCTTAAATCTTTCCCAACGCCTGGTGAAACCGTAACCGGTAGCCATTATCAGGTCGCATTTGGCGGAAAAGGCGCTAATCAGGCTGTTGCTGCGGGTCGTAGTGGCGCGAACATCGCGTTCATTGCCTGTACGGGTGATGATGATATTGGCGAAAGCGTGCGTAAACAGTTGGCCAAAGATAATATCGATATTGCGCCGATAAGCGTCATTTCGGGGGAATCGACCGGTGTGGCACTGATCTTTGTGAATGGTGATGGCGAGAACGTCATTGGCATTCACGCCGGTGCGAACGCAGCCCTTTCTCCTGCGCTGGTGGAAGCACAACGCGACCGCATTGCGCAGGCTTCCGCCTTACTGATGCAGTTAGAGTCGCCGATCGAAAGCGTGCTGGCTGCGGCAAAAATTGCGCAGCAAAATAAGACCACGGTCGCCCTTAACCCGGCACCGGCGCGTGAACTTTCTGACGAACTGCTGGCGCTGGTGGATATTATTACCCCGAATGAAACCGAGGCTGAGAAGCTGACGGGGATCCGGGTAGAAAACGATGAAGATGCGGCCAAAGCAGCGCAGGCATTACACGCCAAAGGGATCCATACTGTACTGATTACTTTAGGTAGTCGCGGAGTGTGGGCCAGCGTGAATGGTGAAGGTCACCGCGTGCCTGGTTTTAAAGTGGACGCCGTTGATACCATCGCTGCCGGGGATACCTTTAACGGCGCATTAATTACAGCGTTACTGGAAGAGACTCCGCTGCCTGAAGCGATCCGTTTTGCCCATGCGGCTGCGGCGATTGCGGTCACCCGTAAAGGTGCGCAGCCTTCCGTTCCATGGCGCGAAGAAATAGAAGCGTTTTTAAGTCAACAGAGGTAACGCTTGGCTACAATGAAGGACGTCGCCCGCCTGGCGGGTGTTTCTACGTCGACGGTTTCTCACGTCATCAATAAAGATCGCTTTGTCAGTGAGTCTGTCACTGACAAAGTTGAAGCGGCAATTAAAGAGCTTAACTACGCGCCTTCCGCGCTGGCGCGTAGTCTCAAGTTAAACCAGACCCGCACCATTGGCATGTTAATCACTGCCAGTACCAATCCTTTTTATTCCGAACTGGTTCGTGGCGTTGAACGTAGCTGTTTTGAACGCGGCTACAGCCTGGTGTTATGCAATACCGAAGGCGATGAACAGCGCATGAACCGCAATCTGGAAACGTTGATGCAAAAACGGGTGGATGGCTTGCTGCTGCTCTGCACGGAAACACATCAGCCTTCCAGAGAGATAATGCAACGCTATCCTTCTATTCCTACCGTGATGATGGACTGGTCGCCCTTTGATGGCGAAAGCGATTTGATTCAGGATAACTCCCTGTTAGGCGGGGACTTAGCCACTCAGCATCTTATCGATAAAGGTTTTACGCGCATTGCCTGTATTACCGGGCCGCTGGATAAAACACCGGCGCGTTTACGTCTGGAAGGATATCGGGCGGCTATGAAGCGAGCGGGCTTGCCTGTCCCGGAAGGTTACGAGATCACCGGTGACTTTGAGTTCGGCGGTGGTTTTGAAGCTATGCAAACGTTGTTATCACATAAACAGCGGCCGCAGGCCGTTTTCACCGGGAACGATGCAATGGCCGTCGGCGCGTATCAGGCATTGTATCAGTCAGGATTGCGTATTCCGCAGGATATGGCGGTGGTGGGTTATGATGATATCGAACTGGCACGCTATATGACGCCGCCGCTGACGACCATCCATCAACCCAAAGATGAATTGGGCGAACTGGCCATCGATGTGTTAATCCACCGGATGGCGCAGCCCGCATTGCAGCAGCAACGCCTGCAACTTACTCCTGTTTTGATGGCGCGGGGGTCGGTTTAGGCTTATGCCGATCTTTGATCAGGTTACGTCCATCTTTGGCTTTTAGCAGCATAAACATCAGGGCGGAGACAATAGTGATCGCGCCCATGGTTATGAAGGTGTAATGGAACTGTTCAACCGTATTGGTACCTTCCATGCCTTCATAGATACGCAGGACGGCGGCGCTGATAGCGACCCCTAAACTGATCGACAGTTGCTGCGTAACGGCCAGCACACTGTTACCGCTACTGGCGTTCTCATCGGTCAGGTCCGCCAGAGTGATGGTATTCATTGAGGTAAACTGGGTGGACATCGCCATACCTAAAATAAACAACGGTAGGATCAGCATCCAGACCGGCATGGCAGGCGATTGCAAAGCGAATTGCGCAATCATCAGGCCGATAAACACCGTTACACCCACCAGTGTCGTTCTGTAGCCGAGTCGGCGCAGCACCTGCGTCACCATTGATTTTGCCAGTATTGATCCCAGCGCCGTTGGCGCCATCATGCAACCCGCAATTAGCGCCGGATATCCAAAGCCTACCTGCAGCATCAGCGGCATTAAGAACGGCACACATCCGGTACCCAGACGCGTGGCAAGGTTTCCAGCTATTCCGACGGAAAAGGTTCTGGTCTTAAATATTGGAAGCGATATAAGCGGCGTTGGGTGACGGCGCGCGTGACGAATGTAGGCAAGCAGCAACAGAATACTGGTCACAATAATGCTGAGTGCGACCCAGGTAGCGACAAGCTTCTCACCAAATAGCTCAACACCGCTGGAAAACAACACCAGGCTCAGGCCAAAGAGGAAGAAACCTGTCATATCAAAGCCGCGGCGCGGCGTGGTGAAGTTCGGCATATATTTGCGTGCATAGAAGATACCCGCCACGCCAATGGGAATATTAATCAGGAAAATCCAGTGCCAACTGGCCCACGTGACCAGAACACCGCCCAGTACCGGACCTAAAATTGGACCCACAAGACCAGGCATGGTCACGAAGTTAAGCACAGGGAGGAGTTCGCTGCGCGGGTAAGCTCGCAATAAAGCCAGACGGGCAACAGGCATCATCATCGCGCCGCCGATGCCCTGGATGACGCGGAAAACCACCAATTCACTTAAGGAACTGGATAGCGCGCAGGCCAGCGATCCCAGCGTAAACAGGCTCACAGCAATCATAAAGACGCGTCGGGTACCGAACCTGTCTGCCAGCCATCCACTCACCGGGATCAGCATGGCGACCGTCAGGGTATAGCTGATAATAGCCGACTGCATGGCGAGTGGAGAGCGGTTAAGGCTGTGCGCTATTGCGGGTAAGGCGGTATTGAGGATAGTGGCGTCTAATGCCTGCATAAAAAAGGCCATGGCTGCTATCCACGGCAGCCCGGCCATACTGCGAGATTTCTTTTCTGACATATTATTTATCCGGTAGCACGTTCGGTGCTATCAGCAATGCCTGACAGGCAGTGAAGGCGCGATCGCCATCGCTATCCTCTATTGCATCGACAATGGCCTGGTGCAAATCCAGCTTCACCACATCGTTATAGGTAATAGAGGTAAAGTAAGTCTGGTAGACGGAATGGAAAAGTGATGCAAAGGAGATAAGGAACGGATTCGCACTCATTTCATAGATGTGCTCATGCCAGGCGATATCAACTTCTATCCAACGGTCGCGCCGGAAATTTCTTTTCAGCTCGACCATCTCTTCCATCAGTGTATTGAGATGCGCTTTCTGTTCTGCCGTCCCGATAGTCGCCGCCAGTAAACAGGCCTGAGGCTCCAGACTGATACGCATCACCAGAAAATGTTTTATGACCTGAGGGAAATTATCTTCCGTCATCCACCAGGTAAGCAGCTCCTGGTCGAGGAAGTTCCAGTTTGCCTGAGGCATGACGCGAGTGCCAATACGCGGGCGCGGTAATACCATACCTTTTGCCGTTAACGTTTTTACCGCTTCTCTTACTGCGGTACGACTCACGCCAAACTGATCGCCCAGCTCTATTTCACCGGGCAGGATAGCTCCCGGCGCGTATTCACCTTTTAATATTCGCTGGGCTAGCTTTTCGGCCAGAACGTAGGACAGATTCTTCTGTGCGGCTAGCTGTTGGGCATTTAAAGGCATGAATGTTCTTCCTTACTCTTTTTCTTATTCATTAGTATGCCACCAGGAAGTGTGATTGCGGCTGCATAAACGGCAAATTGCTTATTTTATGGCATGTTAATGGTGCTTTTGGTGAAAAAATACGCATTCAGAAAGTTATTTTAAATTTCCCCTTGTCAGCCTGAAATAACTCCCTATAATGCGCCTCCACTGACACGGAACAACGGATTACATGCCGCCGGGTCAGCGGAGAAAAGCGTAAATAAACGCTTGACTCTGAAGCGGGATAGCGTAATATGCACACCCCGCGCCGCTGAGAAAAAGCGAAGCGGCACTGCTCTTTAACAATTTATCAGACAATCTGTGTGGGCACTCGAAGATACGGATTCTTAACGTCGCAAGACGAAAAA